>NZ_JAGDDW010000001.1:0-815234 GCF_040148665.1 Marinobacter sp. NFXS9 | reverse complement strand
GCTTCTTTGGCCTTATGAAAACGGACGGCATTTACGCCTGATATTGGCTATTTTATGGTCAACCCCGGCGTTGCCGGATGAATCGGCAGAGACCGGTAAATTGCTGGCTGTCTGAAAACGGCGTTTTGCAGGGGCGACTAAGTAGCTTAACGCTGTCCTTATGCTGCCTTGTTGGCAGCTTCTTAAATTACTCCATAAGATGCTATCTATTGAAAAGCCACTAACATTCATAATGTTTTCCCTGTGAAATCATGATTTTAATATCGAGCCACGTTCTTGTCTTGTTTGTGCTGTCAGCCTGAAATCAATAAGTCTAAAAGACAGTGAGAATTTTAGCGGCTAAAATTCTTCCCTAGTATATTCATAATTCTCTAATAGAAATTCTTTTCGAACTGAGGCCAGCGCTTTAGATACGGCTTGGCGCGTCATGGGCTGCTGCTTGGTGTTCAGTATTTGTTTTCCAATTTCAGTCTGGCTGAACCCTGACCGCTTGAGTACTAGCATTTTTTTCTTGGTGTCCGATAGTTTGGAGTCCACCATCCTGCGAGCAAGGTTGCGTAATTCTGCTTTGTCTGCTGACTGCAAAGTTAGACGTAACATTAATTGGAAGAAGTAGTTGTCAATCAACTCATCCCCTGACATGGCGTGAGGCTTGGACCGATTTGCACACTGATGGGTCAGTCGTGTGAGTTCGATATTAAATTGCGTTAGAGAACGTTTTGCCTGTCTATAAGTAGGGTTCCACTCACCATTTGCCAACTTTGGTCTATGCTCTTCGCAGTACTGGTGACTGAGCTCAAGTTTGTTACGATCCTCTAACTCAACGTCATTGATACGCTGACCTGCCACTGTCGTCATAAAGGCTGCGAACTCCGTCTTGTTTCCGCATAGTTCGCAAAAATCGTGTTTACGTTGTGCGTTTAGGTTGACTCCCTTTGTAGAGGATGACCTTTTGGGACGTTTACATGCACAATCCCAAACCAGCCCGTTCAAGGATTCGAGAGTCGCTATGAAGCGCTCGTCCGTCGGACTCTTCTGTTCTACTGTCTTAATGAATTGACGTAGTAATTGGCGTTGCATTCGCACCATGGCCTCAAGTCCTACCATTCGAATGATAGCGCTGAATCCTAATCCAGCTCCGGCTCCAGGAACATGGCCAGCGTAGCTTCCTGGAAGGGTATCCATGTAGGTTGCTAGGGCAGGATCGATGACTTCCTCTATCAAGCGCACGATCGGGTAGCGTCTTGAGGACGCAGAGTAAGGATGCCAGCGTTCTTCAAACCGCTGGATAGCTTCTGTGACGACTGGGGCACAACCTTCCCAGATGACGATGTTCGATTTATTTTTCATGTCAACCATTTTAGCCAATTTATAGGCTTAATCAAGTGGCATTGCTGGGCACCATAGAGTTTTCATAAGTAAGTGGAGGCACAAGTATGCAAGCAATGGCAAACAAGACGCTGATCAATCGAAAAGTGCTCTTAGAGATGATTCCGCTCTCCTCACGGACAATTTACAACTTGGAGAAGCGAGGTGAGTTCCCTCGTCGAATTGCACTTACCAGCAGAAACGTCGCGTGGGACTTGTCGGAAGTAGAGCAGTGGATTGAGGAGCGTAAGTCTTCAGGAATCCAGGCTACTCGGCCTGGCAACACGATAGGGGCCTAACAGTATGGCCCTTGATCTTATGGCGGCCTTTTCGGAAGCGCCGCTGCCTCTTGATTATGTTTTACCTAACATGGTTTCGGGCACTGTGGGGGCCTTGGTTTCACCAGGTGGTGCCGGAAAATCCATGCTGGCCTTACAGCTTGCCACGCAGATCGCTGGAGGCCCGGACTTGTTGGAAGTCGGAGAATTTACTGTTGGGCCAGTTATCTATCTTCCCGCAGAAGATCCTCCCGCTGCTATCCATCACCGATTACATGCGCTTGGAGCGCATCTCACCGCCGAGCAGCGGCAAGCTGTTGCTGAAGGCTTGCTGATTGAGCCGCTGATAGGAAGGTGCCCCAACATCATGTGTCTCGATTGGTTCGATGGCCTTAAGCGAGCGGCTGTGGGCCGCCGCCTTATGATCCTGGACACCTTACGTCGTTTCCACATCGAAGATGAAAACGTTAGCGGTCCAATGGCGCAAGTGATCGGACGTATGGAAGCCATCGCCGCCGATACGGGATGCTCTATCGTATTTTTGCACCATGCCAGTAAGAGCGCCGCCATGATTGGTGCGGGTGACCAGCAACAGGCCAGCCGTGGGTCGTCTGTTCTGGTCGATAACATTCGCTGGCAATCGTACCTGTCTGGCATGACGCAAACCGAGGCTGAGGAATGGGGTGTTGATGATAGTCAGCGTGGGTACTTCGTTCGCTATGGCGTGAGCAAGGCGAATTATGGCTCTCCTTTCGCAGAGCGCTGGTTCCGGCGTCACGAGGGCGGTGTGCTGAAACCTGCCGTGCTGGAGAGGCAGCGCGTAGCCAATGGCGTGCTGCCATTCAAGAAATCTAAGGTGAGGTCACGTGATGAGCTTTGATCTTACCCATGTTCGACATGATCCAGCTCACTGCCTGGCTCCTGGCTTGTTCCGTAGCCTGAAGCGTGGAGAGCGCAAGCGGCTCAAGCTGGACGTAACCTATACCCATGGCGAGGATTCGATACGTTTCTGGGGGCCAGAGCCTCTAGGTGTTGATGATCTTCGCATCTTACAAGGGCTTGTGGCTATGGCCGCAATTTCTGGTGATGGGGGACGCGGGATTGTGCTGCGAAACGAAACAGAGTCAGAAGTTGGGCAGCAATTGCGTCTCTTGTTAGACCTGAAGTGGGACGCGGTTGAGAAAGATGCAATGGTTGCCAAGGGCAGCTTCCGACAATTGGCGCGAGAACTTGGGTATGCTGATGACGGAGGCAGCCAGTTCAAAACTATCCGCGATAGCATCGAGCGCCTATGGGCAGTATCGGTCATTGTCGAGCGTAACGGGCAGCGTCAGGGGTTCCGCATCTTGTCCGATTACGTCAGCGACGACCGGGAAGGTAAACTGTTTGTCAGCCTCAACCCTCGATTAGCAGAGGCTGTAATGGGAGAGCGTCCACATACTCGGCTCGACATGGCTGAGGTTCGGGCGCTACAGACCGATCCTGCTCGATTAATACATCAGCGATTATCGGGCTGGATTGATGCCGGTAAATTTGGACGGGTAGAACTGGATACTCTTTGCAACTACGTTTGGCCGGACGAAACGAAGAACCCCAACACCTTGAAAAAGCGCCGTCAGACGGCCCGGAAAGCGTTGACTGAACTTGTTTCAGTGGGTTGGACTGTACATGAATACGCCAAGGGGAAATGGGAAATTAGGCGGCCAAGGGCCAACCAGGCCACCCCCCCCCGGCGCGACAGCACCCATCCCCGGCATAATAGTACCCGTGCCCCGGCATAACAGTATCCCATCCCCGGCATAACAGTACCCGCTTCAATCGCGCAAACGCTTGCAGGGCAAGGCTTTCCGGCCTGTTTTGGAAATCGATCCAAGATATTCCAAAGAATATCCATCATGCGCGGCATAGCCCGCGCCTGAATGGCGCGTTCATGCCTTGCCAACTCAATCGGCCTTTGGCCGATGTTTTAACGCCAAAAGGGTGGCCGATTCTGCTTCCTCGCCAAGGGCTTTCACCTTTTCTTGGCGTTCAATCCGTCCGAAGGACGACCAAAGCCGCCTTACAAGCCCCAGGAGCGTCGTTCAGAGGTCAACTAGGGGTTGGTGGGGGATGATGTCTGAAGCGCCTCTCTGGGCGGTTCAGAAAGCCATATTCGATACATCAAGATGAATAGACACTTCAGGCGGTAGTAGGCTGAAAATGCGTGCGGTTTGTAGGTTGTAGTATGTAGTAGCACCATACAACATACTACAACACTACATTTCCTATCCGCACTGACGTTGTGCCGAAAAGCTGTCCGAAGCTGGGCGCTAGTGGCTCGACACGCCCAGGGTGTTAATAGCGATCCTTCCTGACCGCATGACCCAATCGATATCAATCTGAAACCGTCAAAGAAAAAGCTGGCGAGAGCGTCTAGTGGGTTAGAAAACCCATGAAATACAGCGCTCTACAACTCGATGAGTTGCTAGCACTTGTACGTTTCATTGACACTTGAGGGGCGCTATCCCTCCTGAATTGGTAAAGCTGTGTATTTCTGTGTTTGTTTGCTGTGTAAACCCCCGCGTTAGCGTAGTAATTGCCTGATATTACGTGTTTATTTCGTGCTTCTGTTCTAGCAAGAAGGTAAACAAGCGATTTTATATGGTTTGCACTAAAAAACAGATTTTCGCGGCAACACTTTCCTTGGCGTAAACAACGCTGAAAGGCGGGCAAGATAGGTGAAGTAGGCCCACCGACAAGTCGGCGGTACCTATTTCACTCCCTTTATTCGCACCGGAGGTGCTCAACGGGAATCTTGCTCTTCGAGGCTACCGGCTGCCGCCGTAGGAGTTATTGGCTTAAATTTCTTCATGTCAACTTTTATGTCCAATTATTGAGCTTATGCGTTATGCATTGAAAGGCACGATAAAGCATTCATTGGTAATGGAGATCAACGTATGCAAAAAGTTAGAAGAAAAAATTTAGCCGCTAAAATTGCTTTGGCCGTCGTTATGACGACTTGCACTTTGCAGCCCGTCTACGCCGGTATTCCAGTAGTTGATGGCACCAATCTGACGCAAAACATCATGTCTGCTTTGGAAGCGGTCGCGCAGACGGCCAAGCAGATTCAGGAATACCAAACCCAACTCCAGCAGTACGAAAACCAACTGCAAAACACGATGGCCCCGGCGGCCCATATTTGGGACCAGGCGCAGCGCACCATCAACGATCTGAACCAGGCGACCAACACGCTCGCCTATTACCAGAACCAGCTTGGCAGCCTCGATGCTTACCTGGGCAAGTTCCAGGACGTGGCCTATTACCGCAGCTCGCCTTGTTTCTCGGCGGCGGGATGCAGTGATGCCGAACGAACCGCGATGGCCGAGAACCGTCGCCTGGCGTCTGAATCGCAGAAGAAGGCCAACGACGCGCTGTTTAAGGGCCTGGAGCAGCAGCAAGACAATCTTGAAGCCGACGCCCGACAGCTTAACCGCCTGCAATCTGCCGCCCAGGGCGCAGACGGCCAACTGGCCGCCATTGGCTACGCCAATCAGCTCGCCAGTAACCAGGCTAACCAGCTCCTGCAAATCCGTAGCCTGCTGATTGCTCAGCAGAATGCCGTTGGCACTCGAATGCAGGCGGATGCTGACCGCGAAGCTCAATATCAAGCGTCCCGTGAAAGGTTGTTCGATATGGGAGAGCCAACCGACCGTTCAGAAAACAGGGGGTTCTAATCATGAAGAATATCACCCGAGTTTTTATCGTTAGCGCGTTGGCCTCTTTCGTTCTGGTGGGGTGCGGTGAAGATGACGGGCCTAAGCCTGCAACGATCAACTGTGACAACCCAAACCTGACGAAAGAGCAGAGGGAAGAAGGGAACTGTCTTTGGGATATGGGCGAACCCACTGATCGCTCCAAGAACAAGGGGTTCTAACCATGAGCAAGATATTCATTCGACTTGTGATGCTCCTGGCAGTTTTACTGACTTCGCAAACTGCGTCAGCGGCCATTGAGCCTAATGGTGTCTTGGATGAAGTGGCCGTGCGTTTCATGACGGCCAGTGCTACTTGGGGCACGGTAATTACAAACTATGCCGCCTGGCTGTTCTGGACGCTGGGCACTATATCCCTTGTTTGGGCTGGCGGGACCTTAATCCTTAAACAAGCGGATATAAGGGAGTTCTTTGCCGAGTTCGTGCGCTTCATCCTGACGTTTGGTTTCTTTCTCTGGTTGCTCAGAAACGGCCCAGACTTTGCGACGTCAATCATCGACTCGTTGAGAATGATCGGTGCTCAAGCCGGTGGCCTTCCGAGAGATCTAACCCCATCAGAGCCTATTAGTATTGCGTTCGACATTATTGTGAAAGCTGGTGAGTCCTACAGCATCACAAGCCCGATAGATAACTTGTCTATCTTCTTAATCACGCTGGCAATTTTGGCCTGTATGGCGGTAGTGGCGGCCAATGTGTTGTTGGCCTTGGTGACGGCTTGGATATTGATCTATGCCGGTGTCTTCGTGCTGGGGTTTGGTGGTTCGCGTTGGACTTCAGATATAGCAATCAACTACTTCAAAAGCGTATTGGGCGTTGCTTTGAAGTTGATGACAATGACGTTGCTCATTGGCATTGCCATGTCGATCATGGACGGTTTCTATGCCGATCTATCCAATGATGCCCCTATGCGTGAACTGCTGGTGATCTTTGTCGTTTCACTGGTTCTTGTGATGCTCATTCACTCGGTTCCCAATGTGGTCGCCAGCCTGGTTCCTGGAGGCGGCGCGGCGGCAGGTGCTGGCAGTATCAGTGCCGGAGCGATGGCCGGAGCGGCTGTTGCCACTGGCGGTATGGCTGCCGGTGCTGCAATGGCTACCGCCGGCGGTGCGTCTGCTATTCAGGCTGCATTTGCAAAAGCAGGTGAGAACGTAGCGAACAATACTGACGTTATGTCGAGCCTGGGCGGAGCATTTAGCGGTGGCGGCGACTCTGATGAAGCTGGCTCATTTTCCCAAGCGTCCGGCCAATCTTCTAGCGGTGGCGAATCCTCTGGCGGCGGCTTTAAAGGCAGCGCTGTAAAAGCTGGTCGTATTGCAGCGGATACCGGTGCAAATTTGATGAAGGGTATGGGTGATATGGCCGGGGATCGGATTGGCCGAACTGCTGGAGGTCGTCTAGCCAGCTCGATCCGAAACAGTACGAAAGATAACGGGGATGACGACGACAAGGAGGGCGACTGACGACGCTTCCCCTGCATTTGACAACGATAGCTTAGGCGGTGGCGGCACTGGCTGGATGAATCAAACCGGCGGCTTTGATGGCCTATCCAGTGAGGACCAGGAAGAAGCCCGCCAAGCACACGCAGAATGGCAAGAGCGCGACCCGGAAAAACACACCTTCGACGTTGAGGATTACGTTTCGTATGCCCAGGAACGTCAGCAGGAACGAAATAGTGAGATTGCCAGCTTTGTTAAAAAAGGCCGCATGGCCTAACTAGATAAGGATTACTGATTATGGAGTTTAACTTTCCACCCCAAAACCTTACGGAGGTATTTGGTTTCTTCGCAGTGATGTTTATTGTGATGCTGGCCTTCTATTTTTTGGGGCAGTGGCTGCACAACACCGGACACGGTCCGAAGATGAAAGCTATTGCCGACAAAATGGAGGTATTCCAAAACAGGTTGGCCGGGCGTGCTTACAAGGACATGACGAGATCGGTCGATCAAATCGACAAAATGAGACGCTGGCCGTTTGGCCGACGCAAGTAGTTAGAAAGCACACGGGCCGGTGATGAGGCACCGGCCCGCATTTCCACATACCACCTGACAGAGAGGTGACACATGACAACCACACATAATATCGAAGTTCAGAACGTAATTCATCAGGCCGCGACCAAGTTGGCTGCCCTGGAGTTCATCGACCAGGAAACCGCCCGGCAGATTTCGCCCGTTGCGGAAGCCGTCGCCAATATGTTCACGATCCTGTACTACCAGGCTGAAACTGGTCGAGCGACGGCGGAGGACTTCCAGGAGGCGTTGGACACTATCCGCCAGGTAACAAGGAGGTAAGGCAAAAGGTGATGAACGATAAGGCAAAACGAATAACGAGGAAGAGCAGTACGCCTATCAAGGTGTACTGCTTACCCGAGGAAAAGGAGCATATCGAGGCGCAAGCAAAGCGAGCAGGCATGAGCGCTGCGCGTTATCTGCGTGAGGTTGGCCAGGGCTACAAGATCAAGGGTGTGGTCGATTGTGAGCAGGTACGGGAGTTGGCTCGAATCAACGGCGATCTTGGCCGTTTGGGTGGCCTATTGAAGCTATGGCTGACCGATGACGTGCGAACTGCCCAGTTCGGCCAGTCAACAATCCTTGCTGTTCTCAGTAAGATCGAGGCGACGCAGGAGGAAATGGGAAAGGTTATGACTAAGGTTGTTATGCCTAGGTCTGAATTATGAAGCTGAGAACGGACTCAATACTGAGATAAGGCGGTGCAGCCCGCCTTATCTTTGATTTAATCTTTTAATGGGACGCCCATTGGCAAGTATATCTTATCATTAGGGCGCTTTTTTTCTTCGAAGTGGATGGATAGAGATAGATAAATGATTGAGTTTCTTGCCAGTTTTATTAGCGTCATTAGCCGGGACTCAAATTGACTTATAGGTATTAATAGAGAATGTGAGCTTAATTTTTTCTTTTCATAAAGATCAGATTCGAGCTTTCCCAGGTCGGATTCTATTATTTTGGATTCTTCAGGGGGCAAGGGGCATTGTAACTGCTCTCTTATTTTTTTAATCTCTAGATTAAGTTTTTCTAACTCACTATCATGATAACTGTTATGTGAGGTCGTTAGCTCATAACCGAAATCATCTACTATTTTAAGTGATCTATGCTCCATGGCATTCCTAATTTCAGAAAATGCCTTAGCGTCTGGGTCTATCCACTTTGAAACAGATGAAGTGTCTTTAACGTCGCGAATATCCTTTAATATGTAAAATAAAGCATGGATAAAATGATTGTCGCTAGTCCCTAGCTTTTTATTTGGCTTCCAATTTTTTCTCCAGTTACTTGACTTGAAGTCTCGAAATAGATTGTCAATGCTTATCATGTTGTCATCTTTGATATCGTTAAGATCAAAAAAGCGACTTAGTAAATAAGCGATTTTGTCGAATAATGAATAAAGTATCCTGAATGACGTTTTGTAATGACTGATTTTTAGGTTGTTTATCGAGTGAGACATGTCGTCAACATGTCGATATGTTGAGTTATAGAAGTGTTGTTCTTCATCAGGTATGCTGTGGGCAGTAAAAAACAAGTAGCGTGCGTAGCAATAGTCATTTTTTATTTCATCGAAGTTGCCATGATACGCTAGCTCTTCATGCATAGTGAGTGTTGAGTTTATGGATTGAGAGAAAGAAGGAAGAGCAAGAACATCCTGATGGGATATTTCAAAATCGCAGACATCATTTAGGTCGTTAATAAATAGCTTGTTCTTTGCGCACCATTGTAGATATTGTTTTTCCTTTCTCGTTTTTGAGCTGTTATAATCTTCTGAAAAGTAATCGAAGGAAGATTCCTCAAAGTTCTCCTCGAACCATTCCTTGAATCTAATTAAATACCCATCCCCCTCTAAATCGACTCTGTGTTCAGGATATAGTTCTTCGATATTATCTGCGGCCTCTCTGGTAAGCCTGTAGGCGATAAAATAGTGATACTCTTTGTGCCCGTTGTCATATAGAGATTCGCCAAGAAAGAGCTGGTTTCTAGCCTTTGATGCAATCGCTTCTATTTTTCTATTTATAGCTATGGCTTCATCATAAAAAGGTATGCAACATAAAACCCTTCCTTGAGAAGAAAGGTGGTTAGCCAAGTTAGTTAGAACCATCGACTTAAGGTTATTAAATGCCTGAATATTTTCAGGCATTTCATTCCAGTCAGGTTTTGGTATTCTGTGAAGAGATTTTCTGTAATAGATTATGGCTTTCATTAGGTCGTCTGAGTGCCATTCAACCCTCCGAGCCTCGTAGAGTACGGAATAGCAGTTTGCTATTGTGTAAAGGTAATGAGCCTCATAAAGAGGGTGTTCAAAATCAAAATATTTTGATGTCAATCTATCAATAAGACTTTCCAGAGCTTCATAGTCTCTGTTTAGTATGTGTAAATCAGCCTCTTCACTTAAATCGTTAATCTCATCTATTGTCATGACCATGAAGAGCTCCTTTTGTCATTTAATATCGACAATTTACCAGTTATCATAAATCTACAGAATTTTTTTCTTTTGCTAAAAAATATACACTGAGCAACTGATTCTTAGTATAAGTTTGAGAGGCGGTATGAGCGAGCAAGAGTGCCGAGCGTCACAGGCATCGGCTGCAGAGGTCAAGGCAGAGAGTATGCGTTGGTCTCTGGAGCAGTCTGAAGGGGGCGAATCCGCAGTGCGTTGGTTGACCCCTGAGGAGCGGCAAGAGCTGCGCAGTGACATGGCAGAGGCATCTGCCTGGGCTCGGACTGAGCTGCGGAAGCGCAGAGCTGCAAAAAAGTAGCAAAAATTCTTCGTGTGGTATAGTTTATGGTATTGCTAGATGGTTGATTTTTAAGTTGCTGAATTATATGAATATATTGTTCTTATTTATATTAGAGTGGGAATAAGCGGAAGCAAGAGCCGCCGGGAAATTAACGGGATGGTAACCGCACAGACAGGCGATCAGGCGCGTGACGATGTATTCTGGATGTCTCGCGCCCTTGATTTGGCCAATCAGGCGGCCTCAATCGGAGAAGTTCCGGTTGGGGCCGTTGTCGTGTTGGACGGTCGTGAAATCGGCACCGGTTTCAATGCCCCGATTTCCGGCTGCGACCCGACAGGCCATGCCGAAATACGGGCGTTGCGCGATGCCGCGCGCCGGGTGGGGAATTACCGGCTGTCCGGAGCCACACTCTATGTCACGATCGAGCCCTGCATGATGTGTGCAGGCGCCATCGTGCATGCGCGTATTTCACGGTTGGTTTACGGTGCGACAGAGCCCAAGGCCGGTGCGGTGGAATCGTCCGCCCGTCTGTTGGATAGTGAAGCCTTGAACTGGTCTGTCGAGGTCGAGGCTGGAATACTCGCTTCACAATGCAGTGACAAAATAAGCACGTTCTTTGCAGCTCGGCGCAAAGCGATAAAAGAACAGCGTCGTCGCAGGCGCGGGTAGAGCAGGGTTTGCGGCAGCGACGCCTGCATCGACAAACAAGCTGAATGGAAAGGGAAAGCTATGAAAGTTCTGGTAACCGGCGGCGCCGGCTATATCGGCAGTCACGTGGTGCGGCAATTGGGCGAGGCCGGGCACGACGTGGTGGTCTACGACAACCTGTCGACGGGCCATCGCTGGGCCGTAACCTGCGGTGAACTGGTCGTTGGCGACCTGGCGGACGAAGAGGCACTGGAAGCGCTGTTCAGTACGCGCAAGTTTGAGGCGGTTCTGCACTTTGCGGCGAACATTGTGGTGCCGGAATCGGTCAGCAATCCGCTCAAGTATTACAGCAACAACACCCGCAATACCCTGAACCTGCTCAAGGCGATCGAGCGCCACAGCATTCCCTACATGGTGTTCTCGTCCACCGCGGCGGTCTATGGCATGCCTGATGCACAGGTGTTGACCGAGGATATGCCGCTGGCGCCGATCAATCCCTACGGCGCGTCCAAGATGATGAGTGAGCGCATGATCATGGACCTGGCAGCGGCCAGTTCCCTCAATTACGTGATTCTGCGCTACTTCAACGTGGCCGGCGCCAATGCCGAAGGGTTGCTGGGCCAGGCGACGCCGGAAGCCACCCACCTGATCAAGGTGGCCTGTGAGTGCGTCAATGGCGTGCGCGATGGCATGCAGATTTTCGGGACGGACTACGACACCCGGGATGGCACCTGCATCCGTGACTACATCCACGTCGAAGACTTGGCGAAAGCCCACGTTATGGCGCTGGACTATATGAATCGGGGCGGTACGTCGGACGTGTTGAACTGCGGTTACGGTCGTGGCTTTACGGTGCGTGAAGTGATTGAGGTGGTGAAGCGCCTGTCGGGCAACGACTTTCCGGTCACCGAAACCGAGCGCCGGGCGGGTGATCCAGCGGCTCTGATGGCGGACAATTCAAAAATTACCCGAACCCTGGGCTGGCAGCCGGACTACGACGATCTCGATACCATCGTCGGCACGGCACTGGCCTGGGAGGAAATCTGGCAGGCGCGGCAGAAGTAAGCTGTCTCTCTGCGCTGGCCAAAAGGGATTAAAATCTGAACGTTTGAAAGGATGAAGGCATGAAAATTACGATCTTTGGAACCGGCTATGTGGGTCTGGTTACGGGTGCGTGTCTGGCGGACGTCGGCCACGAAGTCCTGTGTATGGATGTGGACCCGGAGAAAATCGACAAGCTGCGCAACGGCATCATCCCGATTTATGAGCCGGGCCTGGAATCGATCGTCAATCACAATGTGTCAGCCGGTCGCCTGCTGTTCTCCACGGACACCCAGGAAGCCGTAGCCCATGGTGAGGTCCAGTTTATCGCGGTCGGTACGCCGCCGGATGAAGATGGCTCGGCCGACCTGCAATACGTTCTGGCTGTGGCCCGTTCCATCGGCCAGTACATGACTGGCTATAAAGTTGTGGTCGACAAGTCCACGGTGCCGGTTGGCACGGCCGACAAAGTGGCCGGCGCCCTGCGGGCCGAGCTGGACAAGCGTGGCGAAGAGCTGGATTTCGACGTGGTGTCGAACCCGGAATTCCTGAAAGAGGGTGCCGCGGTCGCCGACTTCATGAAGCCGGACCGCATCATTGTCGGTACGGACAGCGACAAGGCCGAAGGCATCCTGCGCGAGGTCTACTACCCGTTCAACCGCAATCACGACCGCATGATATTCATGGACGTGCGTTCTGCGGAGCTGACCAAGTATGCCGCCAACGCCATGCTGGCCACCAAGATCAGCTTCATGAACGAAGTGTCCAACCTGGCCGAGCGCCTGGGTGCGGACATTGAGTCCGTGCGCCGCGGTATCGGTTCCGATCCGCGTATCGGCTATCACTTTATCTACCCGGGCTGCGGCTACGGCGGTTCCTGCTTCCCGAAAGACGTGACTGCACTGTCACGTACCGCCCGTGACTGCGACTACGAAGCACGCCTGCTGAACGCGGTCGAAGCCGTCAACATGGCTCAGAAGCACGTGCTGTTCGACAAGGTCAGCCACTACTTCGGTGGGGATCTGGAGGGCAAGACCATTGCGCTGTGGGGCCTCGCATTCAAGCCCAACACCGATGACATGCGTGAGGCGTCTTCCCGCGTACTGATGGAGTCATTGTGGAAAGCGGGGGCCAAGGTCCAGGCCTACGATCCGGAAGCCATGAAGGAAACCCAGCGGATCTACGGCGAAGAGTCCGGTCTGCAGCTCTGCGGCACCAAGGAGCAGGCGCTGAAAGGGGCCGACGCGCTGGTCATCTGCACCGAGTGGAAAGAGTTCCGGTTGCCGGACTTTGAGGTCATCTCTGAGGCACTGAGTCATCCGGTGGTGTTCGACGGACGTAACCTTTATGAGCCTGAAATGCTCGAGCGCCATGGTCTGATTTACTATGCTATAGGCAGAGGTAGAAACCAGTTTTCCGCAACCGGGAGTTGAATATGAGTGGGACAGCGCCGTTTGTCCTGCATGAAAAACTCGCTGAAGACACGCTTCCGCTGGCCAGCAGTGAGCTGAGTGAATTGCGGCTGATGAACGACAGCCACTATCCCTGGCTCCTGCTGATTCCCAAACGGGTGGGTGTCCGGGAAATCTACGAACTGGCGCCGCCGGACCAGCAGCGCCTGCTTCGTGAGTCGAGCGCGGTGGGCGAAGCCCTGATGACCGTGTTCGACGGACACAAGCTCAACGTGGCCGCACTGGGGAACATGGTTCCCCAGCTGCACCTGCATCACGTGGTCCGGTTTGAAGGCGATCCGGCCTGGCCCGGGCCTGTTTGGGGTGTGGTTCCGGCGGCACCCTATACGGAAGCGGACCTGCGAGACATGCAGAAGAAACTGGTTCCGGTGATTTCAGCCTACCGCTCGGTATCCTGACCGGACGGCGCCGGTTTCTTCAGGTCCGGAACCCTCTCTCACCCTGGCGCGCCAGCGCCTGGGCACCCACCAGGATCATTCTCAGTTCCGCCTTCAGCTTATCCTGCAGTTCGCTTTTTTCCCGCGGCGTCGCATCGAGGACTTCGGCCCCCTGGTTGAAAACCAGCGTGACCATGGCCTCCGCGACCAGCTTGGCGTCTGAAAGTGGCTTGTGCTGCTCCTCGGCAAAACGGCGCAGGTCGTCCGCCAGCTCGGTCACGAAATGATCGATTTCCGCCTGAATGGCCGTCCGGAATGTCTTGGAAACACCGGTGCGCTCGCGCAGCATCAGCCGGAACAGGTTGGCGTTGTTGTGCAGGTACTCCATGAACGTATCCACGGAGGTGTTGATCGCGCTGCCATTACGGGCAATGCGTTTGCGTGCCTGGCGCATCAGCTGACGCAGGGCCACGCCGCCTTCATCGACCAGGGCCAGGCCGAGTTCGTCCAGTTCGGCAAAGTGCCGGTAGAAAGAGGTCGGCGCGATACCGGCCTCCCGGGCAACCTCACGCAGGCTCAGGCTGCCGAATCCGCGCTCGGCGCTCAGTTGTCGCAGGGCAGCATCCATCAGGGCTCGACGGGTTTTCAGTTTTTGTTCGGCTCGGGCGGACACGCTGTTCTCCAGGTCCAGAAATGCGGTGCGGGCGCTGGAAGTCCGGTGGGGACTCCAAGGGTTCTCGGCCCGGGAAAAGCAACACATGTTACCTTTCGCGGGAGGAAGCGTCATCTGCGTTCCCGGCCGTGTGTCGCCTGACCGGCTTCAATGCAACTGTACAACGCCACAATTCCGTATGATCGCGGCCTGATTTTGCTGGCGGTTATGTTTATAATATGCGGCCTTCAAACCGATGGGTCGGGCGCGTGTTGCGGACCAGGGAGCCGGGAATACCCGTCACCCGGTTTTCACGGGGCAGACTCGGCGGTTTTCCGATAATGTGACCAGCGCTCCGGCGCAGCGGGCTGGCGGTTCCAAGGCCGGTCCCGGCGAAGTGAGATGGCTGGTGTTGGTTATATTGTGGGGATTCAGTCAATGCCGATTTACGAATACGTCTGTGATGCGTGTGGTTTCGAGAAAGACGTCATCCAGAAAATGAGCGACGCACCGTTGAGTGTGTGCCCCTCATGCGAGGCGGAGAAATTCCGCAAGCGGATTTCCGCGGCCGGTTTCCGTCTGTCCGGAAGCGGTTGGTACGAAACCGATTTCAAGACCGGTAGCAAAAAGAATCTGGCGGAGAAGGGCGGCGAGTCCGGATCCGGGAGCAAGACTGAGTCAACGGCTGGCTGAGTCTCTGAACACACTGAACACTGATTAACAGGAAAGGGTATGCGCAGTCACTATTGCGGTGGAATCAACGAATCACATATCGATCAGGACGTGACCCTCTGCGGCTGGGTTCATCGTCGCCGCGACCATGGCGGGGTTATCTTTCTGGATCTGCGTGATCGTGACGGCATGTCCCAGGTCGTGGTGGATCCGGACACGCCGGAAAGCTTTGGTCTGGCGGAGAAGGTCCGCAGCGAGTTCGTGATCCAGATCACCGGTCGCGTGCGTCGCCGTCCGGCGGGTACCGAAAACGCCAACATGCCGACCGGCCAGGTGGAAGTCCTGTGTAAGGAACTGACCATCCTGAACGCTGCGGCAACACCGCCTTTCCCGCTGGACGAGCACGTGGATGTGGGCGAGGACGTGCGTCTGCGCTACCGCTTCGTGGACCTGCGCCGTCCGGAAATGCTGAACCGCCTGCGTTTCCGTTCGCGGGTCACCAGCTACATCCGCAACTACCTCGACAGCCACGAGTTCATGGATGTGGAAACGCCCATCCTGACCCGTGCCACGCCGGAAGGGGCGCGCGACTACCTGGTGCCGAGCCGGACCCACGAAGGGTCGTTCTTCGCCCTGCCGCAGTCTCCGCAGCTGTTCAAGCAGTTGCTGATGGTGTCCGGCGTGGATCGTTACTACCAGATCGCCAAATGTTTCCGTGACGAAGACCTGCGGGCGGATCGTCAGCCGGAATTTACCCAGGTGGATATCGAGGCGTCCTTTATTGATGAGCAGGGTCTGATGTCCATCACCGAAGGCATGGTGCGCGAGCTGTTCCGCGACGTGCTCAAGGTGGACCTGCCGGAATTTCCGCGCATGCCGTATTCCGAGGCCATGCAGCGTTTCGGCAGTGACAAGCCGGATATGCGTATCCCGCTGGAGCTGGTGGACGTGGCGGATCTGGTCGAGAGCGTGGATTTCAAGGTCTTCGCCGGTCCCGCCAAGGATCCGAAAGGTCGCGTCGCGGCCCTGCGTCTGCCCAAGGGCGGCGAGCTGACCCGCAAGCAGATCGACGAGTACACCAAGTACGTGGGCATCTACGGCGCCAAGGGTCTGGCCTATATCAAGGTCAACGATCTGAGTCAGGGTGTGGCTGGTCTGCAGTCGCCGATCATCAAGTTCCTGGGCGATGACGTCGCCATGGCGCTGATCGAACGCGTGGGTGCGGAAGACGGCGATATCGTCTTCTTCGGCGCGGACAAGACGACCGTGGTCAACGAGGCGCTGGGCGCTCTGCGTGTGAAACTGGGCCACGACCTGAACCTGCTGACCGCCGAGTGGGCGCCGCTGTGGGTCGTCGACTTCCCGATGTTCGAGGAAGACGGCAATGGCGAGCTGACAGCCATCCACCATCCGTTCACCGCGCCGTCCTGTAGCGCCGAAGAGCTGGCGGCAGATCCGGCCAACGCGCTGTCCCGTGCCTACGACATGGTGCTCAATGGCACCGAGCTGGGCGGCGGTTCCATCCGTATCCACAACGAAGACATGCAGGAGGCGGTATTCCGCATCCTGGGCATCGACGAGACGGAGGCCCGCGCCAAGTTTGGCTTCCTGCTGGATGCGCTGAAATTCGGTTGCCCGCCGCACGGTGGTCTGGCCTTTGGTCTGGACCGCCTGGTCATGCTGATGACCGGCGCCAGTTCGATCCGCGACGTGATTGCCTTCCCGAAAACCCAGAGCGCCACCTGCCTGATGACCCAGGCGCCGGGCGAAGTGGACGAGCGTCAGCTGAAAGAGCTGCACATCCGTCTGCGCAAGCCGGCTGTCGCCAAGGGTGCCGAAGGCGAGGCCAAGAAAGAAGACTGATCCTCACCGACGTCAGACGTCTCTCCCGGCCGTGGCCAATACCCGGTCGGGAGTGATCGTTGAGTAGCTTTTGCATTTACCACTTGATGGAGTGATTCATGGCAGGTCACAGCAAATGGTCCAATATCAAGCATCGCAAGGCGGCTCAGGATGCCAGGAAAGGCAAGGTTTTCACCAAGCTCATCCGTGAGCTGACCGTTGCTGCCCGTCAGGGTGGGGCGGATCCCAACGACAATCCCCGTTTGCGTGCCGTGGTCGATAAGGCACTTACCGCCAACATGAAGAAAGACACCATGGAGCGGGCGATCGAGCGGGGTGTCGGCAATTCCGACGACACCAATTACGAAGAACTCACCTACGAGGGTTACGGTCCCAACGGCGTCGCCATTTATGTGGAGGCGATGACCGATAACCGCAACCGCACGGTGGCTGAAGTGCGCCACGCCTTCAACAAATTTGGCGGCAACCTGGGGACGGACGGCTCCGTGGCCTACCTGTTCACCAAGCAGGGCGTGATTTCCTACGGTCCCGAAACCGATGAAGAGTCGCTGATGGAAGCGGCGCTGGATGCGGGTGCCGAAGACCTGGCCAAACAGGAAGACGGGTCCTTCGAGATCGTCACCCTGCCGGAGCAGTTCCTCGACGTGAAGGAGGCGCTGGTGGCATCCGGTCATGCACCGGACAATGCCGAAGTGACCATGGTGCCGGCCACCTACATCGAACTGGATCGGGATGCCGCCGAAACCATCCTCAAACTGATCGACATGCTGGAAGATCTCGACGACGTCCAGAACGTCTATTCCAACGCCGACATTCCGGCCGAAGTGATGGACGCGATGAATGCCTGATTCTGGAGCAGCCGGAGACCGGGTGTGTCGATAATTCTGGGTGTGGATCCCGGCTCGCGGGTCACCGGCTACGGGCTGATCCGCAGCAACGGTCGCCTGACCGAATACCTGGACAGCGGCTGTATCCGCATGGGCGAGAAGCCCATGGCCGAGCGTCTGCAGGTGATTTATCAAGGTCTCGCTACCCTGATCGATCAGTTCCGCCCCGACGAGTTTGCCATCGAGCAAGTGTTCATGGCGCGCAACCCGGATTCCGCCCTCAAGTTGGGGCAGGCCCGGGGCGTGGCGATCGTCACGGCGGCCAATTCGGGGTTGCCCGTCAACGAATACTCGGCCCGACAGGTCAAGCAGGCGGTGGTCGGCAAGGGCGGGGCCGACAAGACACAGGTGCAACACATGGTTCAGAGTATCCTGAAGCTGAACAAGCGGCCCCAGGCGGATGCCGCCGATGCCCTGGCCATTGCCCTGTGCCACGCCCACATGAGTCAGAGCATCGGTCGCATTGCGGCCGGCAGCCGCGTTCGGGGCGGTCGGCTCCGTTAGGCAGACAATAAAGACGACAATGACAGGCGACGCGCTCCCGTGTCGCTCTGGCAGCGAGGAGACAGTGCGTGATAGCCCAGATCCGCGGACGACTGATCGAGAAAATGCCCGGCCATGTTCTGGTGGACTGCAACGGCCTCGGTTATGAACTCGATATTCCCTACACCACCTTTTTCCATCTTCCGGAATCCGGCCAGGAGGTGACACTCTTCACGCACTTCTCGGTGCGCGAGGATGCCCAGAACCTGTATGGTTTTGCCGCTCGGCTGGATCGCGACCTGTTTCGCCTGCTGATCAAGGTAAACGGCGTCGGCCCGAAGATGGCGCTGGCGATCCTGTCAGGCCTGGATTCCCAGCAGTTTGTGCGCTGCGTCGATAACCGGGATGTGGCCTCGTTGGTCAAGATCCCGGGCGTTGGCAAGAAAACCGCCGAACGGCTGCTGATCGAAATGGGCGATCGCCTCGGCAAGCTTGAAGGCATGCCGCAGATCAATGCGGACGCGCCG
Source organism: Marinobacter sp. NFXS9 (assembly GCF_040148665.1). NCBI lineage: Bacteria > Pseudomonadati > Pseudomonadota > Gammaproteobacteria > Pseudomonadales > Marinobacteraceae > Marinobacter > Marinobacter sp. NFXS9. Next base: position 796,474 of record NZ_JAGDDW010000001.1, on the reverse strand, counting down.
ACTCTTAACACCAGCACCCAGCCTGAAGCCCACAAGCCGGAAGACGAGGCCGAAGCGGCCTTGATCTCCCTGGGCTACAAACCCCAGGAGGCCGCCAAGGCCGTCAGTCGCGTGGCCGAAGCCGGCATGAGTTCCCAGGAAATGATCCGTCTGGCCCTGAAGAACATGATTCCCGCCGGTTGAACTCTCCCGGAACACAGTGTCTGATAGTGTCACCAGCCTGCATAGGCGCACAAAAAACGTCCCGTTCAGCCTGAATGCAGCAGGTATTCAGGACTGGCGGGACGTTACGTCGTTTTGTTTAAATGCAACTTAAGTTGCCGTCTGACAAGAATCTGACCAGAGCGTAACGTGACAGCGGGACTCGCGTTTGTAAAATGAACGTGAAATGATGTTGAACGCGTCGCCACGGAATACAGATAAACAACAGGATGCCCGCGAACCAACGCCATGATTGAATCCGATCGCCTGATTTCACCGCAGAGCAGTGCGTTTGAAGATGTACAGGATCGTGCTATTCGTCCCACATTGCTGTCCGAGTACGTCGGCCAGCCTGCGGTTCGGGAGCAGATGGAGATCTTCATCTCCGCGGCGCGTCGTCGCCAGGAAGCTCTCGATCACGTCCTCATTTTCGGCCCGCCGGGTCTGGGTAAGACCACGCTAGCCAACATCATTGCCAATGAAATGGGTGTGGCCATCAAGACCACATCCGGTCCGGTATTGGAAAAGGCCGGCGACCTGGCGGCCATGCTCACCAATCTGGAAGAGGGCGACGTTCTCTTTATCGATGAGATCCATCGTCTGAACGCGGCCGTCGAGGAAGTGCTCTATCCGGCGATGGAGGACTATCAACTCGATATCATGATCGGCGAGGGGCCAGCGGCCCGTTCGATCAAGCTGGATCTGCCGCCGTTTACCCTGGTGGGCGCGACCACCCGGGCGGGTTTGCTGACCTCACCGCTGCGGGATCGCTTCGGCATCGTCCAGCGGCTGGAGTTCTACAACAACGCCGACCTGACCCACATTGTCCAGCGCTCGGCGGCTCTGTTGGGTGTGGAAATGGAAGACGCCGGTGCCCGGGAAATCGCGCGCCGGTCACGGGGGACACCCCGGATTGCCAATCGCCTGCTGCGCCGGGTGCGCGATTACGCCGAGGTGAAATCCGACGGCGTGATTACCGCCGAAGTGGCGGATCTGGCGCTCAATATGCTGAAGGTGGATAACCAGGGCTTTGACCACATGGACCGCCGTTTGCTTCTGGCCATGATCGAAAAGTTCGACGGCGGCCCGGTGGGCGTGGAGAGCCTGTCCGCGGCGATCAGCGAGGAGCGGGGCACCATCGAGGACGTGCTGGAGCCGTTCCTGATCCAGCAGGGGTATATGGTGCGCACGCCCCGCGGGCGTATGGTGACCAACCATGCCTACCTGCACTTTGGTGTCACGCCGCCGGGCAGCGATTCGGAGGGGCAATAGCATGGAAGCGCCGAAACACGAGTTTCGTTGGCCGGTACGGGTCTACATCGAAGACACCGACGCCGGCGGCATCGTCTATCACGCCCGTTATCTGCACTTTATGGAGCGGGCGCGCACCGAGTGGGTGCGCAGTCAGGGGATCGCCCTGCGGGCCGGTCTGGCTGACAACATCAGTTATGTCGTGCAAAAGATGGACATTCACTTCCGGCAGCCGGCCCGGCTCGATGACGAGCTTTGGGTCTCGGCGAATCTGGTCTCCAGCGGCCGTGTCTGGTTTGGCTTCAAGCAGCAGGTCATACGCCAGTCGGATGGGGCGATGCTGGCGGAAGCGGATGTCAAAGTGGCCTGTGTGGCGTTGGACACCGGGCGCCCCCGAGCATTGCCGGAGGCCATGCAGGCCGTCGTCAGGGAAATTACAGCGAATTGAAGGGCCGGTGCGGCCCGAGTCAGATCCAGGAGTGAAACGTGGAGTCACATCTTTCGGTTTGGAGTCTTGTTGCGAACGCCAGCTTCCTGGTCCAGGTGGTCATGTTGCTGCTCGTCCTGGCCTCGGTTATCTCGTGGGCCCTGGTGTTCCAGCGCCTCCAGGTGTTCAAGAAGGCACGCAAGGCCCAACTGGTCTTCGAGGAAAAGTTCTGGTCTGGCATGGACCTGGGGCAGCTTTATCGTGAGGTCAGCAATGATCCGACGGCGCACAGTGGTCTGGAGTCAGTGTTTCGGGCCGGTTTCCGGGAGTTCTCAAGGCTGCGCCAGCAAAGCCAGGATCCTGATGCGGTGATGGACGGCTCCCAGCGTGCCATGCGGGTGGCGTTGTCCCGGGAGCAGGAAAAACTCGAGGCGCACCTGCCGTTCCTGGCGACGGTCGGCTCCACCAGTCCTTATGTGGGTCTGTTCGGGACGGTCTGGGGGATCATGAACTCCTTCCGCGGCCTGGCGCAGGTTCAGCATGCCACCCTGGCGACGGTCGCGCCGGGCATTTCCGAAGCCCTGATTGCTACTGCCATGGGTCTGTTTGCCGCAATTCCGGCGGTTGTGGCCTACAACCGGTTTGCTGCCAAATCCGACGCGTTGCTGAAGAACTACGAAACCTTCGCCGAGGAGTTTTCCAGCATCCTGCACCGTCGTGTTCACAGCAGCGAGAAAGGCCGCGCAGCCTAAGCTGTCGGGAGGCACAGTATGAAAAGTACGGGAATTACCTCGACGCCGCGGCGTAAGCCGATGGCCGAGATCAACGTGGTGCCTTACATCGACGTGATGCTGGTGCTGCTGGTGATCTTCATGGTGACGGCGCCGATGATGACCCAGGGGGTCAAGGTCGATCTGCCGGAAACCACTTCCGATCCGATGCAGGCACCAAAAGACGTTGAGCCTGTCATTGTTTCTGTGGATGCCAACGGCGCGTACTACATCGAAGTGGGTGATAAGGGCTCCGATCCCATGCCGTTGCCGACTTTGACGGAGCAGGTCAACAAGGTTCTTTCCGGTCGCAGCCAGCGTGATGTGCTGGTTCGAGGCGACCGGAATGTGCAATACGGCACGGTGGTCCGGCTGATGGCGGCCCTGCAGTCCGCTGGTGCAACCAGTGTCGGGCTGATCACGGAGGAGCCGGAAGGTTGATTCGGTTGTGACGGATAATAAACGCGAACCCAATGATTATCTGTCGCGCCCGCCCTGGCGCAGTCCGGTGGCTCTGTCCATTGCGCTGCACGTGGGGATTGTGGTGTTTTCGCTGGTGGGCTGGTCCTGGTCCAAGCCCAGTCACGAGCCGCCTCCGCGCAGCATCCAGGCCCGGCTGATCATGCCGGAGCCGGTGGCCGCGCAGAAGCCGGAGGTCAAGCCACCGTCGCAGCCGGAATCCCAGCCCAAGCCGGATCCCCAGGAAGAGGCCCGTAAAAAGGCGGCGGAACAGGCCAAGGCTGAGGAGCAGAAGCGCCAGGAAGAGGCCCGTAAAAAAGCCCTGATTCGCGAGAAAGAGAAGCAGGAAGCGGCTGTCAAAGCGAAAGAGGAGGCCCGTCGCAAAGCCGAGGCCGAAGCGGCAGCGGCCGCCAGGAAAAAGGCGGAAGAGGAAAGGCGGCGTAAGGAACTGGCCGAGAAGAAAGCCGCTGAAGAGAAGCGCAAGGCGGAAGAGAAAGCCGCCGAAGAGCGTCGCAAAGCCGAGGAAAAACGTAAGCAGGAAGAAGCGGAGCGCAAGCGTCAGGAGCAGCTGGCCAAAGAGCGGCGTGAAGCGGAAGAGAAGAAGCGCGAGGAAGAGCGCCGCAAACGCGAGCAGCAACTGGCGACGATGGCCGAGCAGGCCCAGCAGCAACAGGAGGCGGCCGCCCGTGAAAAAGCGGAAGCAGCCGCAGCCGCCAAGGCAAGGCAGGCCCGGATGGCATCGGAAAGTGAAAAATACGAGGCCTTGATCCGGCAGAGACTGAGTGATGCCTGGTATATCCCGTCGTCAGCGCGCAAGGGGTTGAAGACGACGCTGGAGATTACGCTGCTGCCGACCGGCGAGCTGGTCTCGGTCAAGATCACGAACAGCAGCGGCAACACGGCGTTTGATAACTCGGCTCTCAGTGCCGTTCGGGGTGTGAGTCGCTTCCCGGTGCCGGACGATGCGGACGTGTTCAACACGTATTTCCGCCGCTTCTCGATCCAGTTCGACCCGGAAACGCTCAAGTAGGGTGCTGATTTAAACCGATCGACAACGACAGGATGCACAGAATGATGCGTGTGATAGTGACCATGGTGCTGGCCGCCTGTATCGCGCTCCCGGTTCACGCGGAGCTGATGATTCGGATTACCGAGGGGGCCGACAACGCCATCCCGGTGGCGGTGGTGCCGTTCGGCAAGGCCGACGGTTTCCAGCCCAGTGAGAACATCAGCCAGATTGTCCACGAAGATCTGGCGATGAGCGGTGAATTCAAGCCGCTGGCGACGGAGCGCATGCTGAGCCTGCCCACCAACGGCGACGATGTGTTTTACCGGGACTGGCGCCTGCTGGGCCAGAAATACCTGTTGGTCGGCCAGGTACAGCCGGCGGGCGGCGACAAGGTGTCGGCCCGCTATGAGCTGTTCGACGTCAACCGCGAAAAGCGCATCATGGGGGAAACGGCGTCTGTAGCCGCCAACAATCTGCGCACGCTGGCCCACCACATCAGCGACAAAGTGTACGAGGCGATCACCGGCAACAAGGGCGTTTTCTCCACCCGCATTGCCTACGTCACCCTGGATATGGAGAACGGCAAGCGCATCTATCGTCTCAACGTCAGCGATGTGGACGGCAAGCGGGCGAGTGTCCGCCTCAAGTCGAGCGAGCCCATCCTGTCGCCGGCGTGGTCGCCTGATGGCAAGAAGCTGGCGTATGTGTCCTTCGAGACAGGTCGCCCGGCAATCTATATCCAGGAACTGGCGAACGGTAAGCGTACACGGATCGCCCAGTTCCCCGGCCTGAACTCGGCGCCGGCCTGGTCACCGGATGGCGACTCGCTGTTGATGACGCTCTCCCGCGACGGCAATGCCGAAGTCTACAAGATGGACGTGGCCAGTCGGAAACTGACGCGGATGACGGATCACTGGGCGATCGATACTGAGCCCGACTGGTCGCCCGACGGCGATTCCTTCCTGTTCACGTCGGATCGGTCCGGTGGGCCGCAAATCTACATGATGGATGCTGATGGCGGCGACCTGCGTCGCCTGACCTTCGGCAGTCGTTACAACGCACGTCCCCGGTTCAGCCCGGACGGCGAACACATTTTCTATGTTCACCAGCGCGATTCCTATTTCCACATTGCGCGGATGAATATCGAAAGCGGGGAGGAGACGATTCTGACCCGGACCAAGCTGGACGAGTCGCCCAGTGTGGCTCCCAATGGACGTCTGCTGATCTACGCAACCCAGGAAGGGGGCAAGAGTGTGCTTGCGGTCATTTCCGCCGACGGTGGTTCCAACTACATTCTCCCGTCGCGTTTCGGTGATGTGCGTGAGCCGGCCTGGTCACCCTTCCTGAATTGACGTTAAAACGGTAACTTATAGGCCACTGGGTCAGTTCCGGATACGATCCGGCGTTCAGCGGCTCACACATCAAAACCAATCAAGGAAAAGACAATGATTCGTACCTATTCCAAGTTATTCGCATTGCTGGTTGCCATGGGCGTCATGGCGGGCTGTAGTTCAACCGGTGGCACGCAGGAAGAAGGTGCTTACGGCTCCGATGTTTCTGCCGTTGATCAGGAAGGCGGTAGCGAAGTCTACGGCGGCGAAGGTTCCAGCGGTGTTTCCTCTCAGACCATGACTGACGAGGAGCGTGCCGCACAAGCTGAACAGGCGGCCCAGCAAGAGCAGGCGGCCATGCGCAAGATCACCACGTTCTACTTCGATTTCGACACCTCTGAAATCAAGTCCGAGTCCCGCGACGTGCTGATTGCCCACGCCAAGTACCTGGCAGCTAACCCGAATCGCAGCGTACGCCTGGAAGGCCACGCGGACGAGCGCGGTACCAAGGAATACAACCTGGCGCTGGGCGAGCGTCGTGCCAAGGCCGTCGAGCGCTTCCTGGTGGTGAATGGTGCCTCGCGCGACCAGATCGAAACCATCAGCTACGGTGAAGAGAAGCCGGCTGTGATGGGTCACGACGAGAGCGCGTACGCCCAGAACCGTCGAGTGGAATTGATCTACCAATAACAGGGTGTGTGGCACATGAGGCGATTTCTCATGGCCGCCGTGGCGCTGTCGCTGAGCGGCAGCGCCCTGGCGCAATCTTCGGTTCCCGCTTACCAGAATGCGGACTCTGCGGCTCGGAGCCAGTCGGGTGACAGCCAGGCCAGTTCCGAGCTGTATTTCATGATCCAGCAGCTGCGTCGACAGGTGCAGGAACTGCAGGGCGATCTGGAAGAACAGCGGCACAAGCTTGATCAGCTCTCCAAGCAGTCCCGGCAGCGCTACATTGATCTGGACCAGCGCGTCCTGGAGTTGTCGCGTAAGCAGTCGGACCAGCCGGCCCAAGCTTCGGCGGGGGCTTCCGGTGCAGCCGATCAGGGTGGTGACGACTCGGATCAGGTCCAGAAAACGCGGGAATACCGCGCGCCGACCCAGGCCGAGCAGGCCGAATACGATGAGATCCAGTCGCTCATCCGGGACAAGAAGGCCTACGACCAGGCAATCGACAAGCTCTACGGCTTTATTTCGGAGCACCCGGAAGGGGATCTGACCGTCAATGCCTATTACTGGCTCGGGGAAGTGTATCTGGCCAAGCCGCAGCTGCCTCAGGCCAAGCAGGCGTTCACGATCGTCGCGACCCGGTTCGCCGATCATCGCAAGGCGCCGGACGCGTTGTACAAGCTCGGTGTCACCCAGGCGCGAATGGGCGACGATGCGGACGCGCGTTCGACTCTGCAGTCGGTGCCAAAGAAATACCCGGATTCCAACGCAGCGAAGCTGGCGCGGGATTATCTGACGAAGTTGTGATCAAAATTGGGGCGCATTGGTCGGTTTGTAAGCAGGTTTTTGTTGCGGTTGATGTTTTCTGAGGAATTCAGAAAATTTCCTGGAACTGGGGCTTGCCAAGCGAAAAAAAATCCGTACCATATGCGCCTCGTTCGGGGTCGTTAGCTCAGTTGGTAGAGCAGTTGGCTTTTAACCAATTGGTCGATGGTTCGAATCCATCACGACCCACCACCTATTTGAGGAAGGCGCTTTGAAGCGGCTTCCAAGCGATAAGAGCCTGATTCGTCGGGGAAAATCGCAGACCGTTTTGGGTCGTTAGCTCAGTTGGTAGAGCAGTTGGCTTTTAACCAATTGGTCGATGGTTCGAATCCATCACGACCCACCAAACAAGGCAGGCTACACTGCCACCTGAAAGGGGAGCCCAAGGCTCCCCTTTTTTATTGCCTGATGGTCGGCAATTCTTGCCTGATCATGTGGTTATGGCCGTTTCAGGTCGCCGGGCGCAAGCTCAGGTATGGGAACCGTCCGGCGACTGCCTTATCATGCAACCATGACGTTAATGTGTCGCTCCAAGGGTTGCTATAATCCCGGTTTGCCCCCATTTACAGGGCATTATCCACGGCTGGCAGGGTCGATGCGGATCTGGATGGCCAAAGAGCGGTCCAAGGGGCATGTCGGGCGACAGGTGAGAGAAGAGAATTCATGGTAAATGCCAAAGACAGAATCCTGGTACAGGAACATCTTGCCCATGAGGCGGAACCGCGGTCGTTGAGCGCCGACGAGAAACGTCGCCTTGAAGACGCCATCAAGGCCGAGCTGAAAGCTCGTGATGCGGTGTTGGTCGCCCATTATTACACCGACCCCGACATCCAGCGCCTGGCGGAAGAAACCGGTGGCTGTGTGGCGGATTCCCTGGAAATGGCCCGTTTCGGAAACCAGCATTCCGCGACGACAGTCGTAGTTGCCGGCGTGAAGTTCATGGGCGAAACCGCCAAGATCCTGAACCCGGAAAAGACCGTCCTGATGCCGACGCTGGAAGCGACTTGCTCGCTGGATGTGGGCTGTCCTGCCGACGAGTTCAGTGCTTACTGCGATGCGCATCCGGACCGGACCGTGGTGGTCTATGCCAATACGTCTGCTGCGGTTAAAGCACGGGCGGACTGGGTCGTCACCTCAAGTTGCGCGCAGAGCATCGTTGAACACCTGGACGCTCGTGGCGAGAAGATCCTGTGGGCGCCGGACAAGCATCTGGGCGGTTATATCGAACGCACCACCGGCGCTGACATGCTGCTTTGGGACGGCTCCTGTATCGTCCATGAAGAATTCAAGGCGCGCGGTGTCGATGATCTCAAGGCGCTGTATCCAGACGCTGCCATCCTGGTCCATCCGGAATCACCGGAAGCGGTCGTGGAAATGGCCGACGTGGTGGGCTCCACATCCCAGCTGATCCATGCGGTGCAGACGCTTCCCAACGAGCGCTTTGTGGTCGCCACCGACAACGGCATTTTCTACAAGATGCAGCAGCTGGCGCCGAACAAGACGCTGATCGAAGCGCCTACGGCGGGTAATGGCGCCACGTGTCGGAGCTGCGCCCATTGTCCCTGGATGGCGATGAACGGGCTGGAAAACCTGCTTCATGTCCTGCAAACAGGGGATCAGGAAATTCATGTGGATGAGACGCTGCGTGAAGAGGCGTTGCGGCCCCTGCGCCGGATGCTCGACTTCACCGCCTCGATGAACCTCAAGGCGGCGGGTAACGCCTGATCGGTGTGGCTAAACCGGATGGCTGACGCGGGCTATCCGGTATTCCCTTCTTCTTTGGAATCTCTTCCTACTGCTGTGCTTCGTGCAAGGCCCGGGTGATCTGTGACAGGCGTTGTGTGACGATTTCCCGGGTTGGCGTGCCGGGCGGTGCCTTGTTCTGGGCTTCGCGGAGCTGACGTATCGCCGCTTCGTGATCGCCCATCAGCAGATAATATTCAGCCCGTGCCCGGTGCACGCCCACAATATTGCGAGCCTGACCTTCGGCGTCGGACAGTTTCAGCCAGATATAAGCCTTGTCGGGGTAGTCGTTGGCCAACTTGCTGTAGACCTCGGCCGCTCTCTGGGGATGGTTACCTGCGTAGAGGGAGTCGGCCAGCTGATAGCGGATCGGGTAATTGCCCGGATTGCGGTGTAGGGCATCGTCCATCAGCGAGATGGCTTCTTCGGTTTTTTTCTCCTGGGTCAGCGTTTCGGCCAGCGTGACCTGGAAGGTGATGCGCCCGGGATAGTCGTTCAGCAGGTCTTTCAGGATTTTCTCCGCACCGGTTGCGTCGTCGGCAGCCAGTTTGGCCACGGCAAGCCCGTAGCGTGCAGACGGCGGGGGCAGGGCGTCCTTCTGGTCGACATACTGCTGAAAGATTTCAACGGCTTTCTCGGGCGTCTGGGCGTAATGCACCATCACCCGGGCGCGTACCAGGTGATATTCCATGGAATCCTGGTAGTCCTCGGACGGGTACTGATTGGCGCGGCTGCGGGAATCCGAGATCCGGTTCTGGGTCAGGGGGTGCGTCGAGAGGTATTCCGGGACATCGCTGCCCTGCAGGCGACTCTGGCGCATCATGATTTCGAACATTTCCGGCATGCCGTGTGGATCGAATCCGGCAGCGGCCAACATGTCGAGACCCACGCGGTCCGCCTCCCGCTCATTGGAGCGGCTGTACTGAAGCATATTCTGCACAGCCGCGGCCTGGGAACCGGCGATGGTGGCAATGCCGACATCGGATTTGGTCACCGCGGACAGGATAATCCCGGCCAGCATGCCTGCCATGGCCAGGGGGGCGTTCTGTTCCTGGCGCTCCATGCGGCGGGCGAAATGGCGCTGGACCAGGTGGCCCAGTTCGTGGGCCATGACCGACGCGAATTCCTGCTCGGTTTCGGCGTTCAGGAACAGGCCGCCGTTAACGCCGATAACGCCGCCGGGAACGGCAAACGCGTTGATGGCGTCGCTATCGATCACCACCATGCTGAGGTTGCGATTCTGCAGCGCGGCGTAGGGCAGCAACCGGTGCACCACCGTCGACAAGTAATCCAGAACCAGGGGATCCCCGATCTCCGGGGTGGAACGGCGGATCGATTGCAGCACCTGCTGGCCGATGGCGGCTTCCTGCTGTTCGGAAATCAGGCCTCCACCAACGCCGCCCAGAGAGGGCAGATTGCTGTCTTCGGCGTAAACGGGCGTCGCTGTCGCCAGGCAGATTGCCAGGCCTGCCGTCAGCCCCAGGAGTCCCTTACGACAAAAGTGGGGGACTAACACGTGATTCATAGCGGGCCTGATATACTCCTGATGGTATGATTTTTACGGTGTGCGCTTATGTTTACACGGTGGATCATGACAGATTCAAGCGACTTTGGAAGTATCCGATACTATGGCAGACCACTTTCTGGACACCAGCGGGCTTCGTTGTCCCATGCCGCTGCTCAAGACCAAGCTCCAGCTCAATAGCATGCAACCAGGCGACAACCTGGAAGTTATCTCTACAGACCCGGGATCGGCTAAAGATATCCCGTCTTTCCTGAAATTAACCCAGCATGTTCTGGAAAAGGCAGAAGAATCCGAGGGGATCTTCCGTTTTCTGATACGCTGTGGCGATTCGCGTTAGACGGAGCGGTTGATGGTCAGAATTATCCGGGCGCTGGCCCACAAATACTTTTCGGATGATGAAGCGGTCATCCTGTTCCTGCTGTTGATCCTCGGGACGCTGGCCGTGATCTGGATGGGGGATACGCTGGCGCCGGTGATCGCCGCCGTGATCATCGCCTTCATCCTGCAAGGGCTCGTTACCAAAATGACGAATCACGGGGTGCCCAACCTGGTGGCAGTGATACTCGTCTTCCTGCTCTTTCTGGGCGTGCTGGTGGGCTTCCTGCTGGGCATGATGCCACTGTTGTGGTCGCAGTTGACGTCGCTGGCTGGCGAAACGCCGCGTATGTTCCGGGAAATGCAGGCCTATCTGGAGCTGCTGCCCCAGGAATACCCGCATCTGGTGTCGATGGCACAGATCAACAACCTGTATCAGCAGGCCACCAGTGAGGCTGCCAACTTCACCCAGTGGCTGGTCTCGTTTTCCCTGTCGAGCATTCCCGACGTGATGGCGATCCTCATCTACCTGGTCCTGCTGCCGATCCTGGTGTTCTTCTTCCTGAAGGATCGCGACCTCTTGGTGCGGGCCCTGGCGTCGACCCTGCCGCAGCAGCGTCCGATGATGCGCCGCATCTGGGCGGAGGTGAACCAGCAATGCGCCAACTACGTGCGAGGCAAGGCCCTGGAAATCGTCATCGTCGGTGGCGCGACCTTTGTGGCGTTCCGGTTGATGGGGTTGCCCTATGCGGCCTTGCTGTCCCTGCTGGTGGGCCTGTCGGTCGTCATCCCCTATATCGGGGCGGCGGTGGTGACCGTGCCGGTGGCCATGATCGGCCTGTTTGCCTTTGGCTGGAGCAGCGAGTTCATCTGGCTGATGGTGGTTTACGGCATCATCCAGGCGCTGGACGGTAATGTGCTGGTGCCGGTCCTCTTCTCCGAGGTGAACAATCTTCACCCGGTCGTGATCATCATCGCGGTGCTGTTCTTTGGCGGTATCTGGGGTTTGTGGGGCGTGTTCTTCGCGATTCCTCTGGCCACCATGCTGAAGGCCATCTTTGCAGCCTGGCCGGTGCATTATTCGTTGCCGCCCGAGGATAAGCGGGCTGCCGAGTAGTCCGGGATACTGACGGCAGGCGTGGCCTGCCGTCAGCTCAGGGCTTAAAGTCCCTGCGCGGCCTCCAGGACCTCTTCAACGTGCCCTTTCACCTTCACCTTGCGCCACTCCTGGCGCAGGACGCCTTCCTTGTCGATCAGGAATGTGCTGCGTTCCACGCCCAGGCTTTCCTTGCCGTACATCTTCTTGAGCTTGATAACGTCAAACAGTTTGCACACGGTTTCTTCCTTGTCGGACAGCAGCTCGAAGGGGAACGACTGCTTGGCCTTGAAGTTCTCGTGTGACTTGATGCCGTCACGAGAGACCCCGAAGATCACCGTGTCCGCCTTCTCGAAGGCGTTGTGATGGTCGCGGAAATCGCCGCCTTCGGTGGTGCAGCCGGGGGTGCTGTCCTTCGGGTAGAAGTAAATGACAACGTTTTTCTTGCCGCGAAAATCAGACAGGCTGATGTCCTGCTCGCCGGTGGCCGGCAGGGTGAAATCCGGAACCGGTTGGTTCAATTCTACAGTGCTCATGGCATCTCCTTGCTGTGAAATGAATGGTTCAATGGGTTCTACGATGAAAAGTCTGTCAGGCGGTCATATAGAATGGTTGTTTCGGTTGTCAGCCGCAATTACCATTACCGTTTTACGCGAACGGAGTCATTATGATCACTGGTAGCCTCGTCGCCCTGGCCACCCCCATGCACCCCGATGGAGAGATTCATTGGGAAGAGCTGGATCGCCTGGTCGATTTTCACCTGGACAATGGCACCCACGGGATCGTTGCCGTCGGCACGACCGGTGAGGCGTCCACCCTCGATCCGGATGAGCATTGTCGTGTTATCGGCCATATTATCAAACGGGTGAATGGTCGCATTGCAGTGATTGCCGGCACCGGTGGTAACTCCACGCGGGAAGCGATCGAACTGACGGCCGAGGCTCACAAACTGGGCGCCGACGCCTGCCTGCTCGTTGTGCCGTACTACAACAAGCCAACCCAGGAAGGGCTGTATCGTCATTTCCGGACCATTGCCGAAGCCGTACCGGTCGATCAGATCCTCTATAACGTACCGGGCCGGACCTCCTGCGACATGATGAACGAGACGGTCGAGCGCCTCGCCGATATCCCCAACATCGTGGGTATCAAGGACGCGACCGGTAATATTCCGCGTGGTGAGGAACTCATCCAGCGGGTTGAGGGTCGTATGGTGGTCTATTCCGGTGACGACGCGACCGCAGCCGACCTGATGCTGGCCGGCGGCAAGGGCAACATCTCTGTGACCGCCAACGTGGCGCCACGGGGCATGGCTGACCTGTGTGAAGCGGCCATCGCCGGAGACCGGGACCGGGTGGCCCAAATCAACGAGAAGCTGATGCCGCTGCATCGCAAGCTCTTCCTCGAAGCCAACCCGATTCCTGTTAAGTGGGCTCTGCATCGCATGGGCCTGATCAGCGAAGGCATCCGTTTGCCGCTGACCCCCCTTGATCCGAAATTCCATTCAGAGGTCGAGGAGGCGCTGACCAGCGCAGGTGTCCTTTGAATCAATCCAAACAGGTGGGGGCGGGCCCAGGCGGCTCGTCCCGGAGTCGTTTGATGCGTTCTGAAACCCGACCGGCCCGCCTGATGGCGGGCGCCTTGATGCTGGGCCTGCTGTCAGGTTGCGGCATTATTCATGACCGCTCCAATGAATACCGTGACGCGCCAACCGGCAAAGGCGTCAAAGTGCCAGACTGGCAAACCCGCGAGCACATCCAGCCGGCCTATCCCATCCGCGAGACCCAGACGGGTGATCAGGTGGCGACCGGTGAGTTTGAAATCCCCAATCCGCCTGATATGACGTCCGAAATCCTTGACCAGAACTACGTGATCGAGGAGCTCAACGGGCAAATATGGCTGCTGGTCAACGAAGTCCCCGGACGGGTGTGGCCGATGGTGTCGTCCTACCTGACCGACAGAGGGCTCGGAGTGGCGCGGGATAACCCGCAGATTGGCCTGCTGCAGACTGAAGTGGCGGATTTCAGTTCCCGGGCCCGCAACCTGCTGGATATCACCAATGAGAATCCTGACAAGCTGACCGTGGTGCAGTCGCGGATTTCCCCGGGGGTCCGTCGCAAGACCACCGAGATCCAGTTCCGCGTGAGCAAGGTCGACGGGCGTCCGGACGGCATGCTGCAGTGGCCATCGGAAACCTCCGATGCCAAAGAAGAACGCATGCTGCTGTCTGACCTGGGCGATTTCCTGAAACAACGGGAAGACACCAAGTCCTACTCCCGCGCAGCGCTCAATATTCCCAGCGCGCCGAAAGTGAAGATGGTCGCCGGCCAGAGCAGCGATCCCCACATCGAGATGGACTTGAGTTTCGATCGGGCCTGGTCTGAAGTGACCCGCTCGCTGTCCGAGGCGCAGGTTCCGGTCGTTGATATCGACCGCAGTGCCGGTCAGTTCTATGTGGATTTCCGCACGGAAGAAGAGCGGGAGTCGGGCTGGTTCAACTGGTTTGCAGATCCCGATAAACCGGAGTACACCTATCTTGTCAGCATCCGCAAGGAAGGCAACGTGGTGAACCTGAGAACGAAGACCGCACCGGATTACAACGGCGACGATCGTTCAGCCCGCTTGCTGTCGACCCTGTTCGAGCATCTCTATTAATCGTTAAAATCTATCCGGCGGCTCCCAGGGGCCGCCGCGCACACCGGAGAAAGAAAATGGAAAAGCGCGAAGCGCTCTATTCAGGTAAAGCCAAGTCGGTCTACCGCACCGACGATCCCGACCGCTTCGTACTGCTGTTTCGCGACGACACCTCGGCTTTCGATGGTGAGAAGAAGGAACAGCTGGCCCGCAAGGGGATGGTCAACAACCGTTTCAATGCCTTCATTATGGAGAAGCTGGAAGCGGCCGGCATCCCGACGCATTTCGAGAAAGTCCTGTCTCCGGTGGAATCGCTCGTGAAGAAGCTGGACATGTTTCCGGTCGAATGTGTCGTCCGGAACTACGCCGCCGGCAGCCTGTGCCGTCGTCTCGGTGTCGAGGAAGGGCAGGCCCTGCAGCCGCCGACCTTCGAACTGTTCCTGAAGGACGACGCGCTGCACGATCCAATGATCAACGAATCGCTGGCGGAAACCTTCGGCTGGGCCGGCGCAGACGATCTGGCGCAAATGAAAACGCTGACCTACAAGGTCAACGACGTGCTCAAGAAACTGTTCGACGATGCCGGCATGCTGCTGGTGGACTACAAGCTGGAATTTGGCCGTTCCGACGGTCAGATTGTCCTGGGTGACGAGTTCAGCCCCGACGGCTGTCGGATTTGGGACAAGGACACCCGCAAGAAGATGGACAAAGACCGCTTCCGTCAGGGCCTGGGTGAAGTGATTGAGGCCTACGAGGAAGTGGGTCGTCGGCTGGGTATCCAGTTCGACTGAAGACCCTGAGTAGTCGCCCGGTATCGGCAGCCGGGCCTGATTCACCGACAACACATCAAGAACAGGAAGGTGACACATGCGTAAAACCGCCATCGTACTACTGGGCGGCCTGGGCTGCTTTAGCTCCGTGGCTGCGGCTGATGTGGTGGGTGTGGGTGCCCAGGTCAGCTACTGGGACTCCGACCTGACCGGTACCGCCAGCCAGAACAGTGACGAAGTTGACGTCGACGACGATCTGAATCTGGACAGCGACGACAATGTCAATCTGACCGCGGTTTTCGAACACCCGATTCCCGTGCTTCCCAACATTCGAGTGAATTACACCGCGATCAAACAGAGCGGTAACGGCAATGTCGGGGTCGATGGCTTTGGTGATCTGCTTCCCGGCGTACCGGTTCATTCCGAGCTGGACATCGACCAGCTCGACTTGACGATGTATTACGAGCTTCTGGATAACTGGGTCAACCTGGATGCGGGCCTGACCGTGCGCAAGCTTGATGGCGACCTGAAGGTTGAACAGCGCACGCTGGCCGGCAACGCGACGCGCACCAAGATCGACGCGGTCGTTCCCATGCTGTATGCGGCCGCCCGTTTTGATCTTCCGCTGACCGGTTTGTCCGT
The DNA here is from genome assembly GCF_040148665.1 of Marinobacter sp. NFXS9. Classification (NCBI taxonomy): domain Bacteria; kingdom Pseudomonadati; phylum Pseudomonadota; class Gammaproteobacteria; order Pseudomonadales; family Marinobacteraceae; genus Marinobacter; species Marinobacter sp. NFXS9. Next base: position 780,813 of record NZ_JAGDDW010000001.1, on the reverse strand, counting down.
CGGTGTTGAGGGTAACGGCGTCAGCTATGGCGGCGACTCGCTGCTCGACGGCTCGGCCTACGCGCAATACGACCTGTCCGTGCTGCGCCTGCAGGCCGGGTACCGTAAAATGAGCATCGACTATGAAGATGGCGATGACGCCATGGACGTGGATCTGGGTGGACCGTTCATCAGCGCCGGCCTGGATTTCTGAACAGCGCCTGAATTCGGCATTAAAAGAGCGCCATCTGGCGCTCTTTTTTTATGGGTATGGTTAGAATAGGCTTTATAACAGGTTGACCCTGGCAGAGCCGACCACGCCCATTTGATTGGGTGTGCTGGAGGCGAGGTACCGACAGGGTTCTGATTATGCGGACAGGGATGTGTCGAACGTCGCCACGTGCCTGACTCCCGCCATCCCATCCATGATTTCTGATTACCGACAGGGAGATTAACTTGAAGATTCTGGTCACCGGCACGGCAGGCTTTATCGGTTCCCACCTGGCTCATCGCCTCCTGGACCGCGGCGACGAAGTCATCGGCGTGGATAACGTGAATGACTATTATGACGTCAGCCTGAAAGAAGCGCGCCTGGAGCGCCTGACATGCCGCGAGGGCTTTACCGAAGTTCGCCAGGACGTTGCCGACCGGGATGCCATGGATGCCGTCTTCCGGGACTACCAGCCGGAGCGAGTTGTCCACCTGGCGGCCCAGGCGGGTGTGCGTTACTCCCTGGAAAACCCGCACGCCTACGTCGATGCCAACCTGGTGGGCTTCATGAACATCCTGGAGGGGTGCCGGCACAACGACGTGAAGCATCTGGTCTACGCCTCCAGCAGCTCCGTCTACGGCGCCAACGAGACCATGCCGTTCTCCGTCCACGATAACGTGGACCACCCGTTGAGCCTGTATGCGGCCTCCAAGAAAGCCAACGAGTTGATGGCACACACCTACAGCCATCTGTACCGTCTGCCGACCACCGGCCTGCGTTTCTTTACCGTCTACGGTCCCTGGGGCCGGCCGGACATGGCGCTGTTCATCTTCACCCGCAAGATCCTGGCCGGTGAGCCCATCGACGTGTTCAATCACGGCCACCACAAGCGTGACTTCACCTACATCGACGACATCGTCGAAGGCGTCGTCCGTACCCTGGACAACGTGGCGGAACCGAACGACGAGTGGAGCGGTGCCAACCCGGATCCCGGCACCAGCAGCGCGCCTTATCGGATCTACAACATCGGCAGCAACAACCCGGTTGAGCTGAGCCGGTTTATCGAGATCATCGAAGAGCGGATCGGTCGCAAGGCGGACAAGAACCTGCTGCCGATGCAGCCGGGGGATGTGCCGGCCACCTACGCCGATGTTCAGGCCCTGATCGACGATGTGGGCTACAAGCCGGATACGCCGGTAGAAGAGGGTATTGCGCGTTTCGTGGACTGGTATCGATCGTTTTACGGGGTCTGATAACCGCCCGTGAAAAATTTTGTGGGTCGGCTTTAAAAACCGGTTGACCCCCGGGGGGCGGATCAGTATAGTTCGTCCCCGTTGACGGAGGACCATAGCTCAGTTGGTTAGAGCGCTACCTTGACATGGTAGAGGTCGGCAGTTCGAATCTGCCTGGTCCTACCAACGAATTCCGTTACGAAAGAGCCGCTTAGGATGATGTCCAAGCGGCTTTTTTGTGTCTTGGGAAAGCCGGTTCATATCTTTGCTCCAATACCGTAGGTTGGGCTGACGCAGGAAGCCCAACAGCGATTACCCGGGAATTTCCGCATCACACCACCTCTTCGTCGTGGCGCCTAAGCGGGCAAAGCGTGATAGATGAAGCCTAGCGTCCCGTCCGGTTCATTCGCTGATTTACGGAGCGCCTCGGAATGTTGGGCTTCCTGCGTCAGCCCATATATGGACTCCTCCCCGTTTGCAAGGCTTCAGAGCTTGATGAAGGGACAGGTTGCTACCATATATCCGGCCTGTTTGCGGAGCTTTTGATGCGCTCCTGGCCTCGATGTCTATGCGCGCGTACCGTCCTTCTCAACCTATCGGCCTTTCAGCCTTTGGGCTTACCAGGTTTTCAGTACGCCGGTTTGACCTGTTTGTCATCGCGTCTCTGTTGCCCTCGCAACCTCGGGTGGGTACACCTCCATCTCAAACAATCCGTATTACGGCCGGGCCTCCTAAACCACCGCCGGCCGGTATCGCTCGCCGCGCGCCACGATAACCCAGGCCATGCGCACCAACTTGTTCGCTAGTGCGACCACCGCCTTGTTATAGCCCCTCGTCTGTACGAGACGGTTGATCCAGCGACTCAAGGCATCCTCCTTCCGGGTTGCGCGCTGCACCACCGATCGAGCGCCATGGATGACCGTCGCCCGGACATAGCGGTCGCCCCGTTTACTGATGCCCAGTAGCACATGGCGACCTCCCGTACTGTGCTGGCGAGGGACGAGGCCCAGGGCTGCGGACGCATCCCGTCCCCGCTTGAGCTGTTTGCCATCGCCGATCCACCCCTTGAACACTTGACTCACAATGGGCCCAAAGCCCGGCAACTCGCTCAAGCGGCAGCAGGTATCATCGGCTTTGGCCTGTGTCTTCAACTCACGGTCATACCAGGCCAGTTCTTCCCTTAGCGCTCGCCAGCGTCGGTACTGGCGCTGCAGAATCTGGCGCGAGAGGGGCCCCAGTTCGTTCTCGCCATCCTCCAGCAGCTCCGGAATACGGGCCAAGGACGCCTTGCCCTTCGCCAACACCAGGCCGTATTCCATCAGCAACGCCCGGATCTGATTGCCCAAACGGACCTGCTCACCAATCAGCTGCCGCCGCTGCTGGATCAACAACTGCTGGTCCTGTTGCTCCACCGTTTTCACGCGCACGGTCCGTACGCGACCGTTGTGGCAGGTTTCCGCTATCGCCCAGGCATCGTTGTAATCGTTCTTCTGCCCCCGCAGACAGGCTTTAACATGTTGTGGGGGCAATATCTGAACCTCGTGCCCAAAGGCCTGGATCTGACGCCCCCAATAATGTGCGCCAGCACAGGCTTCCAGGGCCACGGTACAACACGGCTGCCTAGCCAGGAATCGCAAGACCTGGGAGCGCCTGAGCGTCTTGCGCCAACCATCCTGACCATTGGGCTTGAGCTCCACCAAGGCGAAACTTTGCTTTGCCAAATCGACGCCGATCACCGTATGCTTTTTCATGGTCTCCTCCCCTTCGTTCAGATAAATGTTTGCACACTTATCTTGGCGCATCGCGACGCCGTATAGGAGGGGAGGAGTCCATTACATCAACCTACAGTCGCCTTCGGCCGCAGCTTTGGTGTCATCGCCTTAGAATCAGCTTCCTCACCGCACTCCAACGATTAATCAGCAACGCCCCGAAAATCAGCGAGCATCCGGCCGCCTGCATGCCAGACATGATCTCGCCGAACCAACCCGCCGCGAAGATAGCGACCCAGACCGGTTCCAGAACCATGATCACAACCCCATGACTGTTGATCGACAGACTCTGCGCATAGGTCTGAACGAAGAAGCGGCCCGCCGTGCCAAGGATGGCCGAGAGGCCGACCCAGACCAGAATCATCGGATTGAAGTGATGGACCGTGGGGAGCCAGGACTCCCGGATCGCGGACAGACTCAGGGTGACCCCGCCGACCGTCACCAGGGCGATGGCGGTCAGGGCCAGGGCGGGCACGCGCTCCTTGCGACGTTCACCTCCGGTTCTGCGCTGCACGATGCGGGTGTTCGCGGCACGGGTATTGAGCGTGAAATAAAATGCAAAGATCAGGGCCGCCAGAACAAACAGCACCTGGCCCGGCTCCGGACGGAAACCGTTGCGCAGTGACAGCAGCGCCAGCCCGGAAATCGCGACGGGCAGGGCGACCCAGGTGGACATCGGTTGCGCTTCCCGGAACACGACCCGCGCGATCACCGGTACAAAGACGACGCCGAGGCTGGTGAGGAAGGCGCCTTCGCCCACGTTCTCCGTGAGGAACAGGCCACTGATCCAGCAGCTCATGGCAACACCAAACACCAGCCCGACGCCCACAGCACGCCGAAGCTGCTCCAACGACAAACGGGCGATCTGACGGTGGCCGGCGATACAGAGAATGGCGCCGGCCAGCAGAAAGCGGCAGGCCATGAACAGCAGCGGCGGCATCAGCAGGACCGCCTCTTTTGAGAAAATCCAGCCGATTCCAGCGAGCAGGGTAACCAGGACAAGCAGGAGATCGGCTTTTCTGGCGTCAGTAAGGTTCATTCAGTGAAACAGCCGAGTGGGTTATTGAAACGCCGCGCAGTGTATCACGGCGCTTCTCACCACACGCTATCGGTAAGGCTGGCCTGTGGGCGGTGCCGATCGGTTGCCGCCCTCAGGCGAGGAAAGCGCCGGGTCAGAACAGCCCGCTGTCGTCGTAGGCTTCGAACTCGAACCGTAACCGGACGTCATCACCGACCATCAGGGGATTCAGGCCGTAGTCCATGCCCCACTGGCTTCGCTGCAACGTGGTGGTCGCCGAGAAGCCCAGGGTGAACTTCTCGTGGCCGAATGGATAGACCCCGGCCTTGTTCAGCGTTAAATCCAGCGCGACCGGGTGCGTTTGTCCCAGCAGTGTCAGGTTGCCATGCAAGACACCGGTGGTGGCTGTTTTCTTCTCGAACCGCGTGACCTGGAAGGTGATGTCCGGATATTTCCGGCAATTGAGAAAGTCAGCTTTGCACAGGTGCTCGTCCCGCTCCTTGTGGTTGGTAAAGACGCTCTTGCTCTTGATCACCACCTTGCCCTGCGTCAGTTTTCCGGTGTCCTTGTCATAGGTAAACCCGCCGTTGGCCTCCCGAAAGAAACCGAGGACGTCGTCGAAGCCCAGATGATTGACGGCAAACAGCACCGAAAAGTGGTCCGGGTCGATTTTGTACTTGACGGGCTCGGCCGCAGCCGATGTGTTTAACAGCCCGAAGCAAAGCAGGGCAGCGAATAGATTTCTCATAGGTGTCATCGGGACGTCTCCTTGGCATCGTGGTGAGCAAGCAGCCAGATACTGTCTCGGCCGAAGGAATAGACAAGCAGGGTGAGGGCGATGGTCAGCAGGCCCACTGCCCAGCCTCGGGACACCCAGGGCAGCAGGCAGACCATGAGCGTGATCAATTGCCAGACGCAGACGGTCTTGCGAAGGCGACTCTCGGGCAGCGGTGCGCGGAGTCCAGGGATCAGTCCACCGGCAATGACGAACAGGTAGCGCATCAGGCCGATGGTCAGAACCCAGGGGCCGACTTTGCCCTGCGTTATCAGCAGCGCGCAGAGCACCAGCATCAACGCCGCGTCCAGCTCCATATCGAAGCGGGCCCCGAAAGCCGAGGCGCTCTGGGTGCGGCGTGCCGTGGCGCCGTCGACACCGTCCATGATCAGGGCGATCAGGCTGATCCAGGCGATGATCCAGGCGTGCTGGGCAGCATAGTGCGAGAACGGTATAAAGGCCGCCGCAATGCAGACCAACGTGCCTCGACTGAGCGTAACCCAATTGGCGGGTCCGAGAGTGCTGTCGTCCGGGGGGCGTTGTCCGGAAGGCGTCCTGGACCAGCAGATTCCAACCGTCGAGACCAGCACCAGGCCCATCAGAGACGCTGACGCCAGATAGAGGCTCGGCAGGCTCAGAGCGTGACCCAGCAGTCCGGCCACCAGGACAACGGTGAACAGGGCGGCACCCAGTTCGGCGGTCACGCGCCACCGCATCCGGGCGGCGAGCTGATGGGACATATCGGGGCCCTCGTTCGCGTTGGATGTCGGAATCCATCCCTTGCATCTCACCACAGTTTACGCCTTTATGAGCGGGGTGGATTGACGTTAAGGATACATCCTATGGCAGAAACAGGGGTGCGACCGGATTACCAGGGCAGGGCATTCTGGGTCACCGGATACCGGCGGGGTGAATTGCGGCCGGTGCAGGTCTCCCGTCAGCAGTTGGCCGAAGCCGGTGACGTGATTGTCGAGACGCTCTACAGCGGCATCAGCCGGGGAACGGAAAGCCTGGTTTTCCACGGTCGGGTGCCGGAATCCGAATACTCGAGAATGCGCTGCCCGTTCCAGGAAGGGGACTTTCCCTATCCGGTCAAATACGGTTACGCCAACGTCGGACGGGTGCTGGAAGGCCCGTCTTCCCTGAAGAACCGAGTGGTTTTCTCGCTGTTTCCTCACCAGACCTGTTTCCGCGTTCCTGAATCCGCGGTGGTGCCACTGCCGGATGCGCTGCCGCCGGAGCGAGCCGTCCTTGCCGCCAACATGGAAACGGCTGTCAATGCACTTTGGGATGCGACGCCGCGAGTCGGCGACCGAGTGGCGGTCATTGGGTGCGGCGTTGTCGGCTGTCTGGTGGCTTGGATGGCCCAGCGCATCCCGGGGACCCGCGTATTGGCCATCGACCCGGATCCGGGCAAGGCACCGATCCTGGAGCAGTTGGGCGTATACTGGCGCGCCGAAAGCGATGGGCGTGATGATTATGATCTGGTGATCCACGCCAGCGGTCATCCCGAGGGCCTGGAAACCGCGCTCGATCTGGCCGGCGTCGAAGCGCGTATTGTGGAGATGAGCTGGTACGGTGATCGGCCTGTGCCACTGAGTCTGGGCGGCGCCTTCCATTCGCGACGGCTCTCGCTGATCGCCAGCCAGGTTGGCAGAATAGCGCCGGCGCAAAGCGCTCGCTGGAGTTACCGGGAGCGCATGGCGCTGGCGCTGAGACTCCTGCAGGCGCCGGAACTCGATGCGTTGATTCATTCGGAGTGCCGTCTAACGGACCTGCCGTCAGCCATGGCGACTGTGACGGCACCGGACAGCGGCGTGCTGTGCCACCGGGTGATCTATTGATGGATGAATGAAAGGAACCTGCTTATGTTCAGCCTGACCGTTCGCGATCATATGATGATCGCCCACAGTTTTCGTTCGCCACGTTTCGGGCCGGCCCAGGCCCTGCACGGAGCGACGTATGTCGTGGACGTCACGTTCTATCGCGACGAACTGGATGCGGACGACCTGGTGGTGGATATCGGATTGGCCGGCGAGCAATTGCGTGACGTGGTTGCCGAATTCAATCTGGGTAACCTGGACGACCACGAGGAATTCAGCGGCCACAACACCACCACAGAATTCATGGCCCGAGTGGTCCACCAGCGCCTGGCCGCGCGCATTCGGTCCGGTGCGCTGGGGGCCGAAGCCCAGGGGCTGAAACGGCTCAAAGTGACGCTGGGCGAATCCCATGTGGCCTGGGCCAGCTACGAACAGGACCTCTGATTCCATGGACACCGTCTTTCTGGTTGCCGGTGACCCCGGTCAGCGTACCGGTGGCTACGGCTACGTGCGCCGTATTGTCGACGGGCTGCGGCGCCGGGGTGACCGCGTCCACCTGCAGGGTTTGGAGGGCATGTTCCCGGATGGAGATGCCCGGGCGTGCGATGCCATGGACAGCGCGCTGGAAGCCTTGCCGGATGGCACCCGGGTTGTCATTGACGGACTTGCCCTGTGCGGCCTACCGCCGCTGGCGAACCGCCACCTGGATCGCCTGGCCGTCATGGCCCTGGTGCATCATCCTCTGGCGGATGAAACCGGGCTGGATGAGGCAGGGCAGGCGCATTACTTTGCCACTGAGAAGGCAGCGCTCCAGGCGATCGAGCGCGTCATCGTGACCAGTCCGTTTACCGCCGACCGTCTCAACGCCTACGACGTGCCGCCATCGCGGATCGAGGTGGTCATCCCCGGCGTCACCCTGCCGGCGCAAACGGCACCGGACAGCCCGCTGCAGCCGGGGGATCCGTTCCGTTTCCTGTGTGTGGCTACGTTGGGGCCCCGCAAGGGCCAGGATCTGCTGGTCTCGGCCCTGGCGCAGTGCACGGATCTGGATTGGCAGTGCTCGCTGGCCGGCTCCCTGGATCGTCACGCGGACTATGCGGCCAGCCTGCGTCGCCAGATCGACGAGGCTGGCCTGGGTGACCGGGTGCATTGTGTAGGCGAGCTGGACGACGAGGGGCTCGATCAGGCCTACCGCTCTGCGGATGTGTTTGTCTTGCCGTCCTGGTACGAGGGCTACGGCATGGTCATCACCGAGGCGATGGCCTATGGCCTGCCGGTCATTACCACGACGGGCGGCGCTCTGGCGCATACGGCATCGAGCGAAGCGGCAATCAAGGTGACGCCGGGGGACGTGGATGCGCTGGCGGTGGCTCTCCGGCAGGTGATGACGATGCCTGGACGCCTCCAGCAACTGGTGGTCGGTGCGGCGTCGGAGCGGCGTGCGCTGCCGTCTTGGGATGATGCTGCGGGCCAATTCAAGGGCGCCATGGCGAACCTGATCGGCAACCCGCCATCCAGGGCGTTGGAGTAAGTCGTGCCGCATCCTTCGACGGTATTTGACTGCGAATGGCTTTCTATCCGTGAAGCGGCCGACCACGCGGCCCGCAGTGCATCGCTGACGGGCCTGCTCGCGGACTGGCTGGCCCGTCGCGACTCAACAGGCGACCGTCTGTGCGATCTGGGCTGCGGCAGTGGATCGAACGTCCGCTATCTCGCGCCACGACTGCCGACCGGTCAGCGGTGGTGTCTGGTGGATCACGATGCCGGGCTGCTGTCGCAGGCCGCGGAACGCTGCCGCAGCCTGCCCGGTGTTTCCAGCCTGGAGACGCTTGAGGGCGACCTGGTTGGCTCGCTGGACGCGCTGATTCCGGAAGACACATGTCTGATCACGGCTTCGGCCCTGCTGGATCTGGTGTCCGAACAATGGCTCTCTCGATGCGTCTCGCTCGCCGCGAGGCGGGGCGCCGCCTGTCTGATCACCTTGAGCTACAGCGGTGACGTGAGCCTGACGCCAGCCTTGGCGGAGGACGACGCCGTGATTCAGGCGGTCAACGCCCATCAACGGCAGGACAAGGGCGGCGGACCGGCGCTGGGTCCTGATGCCTGGTCGGTTTGTGCCTCGCTGTTCCGGGAAGCCGGCTTTTCGGTCTTTCACGAGCCGTCTGTCTGGTCACTGGATGCCTCACAGGCGGCGTTGCAGGACAACCTGCTGACCGGCTGGGCGCGGGCCGCCGGGGAATGGGCGACGGAATCGGCACCCTCCGTATCGGCGTGGCTGGACCAGCGGCTGCAACGGGTTCGGCGCGGTGAAAGCCGGATCCGGGTCGGTCACCGGGATCTGCTGGCCTTGCCGCCGGGATCCGATACCCTCGGAAGCGACGTCTGACATGCGCCGCTGGCCGGTTTGGCTTCGCTGGGGGTGGACGCTGGCGGTGCTTGTGTCCGCGCTGTTGGCCTTCGACAGCGCGCAGGTGCTGTCCCGGCTGGGTCGGCTGTCGGCGTCGGGGCTTATTGCGGTGCTGGCCCTGGCGCTATTGCAGGTTGTGTTGTCCGCCGGACGCTGGCGGTATACGGCACGCTTGCTCGGTTTGCCATTGCCCTGGTCGGAGGCCGTGCGGGAATACATCCTCGCCAGCTTCATCAACCAGGTGATGCCCGGGGGAGTGCTGGGGGACGCCAATCGTGCCCTGCGTCACGGCCGCAGTACCCGGCAGAGCCTGTCGGCCCTGAATGCGGTGCTGATCGAGCGGTTGGCGGGCCAGATCGTGCTGGTCGCGCTGGCGATTCTGGCCTGGTGGTGGCTGATGCCGGGGGATGTCGTTGCCCGCATGATGGAAGGGCTCCAGTTGCCGGGTTGGTCGCTGGTCTTGGCCACGGTGATGGTCGGGCTGCTTGTCGCGTGCCTGTGGTCTCGCCTGGCCTTTGCCATCCGGTCCTTCCTGTCGGCGCTGCATTTTGCGCTGTTAAGGCCGCGTGTGCTGCTGGTTCAACTGGGTGTCTCGCTGCCCATTATCCTCTGCTACGTCGGCGTGTTCCTGATCCTGGCCCGGGATCTGGGGATGGGCATGCCCGTGTCGTTGCTGATTCCCGGGGCGCTGGCGCTCCTGTTGGCGATGGTCCTGCCGATCACCGTCGCCGGTTGGGGCGTCCGCGAAAGCGTGGCCGGCATTCTCTGGGGTCTGATGGGCTATTCCCCGGCGGACGGACTTGCCCTGAGTGTCGCCTATGGCCTGGTGTTCCTGGTGGCGAGCACGCCGGGTATCGTGTGGTTGTGGCCGTTCAGAAGGGCGGTTGCCTGAACCGCATATCGAACAGGTAATCGCTGCCCAGGCGGAACGGCACGGTCTCTGGCCGCAACGCCCCGTCCAGCTCGTCGATCTCGGGAAGTTGTAATGCAGGGATGCCGCTACCAATGATCATCGGCGCAACGATCAGGTGCAGGTGGTCCAGACACCCGGCGTGCAGGAACCGTGACACCGTCTGACTGCCGCCTTCAATAAAAATCCGGCGATAGCCACGGGCCCGCAGGCAGCGAATGATGTCGGCCGGAGTCACCGAGCTGGATTCGCCCGTCACCTGAATCTCATCGGCCTGACAGGGCGCATCGCCCACAAGACGAAACGTCGGTGCGGCAGCCTGGTCGAAGACCACTTGTTCGGGAGACACTCGCCGTCGGGGATCGATCACGGCACGGTCCGGATTATCACCATCGACCCGGCGTACTGTGAGCTGCGGATTATCGGAGTCCGCCGTACCGGCGCCCACCACCACAATATCGGCAATGGCGCGCAAACGGTGCAGGTGATCCAGTCCGTCGCAGCCGTTGATGTAGTGGGAGGCGCCGGTCACGGTCGCGATGCGCCCATCCAGGCTCTGGCCTACCTGGGCATACACCAGCGACCGGTTTACCGGGTGGCACAGGGGCAGCAACGAGCCCAGCAGGTCGGCGACCTCCACGTCAGCCGGTTGGCGGTGGAGCTCCCAGGAACCATCGTCGAACGTGGTGATGACGGGCCCTTCCGGAGCGTCTGCGGGGAACGGGCCGGTCTTTTCTGATCGCGCCAGTTGCCGAATCAGGCACCAGGCCTCTGCAGCCTGCAGTAATGGTCCTGCCATATGTCTGTTGGATCCGTGTTTTGGATGTTGGGGGTCTGGGCAATTATACGATGGCGTTTGCCGCCGGATTGTCGGTTAACGCAGCAACCGCAGATTGAAACGGGCGGTTTCCCGGAACGTGGCGGCCAGCGCGGCGGCAAAATGGGCCACCAGCTGACGCCCCTGATCCGCAGTTGCCCGACTGGCGCGTCCCACGACACCGACCGGGTTCAGATCCTGGCCCATCCAGGCGAAAGCGGCGTCGCCCTCCGGCGTCAGATGACGGTTGCCGGCGAGTCCGGTTTCCTCAAGCGACTGGAAGTGCTCAATCAGATCTTGCCGGACCTGATCCGGAGCCAGGTGCAGCATCATGGCGGTTTCCAGCTCGCCGCCGTGGAGACCGCGGCGAAGTTCATCCGGCTCGATCAGGGTCTCAGGAATGCGGTAGCGGAAGTAATTGGCCTTGACCACCAGCATCCCGAAGCGCTGTCGCAACTGCAGGGCCGCCAGATCGATAATCTGCCGGTTACCACCGTGGCTGTTGAAAATCACCAGCCGGTGAATGCCGCTGGCAGCAACGGACCGGCCAATGTCCACCAGCACGTCGATGGCCGTGTCCGGGCGCAGCGAGAGCGTTCCCGGGAAGTCACTGTGCTCCAGGCTGAGGCCAATCGGCAGGGTCGGCAGGACCAGCAGTTCAGCGTCGTCAAAGCCGTTAAGCGCGGCCTGCAGGATGCCTTCGCCAATAATCCGGTCAGTCGCCAGCGGCAGGTGGGGACCGTGTTGCTCGATGGCCGCGACCGGTAACACGGCGACGCTGGCAGCGTTGATTCGCTCTTTCAGTTCGACCGTGGTGAGGGCCTGCCAGTCCAGCGTGGAATAAGTCATGACGGTCGCCTCCTTGTCCTGCGATACAGGGAGTATAGTGTGCGGGAAGGGTTTCGTAAGCTCTTGTGTAGAGCTATAGAAGCAATTGATTTATGACTGTTTTCGATCAGCCCCGCGATTGCGTGAGAGCGAACCCATAAGGTGTAATGGTGGCCTGAGTCACTTTGATCGTACCGGCAGGAGTAGCCCTTGTCCGATTCCTTCCTGACAGACCTGACCCTGATTGACGGATTGGCCCGCATGCGGCTGCCGCAGTCGACTGACACGCTCTGGAGCGATGCCAGCCTCGAGGCGTTCTACCGTGATGTGCAGGCCCTGGACAGGCGCCAGGATGTGCGTGGGCTCGTCATCGAGGGCCAGCCGGGGCAGCCGTTCTCGCACGGCGTGGATCTTGCCTTGTTCCATGATGGCAGTAAGGCCGCCGGCGCCGGAGTGAATCGTGAGTTCGGTCTGGCGTTCAACGCCCTGCGTCGTTTTCCGGGTGTTTCGGCAGCCGCTTTGACCGGCGATGCCGCGGACGCCGGGTTGGAATGTGCGCTATGCTGTGACTTCAGAATTGCGGAGCCCACAGTGCGCCTGTCGATCGTGCCGGCCCGTTATGGCCTGGTCCCGGTCGGTGGCGGCAGCCAGCTGTTACCGCGTCTGGTGGGCGAGGTCTGGGCCAAGCGATTGTTGCTGTGTGGCGAAACCGTAGACGCCGAAACGGCACTGGCCATCGGCCTGGTCGACGCCATCAGCGAGCCCGGTCAGGCGAGTGAGCTGGCTTCGGACTGGGTGCGCCGGTCTTTCCGCCAGGGGCCGCAGGCCGTGCGGGCGACCAAGCAACTGATCGAGCATGCGCGGATGCGTCCACTGGAGACCGGCTTTGCCGCCGAGCGTGACTGGATGGTGGAGCTGCAGGGCACCGCCGAACAGATTGAAGGCATACAGGCCGCCGACGCGGGACGCGCACCGCGTTGGACGGACCATGAGGGAGAAGGGGGAGATCGGTGATGCGGTATATGACGTCCTTTCATCGACGCCTGCGGGTGCTTCGGGAGTCCAGGCAGCTGTCGGTGGCCGACATTGCCCGCCTGTGTGATGCCGATGAGCGCCGCGTCGCCGGCTGGGAAAGTGAGAACCCGAAAACCCGGACCTTTCCCGATATCGACGAATTGATGGACCTCTGTCTGAAAACCGAAACGCCCCTGGAAGCCCTGCTGGATTTCGAGGATGCGCCGGATGCGGGACAGTTGGAACTGCCGGGACTGGCGTTTGATTCCAATGCGGATCTGGGCCGGGTGCTCGAAGAGTTGGAGCGGGAAATCGAACGGCTCAAACCGACCGAAGAAGAGATGGAAATGCTGCGCCGGTTCCGCAATACCACTGCGGAGAACCGGCGCATGGTGATTCAGCTGCTTGGCTGAATCCCTGCCTTAACCGTTGCCGTTCTTGTAGATGTTCTCGTAGACGTAGTTGGTCGCGTCAACGAAGCCATCCACGCTACCGCAGTCAAAACGACGGCCGCGGAATTTATAGGCCAGCACGCAGCCTTTCTGGGCCTGGTGGAGCAGGGCATCGGTGATCTGGACTTCGCCGTTCTTGCCCGGTTCCGTGTTCTCGATAATCTCGAAGATATCCGGCGTGAGAATGTAGCGACCGATGATCGCCAGGTTGGACGGGGCATCTTCCGGAGCCGGCTTCTCGACCATGTCGGTGATGCGGTACAGACCGTCTTTCATCGGCTCGCCTGCAATCACGCCGTATTTGTGCGTCTCGTCTTCCGGTACTTCCTCAATGGCCACGATCGAGCAGCGGAACTGCTTGTAGAGTTCGGCCATCTGCGCCAGCACGCTGATATCCCCCGGCTCGGCCACACAAAAGTCATCCGCCAGGACGACGGCGAACGGGTTATCGCCCATCAGGTTACGACCGGTCCAGATCGCGTGACCCAGGCCTTTCATTTCGTTCTGGCGGGTAAAGGAGAAGGAGCTGTTGTCGATCAGCTCGCGAATGGACGTCAGCAGGTTTTCCTTGCCTGAACCGGCAATCTGGTGCTCCAGCTCATAGCTGATGTCGAAGTGGTCCTCAATGGCGCGCTTGCCGCGACCGGTCACGAAACCGAATTCATGGATGCCGGCTTCCGCTGCTTCCTCAACGCCATACTGCACCAGCGGCTTGTTGACGATGGGCAGAATCTCCTTGGGCATGGCCTTGGTGGCCGGGAGAAAGCGGGTACCGTAACCGGCAACGGGGAATAGGCACTTCCTGATCATATGAATCGTCCTTATTAGCGGTTCATTCAAACCTGTCCATGACCGGGCGACGGCCCGTCCGGGGAAAGGTCTCCGGAACATTTCAGGTTTTGCACAAAGTTTGCCAAGTGTAACCAAGTTGATATGACAAATGGAGACATGCCCGCTTACCACTTCGTCACTTTGACGTAATTCTGGCGCGTCGGCCGGATAAAGATCGCCCGCCAACCCCCAGTATCCGGCGCTTTCCGGGTGACAGGCAAGTTCCGGCAGGGAGCGCTTGTCGTGTGTTATCGATCCATCAAACGCCCTGATGGTCCGGTTACATTTTTCTGTCCGGTTATGCGACAAGTTATGTTATGGCGTTGTGCACCGAGTTGGGGCGGGATTCGGGTGGATTTTCAGAATGGTGCCCGTGATATCGTGACGGGTTTCGAGCCCTTCTTGCCAAGTAATTGAAAATACGCCTCTTGTGGCAGCATTCGGTCGCTATCGAGGGTGATTCAACGGGGCCGGAACAAGGTGTTGAAAGGCGGTAACCTATCTCCAGAAACTACATACAAACTTGGATACAACTTGTTGTTTTTCGTTAAAAATTAAATTTGTAAATTTTTGATAGTAAGGGCTGGTATGTGACCTGCATCTTGCCTATAGTCGGTACTGCCAACGCATACCGTGCTTGTTGACTCGCGATGGGTTCATTGTGGGCAACAGGACCATCCCAAGTGTTGCCGTCTGGGGTCTTCGGTAAAACGATTTTCTTCAATTCCATTGACCGAAATAGTCGGGTGCTTCCTTGCGCCTGATGGGGACGCTTGTTTGTGAGATTCTGGGCACTTATGGCATTTGTCGGCTGCATCATCAGCACCCAGGGTGGTGCCGTGGTGCGTTTTGCCGAGCCAGACGCGGGTGCCGGCTATGAGCTGGGCAACGCCCTCGGTACTTCCTTTGCCAATGGATCGGAGCAGGATAGCCGTGGCTGGTTGACCTCCCGGTCCGGTCCGGCTACCAAGCCCGATCGAACCCAGCTGCAAACCGACTGGCCGTCCGGCCGGTGTGTGCCCATCGATTCCGTTCGCCTGCCCGGCCTGAAGCTGTTGTCCAGCCGGGTCGTCACCCGCGTTCACGCGCTGGTGCAGCCGGAGACACGCCAGTGCCTGGATCCGGATCGCCTCAATGGACTCGCCAATCGCATCAACCAGGTGCTGGAGCAGGAGGGCGAGCAGGACACGGTGGCCTGGCTGCCGGAACGCCCCATTGTGAATCACGTCCTCACGCTGCGCTTTCGCAATGCAGCGATGGGTGAGGCGCGTCGGGCGTCCGCCCAGACCCCGTCCCATGCCGCTCGTTTTTCGTCGCCGCGCGGCACGGCGCTGGTTGCAACCGATACGCTGCCGTCGTACACGTTCGGGCGCTGGAGCCGTCCTTCCGGCCTGGCCAACGTGGCGCCGGTGGAAGGCGCAGAGCCGACATCGAAGGCCTCCAAAGCGCCGACGGTGCGCTTCCAGCACGTCCATCGTCATTGGCTGGGCTCACACCTTCAGGTCGCGGGGAATTCCGCATCTACCCGGGACCAGCGCAGCGGTCAGATCGGCCTGGAAGCGGACAACCTCATTCGCGATAACCATGCGCTCAGACTCAACTTCAACGAGTCGGTGTCTCAGCGTATCGAGAACGAAGCGGAAGCGTTCTCTTTCCACTATGCCTTTCCGCTGGGCGCGAGTCGCCTCAGCTTTGATGTGGATAATTTTTCCTACCGCAGTACCGTGCAGGGTGACGACGGGAAATACGATGCCAGCGGCGAAGGTCGCAATGTCTACGTCAGCGGTCGCCGCTCGCTGTTCTCTCTATACGGCGTGCAGTTTGACAGCATCATGAGCCTGTCGGCGCAGGATGCGTCTTATTACGAGGACGGCGAATGGGTGGAAGATTCCTCCCGGCAGAAGTCCCTGTTCACGCTGGAAGGCAGTACCTCCCATGAGTTGTGGTACGACGTGATGGCGACAACCCGGGTTTCCGCGGTCAGCGGCCTGGAAGTGGTCGGCAAGGAATACGACATGGAAGAGGACTTCAACGAGGACGATGCGTTTCGCAAATATTCGCTGTCCGCAGCCCTCTCGCGCGATTTCTTCGACTGGCAGTGGGGCGTCAGCGGGCATTACCAGTTCTCACCCAATGATCTGCCGGACTCCGAGTACATGACAGTGGCCGGAGCCTCCATGATTTCCGGGTTCAATGGCCAGAACGTGAGTGCCGCCGAAGGGGGCTGGTTGCGCCTGGATGCCAGTAGCCCGCGCTTCGACACGCCGCTGATGCCGTATATGCGTTCGGGTCTTCGCCTCTCGGTCCTGCAGGGCTGGGTGCCGTACACGGACGAGCAGGCCGACCGCTATGGTTCCGCTAGCGCCGCCGAGATCTCTCTCAACATGCAGGGTCGTGGCTTCCAGGCCGGTTTGAGTGTGGGTCGGATGCTCGGGGCATCCAGTCTGGCGACCACCAAGCCTGACGTGCCTGATGTTTCCCTCTCGCTTTCCATGGGCCTGTAGCGGATTGCACCGCCGTTCGGGCCGCACGGTTCTTGTCCTGTCTGCCTCCATGGACCGTCTCCCGGTGGTCTATACGTCTGCCCATCATTCCGACATATTCTGACGATACGTTCGAATTGGTCATATACTGACCATTAATCGGGGCTGGCGCGTGTCGGTTCTGAGACGTGTCTTACAGAGATGTCACTTGAAGCATAAGCTACTGACAGTGTTACATTAAAAACTCTGGTACGTCGGAAACGACCAGGGACTCCCACTGGGCGACGGTCTTCGTCACTCGACAGACGCTGCCCAGGAGCCCTTCACGCGCCGGACAGGTCATGGAGTTGGCGTCTCGGCTTCTGACACCCCTTTGAACCTCTGAAACGACGGAGATGGATTGTCCATGCTTTCAGCCCGATTGCTTATGTTCCTGCTCGGCCCAACCATGCTCCTGGCCGCCAATGTGGCCAGTGCCTTCGGGCTTGAAGATGTGGAACAGATGGCGAAAGCACGTGCCGGAAAGCCCTACGAGGCGCCTGCATCGGCCCCCCAGTTCCTGCAGGATCTGAGCTACAGTGATTACCAGGCGGTTCGCTTCAAGCCCGAGGCCAGTCTCTGGCGGGAAGGCCGCTCCCGCTTCCAGGTGCGGATGTTTCCACCGGGCAGCTACTATTCTCACGCCGTCACACTGCATGAGGTAGACAGCGAGGGCGTCGAGCCCATCAACTTCGACAAGGGCAACTTTACCTATCCGAACGATGCGTTTGCCAAGCGCGTTCCCGCCGATCTGGGCTATGCCGGTTTCCGGCTGACGTTCCCGATGCACAAGGAAACGGACCAGGAGCAGTTCATGGTCTTTGGTGGCGCCAGTTATTTCCGTGGGCTGGGGCGCGACAACCGGTTCGGGTTGTCGGCTCGGGGGATCGCGATCAACACCGGGCTGCCCTCCGGCGAAGAGGTGCCCAGCTTTGTGGAATTCTGGCTCGAACGGCCCGCCGGAGGCAGCGATACCATGCGCGTGTACGCGCTGCTGGACGGCCCCAGCCTGACCGGCGCTTATCGCTTTGATATTCATCCCGGAGCCAGCACGCAAGTCGATGTGACCGCCCGGTTGTTTTTCCGGGACAAGGTTGAGCTGCTCGGACTCGCACCGCTGACCTCCATGTTCTATTACGGCAAGAATACCGTGCGTCCGGTGGGCGAGTGGCGGCCACAGGTCCACGATTCCGATGGCCTGCTGATCCACGACGGCGGCACTGGCGAGTGGCTGTGGCGCCCGCTGCTGAATCCGCGCAAGTTGCGGATGAGCTACCTCCAGGCGGAAGATCTCAAAGGCTTTGGTTTGATGCAGCGGGATACGCAGTTTGACCAGTTCGAGGATCTGGAAGCCCGCTACGACAAGCGACCCAGCGCCTGGGTGGAGACCAAAGGTGATTGGGGGAAAGGGCATGTGGTCCTGGTGGAGATTCCGACCCGCTCCGAGGTGAACGACAACATCGTCACCTTCTGGCAGCCGGATGGCCAGGTCAAGGCGGGCGATGAGCGAACCCTGCAATACACCCTCATCTTTGGCGGCCCGTCCATTGCCAAGCAGCCCACGGCCCACGCCACGCAGACGTTTGTCGGCGAGGGTAACCGGATTGGTGGCGGCAATGTCGAAGGGGCCTATCGACTGATCGTGGATTTCAAGGGCGGCGAGCTTGATGGCCTTAAGCCTGATGCACCGGTGGTCAGCCAGGTATCCGGCGGCGACCACGTCAAGGTGGTCGAGCATTTCGTCGAATACAACGAACCCACCGACGCCTGGCGGCTGTCCATGCTGGTGCGGCCTGATCCGGATGCGGATATGACCCTGCGAGGGTTCCTGAGTCTCGAGGGTAAGCCGCTTACCGAGACCTGGACCTACCAGTTGCCGGTTGGCTCGGATCTGCGGGCGCCCAAGGAATAAGGCCAACAGGGAGGACGAGCGATGAAACGAGCGGTCTGTCAGCAAGCCCTGGATCGATTGATTGCCTACCTGCGGGGCTGCGGCGTGGAGATTACGTCGGAAAATTGCCGCAAGGCGCTGCAGTTGGTGGACCGGGCATTGGCCGAGGCGGGAAGCCGCGATGTCATGGCCCGGGCCATGGATATGATTCCCGAATACTTCGACCTGCCACCCCTGGCCATCCCCATGCAAAGCCCGCCGCTGATGCGCGGCAGTATCGGATACCATACCAATGTCTGAAGCGCTCCAGGAGCGAACAACCCAAGACGCCATCCCGGCGAAAGCCTCCAAACGCTACCGTTGGCGGGGCATCGCCTTCATCCGGCGCAGCCTTCTGATCCTGTTTGTTCTGGGTCAGACCACCGTCGCCTGTTACTACCTGCTGTGGGTACTGCCTTACCACGGCAGTACCGGTGTCGAGCTGGGGCTGCTGATTCTGTTTGCGCTGCTGTATTCCTGGATTGCCGTGGGTTTCTGGACGGCAATGCTGGGCTTTGTGCTGCGCCTGTTCGGCGGGGATCGGCGTTCTCTGATGCACCGCCATTCCGCGGAAGAGCTGGACCAGACGCCGTTGGGCAAAACCGCGGTAATCATGCCCATCTACCATGAGCCCGTGCACCGTACGCTGAGCGGCTTGAAAGCGGTCTATCAGGACATCGAGCGGGCCGGACAGATCGAGAACTTCGAATTCTATATTCTTTCCGACAGCCGGGATCCCAACGTCTGGCTGGAGGAACAGGCCACCTGGCAGCGCATGGCCGAGGAACTGGGCGCCGAAGGCCGCATGTTCTACCGGCGACGGACCGTGAACCTGAACTACAAGAGCGGCAATGTCGCGGATTACCTGCGCCGCTGGGGGCGCCGCTCCAAGTACATGGTGGTGCTGGATGCGGACAGCCTGGTCAGCGGCCAGACGCTGGTTCGCATGGTCCAGCTGATGGAGCGGGAGCCGCAATGCGGCATCCTGCAGACCAATCCGACGCTGATCAACGGCCAGTCCCTGTTCGCCCGGATGCAGCAGTTCGCCAACCGGGTGTATTCGCCGCTGTTCGCCACCGGGCTGGCGGCCATCCAGATGGGCGACGCCGCCTTCTGGGGGCACAACGCGATTCTGAGGGTCGATGCGTTCATGGAGCATTGTGGCCTCAGGAAGCTGCCGGGCTTTGGTATCTTTGGCGGCCCGATTCTCAGCCACGATTTTGTCGAGGCGGCCTACATGGGCCGGGCCGGTTACGAAGTCTGGCTGGAGCCGGAGTTGGGTGAGAGCTACGAGGAATCGCCACCCACGCTGTCTGATGAGCTGACCCGGGATGAACGCTGGTCCAAGGGCAATATCCAGCACCTCTGGATCATGCTGTTCGGCCGTAAGCTGCGATTCGCCCACCGGATGGCGTTCATGAACGGGATCATGGCGTACTGCGCGTCGCCCTTGTGGCTCGCTTTCCTGATCCTGACCACGGTTGAGGCGGCGCAGATGGCGTTGTCGCCCATAGACTACTTCCCCGAAGGCCACCAGGGGCTCTTTCCCCTTTGGCCGGAATGGCGACCTGAGTGGGCGCTGGGGCTGGCGCTGAGTACCATGGCGCTGCTGTTTATTCCCAAGTTCCTGGCCATCCTCGATGCGCTGATCCACCGCAAGTCCAGGTTCTTTGGCGGCTTCGGGCGTCTGTTCGTCAGCGTTCTGATCGAGATCGTCATCTCCGTATTGCTGGCGCCGGTTCGCATGCTCGCTCACAGCCGCTATGTCCTTGGGGCCTTCATGAACTTCTCACTCAGCTGGGCCGGGCAGAACCGGACGGAGGAAACCACGTGGCGGCAGGCCATCGTGACCCAGCTGCCCGGCCTGATCGTCGGCGCCTCCTGGTCGGCTTTCGCCTGGAGTCTGGACCCGCTGTTTTTCATCTGGTCCTTGCCCGTGGCGATACCGCTGGTTCTGGCGGCACCGACCTGTGTTTACCTGAGCCGCGTGAGCATCGGTGAGCGGTTGCATCGCCGCCGTCTGCTGCTGATTCCGGAGGAGATCAATCCCAGCCCGCTGCTTGACGACGCCGAGATCAGCCGCAAGGCCGAACCCGAGGAATCACCGCTGACGAATTTCGAGGAAGCGGTCCTGCGGCCGCGTCTGAACCAGATGCACCAGGCGCTCGCCGGTCGCCACCGCCGCCGTGTGCGGGCGGAGGTGCTGGCCAACCTGGTCCAGCGTTGTGTGCGGGAAGGCCCCGAAGGCCTGACCCGGAGTGAACTGAGTCACCTGTGCCGGGATCAGGAATCCCTGGCCGCATTGCACCACGAGGCCTGGCGCGCCCGCCCTGACAGTTACTGGGGCAGTCGTATCGATAAGCTCGCCACGGGCGACTGATCGGCCGGCCCGCATCGTTCCACGGTAAAAGGGAGGGGAACACCCGCATGGATCGTCGTACAGTGATGAAAATGCTCGCCGCCGCCGGAGTGCAGGGCTTGCCCCTGTCAGCCCTGTTGAACAGCTCTCTGGCCAACGCGCGGCCCATTGGAGAGCCGCAGGCGTTCAGCTACGCGTGGCTCAAGGGTAGGGCGCGTGAACTGGCGGCAAAGCCGTTTGAGTCCCATGAGGGCGAATTGCCCCGCTCGTTGAAGAACATTTCGTGGGACGATTACCAGGCCATCCAGTTCCGGCCGGAAAAATCGCTCTGGCAGGATGAGGGCAGCGCCTTCCGGGCCCAGTTGTTCCACCTTGGCCTGTTCTTCAAGACACCGGTTCACATCTACGAGGTTACGGACGGCCAGGCGCAGGAGCTGGGCTACGATCCCTCGTATTTCAGCTATTCCGGCAAGCAGCCGTTGGGCGACTTGCCGGAAGATCTGGGCTTCGCCGGCTTCCGCATCCAGTTCCACACCAACTTCAAGCTGGATCTGGCGGCGTTCCAGGGTGCGAGCTATTTCCGCGCCGTCGGCAAAGACATGCAGTACGGCATGTCCGCCCGGGGGCTGGCGATCGATACCGCCACCGATCACGATGAAGAATTCCCCAAGTTCACCGCCTTCTGGCTGGAAAAGCCCAAACCCAACAGCACCAAGCTGACCGTCTACGCGCTGCTGGATTCACCCAGTACCACCGGCGCCTACGTGTTCGACCTGTACCCCGGCCGCAACATGGTAATGGACATCGGCTGTGCCCTGTATCCACGCAAGCACATCGAACGGGTAGGCATCGCCCCGCTCACGAGCATGTACCAGGTGGGCGAAAACAGCCAGCGCATGGATTACGACTGGCGTCCTGAAATCCACGATTCCGACGGGCTGGCCATGCACAGCGGCGCGGGCGAGTGGATCTGGCGGCCACTGGTGAACCCGCGCGGCATCCGGGTCAACACCTTTGTCGACAAAA
The DNA here is from genome assembly GCF_040148665.1 of Marinobacter sp. NFXS9. Classification (NCBI taxonomy): domain Bacteria; kingdom Pseudomonadati; phylum Pseudomonadota; class Gammaproteobacteria; order Pseudomonadales; family Marinobacteraceae; genus Marinobacter; species Marinobacter sp. NFXS9. The sequence goes on along the minus strand of NZ_JAGDDW010000001.1, from coordinate 758,910 downwards.
ATCCGAGAGGTTTCGGCCTGCTCCAGCGGGACCGGGATTTCGACCACTACCAGGACGATGGCGTGTTCTATGACAAACGCCCGAGCGTCTGGGTCGAGCCAAAGGAAGACTGGGGCAAGGGCAGCATCATGCTGGTGGAGATTCCCACGGTGGACGAGACCTTCGACAACATCGTGGCGTTCTGGAATCCCGAGAAGCCGCTGGCGCCCAATCAGGAACACCTGTTTTCCTATCGCCTGAACTGGGGCGAGCAGGCGCCGGTCAAGCCGTATGAGCTGGCTACCGTGCGCGCCACCCGGACCGGTCTGGGTGGGGTTGTCGGCCAGAAGCGCGAGTACTTCTCCTGGCGGTTTGCGGTAGATTTTGCCGGTGGCATGCTGGATATGCTGGGCGAGAACGCCAAGGTCGTACCGGTGATCACGAGCAGCCGCGGTCGCATCGAAATCACCTCTGCGCGTCCGCTGCACGAGATCAATGGTTACCGCGCGATGTTCGACCTGGTGCCGGACGACTCCGAAGAGCCCATCGATCTGCGCCTCTACCTGAAGCTGGACGACCAGCCCCTGACCGAAACCTGGGTCTACCAGTACACCCCGCCACCCAAGGATCAGCGCAAAATCTACTGATTCCTGCCCTTTCTTTGTCAACAATCCGGGAGTCGGCTTTCCCGGATTGTTGACAAAAATCAGTTCCAGGCGTAGTTTTCTCGACATCACAGATATTATTGTCGACAAAAATGCTTGATGCCGTCACTCCAACGCAGACCCGTGCAGACGAAGCCTTCGAATGTCTGCAAACCGCGATCGTCAAGGGCGAGCTGGCCCCGGGCGAGAAAATCGGTGAGGTGGAACTCTGCGAACGCTTCAACCTGACCCGCGGTCCGCTGCGCGAGGCCCTGGGTCGTCTGGAATCCCGCGGCCTTCTGGTCCGCCGTCCCCACGCCGGTTTCAAAGTCGTCTCGATCAACGGCGAAGAACTGCTCGAGCTCTATCGCATCCGCGAAGCCATGGAGGGCCTGGCTGCCTGCCAGGCCGCCGAGCGTATGACGGACGCCGAAATCGATGACCTGCAACGTCTTCTGGATCGTCATGAACAGATGGTGGACGAAGCGCAGGGACAGGCGTATTACCAGCATGAAGGGGATTACGATTTTCATTACTGCATCGCCATAGGCAGCCGCAACCGGAAGCTCAGTCAGATGCTGCTGGGCGACCTGTACTACATGGTGCGCCTGTACCGTTACCGGCTAAGTACGTCCGCCGGCCGCCCGCACCGGGCACTTCGAGAACACCGCAGTATCGCCGACGCCATCGCCAACCGGGATGGGGAATTGGCCCAGTTTCTGATGCAGCGCCACATCAATGCGGCGCGGCTGAACATCGAGAAAAAGATTCAGGAAGGTGTCCTGACATTCTGAATGGGGAGAGTTTATGAACCAGTCACTTACTGCCGGGGCCCGTTTCCGCAAAGCCCTCAAAGAAAACAATCCGCTGCAGATCGTGGGTACCGTTAATGCCTACTGCGCCATGATGGCCGAAAAAGTGGGGCATCAGGCCATTTACCTGTCTGGTGGTGGTGTCGCCAACGCCTCCTACGGTCTGCCAGACCTGGGCATGACCACCATGAACGACGTGCTTGAAGACGTTCGTCGCATCACCGCCGTGACCGATACGCCACTGCTGATCGATATCGACACTGGCTGGGGTGGGGCGTTCAACATCGGCCGCACCATCAAGGAAATGGAGCGCGCCGGCGCGGCGGCGGTTCACATTGAGGACCAGGTGGCCCAGAAGCGTTGCGGTCATCGTCCCAACAAGGAAATCGTTTCCCAGGACGAGATGGTTGATCGCATCAAGGCCTGTGCCGATGCACGCACCGACGAGAATTTCTTCATCATGGCTCGGACTGATGCTTTCCAGCGGGAAGGTCTGGAACCGGCTATTGAACGGGCCAAGGCCTGCATTGAAGCCGGGGCGGACGGCATTTTCGCCGAAGCCGTGACCGAGTTGGAGCATTACCGGGCCTTCTCCGAGGCGCTGGACGTGCCCATCCTGGCGAACATCACCGAATTCGGCGCCACGCCGCTGTACAACACCAAAGAGCTGGCGGAAGCCGGCGCCGACATGGTGCTGTACCCGCTGAGCGCTTTCCGCGCCATGAACAAGGCCGCGCTGACCGTCTACCAGAACATCCTGGAGAAGGGCGACCAGAAAGACGTGGTGGACATGATGCAGACCCGCATGGAGCTGTACGATTTCCTCAATTACCACGAGTTCGAACAGAAACTGGACGCCCTGTTCAAGCAGCAGAAAAGCTGAGTAACAGGCCGCTGATTTGCGATCGAGTGCTTCAGGCACTCGATCGCCCGACACCACACGACTTCAAATAATCGCAAACAACGACGCACAAGGTGACAACCATGGCTGAGAAAAAACTGGGCGGCGCTGGCCTTCGTGGCCAGGTCGCAGGCGAAACCGCACTCTGTACCGTGGGTCAGAGCGGAACCGGTCTGACCTACCGGGGCTATGACATCACGGATTTGGCAGACAATGCCCAGTTTGAAGAGGTGGCCTACCTGCTGCTGCGTGGCAAGCTGCCGAACCAGCAGGAGCTGGACGCCTACAAGACCAAGCTGCAGGGCCTGCGGGCACTCCCGGACGCGCTCAAGGCCGTCCTGGAGCAGATCCCCAAGGACGCGCACCCGATGGACGTCATGCGGACCGGCTGCTCCATGCTGGGCAATCTGGAAACCGAAGAGGACTTCAGCGAGCAGGACGACAAGATCGACCGCATGCTGGCGGTGTTCCCGAGCATCATCACCTATTGGTACCGCTTCGCCCATGAAGGCGTGCGCATCGAGACTGACGGCGACTGCGATTCCATCGGCGGGCATTTCCTGGAGCTGTTGCACGGCAAGAAGCCCAGCGAGCTGCACGAGCGCGTGATGAACGTGTCCCTGATTCTTTATGCCGAGCATGAGTTCAACGCCTCCACCTTTACCGCTCGGGTCTGTGCGTCCACGCTGTCCGACATTCACAGCTGCGTGACCGGCGCCATCGGCACACTGCGCGGTCCGCTGCATGGCGGCGCCAACGAAGCGGCCATGGCCTTGATTCAGAAGTTCCAGACACCGGACCAGGCCGAGCAGGGCCTGATGGGCATGCTGGAGCGCAAGGAAAAGATCATGGGCTTCGGTCATGCGGTCTATCGCGAATCCGACCCGCGCAACGCGATCATCAAGAAATGGTCCGAAAAACTGGCGCAGGAAGTGGGCGACGAGGTGCTGTACCCGGTCTCCGTGCGTTGCGAAGAGGTCATGTGGCGCGAGAAGAAGCTGTTCTGTAACGCCGACTTCTTCCACGCCTCGGCCTATCACTTCATGGGTATCCCGACGGAGCTGTTTACACCGATCTTCGTGATGTCGCGGGTGTCCGGCTGGACCGCCCACGTGAAGGAGCAGCGTGAGAACAACCGGATCATCCGCCCGAGTGCGGACTACACCGGCCCCGAGCACGCCGAGTGGCTGCCGATTGAGAAGCGCGCCTAAGACGCGTCCCCCTCTCTCCAAACCTCTCTCCCGCCAGGGGAGAGAGGCTTATCCCCCAAGTTAGAGTTATAAGCTCCCCTCTCCCCTGGCGGGAGAGGGGCCGGGGGAGAGGGGGATGAAGAGAGACCAACGCCACACCCGACCCATTATCGCCAAAGGTCAACCATGAACACTCAATACCGCAAGCCCCTGCCGGGCACCGACTACGATTACTTCGATACCCGCGAGGCCGTCGACGCCATCCAGCCCGGCGCCTACGACAAACTGCCGTACACCTCCCGCATCCTGGCGGAGCAGCTGGTGCGCCGTTGCGATCCGGCCACGCTGACCGATTCCCTGAAGCAGCTCATCGAACGCAAGCGGGATCTGGACTTTCCCTGGTACCCGGCCCGCGTCGTGTGCCACGACATCCTGGGTCAGACGGCACTGGTGGACCTGGCTGGCCTGCGCGATGCGATTGCCGAGAAGGGCGGCGACCCGGCCAAGGTCAACCCGGTGGTGCCCACCCAGTTGATTGTTGACCATTCCCTGGCCGTCGAGCATCCGGGCTTCGAGAAAGACGCGTTCGAGAAGAACCGCGCCATCGAGGATCGCCGCAACGACGACCGTTTCCACTTTATCAACTGGACCAAGGCCGCGTTCGAGAATGTGGACGTGATCCCGCCGGGCAATGGCATCATGCACCAGATCAACCTGGAGAAGATGTCGCCGGTGGTCCAGGTGCGCGACCGCGTGGCCTTCCCGGATACCTGCGTGGGCACCGACAGTCACACGCCGATGGTGGATGCGTTGGGCGTGATCTCCGTCGGCGTGGGCGGCCTGGAAGCCGAGAGTGTCATGCTGGGCCGGGCGTCCATGATGCGCCTGCCGGACATTGTCGGTGTCGAGCTCACTGGCAAGCTGCAGCCGGGCATCACAGGTACGGACATGGTGCTGGCGCTGACCGAATTCCTGCGGAAAGAGCGGGTCGTCGGCGCGTACCTGGAATTCTTCGGCGAGGGCGCCGACAGCCTGACCGTGGGCGACCGCGCCACCATCTCCAACATGACGCCGGAATACGGCGCCACGGCGGCGATGTTCTACATCGACGACCAGACCATCGACTACCTCAAGCTGACCGGTCGCGACGACGATCAGGTCGCGCTGGTCGAGAACTTCGCCAAGCATACCGGCCTGTGGGCGGACAGCCTGAAGACCGCCGAGTACGAACGCGTCCTCAGGTTCGACCTGTCCAAGGTCGTGCGCACCCTGGCCGGCCCGTCCAACCCGCACGCGCACCTGCCCACCTCCGAGCTGTCCCAGCGCGGTATTGCCGGTCAGTGGGAAGAGAAAGAAGGCGAAATGCCGGACGGCGCGGTCATCATTGCCGCGATCACCAGCTGTACCAACACCTCTAACCCGCGGAACATGGTGGCGGCCGGCCTGATTGCCCGCAATGCTAACAAGCTGGGCCTGATCCGCAAGCCGTGGGTGAAGTCCTCGCTGGCGCCAGGCTCCAAGACCGTCAAGATGTACCTGGAAGAAGCTAACCTGCTGCCGGAACTCGAGCAGTTGGGCTTCGGCGTGGTCGCCTTTGCCTGTACCACCTGTAACGGCATGAGCGGTGCGCTTGATCCGAAAATCCAGAAAGAAGTGGTCGACCGGGATCTCTATTCCACCGCGGTCCTGTCCGGTAACCGCAACTTTGACGGGCGGATTCATCCGTACGCCAAGCAGGCGTTTCTGGCCTCACCGCCGCTGGTGGTGGCCTACGCCATTGCCGGCACCATCCGCTTCGACATCGAGAAGGACGCCCTGGGTCACGACGCCGACGGCAACCCGATCCTGCTCAAGGACATCTGGCCCAAAGACGAGGAAATCGACGCCATCGTGAAATCGTCGGTGAAGCCGGACCAGTTCCGCGACACCTACATCCCGATGTTCGACGTCACCCGCAAGGCCCAGGCGCAGTCCGACCCGCTCTACGAGTGGCGTCCGATGAGCACCTACATCCGCCGACCGCCGTATTGGGAAGGCGCCCTGGCCGGTGAGAAGAACTTGACGGGCATGCGGCCGCTGGCGGTCCTGGGTGACAACATCACCACGGACCACCTGTCGCCGTCGAACGCCATCCTGGCCTCCAGCGCCGCCGGCGAATACCTGGCGAAAATGGGCCTGCCGGAAGAGGATTTCAACTCCTACGCGACCCATCGCGGCGATCACCTGACGGCGCAGCGGGCCACGTTTGCTAATCCGAAGTTGCTGAACGAAATGGTCAGCGACGACAACGGCGGCGTGAAGCAGGGCTCCCTGGCTCGTGTTGAACCGGAAGGCAAAGTGGTGCGCATGTGGGAGGCGATCGAAACCTACATGGACCGCAAGCAGCCGTTGATCATCGTCGCCGGTGCCGACTACGGGCAGGGCTCCTCCCGTGACTGGGCCGCCAAAGGCGTGGCGCTGGCCGGTGTCGAGGCCATCGTTGCCGAAGGCTTCGAACGGATTCACCGGACCAACCTGGTGGGCATGGGCGTGATGCCGCTGCAGTTTGAGGAAGGTATCACCCGCAAGACGCTGGGCATCGACGGCACCGAGACGTTTGACGTGAAAGGGCAGCCGGCACCCCGTGCCACGTTGACGCTGGTCATTCACCGCGCCAACGGCGAGAGCCAGGAAGTGCCGGTCATTTGTCGCCTGGATACGCAGGAAGAAGTGTCCATCTACAAGGCAGGCGGTGTGCTGCAGCGTTTTGCGCAGGACTTCCTGGAGGCTGAGGCGGATAAGGCAAGTGCTTGAGAAACCGTCTCTGCAAGGCAAGAGCTATTTATGTGGGGCTGACTGGGGCACCTGACGGTGCCTCAGAAGCTAAAGCATCTGCTACATACTCGGGGTGACCTGAAAATGTAGCCGACGCTTCAGCTTCGGAGCAGCCCGCGGGCTGCCGATGATCCTCCAGCACCCGTAGGTTGGGCTGACGCCGGAAGCCCAACAAATTTGGACGGCGGCTAGCCGGATGACTGTCTGTGCCCGATCAGACCGGTGTCGTAAAACGCGAACTCAGAGCGTCCGTTTGAACCTCTGGGATGTTGGGCTTCCTGCGTCAGCCCAACCTACTTGTGGGGCACCTGACGGTGCCTCAGAAGCTAAAGCATCTGCTACATGCTCGGGGTGGCCTGTAAATGTAGCCGACGCTTCAGCTTCGGAGCAGCCCGCAGGGCTGCCGGTAATTCCCCACGGGGCTGATATCGTCCACAGAATTCCCAGGAACCACCAAAATGACCCACAAACCCCAAATCAGAATCCCCGCCACCTACATGCGTGGTGGCACCAGCAAGGGCGTGTTTTTCAACCTGACCGACCTGCCGGAAGTGGCCCAGGTACCGGGCGAAGCACGCGACAAACTGTTGCTGCGCGTCATCGGCAGCCCCGATCCCTACGGCAAGCAGACCGACGGTATGGGCGGCGCCACATCCAGTACCAGTAAGACCGTCATCCTGTCGAAAAGCGACAGTCCGGATCACGACGTCGACTACCTGTTCGGCCAGGTCTCCATCGACAAACCGTTTGTCGACTGGAGCGGTAACTGCGGTAACCTGACCGCAGCCGTGGGGGCGTTTGCCATCAACAACGGGCTCGTGGACCCGACGCAACTGCCGGAGAACGGCACCGCCACGGTCCGGATCTGGCAGAAGAACATCGGGAAAACCATCATCGCCCGCATCCCCATGACCAACGGGGAGGTGCAGGAAACCGGCGACTTCGAACTGGATGGTGTGACCTTCCCGGCGGCCGAAGTCCAGGTGGAGTTCATGGACCCGGCGGACGGTGAGGGTGCCATGTTCCCGACGGGCAACGTCGTCGACGATTTGGATGTCCCCGGCGTCGGCACCCTGAAAGCCACCATGATCAACGCCGGCATCCCGACCATCTTCATCAACGCCGAGGCCATCGGCTACGACGGCACCGAACTACAGGACGCCATCAACAACGATGACCAGGCCCTGACCCTGTTTGAAACCATCCGCGCCCACGGCGCCGTCAGAATGGGGCTGATCAGCGACGTGGCCGAAGCGGCCAACCGTCAACATACGCCCAAAGTGGCCTTCGTCGCGCCGCCCAAAGGCTACGTAGCCTCCAGCGGTAAAGAGATCACCGCTGCAGACATCGACGTACTGGTGCGGGCTTTGTCCATGGGCAAACTGCATCACGCCATGATGGGCACCGCTGCCGTAGCCATCGCCACAGCTTCGGCGATTCCGGGCACGCTGGTGAACCTGGCCGCCGGTGGCGGCGATCGAACCTCGGTGGTGTTTGGCCATCCGTCGGGCACCTTGCGAGTCGGCGCCGAAGCCGAGCAGGTGAACGGCCAGTGGAGCGCGAAGAAAGCCATCATGAGCCGCAGTGCGCGCATCCTGATGGAAGGCTGGGTACGTGTTCCGGGGGACGCGTTCTGAGTTGTTTCTATTAAAGGAGACCGGGTCCGCTCGAAGCGGCCCGGTTTCCGGTCCATACTGACGCCATCATTTCTTGAAAGGCCGGGACACTAGCGGCACCCTCCCGGCCAGGGAGACGCCCCATGTCAGCGACATTCGATCTCAACGAACGCCCGGATTACGACGACGTCCTGCAGAAGATTGCAGATTACGTTCTCAATGATCAGGTCGACAGCCTCGAAGCGCTGGATACCGCCCGCAACTGCCTGATGGACACCCTCGGCTGCGGCATTTTGGCGCTTCGCTTCCCCGAATGCACCAAACATCTGGGGCCGATCGTCGAGGGCACAGTAGTGCCTCATGGTGCCCGGGTACCCGGCACCTCCTTCCGTCTGGATCCTGTGAAAGCTGCTTGGGACATCGGCTGCATCATTCGCTGGCTGGACTACAACGACACCTGGCTGGCGGCCGAGTGGGGGCACCCCTCCGACAACCTCGGCGGCATCCTGGCCGTGGCCGACCACCTGTCGCAGAAGCGCCAGGCTGAAGGCCAGGCGCCGCTGACCATGCGCGACGTGCTGGAAAGCATGATCATGGCCCACGAGATCCAGGGCGTGCTGGCGCTGGAGAATTCCTTCAACCGCGTTGGCCTGGATCACGTGGTACTGGTCAAGGTGGCCTCAACGGCGGTCACCGCCAAGCTGATGGGCGCGAACCGGGAGCAGATGCTGTCGGCGCTGTCCCACGCCTGGGTCGACGGGCAGGCCCTGCGCACCTATCGCCACGCACCCAACGCCGGCTCCCGTAAATCCTGGGCGGCGGGCGATGCGACCTCCCGTGCCGTGCGTCTCGCGGACATCGCCATGCGCGGTGAGATGGGCATACCCGGTGTGCTGACAGCGCCCCAATGGGGCTTCTACGACGTGCTGTTCAGCAAGACCAACAAGGATCAGAAGCTCAAACCCGAAGACCAGCGCCAATTCTCGCTGCCCCAGGATTTCGGGTCGTACGTGATGGAGAATATCCTCTTCAAGATCTCGTTCCCGGCGGAGTTCCACGCGCAAACCGCCGCCGAAGCCGCCGTGACCCTGCATCCGCAGGTGAAAGACCGGTTGGACGAGATCGACCGGGTCGTCATCACCACCCACGAATCCGCCATCCGCATCATTTCCAAAGTGGGCAAACTAGCCAACGCCGCCGATCGCGACCACTGCCTGCAGTACATGACGGCGGTTCCCCTGATCTTTGGCGCCTTGACGGCCGATCACTACGAAGACGCTTTCCACCAGGCCCATCCGGAAATCGACGACCTGCGGGACAAAATGGAGATCGTGGAAGAGCCCCGCTACACCCGGGAATACCTGGAAGCGGACAAACGCTCAATCGCCAACGCCATTCAGGTCTTCTTCAAGGATGGCTCAAAAACGGAACAGGTCGCCGTGGAGTATCCGATCGGCCATCGCCGGCGCCGGAAGGAAGGCATCCCGCTGCTCAAGGAGAAGTTCCGGGCCAATCTTGAAACGCGGTTTCCGAAAGGGCGGTGCGACGCCATTGTTGATCGGTGCATCGATCAGAAGGTGCTGGAGGGTACCTCGGTGCCTGACTTTATGGCGCTGTTTATGATCTGAGACAGATTTTACAACTTTTTTAAAAAAATTAAGGAGTTGACGGTTCGCGAAAAACGTCCATTTTCTTTACAGCGGTGTGGGCATAAATTGGGTTGTTATATATTTAATGTGTTGATTATTAAGAAATAAATATTATTGGCCTTCTTATTGCTCCTAAGTATCCACGGACTAACAACAACCTCAACGGGTTTAGGAGCTGTGCATGAAGAAGGAACGTGTTCTCAGTATCAGTGCGGGCATCGCACTCGGCGTATCCAGCTTGGTCGCGTCTGTTCAGGCGGCGCCCATGCTGTACGTCAGCAGCGCCGGTGAGTCTGCTGCGCAGGCTGCCGAAACCAACTTCCTGGCCAAGCTGAAGTCAGGTTATCTGACTGAAGACTTCGAGTCTTACACGGCTGGCACGACATCCCAGAGCAACTCCATTGCCACAAGCGTTGGCACCTTTACCCAGGATGTTGCGGGTTCAGGCGGTGATTGCGGCAACCTTGGATTCACCTGTAACGGCGGTGTTGCCATTCTGGATGATGGTAGCTCTCCGTTTGGCGGCCGTTTTGCGACTCCAAGTGGCTCAGACAACGCCAACTGGCTGGACAGCATGGACAGCGAAGAGATGACTTTCTCGCTGACGCCGGGCTTCAACGCCCTGGGTTTCTACATCACGGACCCGAACGATGTGGGTGGCCGGATGACCGTGGGTAGCACCACGTTCACCTTCGAAGACATCTTCGGTTCTGCCCTGGGTAACGGCAACGTGTTTTACATCACGCTGTTCGATTCCGAAGGTCTGGGTGATGTTACTTTCTACGCCAATGCCTCGGACGACGGCTATGGCATCGACAACGTCACCGTTGGCGAGGTGCCGGAGCCGGGTTCCCTGGCGCTCCTCGGTCTTGGTCTTGCGGGTATCGGCGTGATGCGCCGTCGCAAGGCATAAGCTGGCGAGATACGGTGTTAGAAACCTGCTAAACCCCGGCCATGCCGGGGTTTTTGCTGTCAGGAATTTTTACATGCGCCTCCCATCTGTTTGAGATTGCATCCAATTGCAGTTCAATCCGGAAGGAGTAGACTTCAAAGGAGTTGGAGATCTACCAATCGGATTCAAGGACGCGTCTGGCAGGGTGGCGTGAAGGAGTCGACGTGGCACACGTCAGGATATTCAGGCATTACATTCATCTCCCGTTTGTTATTCTGGGGCTGATTGATTTCAGTGTATTGGTCGGGGCCTTCTGCCTCGCCGTTTTCTTCCGGTATTTCGGGGATATTGCCTATTTCTCCGAATCCATCGCTTACATCCTGCCTTCCGCGGTCATCTTCGCCGCTCTCAACATGTTGCTGATGGTCGCCATGGGCGTGCATCAGTCCCGGCTGGAAGATGGCCTGTCCGGCATGATGTTGCGTACGCTCATTGCGCTGATCCTCAGCATTCCGTTTGCACTGACCGCCTATTTATTGAGCCAGGAGTGGCTTTGGTACCTGGGCGGGGACGGGGTCATCACATCCGCTTCCGTCTTTGGTTTCTTCCTGCTGGGCATCGCGCGCATCATCTTCTTTACGGTGGTGGGCAACGACGCCTTCAAGCGGAAGGTATTGGTGCTGGGCACGGGTTTTCGGGCCCGGCAACTGCTCGAAGACCTCCAGACCCCCTTCAATCGCAAGGGGTTCCATCTGGTGGGTTTTGTACCGATCAACGATGAGCCGATCGAAGTCCCGGAGCAGTATCTCGTCAATATCCCCGGTAGCCTGCACGAGTATGTGACGCGTCGGCCGGTCCAGGAAATTGTGGTGTCCGTGGAAGACCGCCGTAAGGGGTTGCCCATGGAAGACCTGCTGGAATGCAAGATGCAGGGCATCCGGATTGTCGACGGCGCGGTCTTCTACGAGCGGGAGTCCCGCAAGGTCGCGATGGAAATGATTACGCGCGGCTGGCTCGTCTTCTCGGACGGCTTCTCGGTGTCTTCCGTTTCCGGATTCGGCAAGCGGGCCCTGGATGTGCTGGCATCAGGCACCTTGTTGATTGCAACCAGCCCCCTGATGCTGCTGACCATCCTGGCGATCAAGATCGAAGACGGATGGTCCGCGCCGGTGTTGTATAGCCAGGAACGTGTTGGTCTGCGCGGCCAGGTCTTCAAGGTCCACAAGTTCCGTTCGATGCGCACGGACGCTGAAAAGGATGGCGCCGTCTGGGCGCGCCAGAACGATACCCGCGTGACTCGCGTCGGGGCCTTTATCCGCAAGGTGCGTATCGATGAGCTTCCACAAATCTTTAACGTGTTGAACGGCACCATGTCGTTTGTGGGCCCCAGGCCGGAGCGGCCCATGTTCGTCGAGCAATTGGCGGAGAAGATCCCGTTCTACAACGAACGTCACCGTGTGAAGCCGGGCATTACCGGCTGGGCGCAGCTGTGCTTTGCCTACGCCGATAACGAGGAAGACAGCCGGGAAAAGCTTCGCTACGACCTGTACTACATTAAGAATCAGAGTCTACTGTTGGATTTGTTGGTTATTATTCAGACAGTGGAAGTAATATTGTTCAAGAAAGGATCGCGCTAGGCATTGGTTTGGCTGGTCATCGGCCGGAACGGGTGTCAGTAACCGTGGCTTTCGAAAAAAGAAGCGAGGATGTGAAATGGCAAGGATGGTAATCGGGCTCGTTGTACTGTTTTCTCTTCTGGCAGGTTGTGCCTCGCAACCGGCTTCGTCGCCGCAGCAGATCGAGGCGGCGCTCAATAAGAACGCCGGACCGGTCGACCAGTACATTCTGGGACCCAACGATGTGGTCCAGGTCTCGGTGTGGCGCAATCAGGATCTCAGCGTCAGCGTTCCCATTCGTCCCGACGGCCGGATCTCCGTGCCGCTGGTGGGGGATGTCGTGGCCGCCGGTCTGACCCCCGAAGAGCTGGCCGACGACGTACAGGACAAACTCGAGCAGTATATCCGCCAGCCCCAGGTCAGTGTGGTCGTCACCGGGATGAACAGTCATGAGTTCACCGATCGCGTCCGGGTGACCGGTGCCGTCCAGAGCCCCATGACCATGCCGTTCCGTGATGGCATGACGGTCATGGACGTGGTGCTCTCTGCCGGCGGCGCCAACCCGTTCGCCGATTTGAACAACGCCATGCTGTACCGGCCGATGGGCAAGGAGGTGGTGGCGATCCCGGTCAAGCTTGACGACATTCTGACCCGGGGCGACATCGCGACCAACTACCGGCTTTTGCCCGGGGATATCCTGACCGTGCCCGAGCGCAGTTTCTGATCCACTGGCCGACGCCCTGACATCGATGGTCGGGGCACTCCAGATGATCGCACGTTAGCTTTCAGTTTCAGGTAACAGCTATGGCACTTCCACTGATTCAACTGCCCAGCGAAATCATCCGCGAAGTCGGAACCCGCAAGTGGCTCGCGCTGGCGGCTTTCGCCATTGTCAGCTTTGGCGTACTGGCTGCCGGGTTTCTCTGGCCCTACAAATACGAGTCGGACGTCGTCATCTACGTGGACGACGAGAACATCATCCGCCCTCTGATGGAGGGCAGCGCCGTGACGACCAAGATCAGTGAGCGGGCATCAGCTGCCCAGGAGCTTCTCTGGAGCCGGGGTGTGATGGAAAACGTCGCCAAGGATACCGATCTCTTTGGCCCGGATGCGGCCAGCCTTCAGGCGGAAAAACTGGAATCCCGTGTCAACTGGTTACGCTCCAACCTGAGCGTCCGTCCCCGTGGCGACAGCTATTTCAGCATCGGCTTTATGTCGGAATCCCCCTCCCAGGCCTATCGGGTGGCACAGCGCATGGGTCAGGCCTTTATCGAAGAGTCGGCGCGCCGCAAGCAGGCGGAAAGCCGCAGTGCCTACGAGTTCATCGACAACCAGGTCAAATCCTACGAGGATCTGCTCGCCGAGTCGGAAAAGCGTCTCAAGCAGTTCCTGTCCAAGAACGTCGACGGCACCGAAGGCGAAGCCAACGGCAAGTTGTCCGACTTGCGCGGAAAGCTGGAACAGGCGCAGCTGGATAAACAGGAAACCGAAACCCGAGTGGCGTCGTTGCAAAGCCAGCTTTCGAACGTGAACCAGAACATACGCCGTGGCAAGACCATCGACGCCTACCAGCAGCGTATCAACTCCATGCAGGATCAGCTCGATACGCTGCGCCTGAAGTACAAGGATTCCTACCCGGATATCGTGGCTTTGCAGGAGCAGATCGCGGTGCTCAAACGCCAGCGTGACAAAGCCCGCAGCAGTGGAGACACCTCCGATGCCAGTGTTGGTACCGGGGACACGATCAACCCGCTGTATCAGGATTTGAGTTCCGATCTGGCCGATGCCCGCACCCAGATGGAAATGATCAACACCCGCATCCGCTCCATCAAGACGTTGATCGGGGAACAGGTTGATCGCATGCAGCGGATCCAGGAAAACAAAGCGGAATACTCGCAACTGACCCGCGATATGGAAGTCAACAAACAGATCTACAACGATCTGCTCAAGCGTCGCGAGCGAGCCCGGGTTTCCATGCACCTGGACATCAAAGGGCAGGGCCTGAACTATCGGATCAACGAGACGGCGCGTTACCCGCTCAAACCCGAAGGGGCCCAGTTTAACCAGTTCGCCATGGCGGGGCTTTTCCTGGGCCTGTTAGCGCCATTGGGCACCATCGCCGGACTGTTGCAAATCGATCCGCGGGTACGCGCCAAGTCCCAGTTGGAAGATGAAGTGGGTATCCCGGTGCTGATGGACATCCCCCGGGTGAGAACGCCCTTTGAGATGCGTCGGGAGCGGCGGGTGACCTATGCCGTTGTTATTTGTGCCGTGCTGGTGATAGCCGCCTATATCGGTGTAGCCGTTGCTTCAGTTATGGGAGTTATTTGATGAACGGAACGCGCCAGAGCAGAGATGTCGATGCCTCTCCCGATAAGGACGAGCAGAACGAACTGGATGCCCTGAGGAAACGGCAGCGTCAACTGAGCCGGGAGGACGAATCCACCAACCGGCCGGAAAAATCAGGCTCAAGCGAGTCGGAAGACGCTCGCCTGTTGGTTCCCAGCACGCTCGAGCTGGGCGCCGGCGCGGTCGACCGTTACGTCATGAGCCGCCAGATCAAACGAATGCAGGAGCCTCGCCAGCTGACATTCGATGATCTCGACGAACGCCGCATTATCTATCCCGAGTCGCCGAACCGGGATCTGGTCAACCGGTTCCGCAGCTTGCGGACCAAGTTGCTGGAAATCTCCGGCGGCAACAACTTCACGTTGGTGGTGACCGGCGCGACCGACGGTGCGGGATCGTCTTTTATCGCCCTGAATCTGGCCGCGGCCTTCGCCTTCGACCAGTCCAAGACCGCGCTGTTGGTAGACTGCAACCTACGCGAGCCGTCCCTGCACACCATGCTGGACATGTTCCCGGACACCGGCCTGACGGATTTTCTGGAAGAGTCAGACTACGACGTTGCCAAGATCATCTACCCGACGGGCATTCCCCGGCTGCGCCTGGTACCGGCTGGCAGTCGCCGCGAATCGCCGGCTGAGTTCTTCACGTCGTTCCAGATCAAACTGTTCCTCCAGTCGATCCGCCGGCGTTATCCGGACCGGTTCATCATCCTGGATACGGCCTCAATCAGTCATTCGCCGGACGCGCGGATTCTCTCTGATCTCTGCGACTATTCATTGCTGGTGGTCCCGCATGGCAAGGCCACGCCGTCAGCGGTGGAGCAGGCCGCGCATTCGTTTGATCCCGAGAAATTTGCCGGAGTGGTCATCAATGGGTAGTTCTTACGAATCAGGGATGATTCGAGGCGTTGTCCTCCTGGCCGGGTCTCTCTTTCTGGGCGCGGCGACAATGGGCCATGCGGAGCCTGTGAAGCTCAGCATCGGCGCTGACAGCCGATTCAGCGACAACATCAAGCGCAGCGAATCGGGGGAGAAATCGGATGTGGAAAATCGGATCAAACTGAAGATTTCCCATAAAACCGATCCGGGCCGGTGTGTATCGGATTTGAGCGCCGATCTTGCCTATGGCATTTACGCCAACAACACCTACGATCCCGAGCCCTACGCCTTCATCGATTGGCTGGGGAGCTGCCAGATTGCCGAGCGCTTCTTCTGGGATGTCACCAATGAAACGCGGGACGTGGTCCAGAGCAACACCGAACCCAACACACCGGACAACCGCAGCCGGCGGAATATCTTCAGTACGGGGCCACGCTACGTCTGGGGCGTTACACCGGTCGATACCATCAGCTTGTCGGCCCAGTACGAAAACATCGAATTCAACGAGCCGGAAGAGCGGGACAGCGAGGCGGGAATCGGGTCCGCAGTCTGGAGCCATCTGTTTTCCGAGCTGCTGACCGGTGGCCTGAACCTGTCCGCCGAACATCGTGAGTACGACAACAAGGAAAAGGTCGATCGCAATACCGCAACCCTGTTCTTCTCGAAGGAGTTTGCGGCTACCACGATTTCCGGCTCACTCGGCGGGACCTGGTTGAAACGTCGGTTTTTCAGTACCGAGCAGTCGTTCAATGGCTGGGTAGGCGATCTGCGGCTTGAACGCCAGATCAACGAGGCGTCCTCGTTCTATGTCGCGGCAAGCCGCCAGGTCACGGACGAAACCTCTGAGTTCGACTTCCTGTTCGACGGCGTCACCTACACCATCGAGGACACCTCGGCCGTCGAAGTCAGCGACGTCCGGGGTGGCTACACCCGCCGGTTCAGTGATACCTCGACCCTCAACCTGAGCGCCGTCGCCACCCGCTCGGACAACCTGAAGACCGACTCGCGCGAAGGCCGGGTGGCCTTTAACGCCGACTACCGCCGCCCGGTGACCGGCCAGATCGACTTCACCGCGGGCACGCGGATTGCCTACATCGACTACAAGGACAACGACACCCAGGACGAGATCATCGGGGTCAATGTCGGGCTCAGTTGCCAACTCCTGTCCGATCTTGACCTGAGCGGGAAAATTGGTCACAACCGGCGCAACAGTGACGTGGGCTCCCGGGAGTATGCCGAAAACTGGGTGCTGGTCAGTCTGGAGTACCAGATCCGATGACGCAGACCACCGATCACAGCCGCAGCGAACAACCGATTAACGCACTCACCGTCGACGTGGAAGATTACTTCCAGGTGGCGGCCCTGGCCGAAGCCGTATCGCGGGACGACTGGGAGGCCATGGAATACCGGGTGGAAGCCAATACGGATCGCCTGTTGGCGCGGTTCGATCAACACGGCATCCGGGCCACGTTTTTTACCCTCGGTTGGGTGGCCGAACGCTCACCCGCGCTGGTGCGCCGCATCCAGGCCGCCGGCCATGAGATTGCCAGCCATGGATACAGCCACCAACTGATCTACAACCAGACGCCCGAGATCTTCCGGGAGGAAACCCGGCGCTCTAAGCAGATTCTGGAAGAGATCACCGGCCAGTCGGTGACGGGCTATCGTGCAGCCAGCTATTCCATCACCAATGAGTCCCGCTGGGCGCTCGATATCCTGGCGGAAGAAGGCTTTACCTGGGATTCGTCGATTTTCCCGGTGCATCACGATCGCTACGGCATGCCGGGCACGCCCCGTTGGCCGCATCGCCTCAAGACCGATGAGGGGCACGAGCTGGCGGAATTCCCGCTCAGTACGCTCCAGTTGCCCGGCTACACGCTGCCCATCGCCGGTGGCGGATACTTCCGGCTGTTTCCTTACTGGTTCAGCCAATGGGGCCTGGGGCAGATCAATCGCCAGTCCCAGCCCTTCGTGTTTTACCTGCACCCCTGGGAGGTCGACCCCGGCCAGCCCCGGCTGAAGGTCAAATGGCTGTCGCGGTTCCGGCATTACAACAACCTGGATGTCTGTGAAGCGCGGCTGGAGAAACTGCTCCGTCGATTCCGCTTTGCCCCGATGAGTGAGGTCCTGCGTGAACAGGGCGTGCTGTCTGGCGGATCGGTCAACGAGCAGGGCGCTACGGCGGTGGCCGAAACGGCTGCAACGCCGGATCGTTCCGCGGTGTCACATTAGGGACGGTGTTTACGGGCAACCATTATGCTGATCCTGCTGTTCTGGCTTTCGCTGCTCCTGCTGCTCTACATCTACCTGGGCTATCCGCTGCTGGTGTATCTGTGGGGCCAACAACCCCGGACGATCGAACAGGATGAGGAAGACCTGCCGCATGTCTCGATCCTGATTGCTGCCTACAACGAAGCAAAAGACATCGAGGCCACGCTGCGCAATAAACTGGCCCTGGACTATCCGGCCGACCGTCTGGAAATCCTGGTGGTCTCCGACGAGTCCGAAGACGGCACGGACGATATCGTGCGATCCGTGGCTGCAGACAGTGCCTCACCCGTTCGACTGTTCCGACAGGCGCCTCGCCAGGGCAAGACCGCCGGGCTGAACCGCATCGTGCCGGAAGCCCAGGGCGAGATCATTGCGTTCTCCGACGCCAATTCCGAGTGGGATGTGGCCGCTTTGCGCAAACTGGTGCGCAACTTCGCCGACCCGCAGGTGGGTTACGTGACCGGCAAGATGGTCTACGTCAACGATGCGGGGCATCTCGTGGGCGATGGCTGCAGCGCCTACATGAAATACGAGAACTGGTTGCGCCACCAGGAAACCCGAGTGGGTTCGATTGTTGGTGTCGATGGCGGTATCGACGCCATGCGCCGATCGCTCTACCAGCCCCTGCGCCCCGACCAGCTTCCGGATTTTGTCCAGCCACTGAAAGTGGTGGAGCAGGGCCAGCGTGTGGTTTACGAACCTGAGGCGGTGTTGCGCGAAGAAGCCCTTCAGGACGGGGCCAGCGAATTTTCCATGCGGGTTCGCGTGACCTTGCGGGCACTGTGGGCGTTGCGGGACATGCGCGTACTGCTCAATCCGTTACGCTTTGGTCGATTCGCCATTCAGCTGCTGTCCCACAAAGTCCTGCGTTATCTGGCGTTTGTGCCACAAATCGTATTGACCGTGAGTGCGGTATTGCTCGCGAACCGTGGGGGCATCTACGGGCTCTGCCTGCTGGGGCTCATCGTGATGTACCTGTTTGCCTGGCTGGGGCAGCGACGTGAGCGGGACGGCCGGAACCTGCCGTTCTACATGGCCGCGCCGTACTACCTGATGCTGCTCAATATGGCCTGTTACCAGGCGACTCGCGCCTTCATACGGGGCGAGAAGAAAGTGATCTGGAATCCAAGGAAAGGTTAGTGGGAAAAGTACTGCACCTCATCGACAGCGGTGGGCTCTATGGTGCCGAAAAGATGCTACTGACACTGGTATCCCAGCAGCTGGCCATGGGGCTTTCACCCATGATCCTCAGCGCCGGCGAGCTGGATGTGGGCGACAAGGCCATCGAGATCGAGGCCCGTCGGTTGGGTCTGCCGGTTCATCCCTGGCGCATGCGGCCCGGGTTCAACCCGTCGGAAGCGCTGCGCATTCTGCGCTGGGCGCAGGCCGAAGGTTACGAGCTGCTTCACTCCCACGGCTACAAATTCAACGTGTTGATGGGCATGTGGCCGGCCTTCATGCGCCGGCTGCCGATGGTCGCCACGCTGCACGGCTACGTCAAAGCCGCCCGATACACCAAGGCCTGGCTGTACGAGGCTCTGGACCGGCTCGTCCTGCGTCGCCTGAACCGCATTGTGGTGGTGTCTGAGGCGATGCGGTTCGACATACCGCCGGGTATCGCACGGTCATCGCTACTCACTGTCATCCCGAACGGCCTGGATACCGAAAGTCTGCGTGAGTCTGCAAGCACCCCGTTACCGGAGGATCTGCAGACCTTCATCGACAATCATCACCCGGTGCTGCTGGGTGTTGGGCGCCTTTCCCACGAGAAAGGGTTCGAGCGATTGGTGGGCGCTCTGTCGATGCTCAAATCCCGCTTTCCCGGTATCGGCCTGATGCTCATCGGGGAAGGGCGGGAACGCCAGGCCCTGACGGACCAGATCGTGGCCGAAGGGCTGCAGCAACAGGTCATCATGCCGGGCTACTGCAACACCGTACCCGCCTTGATGGCCGCGTCCGACGTGCTGTGCATGCCTTCCCGGACCGAAGGGCTCCCGATATCGCTGCTGGAAGCCATGGCCCTGGAGTTGCCGGTTGTGGCGTCCAACGTCGGCGAAATCGGTGCCGTACTGGGCAATGACTTTGGCGGCTACCTGGTGGACGCGACCGAAAGCGCCTCAGTCGCCAAAAGCATCGTCGAATGCCTGTCCGACGAGGCAGAACGCGACAAACGCGTGGCCTGGGCCCGATCAAGGGTGGAACGGGATTTTTCCGGCGAGGCGATGTGCCAGCGCTACATGGCCGTTTACGAGCAGGCGCACCGATGAAAATCAGCATCATCATGGACCAGTACAACCACCCGCATGCCGGCACGGAAAGTCAGGTGCTGAAGCTTGTGCGTGGGCTGACGGACCTGGGCTGGGACGTCCGGTTTGCCGTGCTGCGCGGGACGGACTATTCACGCAGCGGGCACTTCCCGGTACCGGTGGAAGAGCTCGGTGTGGGCAGCCTGTCCAACCCGGGCAGTTGGTGGACGGTTTATCGCTACGCGCGTCGCCTGCAATCGGAAGGCATCGGCCTGGTGCACGTCTTTTTCAACGATGCCTCGGTCCTGTGCCCGCCCATGATGCGGTTGGCCGGTATCCAGACCATCATCTCCCGGCGTGATATGGGCTTCTGGTATTCGCCGCTCTATCTGAAAGCGCTGAAATTGACCGGCCGATGGGTTTCCGCAGCGATCTGCAACAGCCAGGCGGTGGCTCGGGTGACCGGCGAGTCTGAAAACCTCCCCGCAGATAAGCTTCACGTCATTTACAACGGCTATCCGAATCTCGGAGAGACACCGGAACCGACGGATGCGTCCGCTTCGGATGCCGTTCGCATCGGGATCGTAGCCAACCTGAGGCCGATCAAACGGATCGATGATTTGATCCGGGCGGTGGGCCAGGTCGCCGCAGACGGCGGTAACGTTCAACTGAGCGTGGTTGGCGGCGGGGACAGCGCCGCCTACGAAGCATTGGCCCGGGAACTGGGCATCGCCGGCCGCGTGGCGTTTCATGGCAGCCAGCCCGAGCCCGAGCACTTTATACGGGACTTCGACATTGCCGTGCTCTGTTCCGAATCGGAAGGCTTTTCCAACGCCATCATCGAGTACATGCGATGCGGCAAGCCCGTGATCTGCACGCGAACCGGCGGTAATCCGGAAATCGTGTCAGAGGGAGAAAATGGTTTTCTGATCGAAGTAGGCGATGTCGAGGGACTCGCACGCCATATCGCCACGTTAACGGAACACCCCGAGTTGAGGAGAAAAATGGGTGAAGCAGGGAAGTTGAAAGTCACCCGCCAGTATTCAGTGGATACCATGCTGGCGCATCATGTGGCGCTTTACGAGCGGCTGATGGCCAGGGAGGTCTGGGCATGCTGACGCACCTCTCCCGACACGTTTTCTACCCACTCTGGGATCTCAAGGATCGCAGCCGGCGCCTGGAAGAATGGAAGAATCTGGAGCGTCAACAGTGGTGGCCACGCCAGGAACTGGAAGCCCTGCAATGGCAACGGGTGCAGGAGATGGTTCGCTACGCGGCGCGGCACAGCCCGTACTATCGGGGATTGTTCAGGGAACACGGCATCAAACCGGACCGGATACGCTCACTCGATGATTTTCGGGCCATCCCTGTCACCACCAAGCAGAGCATCCGGAACAACCTGGATCGGTTTATCAGTGACGAGTTCGCCAAGGACGAATTGGTGACGGCCAAGACCGGCGGTTCCACAGGCGTGTCCCTGCACCTGTATTTCGACGAAGCCTGCCAGGAACGGCGCAACGCCGCGCAGTTGTTGGCCGATCGCTGGTCCGGATGGGACCTTGGTGTGAAAAAGGCCGCCGTCTGGGGCAACCCGCCGGTGCCCAAAACCCCCAAACAGAAGTTGCGCCACCACCTCCTGGATCGAACCGTCTATCTGGACACCATGGACCTGAATGATTCCTCCATGGGGGCATTCGTCAAACTCTGGCGGCGGCAAAAGCCCGAGGCCATTTTCGGCCACGCCCATTCCATCTACATCTTTGCGCGTTATGTGGATCGGGAAGGGATCCGGGACTTGCGGCCCCGGGGCATCGTAGCGACATCGATGATGCTGCTGGAGCATGAGCGCGCCCTCATTGAATCCGCTTTCGGTTGCCGCGTCACCAATCGCTACGGCTGTGAAGAGGTGGGCTTGATCGCCTGCGAGTGCGAACAGCACAACGGCATGCACCTGAACCTGCCTCACGTGTTGGTGGAATGTCTCGACAGCGATGGCCGGCCAGCCGCGCCGGGTCAGCCCGGCAAGCTCGTCCTGACCGACCTGAACAACCAGGGCATGCCCCTGATTCGATACCGCGTGGAGGACGTCGGCGTGTTGTCCGACCGCCAGTGCAACTGCGGGCGAGGCTTGCCCATCCTCGAGCGCCTGGAAGGCCGTGTCGCCGATTTCCTGAAATTGCCCAGTGGCGGGCAGGTCGCCGGTATTTCACTGGTGGAGCGCACCCTGACCAAAGTCCCCGGGATTGAGCAGATGCAACTCGTCCAGGACACCCTGGATACCCTGATCATCAATCGCGTGAAGGGCCAGGATTATGATGACCAGACGGATGCCGCGCTGATTGCCGCGTTGCGTGAAGTCTTCGACGAGAGCGTCACGTTGTCCATCAACGATGTAGAGGCGATCCCGCAGGAAGCCTCGGGCAAATACAGGTTCTCGGTATGCAGGGTATGACGTCAACCAACCAGCCCCTCGTCAGCGTGGTGATCGCCACCTACAACATGGGCCACTACCTGCCTGAAGCCGTCAACTCGGTTCTGGGGCAGACCTGGTCGAACCTTGAAGTCGTGATCATAGACGACGGCTCCACGGATGACACGGTCAATCAGATCGCGCCGCTGGCGGCTGACGAAAGGGTCCATTACATCCGCACCGAGAACAAGGGCCAGCCCCAGGCGAAGAACCGGGGGCTGCATGAGGCGCAAGGTGAATTTATTGCCTTCTGCGATGCCGACGATCTCTGGTCGCCCTGTAAACTCGAGTTGCAGATGCGTGAGTTCGATAACCCCAAGGTGGGGGTCGTTTATAGCGAGGTCTCCTACATCGACCAGGAAGGCGATCATATCGACAAGGCCCAGCCGTACGAACGCCACAGTGGAACGGTTACAGAGCACCTGGTGATCAAGAACTTCGTACCCTTTGGGACGGCGGTCATCCGCCGGGCCTGCATCGACAAGAACGGGCCGTTCGACGAGACCTTGCCCATGGGGATCGACTGGGATCTGTGGCTGCGCTATTCCGTCGATTGGGAATTCCGCTACGTCAGCGACGTCACCTACATCTACCGGATCTGGCCCGGCCAGATGTCCAAGAACTACCGGGGCCGCTACGACAACGCGTTTCGCATCCTCGAGAAGTTCCTGACAGCGAATCCGCACGCTGTACCGGACCAGCTGGCGTCCCGGGCCTGGGCAGATATGTACATCAGCCGCGGCATGTCCATCGCCGCCGCTGAAAGATCGTTTATTGAACCGTTCTGCGATGTCTTCCGGGGCATCCTGCGGGACAGCTCCTACTGGCAGGGCTGGCGGTCACTCGCCAAGCTGATCCTGCGCAGGGTGTAGTCGGAGCGGGGAGAGACAGGGAATGACACTCAACCAATTTATCTACAAAGCCACCCGCCCATTGGGCGGCCTGCAGCTCGCCCGCATACTGGCGCGCCACCATCCCCGTATCCTGATGTACCACCGGCTTTCGGCGAAAGACGAGCCGGGCAAGATCCATGTGGATCAGTTCCGAAAGCAAATGCGGCTGATCAAGCGCCACTTCCACCCGATGAACCTGACAGAGTTGCTGGAGGCCCATGAGCAGGGGAGCGTGCCCAATCATGCGGTTGTGGTGACATTCGACGATGGTTATGCGGACTTTGCCGAGTATGCCTTCCCGATCATGCAGGAGGAGGGGATTCCTTCCACGTTGTTTATTACGACGGGCTTTGTGAATGGGGATCTTTGGTTGTGGCCGGATCAGTTGCGGTATGCGGTAGATATGCGAGTTATACCCCCCCACCAGTTACGAAATGATTTTAAACTTAATCTGGAAAATCAAGGCTCCCCTAGCAGCCTTTGGAATGCACTAGCGGACTATTCATTAACCTTAAGTAATCGCGATAAAATTGCATTCATTGATTATATTTATTCCGATTTTGGCGTAGAAAGACCCGAAAGAGTGCCAGATGAGTACCTACCTGTTACGTGGGAACAATTAAATAAAATGTCCTTGTCCGGCCTAGATATCGGAAGTCATTCAGTTAGTCATCCAATATTAACTAAACTCGAAACGAATGAACTTATATTTGAGCTCTCAGAGTCGAAAAGAATGATCAAAAAAAATCTGGGATTGTCTGTGGACGTATTTTGCTATCCAAATGGGACGGTCGAAGATTTTAATGAAGAAGTAAAAGAATGTATAAGCAATGCTGGGTATAAATACGCCGTGGCGGCCTACCCGGATGGACCAGTATTAGATGATCGGTGGTGCATAAAACGATATCCAGCTCAGTATGATATGAACAACTTTGAAAAAAACGTATATGGAATGTCCCATATATACGATTACTCAAGAAGCAATGTCAAAATGAGATAGTCATGGCGGGAAATAATCGCTGTATTTGGTTGGCTTGGGAAGGTCACACGAGAAGTAGATCACTTGCTACAGAGTTGGAAATTCCTTTGCATGAAATAATTATTAAAGGAAATAAAATTAAGCGTTATGCTATTTCTTTATATAAAACCGCGAAGGTCGTAAAGCGATATAGACCTGAAATAATTTTTTTTCAGAATCCCTCAATCGTACTCTCGGTGTTTTTGGTTTTGTTGAGGCCATTCCACAAAGCTAAACTGATTATGGATACCCATAATGCTGGTGTATATCCTCTTGAAGGAAAAAATAGAGCTTTGTCATGGATTTCTTGTTGGCTTTCAAGAAAAGTAGATTTAAGCATCGTTACTAACGAATCTTTAGCAAAAGAAGTAGGTAGAAGAAGAGGGATTTCATATGTATTGACCGACCCGATACCCAATTTTTTTGAATACCCTAGAAGTTCCAACGAACTTTCTGAAGAAACCTATGTTGTCTTGGTTTGTACGTGGGCAGACGATGAGCCTTATATGGAGGTTATTTCTGCGGCAAAAATACTCGAGGAACATGGCATTACTATACATATTACTGGAAGACCTCCTAAATGTGTCCATGAGATGAGTAAGCCTAAAAATGTTGTCTTAGAAGGGTTTGTGTCGCATGAAGATTATCTAGCGCTGATTTCGGATGCCACGCTATTGATTGACCTGACAAATAGAGAGAATTGTCTGGTCTGTGGGGCTTACGAGGCCGCCGCTGTCGGTACTCCATGTATAATATCTGAGACAGATATTTCAAGAGCGGTTTTTAAAAGTGGGTATTTATATACCAGCAATAGTGCGGCCGATATTGCGAGTAAAATAGTTATCGGATTGGAGCGGAATTCTGAACTGCGCAAACACCTGCTTTCTTTCAAGCTAGAATATTCAAAAAACTTCTCAAATAAAATTAAGGAGTTGGCGCTTTTGACTGGTATATGAACTGGTATATGAAAAGTGCCGAGGTTTTTGCTAATAATTTTGTGGAGTTACTTTGAGTATTCTTATTCCTAAAAGTATTTTGTGTTCAGTTAAGTTAGTGATAGCTTACTATAATAAATAGATTGGAAGGGTTTACCATGAAAAAATGGATTTTGCTAATAGTATTTGGAACCTTGAGCGCAGTCTCAAATGCCAGTGTGATCACATATGACATCAAGAACTACATAACGGATTTGGACAATGGCAATACTTCCACCGGTGCGATGCAAGCAGTATTTGATGATGATGCTGATACGCTACTGAGTTGTTCTATTGAATTAAATTCAAAGATTTGGACATTTGCATCGGAAATGGGTGAACCCGTAACTGTACAGCCCAATGAAATAAGTACGAATGTGTATGAGATATTTATGCTGTTTGGGCCTATTTCGCTTGTGAACGGACTTGACGAAATTTCATTTTACGCTAATGAGTGGAAAATATTGGACCAGCAACCCGATACTGATCCATTTAGACTGCTAGGAGAGAAGGGGCCAAGTGGCATGGGATTGATAAATGCTGGAAGTAAACGGTATGGAATAACTTCTGATTTTAGCCACCTAACCATTAGTCAAGTGAGCGAGCCCGGAAGTGGTTTGTTGTATTTTGCCGGGCTCGCCTTGATTTTCTTTATTGAAGTGCGTCGACGCTTTATTTAAACCCAATGCCCTTTGGAGGATTAGGTGGTGACGGACAGTCGCTCTGACAGAGGCGGGCTCCGTTCTTATTTACATTGCCGCTTGCATCGACAACGTATATATAAGAACTAGATGGTGTAAAATTTCCTGACTTCAACTTGACAGTTACAGAGTTGTCGCTCCATTTCAGCGGAATCTGAACGAGTCGCGCCTTTGCTTCATCAAAAGTAGGCGCATTTGATAAATATACCCTCTGGAACGTGTCATCTATATATATATTATCGTAATATATATACAACGTTTTATTTTCGTTTGTGCCATTACTTATTTGATCAAAATACAATTTGCTATATCGGTCTGGGCGATCACTAGTTCGCATCCGGAACACTGAATCATGGACGGAGTTTCCGTTGTGGTATAAATCAAAAATTCCGTTTTGAACGTCGATATCACTTGCTTTATACACTATTTCCTCTTGAGTCCATTCTCCTTCAACTTGGGGAAGATCAGTACCTACCCAGGTTGCGCCACCTTCTGCCGTATATTCTGGAAAAATTCTACCAGATGAATTCCCTTCTTTTCCTTGATAACCAATGTAAATATTATTTCCGGTATCCGCCCATATTCTATTCGACTTTAAATTGAAGCCTCTAGATCCCCAGTTTGATGAATCCGCGATCGAGAAGCTGTAGCGTCTATTGAAATAGACGTACAGACGGTCAGAGTCAAAATCTATGCCAGGAATCGCCACTGCAGAAGGATCTTGCTTCACTGTAAAACGAAGAACTTGACCTGAACCATATGGAGTTGAGTCAGCTGATATTGTGCCGTTAGTGCTAAAAGAGTCCTTTACGGCAGACGTTTGAATATTTTGCGCTTTTGAATCTTCATCAAAGTCAAAATAATACAACGGGTTAGGGTGCGATTTTTCACCGAAGCCGGACCCAGAAATAACGAGCTGCAACTCACCTCCGGATGATTGCTGAGTCACTGAATTGACTTGTGGCGCAGCAAGCACTTGGGTTGTTGAGAGGACAAAAAATAAAAAACCACCTTTCTTCAAAGCATTATGAGCCATATTTCTCTCAGCAATCATGATATTAGCCCTTCATCTAACGAATGCCTAAATAGATAAGGCTGGTAACTTACAAGTGTAGCGATAATTTTAGAAATGACAATATTGTAAGGGCGTAATAAAGCTTTGATACAAATAGGTGTTTTTTTAAAACGAAATATTTTTAAGATACCTTCGGAGCTAACCGGTTATATAAAAGAGCCTCCTTATGAGTATTCTGATTTAGAAATTGGCACCAGAATATGGTTGTGAGAATTGGTGAGATCATGAAACTCATATTCGTGTTCAGAGCACCAATTTTTTAATAGCTCTGTATTGTGTTCTATCATCAATATTGGGCGATCTTTGGTTATTAAGTTTTCGAGAGCTTTTATTATAAATGGCTCGTGCCCCTCGGCATCAATTTTTATAAAATTTATACTGCTTTCGAAATTAAGCACAGCAGGAGATATGCAAATGACCTTCGAATCTGAAGATGCGTCAATAGATGCTTGATAAAAATTATTGTTTGGGACAGTAAAACCTACAAGTCCGTTATGGTCGGAGAGTGCGGCATTAATGAGAGTGACATTCTTCAGATCTGCAACGTTGCTCGCAAGATATGAGAAAGTGATAGGGTGTGGTTCGATAGCAATAACCCGTCCTTGAGGTGTAAGGTCGGAAAAGCGTCTAGTATAGTGTCCAACATTTGCCCCTATATCCATAACCCAGTCTTTAGGGGAGATTAGTCTGTTGATAATATTGAATTCCATTTCAGGAGATTTGAAGGTGCCCTTACTAATCTGACTTCTATAATAAAAT
Organism: Marinobacter sp. NFXS9; assembly: GCF_040148665.1. Classification (NCBI taxonomy): domain Bacteria; kingdom Pseudomonadati; phylum Pseudomonadota; class Gammaproteobacteria; order Pseudomonadales; family Marinobacteraceae; genus Marinobacter; species Marinobacter sp. NFXS9. Next base: position 731,163 of record NZ_JAGDDW010000001.1, on the reverse strand, counting down.
TGCTTAAGCTGGTGCTGTAACGACCAGGGCAATTTCTTTGCAAGCTGTCGTAGCATTTTGATTCCTTATTAGGTGTCCATTATTTCTGTGATATTCTATAATAAAGCAGTGATTGTTTGAAGGTTTTTATGGCAGGTTGTTTTTTTAGGTGCCTATCATTGAAATCTCTGGCAACAGCGTTTCTCGTGTGTTGGCTTTGCGGCGTATTATCTGTAATTCTAAGCTCACAAACTCCGACAGCAAGGAAGAAAGGGATTTTCTGTGGAAGCAAAAATTAAAGTTCTATTAGTTGTGCGCTGGCCAGTTGGCGGAATTAGGACGTTTCTCAAGTATACGTTTAATTATTTCCCCTTGAACAATATTGAATTTACTCTTTTGACGATAAATTCAGAAGGTGGGCGTTTACTCGAATCCGATATATCAAAAAAAATAGTCAATAGTGAGCTTGTGGCTGATGACAAAGATCAGCTAATGAATATGTCTAAACTGATTTGGCATTACGCTAGAAAGGGTGATATAGACATTATTCATGCGCATGGCTTTACAGCAGCTGCGGTATCGTTCCTACCTTCAATCTTGTCTCGCACTAAATTGATATTAACATCTCACGATGTTTTGAATGAGTCGCAGTTTGCTGGGTTTGTGGGTTCTATAAAGCGATTATTTATCTCTAAAGTACTTGGTCGATGCGAGGTCGTGCATTCTGTTTCTAATGATGCGGAAAAGAATCTTTTTAGCTTTTTTCCATCTCTCAATAAAAAGCGTAGTGTAGTTATAAAAAATGGAATAGATTCTCTTCATTTTTATGAGTCTAAAGCTGTTGATTTGAAAAAAGAATTTGGTTTATCTGAAAAATCAATCATAATAGGATTTTTTGGTCGGTTCATGCGTCAAAAGGGTTTTAGGGTCCTCGTAGATGCTGTTGATTATTTGTCGAAAAATAAAGGTTTAGATAATCTTCATGTTCTATGTTTTGGCTCGGGAGCCTTTATTCGGGAGGAGCAAGCTTATGTGGCAAGCAAAATGTTATTGAAGAACTTTACATTTGCTCCGTTCGCGTCGGATGTATCTGCGGTTATGAAAGGTTGCGATTTAATTGCTATGCCTTCACTTTGGGAAGCTTGTCCCCTTCAACCAATGGAGGCTCTTTGTAGTGGCGTTCCATTTGTAGGCTCTAGATGCATGGGGCTTCGGGAGGTTATCGAAGGAACTCCGGCAATAGTGGTCGATGTTAATGATTGTCAGTCTCTCGCTAAAGGAATAGAAAAATGCCTTAAAATTGGGAACGGACCGTTCCTGGAATATCAAAAAGAAGCATTAGAAAAATATAAAATAGAGTCTTCAGCCAAAGCCCTGCAGAATATGTATCGAGAGGTAGCCGGATGACTAGGAAGCTTGCAGGGAAGTCTTTCTCACTTGAAGCCGGAGCTGCTTTAGAAGCTGCAACTGCGCTTCCTTTTAAGTTATACGTTGTTTACTTGATAAGTTTTTTTATTCATCTTCCGGAAAGAATTGCGCCTTTGGGGTTAATTCGATTCGACTTCATATTAGTATTGTTGATCACTTATCTGATTTTTGCATCAAAGGTCTCTACTGGACCCAAACTAGACTCAGCCTCGAAGTATCTCTTTGCGATATTTGTATACGCTATAGTTACACTCCCTATTGTTGAGTGGCCTGGATCGGTAATTAATCGTGGTTTGATAGAGTTTATAAAAGGAGCAATTTTCTATTTCTTCACCGTTAATTTAGTCGTCTCAGAAAGAAGATTAAAGGTTGTAGTATATGTGTTTGTTGTATGTAATTTAATTCGCATTATAGAGCCTCTAATTTTAAATCTTACTATGGGCTATTTGGGTTCTGAGACCTATTTGGGCGATGGTGATTTTGCAGGTCGTTTAGCGGGTGCGCCTTCCGATACCATTAACCCCAATGGTTTGGCTTTTGTGATAGCGACAGTGTTTCCGTTTTTACATTATGTAGTGTCACCAATAAATAAAAAGATGTTCTTTTTATACGTAATTTCGGTACCTGTTCTGCTCTATACTATGGGGCTAACGTTGTCCCGCTCGGGGGCACTTGCAATTGCAATAATTGCGTTTGGTGTCTTTGTAAAAAGCAAAAGAAAGCTTTTGCTTTCTTTGATTGGTGTTGCAGGTGTTATAGTTATAACAATGTCGTTAAACGATATACAAAAAGATAGATATATGTCATTGGTTAGTCACGACACCAGACAATCTGCGTCTGCTGAAGGCCGTATTGATGGTTGGTGGCGCGATTTTCGCGTTGCTATGAACCGCCCCATTGTGGGACACGGACTGGGAACCTCCAGAGAAGCAAACTGGAATGTTGCTGGCAAAGATCAGATATCTCATATCTTATGGGCTGAGGTATGGCAAGAAATTGGCTTTATCGGTCTAGTTTTGTTTATATTGTATCTTGTTTCGATGATTAAAAATTTTAGGCTAGCAGGTAAATATGTATCTTCTTTTAGTAAAGATGATTTTTTATATCGATCGGTTCAAGCAATGCAAGTTTGGCTGTTGATGAATATGTTATTTAGCTTGGCTAGCTTTGGTTTAAAAAGTTACGAATGGTATTTTTTTGGCGGGCTTTCGGTGGTTATCTATAAGCTTGCTAAATATAAGAGAGATTGCAATAGGAGTGAACAAATCTATGACGTAGTGAGCGAAACGGGGTTCGATAGATTTCCTCTTATAAAGCGACTAAAAGAATATAAATAGTTCTGGAACCAATCACATGAGAGCAAAGGATCGTGCCATAGAAACCTTGAGAGCAATAGCTATAATTCTTGTGGTGGCGTTGCACATAACCAATGATGGTCCGCTGGACCAAGCTCGATCGTTTTATGATTATTTTGCATATACTTTTCAAAATATCAGATTGCCTCTGTTTACAGTGATTTCGGGTTATTTATACGGATTAAGGCCGGCATACTCCGGGGTTTATTCGACTTTTGTTTTAGGTAAGATCCGTAGAATTATTGTTCCACTCGTGACCGTGGTTACCCTCGAAATTGTTGCAAAATCGTTTCTTCCTGGTGTGACGGAGAAAGCTTCGATTGATCAACTATTTTATGCAATAGTTTATCCTTACGAACATTTTTGGTTTTTGCAGGTGATCTTTTTAATATTTCTCTTTGTAGGTTTTTTGGATAAGTTAGATATAATAAATTCCTTTTCAATTTGGGGTATTTTATTTATTTTTAGCTGCTGTATATATGTATTCTATCCTTTTCTTGATATTGATTTGCCTATATTTTCCTTGGGTACAACAAGTTACCTATTGCCATTTTTTTCTTGGGTTATGGAATAGCGAGATTCGATGAAGATATGTTTTCGGAAAATCGTAGTTTTTTATGGTTAGCGTTGTTTTTGATATCTTTTCTGATCCAGCAATATGTATGGTTTGAGGGGCATGCCGAATTTGCATCTAAACGTTCTTTTTTGGGGTTGATCGTATCGGTTGCTGGATGTGCTACTCTATTCGTTTTTAGACGGCCGGTTCTGGGACTTTCTACATTAGGGTCGTTTGCCTTTACAATATATCTGTATCAAGGGTTTGGTTCGGCTCTTGGTCGAAGAGCTGGCTCTATTTTCTTTGAATCTAATCCGCATATGTATTTTATATGTGTGATTGCAATTACAATAGCTTTCGGTGTTGTTGTCGATGTTGCTGTTTCTAAAATCCCTAAAGTGAGGAAGCTAATGCTAGGCGTTAGGTAGTTATCCGTTTTTTTTAAGTAATTTTTTAGTTTTCCGCATTTTTCCCAATAAATTTTGCCCCAAAGATATTTTCATCAGTAATGATAAACTGTTTTTAGAAGGGTAATGTGCTATTGATCTGAAAATGCTTTTGAGTGCAGATAGATGATTGCCGCTGTTAACCTGCTCGCAAGCTATATCATGGTAGTTTTTTGATATCAGTTTTCTTATATTTAATTTAAATTCTCTATTTATATTTCCTTGGAATTTAGTTGTCGAGCTATTTTTGAGCTGACGTTCTAATACTTTGATTTTGTTAGTTGCTCGTTTTGTCGCATTGCCACTAGATATACTGTTTTGGTGAACTCGGTATTCATGATATTCATTGCTTAGATAAATAATATTGTATCTTTTTGCGATTTCAAACCACATGTCTCGATCATCGCCATTCTGTATTTCTTCGTCAAAATAGCCCACATCAAGAAAGATGCTTTTGGGTATTACTACGCCCGAAGTACCAATAAAATTCTGTTTTGAAAGATATAGCCATGGTTCTGGTGCGGGCAATCTAAAGACAGCTTTTTTTGGATTGTTTTGAATTTTTTTTATGAAGCTATAACTGTCTAAAAAGCGATTTCTAAGCGTATTTCCATGCTCGTCAATTGTTTTGAAGTTGGTGAATAGTAGGCCTGAGTCTGGATGCTCACTTAACGCCGCCAGTGAATCCTCGATTTTTCCGGGAAGCATTATGTCATCTGAATCAAAGAGAAAAATATACTCTCCTCTTGCCGCGGCTATCCCTCTGTTCCTCGGAGATGCCGGCCCACCACTGTTTGGTTGCCAGATGTAGCGAATGCGTTTATTTAGGTACAAACTTACAAGGTCTTTGGTATTGTCTGTCGAACCATCGTCAACGATTATAATTTCATCCTGTTCAGTCAACTGAGGCAAGATACTTTCAATTGTTTCAGGCAGCGTCGATGCTGCATTATAGGAGGGGATGATGACGCTGGCTCTCATAAGTCCTTTCCGTGAGTAAGCGTTATTCCAGTAGGCCGTGTCTAGCTGATACCTTCAATAAGGTCGGCAAAAGGGCGCTCATGCTGTACACCCTCAAGCTCGTACCTTGTGCAAGGATTAGAGGGAATGCGTATGAAGCTTTCCATTGTAATCCCAGCCTATAATGCCTCAAATACCATCCAACGAACACTTGAATCGGTGTTGCCCGCTGTTGGTGATCAGTGCGAAGTGCTGATTGTTGATGACGGGTCGACAGATGCCCTTGCCGAAGTGCTCAAGCCCTATATAGACGGAGTGGGGGTTCGATTGATTCGTCAACCGAACTCTGGTGGACCAGCCTCTCCAAGGAATCGAGGGATCGCTGAAACCACCGGCGATTATGTGCTTTTCCTCGATGCCGACGATGTTGTCGTTACGGATGAAATCGAGCCGACATTACAACTGTTAGAACAGCATCCTGACGTTAGCATGATCTGCGGAAACTTCGACGTTACCGATGCTCAGCTTTCGACTCGCATTTCCAGAAATATCGATCGTTACACAACGTTCCTGTCTGTTCTTCATGAGCGCGCGGGTCCGAACGCCTGGAAAATCCCCGGTGAAACGGCGGTATCTGTATTGCTGCAAACCAATTTTGTGGGTACATCGAGCGTTATTGCACGCCGTTCTTCGCTGGAGGTGGTTGGCGCTTTTGACGAGACGCTTAGGAACCTGGACGACCGGGACATGTGGATTCGTCTCTCCCAGGCCGGCCCAATCCTTTACAGGGAACGGGTGTTTTACAAATACCGGGACTCCGCGGGTAGCGTTTCAAAGCAGCGTCAGCTGGAGCAGTGCTGCGAGAGGGCGGCGGTGGCTAAAAAGGTGATTCGTAGTACCAAATCGTCCCGAATTAAGCAGTTAGCTCGCCGTTGTCGATCACAGAACCAGCTCAAGATGGGCTATATTTTGTTTCATGAGCGGGCGCAATCACGCCAGGCTTTTGGGGCTTTCAGTGCATCGTTTCTTGATCGCCCCAATTTGGCTGCGTTTAAGGGCATGCTGAAGTCTTTGCTTCCCAGACGCATGTATCAATTGATGGTGCGCACCTAACTGACGCTATCCCTTGGGGATAGGGGAGGTCGGCAAATGACAGCGGATCGTCCTGTGGTAAGTGTCTGCATAGCGGCCTTCAATGCAGAGCCGTATCTGGAGGAGACGGTGGCCAGTGTCCAGGCGCAAGGCGTTGAAGCGCTTGAGATGATTATTGTCAATGATGGTTCAACGGATGGAACGTTGAGTCTGGCGCACAGGCTCTCTGAAGCCGACGATCGGATCATCGTGGTCGATCAACCTAACAGTGGCTCCTGTGTCGCCCGTAATACGGCTTTTGAGCGGGCGAGAGGTCAGTACATTTGCACGCTTGATGCGGATGATATCTGGCCGGCTGGCAAACTGACCGACCAGTTGTCTCTCCTTGAAAAGCATCCTGACTCCATCGTCATTGGTGGCGTGAAGCGATTTCGTGATAAAGACGGAGCGCGAGTCTGGGGCGAAGAGACCCTACCGTTCCATGCGGCGGACCGAAAGGAATATCTCAAGCATCTGCTGTCCATGCCGGATGTCGAGAAGGTTCTATTGAATACGCTGTGTGCTCCAGCAGGCTTTATTCAAGCCAATAATTGGGATCCCGAATTCCGAACCGGGCACGACTGGGAGGTCTGGATTCGGCTGGCGTACAAACATCCATTTATTCACGTGCCGCAGATTTACCAGTTTTATCGCAAGCACCCGATCAGTACGACCAAGCGAAACCGGGTACGCATGGTGGGAGACTGCCAGTTGAAGGTCATCGAACGCCATGGCCCCACAATCTGCGACTCCCGGAGCGAATTGAACCGTGTTGCAGCCGAATGCGCCATGCACTTTGCGGTAACGTCGCTGTATATGGGTAATAAACGGGATTCGCTTTATTTCCTGTGGCGAGCGTTGGCTGCGGGCGGCGTTCCGCTGCTTTCGAAGCGGTTTTACGCCGTTCTATTGAAGTTAATTGCGACCGCGGCATGGCGTAGTCGATCACCGCAAACGGGTTAGTCGGCCAGGGCAGGCGGGGACGACTTCAAGTACCTTTATTACCCTCGAGTCGACGAAAGCCTTGCCAGAGAAGCTGTTTTTCCCGGTCGTTGAGAACGAACAGCCAGAGCATTCCCAAATAGATCACACTGAATCCGATGATTTCGAACAAGACATGGGGAATACTCACCCTAAGGTCCATATATTCATTCAGCGAGTAGCCCATGACTGCCAGCGTCAGTATCGGCAGCAGTGGCTTGGCCACGGTCGTGTACAGGAGCGACACGGGCAAACGACTGTGTTGAGCCACGTAGCTCGGCTGCAAGATGGTTCGTGTGAACGTGAAAGGCAGCGATATGGCCAAGGAGGCCGCCAGCAAGGGATTTGGAATGAAGGTGATAAAGATTGGAATGAGTATCAACGAGGCGATGGTTTCAATCACAGAGACCAGGGCTTGATAGCGATTTTTAGCCATCGCAAACAGGACGTTACTGAAAGGGTTGGTAATAAAGACAATCATCCGGCCTGTCAGGAGAATGACAAGGACCAGGTAGGCGTCTTCGGCATTGAACTTGGATCCCATCCAGACTCTGATGACATCCTCCCCAAATAGTACGCCGCCTGACAGCATCAGACCCGCAACGATGGTGTTCAGGCGCAGGAACATGACAACTTTTTGCTTGAGAGCGTCGTCGTCTTGCTGTGCAAAGGCTTCGGTATAGAGCGGCAGCGTGAAACCGAACGCCTTGTTGAGCAATTGGTTCGCATAATCCACCAGTCGCACGCCCACATAATAGACGGTCAATGTTGCCGGTGAAGTGAAAGCCGCCACCAGCCAGACATCGCCCCGTTCCTTGAGCAGCCTTGCCAGATCCATAAGAAAGGTCCAGGCGCTGAACCCGAAGATTTCCTTGAGTGTTCCCTTATCGACGCTTCGAAAGTGAACTGATACCTCTGGTTCCAGGTAGCGTGCGATATAACGAAACACGAAATTTGACAGGAAAGACGACAGAAACTGGACCAGGGCTATCGCGATTAACTGATAGCCGGCGAACAGGAGATAGGCGACGACAAGTGTGCTTAGTATCTTGAAAGCGATTCGAGAGTAGGACATCAAGTCCTGACGGAGATGATATCCGGCAATTCCGGCGTAACTCTTGAAAGGAAACTCGATGGCGATATTGAGCCCGACGATCACAATCAGAATGCGGACCAGCTCTATGTTCTCGGGATTCTTGACGATCAGGGAGGAGGCGAAGGCAATAACGACACTGGTCAGAAATATAAATATAGCCAGGACGGAATAGATAGCGAACGCTGTTGACACAATCTGGCTGGCACGTTTGCGGTCATTCTGCCCCAATGCATAGGACACGAAGCGAGTGACACTGGATGCCATCCCGATATCAAACAGGTAAAGCGAGCTGACAATGCTACCGATTACGATCCAGATGCCGTAAAGATCCTCTCCCAGAATCCGGATCATGAGCGGCATCATGATGAGACCAGTCACAATGGCTATTACGGTCTCTAACGTCCGTGCAAATGAACTGGCCACAAATCGCTTCGCACGCATGTACTGCTTTCCCTGTCCGGTGCCTGAAAGAAGGGCAGTATAGCGCACTCGCGTGTTTATGCGTGGTGCCCAAACAGGGGACTGTGATGCGCGTAACCGGCTATGACGAAAAAAGGGGCTGATCCTGCGATCAGCCCCTTTTTAGGTCGGGTGGTGGGTCTGGACTTTCCGGCTGACCCTATTATATGGTCGGCGGAATGTCATCGTCGTTTCGCCCAGGATGGGCGTCGTGTTTTTCAAGGAAGAGATCATGTCCCTACCTACCGGCCTGCAGTTCACGGCCCGCCTTGGGGCGTTGCCCGAAGATACCTTTGTTGTGGCCGCCTTCGAGCTGAAAGAAGCTCTATCCCGACCGTTTAAATTGACCCTCAAGCTGGCCAGCACCTTTGCCGACATCGCGGCGACTGATGTCCTGGATCAGGGCGTGGAGCTGGTGGTCTGGCAGGACGGCCAGGCCCTGCGCAACGTGCAGGGGATCGTCACCGCCTTCAGCCGGGGCGACAGCGGCCACCGCCGCACCCGTTATGAAGTGGAAGTGCGACCCGCCCTGTGGCGCCTGGGGCTGATGCACAACAGCCGCATCTTCCAGCAGCAGACTCCGGATGTGATTCTCGGCACCCTGCTGGACGAACGGGGGCTTGTGGACAAGACCTTTGATCTGAAGCGCACACCCCAGGAACGGGAGTACTGCGTCCAGCACCGGGAAACGGATCTGGCGTTCCTGTCCCGGATCGCCGCCGAGGAAGGCTGGCATTACCGGTTCGATCAGGCGACCGCCGGTCAGCCCATTGTGATCGCCGATCACCACCGGGATGCGCCGCAACTGCCGGAAGTGGGTTACAACGCCACCTCAGGCGGTTCCCACAAGACCCCCTGCGTCTTTAAATTCAGCTACACCGAGACCGTCTCCGTCGCCGGCGTGGCCCTGAAGGACTACACCTTCAAGAACCCCGCCTACGCGTTGATGCACGAGGCCAATGCGGCGGACCTGGACAGCCAGCGCAGCGACTACGAGCACTACGACTACCCGGGCCGGTTCAAAGGTGATGCCTCCGGCCAGCCCTACACCGAAGCGAGACTGGACAGCCTGCGCAAGGACGCCAGCCTCGGAAGTGGCGAGAGCAACCGCCCGGACTTCAGCGCCGGGGCCAAGGTGACCCTCAATGGCCACAGCACCGACAGCCTCAACCGGGACTGGCTGATCACCACCGTCAAACACACCGGCAAACAGCCCCAGGCGCTGGAAGAGGAAGGCGGTTCCGAGCCCACCACCTACAGCAACACCTTCAAGAGTGTGCCCGGGGACACCGCCTGGCGGCCGGAGCCGCCCCAGCGGCCGATCATGGACGGTCCCCAGATCGCCATCGTCACCGGCCCCCAGGGCGAGGAGATCCACTGCGATGAACATGGCCGGGTCAAGGTAAGGTTCCCCTGGGACCGCTATTCCCAAAACGACGAACACAGCAGCGCCTGGCTGCGGGTCAGCCAGGGCTGGGCCGGCGGCAGCTACGGCTTCATGACCCTGCCGCGCATCGGCCACGAGGTCATCGTCTCCTTTCTGGACGGCGATCCGGACCAGCCGATCATTACCGGGCGCACCTATCACGCGACCAACACGCCGCCCTACGCGCTGCCGGAGCACAAGACCCGAACGACCCTGAAAACCCAGACCCACAAGGGCGAGGGCTCCAACGAGCTGCGCTTCGAGGACGAGGCGGACAAGGAACAGATCTACGTCCACGCCCAGAAGGACCTGGACCTGCTGACCGAGAACGACCGCACCGAGGTGGTCCACCACAACAGCCACCTCACCGTGGACAACGACCGCTACGCCCACATCAAGGCCAATGACCACAGCACCATTGATGGGGAAAAGCGAGAGAAGGTGGGCCAGGACCACAGCTTCGACGTTACCGGAACGATCCACCTGAAGGCCGGCACCGCCTGGCTCAGCGAATCCGGCCAGGAACTGCACATCAAGGCTGGCCAGAAAGCCGTCATCGAAGCCGGCGCCGAAATCACCCTCAAAGGCGGCGGCAGCTTCGTCAAGATCGATCCCAGCGGCGTGGCCCTGAGTGGGCCGGCGATTAACCTCAATGCGGGTGGTTCGCCTGGGAGTGGGTCGGGGCAGGGTGCAAAAGCGCCGGGCGTGCCCTCGCTTTTGAGCGGCATGGCGGCGTCTGCTGCTCCGGCGGCATTGGCTGAAGTCGGGCAACGAATCAATGCGGAAGCCGTTGAGGCAAATGACTTGCTCACGGCAGCCGCGGGACGCGTCCCGGCAATGCAAACATGTCAGAAGAAAAAGGATGGAACCTGCAATGCCGAGAATTGCGCCTGTGTTGCCTGAAACAACTGAAAGCGTTGGATTCGAAGCAGCGGCACGTCGCTTCGGTGTTGATCGCGGGCAGCGTTGCCTCCTGCTCGTGGACGCCGCGCAGTTTGAAGAGAATGTCATCCTGCAACGGCTTTATGACCTGGACGACACGCCGGACTGGTGCTGGCTGTTTGAAAGCAGCGAACTGGCAACTCACGCAGAGGCTGGCCCCCTGGTTGTAAACACCAGGACCAATAGCCGTCTGGTCCAGCATGCGATAGCCGAGTGGGCGAATAGCGGCTTGCTCCTGCTGGTTGCTGACCAGCCGAGAGACACGCTGCTTAAGGGCTTGAGAACGGCGCTGACCGCCAACCTGCAAACCTTCGGCCCCACGGTTCTACGAGCCTACGACACGCGGTTCCTCCAGGTCATGAAGGCTTGCCAGCCAGAGCGCTTGTCGGCGATGGTTGGACCGGACACCACTTGGCTATGGTCTGTTGATTTACTGGAATCCGTGGAATGGACAGGGCACCGAAGCTTGGACTCGGTGCCGTCCACGTCCGGATTCCATGATCGGGCGTTCGAACGCATGCTCGGCTGGGTATCCGGTTGGACCGCGTGCGCAAGGACGATGCCAGCGGGACGCAGCGCGAGTGCCGAGGACCTGGCGGCTTTTGTCGCGGCCCAATATCGGTCGGGAAAAGATATGCCTGAAGAAGAGACACCCCTGGAAACCCTATGGCAGCAGTACGAGCGTGTCAGTGCCTGATTTTCCAGCGGCGCAATGGATGTGAATGTCAGCCTGCCTGAATCACGGCAGGCCCATGGATGAAAAGGAAAGCGTAGTATGCCAGCGGTACAAGCGGCTTCATGCAAACCCTCAACGACCTTTTGGCTGGAGCTGACGGGCGAGAAGTCGCTGGACAGCCATCAATACGCCCTGGTGAACAAGGAGGGGGAGGGCGGCGAAACGATTCAGCTTGCGCCATCTTCCGAATATAAAGGCCGAAGAGGCCCGATCCTGGCCGCTGAAATCTGTGAATCAAAACCGCGATCACTCGTCTTGCAGCTTGAGGGCAAGGAAACCATCGAGCTCACGCTGATTCCGCAGGAGCAAATGGGTCCCCATGACCTGAAGGCGCCCCAACGGAATGATCAGGACAACCTGATGGTTTCCGTCCATCCCACCCTGTTTTGTGATTCCGGCGAGTTAACTCAATCCAGGCCGGTGACAGGCTATAACGAAAGCATCCCCGGCCCCATGCGCACAGGATGGGTCTATGTGTTCTTCAACGGCCGTCTGTGGCGGGAACTGCTGGTCCAAACGACTGAAAAGGCTGCTCCAACCTTTAAGGATACGAATCTGTCGTCTGCTCGCTCCGAAGACGGCACATTGCAGAGCGAACGGTTACCCACGGGCCCTGAGCTGGATGTCATCCATGTCCCCGCCAAGCTATTGGGAAAGACGGTTTATGACAAGGTCTTCCTGGCGTTCAGCGAAGTTCAGTGGTCACCAGCCTACATCGCGGAACTGGAAGGAAGCGAAACCTATCTCAAGGAACGGTGCCGCGGTGCCACTGCGATAAAAGCCTTCCTCGAACGCCAGCCCAGTTCGCTCTACAACGACTGGAAAATCATAGACGACCTTCCTCCCATGAGAGCACGGGACCATGCGCTGGAAATGGATGTGCCCCAGACGAGCGAATGGCTGATAAGCGTGGATGGATCAAAGGTGTCGTCAGCGCGCCAGGCACTTATTGAACAGCGCAATGCCATTGAACAGGATCAGGATGTTGTTGAGGCGGACTACTATATCGGTGGACCGTCATTGTATCCGCGTTGGCGCCTGTTGCACCTCAACGGGGAAGACATCCCGGATATTGAGGCAGGGCAGGACGTGCTGGGGAGCTTGCGGGGCAGGCATCTGTTAACGCTGCATTTGAGGGACCCTTTGCAAGCGGCGCGGCATCTGTCACAGCAAGTGAATGCCTCGATGGCATTCCTGCTTGCGATGGTGAACAACATCAAGAAGCGCCCATTCGGCATCACAGCGGAACTGTTCCACAACAGCTTCCGTCGGGAAACCTTTCCAGACGGTTCGAGGAACCCGCTGTACATTGAAGAAAGCTGGATGGATAGCCGTATTGATTACACCGATGCCGGGCGATTGAAACGGACGGTGTACGATCTCGAGCGGCGTGCTGTAAGAGCGTTCTTGGCCGAGTCCCAGGGAGCCATTGCCCGGTTGTTGCGGGACGAGCGCCCGGAGAACCTGACTTCGGTCATGCGAGACTTGTTCTCGCTGGAGCCTGGCGACGATATTGCCGGACTGCTCCATAGCGACGCCTTGCTGCAGGCCATATCGCTAAATATGGATGGCGTCGATCCGCTTCGTTTACCCCAGGAAACGGCCAGCAGCAGCGGCGAAGAACCGCAGTCTCTTGCGTTGGCGATTGCGACCGGCGACCATCCTCTTGGTCCAATGATGCTACCGCATACAGCAACAAGCGACGCGTCGCGCATCGGTGATGCAACGCCGGCAAAACTGAGAGACATGGCCCAGGCGCTGGAAGACGCCGGCAGGGATATGCAAACCTTTGAGGCCAGTATCCTGCGTGACATGGCTGACAAGCAGGATGATGCAAAATCACCGGATACCACGGCCCAGGTCGTACTGACGAGAAGCACCTTCCGAACCGTATCGCCCATTGCAGGCAGCATCGCCAACTGGTGGTTATCCACGATCACCCGAGAGCTGAAAGCGTCCGGCAACGCCTTCAAAGTGCGGGCCGAACAGATTAAGGGGGCGTTTGAAGGATTTGCCGATGCGGCGATTCCGGGCCGCACGCGTGTTCAACTTGAGGGGGCTGACGATGGTCGGTGGTATGTCTTCCTGGAAACCGTGGACGAGCAAGGCAAGACATTGACGTCTGGGGCGGTAGCGGCTGGTTCATACCAATTTGCAGATGAGGGGGCGTTCAAAGGCAGCATCCAGAACAACCGAGTTGGGAATTGGCTACACCAGTCTGCGACTCATCCTATGGGCTTTCCCGGTATATTGGCGATTTTTGATGTCTGGAATCTAGTTTCGAAGTTTGAACAGTTTGGTAAGAAACCTGATCTGTGGAGTGCCACTTGGGCGTTTAGCGCATTTGCTGATTTAATCGTCAGTAGCGCCAACTTGATTTCATATTTTCCAACACGTTACGACTGGCAGAAGCAGTTTGTAGCAACACTACGAGGCAATGCCGAAAGCTTTAATTTAATTGCAAATAAAATTAATGCACGAAGTGGTAGTGCGGAAGCAGTTGCCAGAAACAGGCTCGGTGCTTTGGGTTGGGGCGCCGGTATGTTCCTCACCTGCTTGATGATGATAGATACAGGTAAACTCTTCTACAACGGTCGACGGCGTGAAGGCTTTGTCAAGCTGGCTCAAACGACTGCAACGGCTGCGATGGTTAATTCCGACATCATTGCAGCGCGAATCGTCACTCCAGTCGCCACCCGTGTGGTCGAGCATACAGCTGTCCAAGCTGTTTTGAGAAGCCTTCCCGGCCGGCTAGCCCTAGCCGCGGAGTGGACAGGTACTGTAACGTCTGGATGGATTCTGGCAGTTGGTTTTGGCGCTTATATGTGGTGTGAAAGCATCCGTTACGATGTTATGGATGACCCTGTAAGCGAGTGGTTACGCGCCGGACCGTTTTCTGGCGACCGGGGCGAGCAAAGCAAACTCTACAAGTCGGAGATGGAAGCCTATCTGGGATTGGTAAAAGCGATGACGCCTATCTCATTTGTCCAGATAGGTAGGCAGGATCTGAAAGGGTGGCTTGAAAGAAACAAGCTGGATGCGTGGTCGGATGAAGCGGCGGCGGTGCTGAGCTTTGCCAGCCCCGTATTTTCACTCACTGGCGAACCGGTTGATATTGAACTTGAACTCACCTGCCAGCAGAAACGTGTTCGCCAGAATCTGAATGATCGCTCTCGCTACTGGCACACTGAAACACTGCAAAGCGAAGAAGAGCAGTTGTCTACTTCGGACACCCCATCGCAATCCCAACCTCTCTACAAGGCGATTGAGGACCGGTATGACGATACCCGTCAGGCGATCGATTTCATGATTGGCAAGGCACAGCTGCCGGGATTGGTTGCCCGGTCCCGCGATGAGCGGGTTGAGACCACGTACAAAGTAAAACAGCTGACACTGAGTTTTAACGTAAAGGTCTGGGACCGTTCCCGAGAAGCGTATGTGGATCAAAAGGTTTCACACACGATGGAAGATCTGGATATTGAGCAAGGATAGGCAAGGTCCGCCACTCAATGGCTATGCGGAAACAGTCGAGATCAAAGATAGTGGAGGAACAGGGGTTTGACTGATCCTGAGAAGAGTGAACATAGCGGGGCTTCATACTCGGAAACGGCCTATCGCTCCGATGCCTTGCCGCGCCAGGCCCCGCTGAGTGATCCGGGTGGTTTTGCTCGCACCCTGGAAGGGCTGAATTTTGTCGAGCGGCTGCCTACTGGCAGTTACGCTGGTTTAGACGAGGACGTTAGCCCAGACGTTGTGAAGCATTTTCAGGATCGGGCACAAGGTGAAATGAACTTGGCAGGCCCTCCCTGGGATCATAAAGGGAAGCCGGCTAATCTCATTAAGACGCGCTGGGAAATTATACTAATGTTTGCCGGTACTCTTGGAGATAGGTTCGTTTTCGGTTTTTTTTCGTTCGCTTGTTTAGGCAGTTTTCTTATAGGCATATGCGTTGCTGATTTTTTTATTACATTGAAACTTTTTTCAATATTGTTTTTTGGTTTGGTAATTCTTCATATTACTTTTCGTTACCCCTTCATGTGGCTCTTGGAGCGCTATCCAGAGATCATGGTTCGCGATCTCGGTTGCGGCTTTTTCCGTACGACGGGAAAAATCAAATTCCGCACCTACTGGGGTAAGGAAACCTTCGAGGCCCCCTTCATCGAGTTCGATCCCTATATCGCCTATCACGTCCAACCGAATGGCCCGGTGAGCTATAAGCTGGTTCTTCGACATCGTTATCGAGGACGTCAGACGGAGGTGGTTACCGTTCCGCAGGGACGAAAGATCGAGCTCTATGCCGTCTGGGACCAGTTGCAACGCTACATGGACGTGAGCCAGCCCCTGCCGGATATCCCGGCCCTGGAAGCCTACCGGTCCCTCGACCCCACAACCGCCGCCTACGATGCGGCCGGCAAACGGGGCCGACCCGCGGACTACTGGGTCAAACTGGACCTGGACTGGTGGAAGCGGGAAGGGTATCCCGAGCACATGAAGAAGATCGCAGAATTCCCGTGGGGCAGCCTGGAAGACAAGATGGAAAAAAGCGTTCCTAATCTCCGGGAAGCGGCGATGGCCTGACTGTGGCTTTGGTCAGTGCGGCTCACTCCCCGGCGCACTGGTCGAGATTGAACTGGAGCTGACCTAAAGCCAGCGCCGCTATCGCATTGACGGTATTAACGGTGTTGGCGGCTGGGACACCACAACGCTCGAGAAGGACTCGGGGCAACTGGCCACACCGTCGGAAGCTGACACGGTAGCGTCGGGAGACGTCTCTCAAGCCATTGAAGTCAGGTATAACGAAAACCGTCAGGCCATCGATTTCATGATCGGCAAGGCCCAGCTTCCGGGCTTTACCGCCAAAGCACCCTCCGAACATGTCGAAACGGACTTTTCGGTCAAACGCCTAAAGCTGACGTTCGAGGTGGATGTCTGGCAGCGCGCCTCGGGCCAATACGAATCCCGTAAAGTCTCACACGTTATGGAGAACCTGGACATTGAGCGAATGCACTGACAGCGTTGAACAAGGGGATAGCCCCTATCGGGACACTGCGTTTCGGTCCGATGCCATCCCCCGTCAGGCTCCACTGAACGATCCCGGCGCTTTTGCCCGGGCTCTGGAAGGCTTGAACACGCTTGAACGGCTGCCCATGGGCAGCTATGCGGGCCTGGACGTTGATGTGAACCCAGAGGTGGTCGAAAGCTTTCAGGAGCGAGCTGCCGGTGAGGTGAGACTGGCGGGGCCACCTTGGAATCATGAGGTTAAACCAACAAATCTCATTAAAACTCGTTGGCAAATGATATTGCTATTCGCAGGGGGGCTTGCCGACCGGTTTGTGTTTGGTATTTTTGCTTTCTCTTGTCTTGGGAGTTTGCCCTTTTTAGTTCTTTATGGAATGGATCCACTGCTTGCTGCACGGTTTACAGTTTGGCCACTTCTTTGGCTAATAGGTCTCCACCTTTTCTTTCGACACCCCTTCACCTGGTACTTGGAGCGTCATCCGGAAGTCATGGTCCGGGACCTGGGTTGCGGTTTTTTCCGCACAACGGGCAAGATCAAATTTCGCACCTATTGGGGCAAGGAGACGTTTGAAGCCCCTTTTATCGAGTTTGATCCCTACATCACGTACCACGTTCAGCCCAATGGGCCAGTGGAGAACAAACTGATCCTGCGCCACCGTTATTCCGGCCACCAGACCGAGGTGGCCACGGTACCGGATAGCCGGCGGCATGAGCTATACGCCGACTGGGACCAGTTGCAACGCTACATGGACGTGAGCCAGCCCCTGCCGGACATTCCTGCCCTGGAAGCCTACCGGTCCCTCGACCCCACAACCGCCGCCTACGATGCGGCCGGCAAACGGGGCCGACCCGCGGACTACTGGGTCAAACTGGACCTGGACTGGTGGAAGCGGGAAGGGTATCCCGAGCACATGAAGAAGATCGCAGAATTCCCGTGGGACAGCCTGGAGGACAAGATGGAAGACAGTGTGCCGAATTTGCGCGAGGCCGCGATGGCCTGACTGAGGTCTCCGTCGAAAAGGTTTCACACGCCATGGATGATCTGGATATCGAGCAACTGTAGTCCTGGCCTGCATCTTGAGGGCATTGGGGAAACAGCTGATATCACAGATGGTGGAGGAACAGGGGTTTGACTGATCCTGAGAAGACCGAACATAGCGGGGCTTCATACTCGGAAACGGCCTATCGCTCCGATGCCTTGCCGCGTCAGGCTCCCCTGAGTGATCCGGGAGGGTTTGCCCGCGCCCTGGAAGGGATGAATTTTGTCGAGCGGCTGCCTACCGGCAGTTATGCTGGTTTGGATATTGATGTGGATCCTGATGCTGTTGAGCATTTTCAGGATCGGGCGCATGGCGGAATGAACCTGGCGGGGCCACCGTGGAATCATATATGCAAACCAAGCAATCTTATGAAAACTCGCTGGGAGTTAATATTGCTAATTGCGTCAAGCATGATTGATACGGTCATGTTTGGTTTTATAGTCGCAAGCTTTTTGCTTACGTTTGTATTGGTAATATTGGCTATCGGCTTTTTAGGTGCAGTACAAAAAATTGCATGGCCGCTAGCTATATTGATTTCACTTCGACTTTTCTTCAAATACCCTTTTGTTTGGTATCTAGAGCGAAACCCAGAAGTTATGGTTCGAGACCTAGGCTGCGGTTTTTTCCGTACGGCGGGAAAAATCAAATTCCGCACCTACTGGGGTAAGGAAACCTTCGAGGCCCCCTTCATCGAGTTCGATCCCTATATCGCCTACCACGTCCAACCCAATGGCCCGGTGAGCTATAAACTGGTTCTGCGACACCGTTATCGAGGACGTCAGACGGAGGTGGCTACCGTTCCACAGGGACGAAAGATCGAACTCTATGCCGTCTGGGACCAATTGCAACGCTACATGGACGTGAGCCAGCCCCTGCCGGATATCCCGGCCCTGGAAGCCTACCGGTCTCTCGACCCCACAACCGCGGCCTATGATGCCGCCGGTAAGCGGGGTCGACCTGCAGATTATTGGGTCACACTGGATCTGGACTGGTGGAAACGGGAAGGGTATCCGGAGCATATGAAAAAGATCGCAGAATTCCCGTGGGACAGCCTGGAGGACAAGATGGAAGACAGTGTGCCGAATTTGCGCGAGGCCGCGATGGCCTGACTGAGGTCTCCGTCGAAAAGGTTTCACACGCCATGGATGATCTGGATATCGAGCAACTGTAGTCCAGGCCTGCATCTTGAGGGCATTGGGGAAACAGCTGATATCACAGATGGTGGAGGAACAGGGGTTTGACTGATCCTGAGAAGACCGAACATAGCGGGGCTTCATACTCGGAAACGGCCTATCGCTCCGATGCCTTGCCAAGTCAGGCTCCCCTGAGTGATCCGGGAGGATTTGCCCGCGCCCTGGAAGGTCTGAATTTTGTCGAGCGGCTGCCTACCGGCAGTTATGCTGGTTTAGATATTGATGTCGATCCTGATGTCGTTGAGCATTTTCAGGATCGGGCGCGCGGAACGGCGGACTTTTCGGGGCCAACTTGGAATCATGAAACAATGCCTACCGACCTAATCAAAACTCGTTGGGAATTTATACTAGTCTTAGCGGGGGCGCTCGGTGATCGTTTTGTTTTCTGCGTTTTTGCGTTAGCCGTTATTGGAACTTGTCTCTCAATGATTGCTTTCGGGGTGGGGTTTGGCGTTGCCGTTCAGATGTATCTATGGCCATTCGTATGGCTTGTCGGGCTCCATCTTTTTTTTCGATACCCCTTTAAGTGGCTCTTGGAGCGCCATCCAGAGATCATGGTTCGCGACCTCGGCTGCGGTTTTTTCCGTATGACGGGAAAAATTAAATTTCGCACATATCGGGGCAAAGAAACCTTCGAGGCCCCCTTCATCGAGTTCGATCCTTATATCGCCTATCACGTCCAGCCCAATGGCCCGGTGAGCTATAAACTGGTTCTGCGACACCGTTATCGGGGGCGTCAGACGGAGGTGGCTACTGTTCCGCAGGGACGAAAGACCGAACTTTATGCCGTCTGGGACCAGTTGCAGCGTTACATGGACGTGAGCCAGCCCCTGCCGGACATCCCGGCCCTGGAAGCCTACCGGTCCCTCGACCCCACAACCGCGGCCTATGATGCCGCCGGTAAGCGGGGTCGACCTGCAGACTATTGGGTCACACTGGATCTGGACTGGTGGAAGCGGGAAGGGTATCCCGAGCACATGAAAAAGATTGCAGAATTCCCGTGGGACAGTCTGGAGGACAAGATGGAAGACAGTGTGCCGAATTTGCGTGAGGCCGCGATGGCCTGATTACCCGCGCCGCTGGCAGGTGCCATTGTGGCGTTCGCGCTTTACTGCCCAAGATACCCTCCGAACAAGTCGAAACGGACTTTGCGGTCAAACGCCTAAAGCTGACGTTCGAGGTGGATGTCTGGCAACGCGCCTCGGGCCAATACGAATCCCGTAAAGTCTCACACGTTATGGAGAACCTGGACATTGAGCGAATGCACTGACAGCGTGGAACAAGGGGATAGCCCCTATCGGGACACCACCTTTCGGTCCGATGCCATCCCCCGGCAGGCACCGCTGAACGACCCCGGCGCTTTTGCCCGGGCCCTGGAAGGCTTGAACACGCTTGAGCGGCTGCCCACTGGCAGTTACGCGGGGCTGGACATTGACGTGAACCCCGAGGTGGTCGAGAACTTCCAGGAGCGAGCCGCCGGTGAAATGAAACTGGCGGGGCCTCCATGGAATCATGAGGCAAAGCCTTCAAACCTGATCAAGACGCGATGGCAAATGATATTGCTATTCGCAGGGGGGATTGCCGACCGTTTTGTTTTTTGGCTTTTCTTTATTGGCGCATTTCTCATGTATTTAGTTTCTCTCTTCGCACATGGGTTTATGGCCTCAATTAATGAGGGGATATTGCCAATGCTTTGCATTTGGGGGCTCCATGCCTTTTTTCGATACCCCTTCACCTGGTACTTGGAACGTCACCCGGAAGTCATGGTCCGGGACTTAGGTTGCGGCTTTTTCCGCACGACGGGCAAGATCAAATTCCGCACCTATTGGGGCAAGGAGACGTTCGAAGCCCCCTTTATCGAGTTCGATCCCTACATCACGTACCACGTTCAGCCCAATGGGCCGGTGGAGAACAAACTGATCCTGCGCCACCGGTATTCCGGACACCAGACCGAGGTGGCCACCGTGCCGGATAGCCGGCGGTACGAGCTTTATGCCGACTGGGACCAGTTGCAACGCTACATGGACGTGAGTCAGCCCCTGCCGGATATCCCGGCCCTAGAAGCATATCGCCCGCTGGACCCGACAACCGCCGCCTACGATGCGGCCGGTAAACGGGGCCGGCCCGCGGATTACTGGCTCAAGCTGGACCTGGAATGGTGGAAGCGGGAGGGGTATCCAGAGCACATGAAAAAGATCCGGGAATTTCCCTGGAGCAGCCTCGAAGACAGGATGGAAGACAGTGTGCCGAATTTGCGCGAGGCCGCGATGGCCTGATTGGCCGCTGTTACCCGCGCCATCGGAAGCTGGCAAGGTAGCGACGGGAGCCCTCCATCAAGCCATTGAAGTCAGGTACGACGAACGCCGTCAAGCCATCGATTTCATGGTCGGCAAGGCCCAGCTCCGAGGCCTTACCGCCCAGGCGCCCTACGAACATGTCGAAACGGACTTTGCGGTGAAACGCCTAAAGCTGACGTTCGAGGTGGATGTCTGGCAACGATCCTCGGGCCGGTACGAGTCCCAGGAAATCTCACTCGTTATGGAGAACCTCGACATTGAGCGAATGCACTGACAGCGTGGAACAAGGGACGAGCCCCTATCGGGACACCACCTTTCGGTCAGATGCCATCCCCCGGCAGGCACCACTGAACGACCCCGGCGCTTTTGCCCGGGCTCTGGAAGGCTTGAACACGCTTGAACGGCTGCCCATGGGCAGCTATGCGGGCCTGGACATTGATGTGAACCCAGAGGTAGTCGAAAGCTTCCAGGAGCGAGCTGCAGGTGAGGTGAGACTGGCTGGGCCATCGTGGAATCATCAGACAAAGCCGTCAAATCTGATCAAGACACGATGGCAAATAATACTGCTATTTGCAGGGGGGCTTGCCGACCGGTTTGTTTTTGGCATTTTTGCTTTCTCTTGTGTAGCTTCCTTTATACTTGTTGTTGCTTTTGGTTTGGATTTCTTGGTCGCCACACGATTGTTTTGGGGGCCATTCTTCGGCCTAATTGGTCTCCATTTATTTTTTAGGCACCCTTTCACTTGGTATCTGGAACGTCACCCTGAAGTTGTAGTTCGGGATCTGGGCTGCGGTTTTTTCCGCACAACGGGCACGATCAAGTTTCGCACCTATTGGGGCAAGGAGACGTTTGAAGCCCCCTTTATCGAGTTTGATCCCTACATCACGTACCACGTTCAGCCCAATGGGCCAGTGGAGAACAAACTGATCCTGCGCCACCGGTATTCCGGACACCAGACCGAGGTGGCCACGGTGCCGGATAGCCGGCGGTACGAGCTTTATGCCGACTGGGACCAGTTGCAGCGCTACATGGACGTGAGCCAGCCCCTGCCGGACATCCCGGCCCTGGAAGCCTATCGGTCACTCGATCCTACAACCGCCGCCTACGATGCGGCCGGCAAACGGGGCCGACCCGCGGACTACTGGGTCAAACTGGACCTGGACTGGTGGAAGCGGGAAGGGTATCCCGAGCACATGAAGAAGATCGCAGAATTCCCGTGGGACAGCCTGGAGGACAAGATGGAAGACAGTGTGCCGAATTTGCGCGAGGCCGCGATGGCCTGACTGAGGTCTCCGTCGAAAAGGTTTCACACGCCATGGATGATCTGGATATCGAGCAACTGTAGTCCTGGCCTGCATCTTGAGGGCATTGGGGAAACAGCTGATATCACAGATGGTGGAGGAACAGGGGTTTGACTGATCCTGAGAAGACCGAACATAGCGGGGCTTCATACTCGGAAACGGCCTATCGCTCCGATGCCTTGCCAAGTCAGGCTCCCCTGAGTGATCCGGGAGGATTTGCCCGCGCCCTGGAAGGGCTGAATTTTGTCGAGCGGCTGCCGACCGGCAGTTATGCTGGTTTGGATATTGATGTCGATCCTGATGTTGTTGAGCATTTTCAGGATCGGGCGCGTGGTGAGATGAACCTCGTGGGGCCACCGTGGGATCACCGAGCGAAGCCCAATAATCTGATAAAGACGCGCTGGGAATTGGTGCTATTGTTCGCGACGTGCATGACTGACAGGATTATTTTCGGTATTTTTGCATTCAGTTGCGTTGTCACATTTCTTATCTCGATTTTTGTCGTGGATTTCGTGCTCGCTCTAAAATTGAATTCATGGCCAATTTTGGGGCTTTTAAGCCTCCATCTCTTTTTTCGCTATCCTTTCAAGTGGCTCTTGGAGCGCTATCCAGAGATCATAGTTCGCGATCTCGGTTGCGGCTTTTTCCGTACGGCGGGAAAAATCAAATTCCGCACCTACTGGGGCAAAGAAACCTTCGAGGCCCCCTTCATCGAGTTCGATCCTTATATCGCCTATCACGTCCAGCCCAATGGCCCGGTGAGCTATAAACTGGTTCTGCGGCACCGTTATCGAGGGCGTCAAACGGAGGTGGCTACTGTTCCGCAGGGACGAAAGATCGAGCTCTATGCCGTCTGGGACCAGTTGCAGCGCTATATGGACGTGAGCCAGCCCCTGCCGGACATTCCTGCCCTGGAAGCCTACCGGTCCCTCGACCCCACAACCGCGGCCTATGATGCCGCCGGTAAGCGGGGTCGACCTGCAGACTATTGGGTCACACTGGATCTGGACTGGTGGAAGCGGGAAGGGTATCCCGAGCACATGAAAAAGATTGCAGAATTCCCGTGGGACAGTCTGGAGGACAAGATGGAAGACAGTGTGCCGAATTTGCGTGAGGCCGCGATGGCCTGATTACCCGCGCCGCTGGCAGGTGCCATTGTGGCGTTCGCGCTTTACTGCCCAAGATACCCTCCGAACAAGTCGAAACGGACTTTGCGGTCAAACGCCTAAAGCTGACGTTCGAGGTGCATGAGCCAAAGGCGAAAAGTTTGAAAGCATAGGTCATTATTCCGTTCACTTTATTTTCACTGTGCATGGTTTCCTTGATTCTTGCCGGGCAGCGGCGTGGTGCCAACGAGTAGCGACGGCAGTAGTGGGAACTCCAATGATTGAACCACCAGATTCAATATTGGTTGCACTCGGCGTAATCGGTCTCACGATGGGCTGTCATGCCAACTGTTTTTGCGTTTGTCGGGGGGGGGGGATGCTTCTGCTTGCTGTCGTTTATCTGGCTAAGGGTGGAAGATAGTGTAAAAAGGGGCTGATCCTGCGATCAGCCCCTTTGGCTTGGCGGGTGGTGTTAGAAGCTCAGCACCTCATGCAGCGTACTGAAGGTGGTGCCGGTGGACAGCCCGCCACCCACAACGTGCACGCTGTTGTTGATGGTGGCGGAGGCCGGTCCATGGCGCGGACTCGGGATCTTGACCAGGCTGCGCCAGGTCTGGGTGGCCGGGTCGTATTCCTCGTTCTGCTCAAACACGCCCGACGGGCTGTCCGGGTTCTGCTCGCCGCCGATGACCTGGATGCGGCCGTTCGCGGTGCCGACGGCCATGGCGCGGCGCCCGGTAGGCATGGGTGTCTGGCCGGTCCAGGTGCCAGTTGCCGGCGAGTATTTCTCCATGCTGACCAGCGTCGGGTCAATCGTTGAACCGTCCGCATTGCGGATACGGCCGCCGAACACGTACAGCTCGTTGTTGAGGACGGCCGAACCGGGGTTGTCACGCCGTGTCTGGAGCGGCGTGACGGTTTGCCAGGTACCACTGGCGGGGGTGTACGCCTCGACCGTGGCCAGGGACGCACCGCTGTTGTTCATGCCACCCACCACATAGATGACCCCGTTGATGACCTGAGCAGTGGCTCCACCACGGGCGGTCGGCATGTTCGGCAGGCTGGTCCAGCTGTTGCTGCCCGGATTGTAGACGGCAGCGTTGCTGACCGCGCCGGAGAAGGGCTCGGTCGAGCCGCCGAAGACATACAGTTGGCCGTTGTGGGCGACGACGGCAGCGTTCTCGACACCCACGCCCGGCAGGTTGGCGCCCTGGCTCCAGCTGTTGCTGCTGGCGTTATAGATCCAGAGGCTGGTGAGGTGGCCGTTGCTGTTCTTGCCGCCGACGACGTACATCTTGTCGCCGATCGCCGCACCCGCCGCATCCAGAATGCTGACCGGCAGGTTGGCGTCATTCCCCCAGCATCCGAGACTGACCGGCTGCAGTGACGTGAGCTTATCGCCACCGAACTGGCCGACGAAGATGACGCCATTCGGCGTTTGCGCGAGAGGCAGCGGATCGTTGAACCCGGTGATCAGCGGCGTGCCTTCGATCACGCTGTTGCCGTCCTCACTCAGCTGAACGCGGAAGACGTCGTCGCCAATGGAGTAATCGGCAATCAGCAACTGCCCGTTGAGGAAATCGCCGACGCAGCCGGTGGCGCCCTTGTACTCGATGATGCCGTTGGCGGACTTGTGATCCCCCAGGTTGAAGAACGGCTCGACATAGTTGGGCAGCGGCGCGACGCCTTGGTAGTGGCCGTCCTTGAAGACGCACTCGTCACGGTACGGGTTCGGATGCCCGAAATAGTCCCCTTCGTTGACCAGGTGCAGCAGGTCAGGCTGGACGCCCGGGTTGTCGCCGCCATTGAGGTAGCTGGCTGTATCGCCGAAGCCGAGGCAGGGCGGTGTTGGCGTGGGCGGATAGGTGCCGGTGACGCCAAGCCCGTTGTCGGTAGCGTACATCTTGCCGTTGGAGTGGAACACGAAGTCATAGCTGTTGCGCAGACCGGTGGCGTAGGTCTGCACGTCGCAGGGCGGTGGCCCGAAGATATCGCTGGTGTTGGCGCAGGTGCCGTCAAAACCGGCGGCGAATACGTCCGCCACCAGGATGGCGGCGCTGAGCGGCTGCTCCTGCATGGTGCCGAACTCGGAGTTCGAGTTGTTCGGAGCCCCAGCGCCGGTATTGCCCCCCATGGCGATATACAGCCGGTTGTCCGCGCCAAAGTGGATCGAGTTGATGGAGTGGTTGGCCTTCGCCCTGGGCAGACCGGTGATCACGTGCTGGACCTGGGAGAAGTTCGGGCCGTAGAGACGGCTGACCATGCCGGAATTCGGCTCGCCGTTATCGACCGATGGGCTGGAGTGCGCGAGCCACAGCTCGACGTTACTGGCAGTGGATGTCGGCGAGACGGTAATACCCAGCGTCAGACGCGGGCCGATGGCGTCCTGCAGGGACGTGATGGTCTGCTGGTCGATGATGTTGAAGTCGTCATCGAAGGTGAGGGCTTCCACCGAACCGAACAACTGGGCGACGTACAGGCGGTCATCGGGGCCCCAGACCATGGAGGTCGGGTAGTCGACGTTGTAGTTCTTACGCACGAAGTCGAGGCTGGAGGACGGTGACTCCGGAGTGCCGCCGACTTCCAGGGTGAATTCGTCGAACTGGTAGGTCTGCGGTGTTGCGCTGCCGCGGTTGGTGGCAAAGATACCCGCGAAGCTGCGCGTTCCGATTTCCGGATCGATACCGGCGGCATCAAAGCTGAAGAATTCATCCGGTGGCGACAGCGTCGCTAACTGGTTAGTGGTCCCGCCTTCGATGGCGTAGTGGACTTCGACGGTGCGGGTATACGGGTTGACGACCATCATGAAGGTGATGTCCTTCCCGTACAGATCGCCGGCAGCGACGGTGCGTTCGACGGCCGTCAGCCCACCGATTTCCATCAGGTAGTGCAGGCGTGGCCCTTCCGGTCGGGAGATGATGACCAGCTTGATGTAGTTGTCTTCGTCGGTGCCGAACCAGAGGCCCGCCTGCTCATAGTTGCCGGTGCCGGTAGGCACGTTCTTGAGCTGTGTGGTGATGCGGGTGATCTGGTTGGGGGCGGCAAAGCCCACGCCGAGGGCGTTATCCTGGGAATTGTTGGACAGGTACTGGATGCCCGATGTGGTGGTCAGATTCAGTACGCCATCCAGGAAGTTCATCTCCAGGTTGTCCGGGATATAGCCGGTGCCGGCTGAGGGCTGGTCCACCCAGGTAAAGCCGGTGCCCAGACCGTTCTTGTCCATGAGGTGGCCCTGGCTTTCGGTGAACGTGAGCTGGTAGGGCAGGTCCACCTTGACGTCGGTGCAGACCACCGGGGCGCACTTGTCGTTGCTGGTCAGGTTAAGCGTGACCGGAACATCCACGTTGGGGAATCCGCTGGCGGTAATGGTCAGCGTGGCGCCATAGCTGCCCGACGCCAGGCCGGTGCCATCGACGCTCACCTGAATGCTGTCTGGTGTGTTGCCGGAGGTCGGTGAGGCTTGCAGCCAGGGCATGTTGGTGCTGACGGTAAAGGCGTGGGATTCACTGTTGGAATGCGTGATGTTCAGCGTCTGGGACGCGATCGTGGAGCCCGGGGTGCCGGAAAAGACCAGGCTGGACGGGCTGGCAACGAGGGTATCCGGGTCATCCGTGATCGTCAGCGTGTAAACCAGCTCGCCAGCGATGTAGCCGTCTGCGTCGGCGGTCAGCTTCCCGGTGTAGTTACCGGCAGCAAGTCCATCCGGCGAGGCCTTTACGGTAATGGTCGCCGGCGTGGTGCCTGAATTGGCGCTGAAGGTCAGCCAGCTGGCATTCGATGTGATATCGAACGGGGCGCCCGAATTATCGCTGCTGGTCAGGTTCACATTCTGTTGCAGGACGTCGGTACTGCCTACAGGGCGTGATCCAGCGAGGCTGGTTTGTGCGAAATTCAACGTTGCTGAGTCGTTGGACACCGTGAAAAAGACGGTGGTTTCATGCGTCGTTCCATCCTTGGCAAGGACGACGGCCGTCAACGTGTTGTTGCCTTCGGGTAACGAGGTGGTATCGAACGGGATGGCCAGATCCGTTGCTGTGGTGCCAGCCAAGTCGTAGGGAGGCAGGTTTTCCTTCTTGGCCGGGGCGCCGGTCTTGAGCGGGTCATTGATGTAGAAGTAAACCCGCGTAATAGACTGGTTGTCCGGCACGAACACGTACACATCACCTGAGACGGTGGCCCCCTGCAGTCCATTCGCACCGCTTCGATCGGCAGCCAGGCTGTAGACGATGGGATAGAGGCTGCTGTCGTCAGGTACGATCTCAAGGACGACGGTCAGCGAATCACTGGCATAGCCGTTCGCTGTGGCGGTCACGTTGGCGGTATATGAGCCCGGAGCAAGGCCGTTGGGCGAAGCGGTAAGAGTCAGCACGTCGGGTGTGGTGCCAGATGAGGGGCTGACGCTGAGCCAGCTTGCGTCGTCGCTGATGGAGAAATCAGCGTTCGCACTCTGGTTGGTTTCCAGCGACACGTTCGCCGATTGGGTCTGGGTGTCGTTTTCGGTTGCCAGGAAGCTGAAGCTGGCGTTCGAGAATTCGAGCTGGGGTACGGCATTGTTGACCGTAAATGCAGCCGACAGCACTTCTGTGGCGCCGCTGGTATAGGTCACCAGGGCATACAGCGTGTGCTGTCCATCGTTGATCGCGTTGGTATTGAACGGGAGTGCCAGGTCATTGTCGGCCGTACCACCCAGATCGAAAGGCGCGATGTTTTCCCGCTTGAACAACGTGGAGGGTGGCGGAGAATCGAAATAGAACTCGACTCGTCGAATGCCGTCTATAGGAGCAGCGAAGATATAAACGTCATCGGTCAGTTCCATGCCGCTCAAACTGGCCGGGGATGACCGATCGGGAAACGAGCTGACCAGAAGCGAAGGCGCCGCTGTGGCAAAGCCGGAAAGGCCAAGCATGAACGCAAGCAGGAACCAGCGCATCAGGTATTGGAAACAGGCCCAAAGCCGGATTTCTCTCTTGTTATCTCCGGGCGTTTTGGCGAATGTGCCGAGTAATTGTTTCATTTGGACAGAACCTCCCGACGGATCAGACACTCCACACGGGCGGAATCGCATATAGAATGCCAAACGGGCAGATCGTGTAGGGATTACAGTGTGATAACCTGCATTTTCTGTCTGCAAAAACGACACTCATGTAAGTTTTTTCGACAAGGATTGCGGCTCGATGCAGAAGGATGACGCCTTGCTATGACGCTGTTTCAAACCCGTGCATGGCAGGATGCCTGGTGGTCGGTGTGGGGGAATACGGCCGGTTTCAGCCTGGTCCGTTCCGGCCAGGGTGACGTGTCTGGTCTGTATACGGATCGTTACAGGTTTCGCGGTATTTTCCCGATTCGCTGCCTGCAGTTTGTGGGCACCAATTATCGCCGGCTTTCGACGCCGCGCACGGAATACAACGGTTTGATCGAGCCTGGCCTGGAACGTGCGGAACGCGACATGGGGCCGTATCGTGCATTGTTGGAGACGCCCTGGTCTGAAGCTGTTTTCCGGGACATCGTCCAGGACGGCCCTGATCATCGGGCTCTGAAGCAGCTGGCGGAGGAGTGGGGACTCGACAGCCGGGAGGTGGCCAGCGATGTCGCCTATCAGGTTCGCACATCGGGTGATTTCCAGGCCTATGTCGCTGGTTTGGGAAGCAACACCCGGCTTCGATTCTATAACCGGCGCAAGATTCTGGAATCTCTGGGTGACCTTTCAATCCGGAACGTGTGGACAAGCGATCCGGCGGCTTTTTTTGAGCGGCTGAACGACTTCCATGCCGAACGGTGGGGGACACCCTGTTTTGGACGGGAGAGCTTGCTGTTCCACCGTCGGTTCCTCGATGGACTGACGGACGAGGATGGAGTACCGGAGCTATCCGTGATGGAAATTGACGGGAAGGCCGTCTCGGTGCTCTATAACGTCCGGTTTAAAGGGCGCACCTACAACCTCCAGTCCGGCTTTGTCGAAGGTTTTCACCGTAAGCTGGCGTTCGGGTCATTGCATCTCGGATACGCCATCGAGGATGCTTTCATGGACCCGGACATAGCCTGTTTCGATTTGTTGGCAGGGCAGGGGAAAAACAGTAATTATAAGCAGCATATTGCGACAGACAGCGTGACTTTGGTGTCGTTAATGCTGGTCCGGTCGACTTTCTACAAGTGGCTTTACCGGGTCAAACCACAACAGTAAACAGTCTCGTGGAAGCGGCATCGTACGTCGGCTTTCAGGCGCTAACGGGTTGGGATGTTGAAGATGGATCGAGGGAACGCGGTATCAGGTATCAGGGTGTGGTCGCCGGTTGTTTTTCTGCTGGCCTTTGTCGCCGGGACCTATCCCATATTGGCCGGCATCGCCGAACGGTGGGTGAAATGGGATGAGGCCTATTCCCACGGCCTGATTCTGTTCGCCGTTTGCCTGTACCTGACCGTTCAGAAGTTGCGCCGGGTTCGTCCGGTGGCCGGGTTCTACTGGCCCTGGCTGGTGCCGCTGGTCCTATCGGCCGTCCTGTATGGCATTGGCGGGATGCTCCGGATTGAGGCGGTTCAGCAGGTCATGCTGTTGCCCATTCTATTCTCCGGCTTGTTGGTCCAATGGGGTTGGCGTCAGACGATCCCTTTCCTGATCCCCATTGGTCTGATCGTTTTCGCGATTCCCTTCTGGGACTACCTCGCGTGGTACCTGCAGCTGATCACGGTGGCGGTCAACCAGCTGTTTCTTTCCCAATTGGGCATCAACTTCGTCGTCGAGGGCGTGTTTGTTTACTTCCCGGGAATTGGCGCCTTTGAGATTGCCCATGGCTGTTCGGGGCTGCGGTATTTGCTGGTCGGCCTGACGCTGACCTTTCTGTACAGCGAGCTCAATCTTGCCACCGTCCGGGCACGCATCGCATTGATCAGTTTTGGAGCCATCCTGGCGCTGGTGGCGAATTGGGTGAGGGTGTTTGTGATCATCCACACCGGCTATGCCACCAAGATGACGTCGTCGCTGGTCAACCATCACGATACGTTTGGCTGGTGGGTGTTTGCGGCGACGCTGGTGCCTGTCTTCGTTTTTGCGCGCTGGCTGGAGAAGCGTGAAGACGCAGCGGCTCCGCAGGACGCTCCGCAAAGCGTCAAGACTTCCGGGACGGGGCGCTCGGCGCTGGCTGGACTCTCGACGTCCGCCATACCCCTGATCCTGCTTGCGATTGCGTTCTGGCCGGGAACGATTTCCAGGGCGGGTAACGTCAGTACGGACGTTCAGCATCGCGGACTGGATGTTTTTGATTCCACCGAGTGGTTGCCACTGTTCGGTAGCGGTCTGGCGGCCTGGCATCCGATCGTGGAGCGACCGGATCGTTCTTTCGAGCAAACCTACGTACGGCGGGGAACGCTTGAGAGCGAGGGACAGGGGCAGCAGCTTCCACACTACTTTGTCGGTCTCTACAGCTACGACTATCAGAGGCAGGGCGGAGAAGTGATTCAATACGGCAATCACATCTACGATGGCGAGGCGTTTCTTCCGAGTCAGGCCTTTAATGTCGGGCCCAAGGGCGAGTCGGCGATGGCCGGTGTGACCATCTCAGCCCATAACGACGCCACACCGATTTACATCGCTTACGCCTATTATGTCGAAGGTCGCTGGGAAACCAGCGAACTGCAGGCCAAGCTGGCGCAATTGCCGGGGGCTTTCAACCGGCGCACGGACGCATCCCTGCTGGTGGTCGCCGTTCGCTGTCACGACTGTGATGGGCAGACTGCGCTGGATAAAATTGCGCCCGGCATTCGGGACCGGGCGCAAGACTATATCGACGATGTGTACCTTGAGCGCCAGTGATCCAGCTTATTGAACCTCCTGGGACACTTCGTCCGAAGGTGGACTGATCAGGCCGTTGCTGTCCACGGTTTGTACCGTAAAGTACCAGGTGCCCGAAGAAAGTCCGTCGAACGTGTAGTTGGTCGTGCCGGCGTCGACTTCCTGGGTCTGCCCGAGATTGCCGGACTCCTGGCCGTAATTGATGATGTAGTGATCAATCTCACTCAAGGCGATGGACGATCCATCCAGACGAGTGGAGGGCGCTGTCCAGGACAGGGTGACGTTGCCAGTGGTCGTTGGCGGTGGTGTCGGTTCAGGCTCTGTGCCACCTCCGGTACCGGCTGATGTGGATTCCAGCGTCCAGGGGTTAAGGTCGCTCTGGTAGGCGTCCAGGTTGGTAACACTGCTGCCGTTGTTGACCTGTGAAGCGTCGTTGATCCAGGGATTCAGGCCGTAGCTGAGCTCCCAGGTGTCCGGGATCCCGTCTGAATCGGAATCCTGGGTGCTCGACGCGTCCGGATCAGGCGCAGTGATCGTGCTTTCCTGGGCGACAGTGTTGCCATTGGACTGATCGACGATGGAGAACTGCGCCACGGCATCACCGGAATTCTCGTAGTATTCGATGTTGATGTTGGCCGACTCACCGGCTTGCATACTGCGGGTGTACGAGAAGGTCTCTGTGGCGTGATTGGACCAGTCGTTAATCACACGTTCGCCATTGATGTAGAGCCGCGTGCCGTCATCGGTGCTGAGATTGAATTCGTAGTCTCGGCTGCCACTGCTGTGCGGGGCGGTAAAGATCCCTGTCCAGCGGACGCTGAACCCATCGTTGCCGATGCCACTCATCGGAGAGCCGGATCCCCAGTCGAAGTCGACGGTGGCGTCCTGACGGGTGGCAACGAAGTCATCGAACGCCATGCCGGTAAAGTATTGGCCCACGAAGCCGTTGGTTGTCGGTGCGGTTGATCCGCCTCCGGTTTCTTCCGGCACGTCATCGCTGTTATTCGGGTCGGTACCGGCCTGGTATTCCTGGAGGTTAGTGTAGCCGTCGCCATCTGCATCCCGGGCGGCATCGCTGCCATTGAGCGGATTCAGGTTGTAAGCGAACTCCTGGCCGTCAGGAATGCCGTCTCCGTCGGTATCGGCGTTGTTTTCCTTGGTGCCGATCAGGAACTCGTCGGCGGCGGTCAGGAAGTCGCCGTCGGGATCGGTGTCGGCGTCGTTGGAGTTGGATGGATCAAGGCCGTTGACGGTCTCCCAGTTGTCGTAGAGGCCGTCTGAATCGTTATCCAGTGGCGGGAACTCGGGATTGAAGGAAAGCCCCTGGGTGCTGTCGAAATAGCCAACCCGATACCCGAGTGTATAGGCCTCGGCAGAGGATTGATCCTCATAGTTACCGGATTGGCCTTCACTGTATAGATAGTCGCCGGAGATGACTTCCTGGGAAATGCCCGGCCCAGACCAGGCTACGGCGAAATGCTCACCTCCTGAACCCTGTTTGTGGCGGATTTCAAAGTAATAGCGCTTTCCCCCTTGGAGTACCTGCGTGCCTGACGTTTGGGACGAGTACTTGGTGTAGTTGTACGGGGTGGTGTAGTTCGGCACTGATGCAATGATTTCAGCATTGGAAGGCGATTCGTTGGTGCTGAACCAGAATTGGGTTTCATCGTCACCCGAGACATAAAAGGTGTACTCACCATCGGTCGGGGGCTCAATGTAACCCCGCACCAAACTTCCGTAGTAATTCCCCAGCCCCCCGGGATTGTCCAGAGACGTCAACTCTTTGGTGGTGTTGGGGTTGTCGGGATAGGCGTTGATGCTGGTCAGGTCGGAGACATCAGACCCTGTGATCCCGGTCCAGATCCTGAACTGCACTTTCCCTGGCTCACTGGTTGCCGGCAAGGCCGCGGGTGGCGGGAGTTCGCCGACCTGGGAGGGCCACATCTGGCAACCGTGGATAAATAAGATGGTGCTACCTATCAGCAAAACCTTTGCGTTATGCATAAGTCGTCACCCGAATCGAGTACAAACTTGGCATGGGGATGGCCATTCCGGCGTCCCGCGCCTTTTGGCGAACCCACCAGGGACGCTGAACCCATCACTGTGACCTTGACGGAGTTCTGGCGTCAGGAGAGTGAGTTACACAAAGTATCGTTCCCGCAGAAAGGCCCTGCCACGTGGATTTAGGAATCTTTTGATCTTTAGAGAGGCACGTTATTCGTTTAAATGATGAGCAACAATTTGCCTGGACAATAGGGGAGACAGGCCCGCACAAGGCGGGCCGTTTCGGTCTTCTTTTTGTTTAACGGCGTCTTCGGAACGTAAGAAGGCCACCCAGCCCGAGAGCGAACAGCGCCAGACTGGCGGGCTCGGGTACCGAGATAATCTGGAAGATCGAGAAGTCGCTCTGGTTATTGCATTTACCGGTGCCGCACGTGTTCGAGTAGAGCGCGTCAAAGGTCAGCGAACCGATCAGGTTCTTCCCGAAAATGGCGCCGACATCGACCGTTCCCGGCGAGCCGAAGACCGCGGTGCTGGCGGCCAGGGGAGACATGCTCGAATCGCCGTCGACGGTCAGCGTTACGAAATCATCACCTGGATTGAGGTAGACATTCTTCAGCACGGCAACGCTGGAGCTGCCATCCAGGAAGGTGGCGGTAATCCGGGCGATCTCTTCGACGTCTCCGAATTCCGGTCCGTCGTAGAGAAAGGCGAGGGAGAAGCCACCGAGAACGAAGCCGGATGACGAGCTGGCGGTCAGGCTTTCCCGCAATCCGATTTCATTGGTGCCGGAATCGCCTGCGACACCAACGCCGGCGGCCGTTATACCGTGTTCTGTTTTAGTGCCTAGCTCACCGCCTGTGGCGGAGAAGGTTAAACCGCCGCCATAGCCAGAGGCGATGTCGGTGGCTGTGATGACCGTTGCACTTGCCCCCACAGAAAGCATTCCCATTGACAAGGCAAGTACCAGTCCATTGGTCGGGATACGCATGGCGGAGCCTCCTCCTGCCAACTACATGAGGAAGACAATTGCTGCGATTTACATGCCATGGGGCGTACGGAGAGTGAAATCAAAAAGTTACGTTTGACTTGCCGAACGGCGTTGTAAAGCCGTTCGACAAGTCGCATAACGCGGCATTAGAGCTTGGACAGTATCTTCTCAGCCTCGTCCTGACGTCCTGTCGATTTGTAGGCTTCCGCAAGATGCTGTGCGATTTCAGTGGTTTGCGGTGACAGCTTGTAGGCTTTCTCAAGCACGGGCAGGCTCCCGCTGTGATCCCCCTGCTGGAACAGGATCCAGCCGTAGGTATCGGCAATCGCCGCGGAGTCCGGTTTGAGGTTGTAAGCTTTTTCGGCGAGCTGGCGGGCATCCTGCTTGCCGGATTCGTGGTACAGCCACGCCAGGTTGTTCAGGGCCACCACATTCCGGGGCGAGGTGCTCAGGACTTGCTGGTAAGCGTCCATGGCTTTCTGGGCATCACCACGTGTTTGATAGGCCATGGCAAGCCGCATTTGCAGGGCCTCGTTTCCGGGATGGTCCTCGATACCGTTTTCAAGCGCCTTGATCGCCCGCAGCTCCTGCTGGCTTTCTCCGAGGGCGTCAACGAACAGCAGGGTCAGCTGCGGTGAGTTGTCCTTGGCCAGGGCCAGCTCATAGAGATCCGCCGCTTTGCCGTAACGCTTCTTGTCCTTTTCATGCGCCGCTTCGACGACATAGGGCTGGGGTGAATCCGGGTGTTTCAGGCGGGCTTCCTTGAGGATATCCCGGGCGGCCTTCTCATTGTCCATCTCGAAGTAGACCTGTGCGGTCTGCAGGGCGATGGCTTCGTTGTCCGGGAACAGGACTTGCGCCCGTTTCATGATCGCAAGGGCGTTCTGCTTGTCGTCGGTTTTCAGCTTGTTGCCGGCGACCGAACCGTAAACGTTGGCCACAGCGCCGGTATGCGGTGACAGCTCATTCTCGCTGACCGGCTCAAGCAGGGCGGCGGACAGTTCGTCAGCCCGATTGATGTTATTGGCGCGCAATGCCAGTTCGAGCAGGGCCAGCTTGGGAGCAACAGCCTCAGGATGGTCCTTGGCGACTTGAGCCAGGTAAGCCTGCAGCTGAGCGGGCGAGGTGGCCTGGGCCAGGCCCTGAATGGCTGCTCGGTTATCCGGCGCCTTGGCGATGGCGGCCTTGAACTGGCGGCTGGCTTCGTCTGTGTTGTCCTGGCTCATGGCCAGGCCACCCAGTGCGTTGTTGGCGCGGGGGTCGCTGTCTGACAGTTTCAGCGCCTGGTTGTAGTACTGTCGGGCCTGAGGTGCATCACCGGCGCGGGCCGCCAGGCCACCGCTGACGAGCAGCGCAGTGACGTTGTCCGGCTGTTCCTTGACCCAGGCGCTGGCGGATTCTTCAGCGGCCTGGGTATCGCCGGCCCGGACATAGGCATTGATGATCAGCTGGCGTGCCTGGTCATTGTCCGGTTGCGCTTCCATAACCTTTTCGGCCTGGGCAATGGCGGTGTCGGTATCGCCCTGTTCAACGAGGTAGTTGGCGTACCGCAGACGCAGGTCGTGGTTGTCCGGGTCGAGTTCAAGCGCTTTCTCAATGTACTTGCGACCGGCCTCGTTATCACCACTGGCCAGGTGGGCGATGCCGATCAGCGCCAGGACACCGGGGTCTGTCTGTTTGTCGTCCAGATTCTCGAGCAGTTTGCGGGCTTCCTCCGGACGCTGCAGGCGTAATTGGGTGGCGGCCAGCAGTTTGCTGGCGGCCGGGGAGTCCTGGATCTGGCTGATCGGCTCAAGCAGTTCTTTGGCTTCTTCGACGCGCCCCTGCTGGAAGCGGATCATGCCCAGCATAATGGAACTCTGGACGTGGTTCGGGGCCTGTTTCAGCACTTCGTTCAGATAGCGGGCGGCACCTTCCAGATCGCCCTTACGATAGGCTTCCTGTGCGGCGTCGAAATTGCTCTTGATGGTGCCGGGCGCCGACTTGGCCAGGATTTCCTCGTAGACAAAGGCTTCCGACGATTTGCCTTCCTCGCGAAGCACACTCACCAGCGAGGAGATCGTGGTGTACTTCCGGTACGTCATGATGTCGTACTTCCCGATGTCTTCAAGCGCACGGATATAGGCTTCCTCGGACTTCTCCCATTGCTGCTGTTGCTGGGCCAGTTGGGCCTTCCAGAGCCACAGTTCCGGGTCGTTGGCGTCCACCTCTTCCGCCTGCTTGATCTTTTGCCGGGCGAGATCAGCGTTGCCCTGGGCCATTGCCACCCTGGATAGTCCAATCAGGGCCAGGGTCGATGTGGCGTCGGAATCCAATGCCTTCTGATAGGCGGATTGCGCCTTGTCGTAATTTTTGGCAGCCAGTTGAACGTCGCCCCGCAACAAATCGGCCCGGACCTGCTGGGTCCGGTCCGGTGATTTTAACTGGTCCAGGGCCTTCAGCGCGGCCGCGGTGTCCTGTCGCATGAGGTGGGTTTGGGCGAGGATGAGCTGGATACGGTTCTGGACGTTATCGGTGGTGCCTTTCTCTT
This sequence comes from Marinobacter sp. NFXS9, assembly GCF_040148665.1. Classification (NCBI taxonomy): domain Bacteria; kingdom Pseudomonadati; phylum Pseudomonadota; class Gammaproteobacteria; order Pseudomonadales; family Marinobacteraceae; genus Marinobacter; species Marinobacter sp. NFXS9. Next base: position 694,404 of record NZ_JAGDDW010000001.1, on the reverse strand, counting down.
GCAGCTGCTTATCGATTTCCTTGACCTGTCGAGCTGCGGTGACGGCGTCACCGGCAGTGATCAGGTTGTCGATAATGATGAAATAGGGATCCACCTTGTGCGGGTTCAGGTCGATGGCGCTGCGCGCTTCAAGGGTACTGGCCTTGAGCTCACCCTGACGCTGGAAAAAACGGGACTGATCCAGATGGCTGAGGTATTGCAGCTCCTGCTGGCTCATTTCTTCCTTGTCGTCACTGCACCCGGTCAGCAGAGAGGTAAAGGCGACTGCCAGCAGGGTAATGCGAAACAACGTCTTCCACTTCATTGTCAGGTCCTTGTCATCCAGATACGGGGCGTCCTTCGTGCCGCCGGTGCCGATCAAGCACCGGAAACGGCGGGTGATGTCTCGATTTTATACTTGTCAGTCAGGTTGTAGAGCGTGGGGCGGGTGATGCCGAGTAACCGGGCGGCCTGAGCCATGTTGAAGTTGCTGGTTTTCAGGGCATGGTTGATGGCAGAGCGTTCCGCATCCTCGCGGACCTGACGCAGGTTGAGCACATTGCCGTCATGGACGAAATCGTCGCATCGCAGCTGTAGGTCGCTGGCCGTGACGCGTTTGCCTTCGGCCATGATGGTGGCGCGCTTGATCTTGTTGATCATTTCCCGAACGTTCCCGGGCCAGCTGTAGCTCTGGATGGCCTGCATGGCATCTTCCGAGAAGGCCAGATTGGGGCGATCAAGCTGCCGCCCCAGCGACTTCAGCAGAGACTGGGCGATGACAATGGCATCGCCATCCCGTTCCCGTACGGCGGGGACGTCGAGGGTGATTTCACTGATCCGGTAGTAGAGGTCTTCGCGGAAATCGCCGCTGGAGACCAGGTCTTCCACGTTGCGGTGGGTCGCACACACCACGCGAACGTCCACGTGGATCGGGTTGACGGCGCCGACCCGGTCAATGACCCGTTCCTGCAGGAACCGCAGCAGTTTGGCCTGCAGCGGCATGGGCATGTCGCCAATCTCGTCGAGGAACAGGGTGCCCCCGTTGGCCATCTCGATCTTGCCTTTCTTGCTCTGGGTGGCGCCGGTGAAGGCCCCTTTCTCGAAGCCGAACAACTCGCTTTCCAGCAGGTTTTCCGGAATGGCGGCACAGTTAATGGCCGCGAAGGTATGGCCCGCCCGCTGACTCATGTCGTGAATGGCGCGGGCAAGCAGTTCTTTGCCGGTGCCGGTTTCACCGATAATCAGCGTCGTCACATCGGCCGGTGCCACTTTTTCGACCATCCTGCACAGTGAAAGCATTTGAGGGCTGGCGGCCACGATACCCTTGATCGAGGTGCCATTACGGCCCTGACTGAGCTCCCGGTTCTCCTGTTCCAGTTCGGCCAGCCGGAAGGCGCGGTTGACGACGAAGGTGAGGATGTCCGGATCCAGCGGTTTCTGGTAGAAATCGCTGGCACCCATGCCAATGGCACGGACGGCGTTCTCCCGGTCCTCGCGCCCGGTGACGACGACCACCTTGGTGGTGGGGGACAGGCGGACAATGTCGTCCAGCAGGGCGAACCCTTCTTTCGCGCCGCCCGGGTCGGGGGGCAGACCCAGATCAAGGGTGACGACCTGAGGCTCGAATCGACGCAGGGCGGTGAGGGCCGCTTCGCGATCGCCGGCGACGACCACTTCAACATCGTCGGTGAAGCACCAGCGCATCTGACTTTGCAGGCCAGGATCGTCTTCGACAATCAATAGACGCTTATTCACGACAGAACCAAATCCTTTTTTCTGATCGGTGACATTGGGCGCTGGGTGATAAAACCCTGAACACCTTTGAGAGCTTTCTTCTTTACCGCCGACGGCTATTCTGGGCGCCGTCTGTTAACATACTGTAACACTGATTCTGGCTGTATTTTGACGGAAATCAACAGTAATGCACTCGATGCATCGAGAATGAACAAAAATTTGACAAACATTTAACCGTTGGTCGTTTCGTGAACAGATTGGGGGCCCACGGTCAGGCATTCTCGGCAATCGGCTGGGGCGGTTCATCGAGATTGCCCCGCTTGATTTCGGGCTTTCCCAGCGGCAGCCGGACCGAAAAGCAGGAACCCACTCCCGGTTCGCTCGTGACGTCGATGTTCCCGCCGATCTGGCGAACGTATTCCCGCGCCTGATAGGCGCCAATGCCCATGCCGGCCAGTCCCTTGGTGCTCTCGAACGGCTTGAACAGCTTCATCTTGATGAAGTCCTCATTCATGCCGGCGCCGGTATCCTGAATAAAAATCACCACGTGATCGGAGCCTTTCTTCAGGTTCAGGGTGACTTCACCAGTGGGTGGGGTGGCGTCCTGCGCATTCTGGATCAAGTGACCGATGACGCTGCGCAGCTGTTCGGGATCGGCCCGGACCCAAATCGGTTCGCCGGGAGGATGGTAAACGGGTTTGGGGTCGCTGCGGGTATGGTGATGCGCCAATTCTTCCAGCATCGATTCGAGTTCGATCGGCTGGACCGGCATCTCGTTCGTGGCGGGTCTGCGAATATGGTCCACCAGGCCGGACAGTTTGGTCACCGCATGCTCGGTGGTGCGGATCATGTCGTCGATGAACTCAGGGTTGTCGCGATGCCTTTCCGCATTTTTTACCAGGAGCGAGAGCTGGGCGATCATGGTTTTGAGGTCGTGCACCATGAAGGCGGACGCCTTGGAAACTGCCTCGAACTGCATCGCCCGTGAGAGCCGGTTCTGGGCATCGGCCTGGGCCAAAACGTTACAGGTCTGGCGAGCCACGACCCGGATCAGGTCGAAGTTTTCCCAGTTGAGCTCCACTTTGGCGTAGGGCGACCCAACCAGGCAGACCCCGTAGAGCTCATCGCCCAGGTACAGCGGGATCACCAGCCAGCCATCGGGGAATTTGAGGATGGCGTCGGGTATTTCCAGCAGTTCATAGCGGATCGGATCGATGTGGTATTCCGACAGGTCGATGATCCATTCCTTTTCATTGAAGAAGCTGACGATGTTGGCGTCGCGGTCGATCATGGTGTGTCTGGGCGGTGTCAGGTTGACCGTGGTGTGCAGCACGTAGTTACCGTCTTCGTCCCTTACCCAGAGCGCGCCGGCGTTGCTTTCCACCAGATCCGCCATGATCCGCACGACTCGCTCGGGCAGCGGGGGATCTTCCGTGAGGTTGGCGAAAATCTGGGTCATTTTCAGCCACTCTTCCCGGTAGTCGTACTTGTAGTCAAAAAAGTTCTGGCTGATGAAGATCATCAACCGCGCCCGGAACCGGCTGGAGCTGAGCAGCGCGGTAAACAGCACGAGAAAGACGGTCAGGAACAGGACCTGAAGCGCTTCCCCCCAGTCGCCGCCCAGGGTCCGGACGTAATAGCCGCCAATGGCCGCGAAAATCAGGTAGGCGCCGGCGAAGGCAATGGCCCCGACGTGGAACACGGCATTGCGGGAGAGTTGGAAATCCACCGGTTGCTTGCGGGTATTGATGACGTTGACGGCAAACAGCGGCGCCAGGAAGGCGTTGGCGGCACCTCGGGCACTCCAGAACGAATCCGACAGTTGGCCGAAGAGCAGGGCATCGGAATACATAAAGAAGTCATAGGCGAAGATGCCGCCAATCCCGATGCACAGGTACTTCATGCTCGAGCGGCCGAAGGAAAGGGAATTACGCCAGATCTGTTCGATCAGGCAGACCCCAAGTAAGGACACGGCAATCTGGCCGACGACCTTGGTCTTGCCGTCCAGCAGTTGCCAGCCCAGCGCGTATTCAAGGGCGCCACAGGTCAGCAGTGTCAGGATGAGCAGGCCGATTGCGGTGCCCAGCACCCGGCGCAGGGTGGTCGCAATGTGTCCGGAGCGCTTGCTGTCGCGAATCAGCGCAAACAGCACGGCCACCCAGGCGGCGTCGCGAATCAGCTCCAGCAGGTAGCGGATAAAGAAAGGGGGCTGGTTCCAGATCATCTGGCTCACAAGGGACACGCCCCAGATGGTCGACACCATGGCGGCCAGCATGAGCGCGCGATCCGTGTTGCGCCTGAGGTATTTGGAACCAACCAGGATGGCCAGGGCCGCGTACGCAAGCGCCGCAGCGGAATGGCTCACCAGACTGAAGTCGATGCTCATGGGTACTCGTCCTGTGAGTTTAGGAGCCTCTGACTAAGCACGAGGGCGCCGCGATCACCGGTGCCGCGCCCGTTTTTCGACCAGTATAAAAGCAATTCTGTCGCGGATGCACACAGTCTGTGGTTTGGGGCGCCGGGAAGTCCGCTTTCCAGGCACCCCGCCGTTGAGCAGCGGGTCCGGCAGGGGCTTTACACCGGATGTTTGTTTTCCCGGTAGTAGCGGAAGATCTCCTTCAGCGGCCGCTTGGGTTTAAAGCCGAAGGTGTCTCGAAACGTACGACCATCGATCACAACCGGGTACTTGAAGAAGCTCATCAGGTACGACGGGAAGCTCTTCATATTCAGCAGGCGTGCAATGGTTCGGGGCAGCGACGGCGGAATCGAGGGAATCGGTACCCGGGTGCAGCCGCTGAGCTGGAGGGCGTGCTGGTAGGCGATCCAGTCGTCCGGCGCGACGTTGAAGACACCCCGTTCCGGCTTGCGGTAGCTGAGTACGATGGCGTCTGCCATGTCGTCGATGTGGATAAACTGCATCATCGGTGAGAAGCCGGCCAGCACCGGGGCGCGGCGGCTGGCCAGCAGCGTACTGATCGAGTTGCGCACGCCGGGACCGACAATGTTGCAGGGGCGCAGGACCGTGATGTTGAGATCCGGGTAGCGCCACAGGTAGATGTTGGCCAGGTTCTCCAGTTCGATGGAGTCAACCAGGTCCATGCTCAGGCCGGCGCCCTTGAGCGGCGCCTGCTCGTCGATCAGCGCCGGGTTGTAGGCGCTGGCCCCGTAGACGTGATAGGTGGAAAGCACGATCACCCGGTGGATGCCGTATTTATGCGCCAGATCCAGCAGCTTCTGGCTGCCCAGCACGTTGGCGTTGTAGCGCCGCATGCGGGTTTCCTGGCTCGACATGATGCGGCCCAGGTGAATGATGCCCTCGAATTGGAAGCGGCGGAATAAATCCTCGAACACCCGCTTGTTGAAATCGATGCAGTAGCTGGGTATGTCGTCACCGAGGTAGACCTCTTCCCGGAAATCGACGGCGACCAACTGGTAGTCGTCACGCAGGCGGTTTATGACCTGCTGGGCCAGGGCGCCGGCGGCACCGGTGACCAGAATCTGTGGTTTGCGTTCATTCGCCATCAGAACAGCCTTTTCCTCTCGCTCAATCCCTGATTGATCAACTCGTTGATCTCCGCCTTGACCACTTCAACCCGCTCGGTGACCTTTTCTTCCGGAATGTCGGCGTTGTCGAAGTGCATGGGTTTGCCGAACTTCAGATAAACCTTGGCCGGAAACACGAAGGGCACGGCCAGGGGCACGTAAGGCAATCCAAGCGCCTTCGCCAGCGGCCGTATGTTGGCCACGGCGGGAATGGTTTCCTCGCAGCCCACCACACCGACCGGCACGATGGTGGCGTTGTATTGCATCGCCAAACGCATGAAGCCGTTACCGAAGCGCTTGAGCTGGTAGCGGTCGCTGTAGAGTTTTCCTGAACCGCGAATGCCTTCCGGGAACACGATGATGGCCTCGTTGTTGGCCAGCATTTTGGCGCAGTTCACCGGGTCTCCGAGCACCGCTCCGATCTGGTTCAGGATATTGCCGAGGTAGGGCACCGTCGGGAAGAAGCGCTCGATCATGGCCCGGGGCAGTCGCGGGTTCCTTTCGCGCGAGGCTACCGCGGTACCGATCAGCAGGCCGTCGATGGGCAATTGCCCGCTGTGATTGGCGATCAGCAGTACCGGGCCTTCGGCCGGCACGTTATCGACGCCATCGGCCACTACCCGGAAATACTTTTCGTAGATCTGTTTGGCCAGCGAGAAACCGATCTTCAGCGAATCGTTGTTGTAGCCCCACGGATCATAGCCCAGCGAGCCGAGCGGCTTGCGGATCCGGTTGACCTGGTCTTCCAGCGATTGCGGAACGACTTTTTCCTTGATGAACGATCTCAGACTCATCAGCGCTTCCTGGTTAGCATTCTCGTTGTTGGCTGCCCGTAACCGTGCAGGATATGTGCCCCTGTTGTTTTGCAACGGTGTTCTAGCACCGCGACAGGACCAATTCCGTGGTGTGGCTCTCGCCGTCCATTAAACGGATAAAGTGAGGCCACGCATTGGCGGTTTCGACGCACAGCATGGTTTTCCAGGCGTTATCCGGGAAATCCGACAGCCGTTTGGCCTTCTCCGGGCCGGGATTCCAGACCACGGTCGACTCACTCCCCTGGGTTTCAATACGGGTAACGTGCCTGGGCGTATGCACCAGAATGGGGCCGCCTCGCTGGTAGATCCGATCCGTCTCGCCACGAAAGCGGACGTCGCCGGATTCCAGGATTTCCTGCCAGTCGTGGAGGGTGTCGATGTAGTGTGTCTGTTCCAGACCGCTCAGGAAACTGTGGGTCACGTCCGCAGTCGGGAAGTAGGTGTGCAGGGCTTCGGTGTATTCCACCGGCGATGACCCGGTATTGTGCGTAGTCAGCAGGATCTGGCAGTGCTCGGCATTGAAGCGGAAGGTCATCCTGGCCCGCAGTGGCCAGGCGTTGCCGATATCGCCACAGTTGGCGGCGTCCAGCATGAGGCTGATTTCCACATCCTGTTCCGATTCGTGGATATCGGCCAGGGTCCACGTGTGGGTGCGGGCAAAGCCGTGGGCTTTGTCCGTTTGGGCCCGGTTTGCAACCGGCTCCGGGTTGCGCCGGGCGTCGCCAAACCAGGGCCAGCAAACCGGGATACCGCCGCGAATGGCGCGGCTCTGCTCGAATGCGGCATCCGGACTCATCCAGAGCCAGTTGTCGTCCCCCGTGGGGGCAAAGTGGGTGAGGTGAGCGCCTTGCAGGAATATACGGGCCGAAAAACGGGGATGCCTGACTTCAATGGCGTCAAGGTCGCCGTGGGTGATCCGGGCGGTAAACAGTGCATCCGATTTGCTTGAAGTCATCCAGTTCGGTCCTTTTGACGCATATGATGGGGAACCGGCCGGTTTGTCGTCACTGACCGGCGTTGTTCCTTAGTTTGAGTCTTCCACGATTTTGTGATCATAGTGTTCGCGTCCGGCACCTGACCAGCCCCCTTTTGCGGAAAATTGGGGCGTTGGTCAGGAGATGAGCCGGTTCACTGTACCGTGTCGGTAAATGGAGGAGCCTGCATGAGTGTCCTGTTTCTTCTGATCAGTGCGTTAGTCCTGCTTTATTTTGGTGTTGGCGGCACCGTCGCGGGCGTTGTCATGACGCTCACCACCCTGTTTGGCATGTTCGAGGATGATTGGCATATCCTCAGCATCCTGATCGGCGGTGTCTTGCTGGCCTTCGCGCTGATACTCGTTTTCCCCGGTGGGTTGCGTCGCAATCGGTTGAGCCGGCCATTACTGGGTTGGGTTCGCGATCGCTTGCCGTCGCTGTCGGACACCGAGGCGGAAGCGCTGAAATCCGGGAGCGTGGACTGGGATGGCGAGTTGTTTTCCGGCCGCCCGGAGTGGGACAAATTGATGGATGCGCCACATGCCCATCTCAATCAGGCCGAGCAGGCGTTTGTCGACGGCCCGGTGGAAACGCTCTGCGGCATGCTGGATGACTGGAAGATCACGAACGAACTCTATGACCTGCCACAGGAAGCCTGGGAGTTCATCAAGAAGGAAGGCTTCTTCGGGCTGGTAATTCCCGAGGAATACGGTGGCAAGGGGTTCTCCGCGACCGCCCACTCGGAAATCGTGATGAAGGTGTCGACCCGCAGTGTCTCGGCCGCGGTAACGGTCATGGTGCCCAACTCATTGGGGCCGGGTGAGCTGCTGATGCATTACGGCACCGACGAGCAGAAACAGTATTACCTGCCGCGGCTGGCGAAAGGGGAGGAGGTGCCGTGTTTCGCGCTGACCTCGCCGGTCGCCGGTTCGGACGCCGGGGCGATTCCCGACAAGGGCATCGTCTGCCGCGGTCAATGGAAAGGCGAAGAGGTCCTGGGGCTCAAGGTCACCTGGAACAAGCGGTACATCACGCTGGCGCCTGTGGCGACGCTCATTGGTCTGGCGATCAAGGTCTATGACCCGGACGGACTGATGGGCGGTGAGGAAGATCTGGGCGTCACCTGCGTCATGATCCCTCACGATCTTGAAGGCGTGCATCACGGCGCCCGCCACCTGCCCATGAACACGGTCTTTATGAACGGTCCGACCTGGGGCGAAGATGTCTTTATCCCCTTGAGCCAGGTGATCGGTGGCGAAGGCATGGTCGGCCGGGGCTGGACCATGTTGCTTGAATGCCTGTCCATCGGCCGTTCGATTTCGCTGCCGGCGCTGGGCACGGGGGCCGGCAAACTGGCCTGCCTGACTACGGGTGCCTACGCCGGCATTCGTGAACAGTTCGGCCGTTCCATCAGTCATTTCGAGGGGGTTCAGGAAGCGCTTGAACCCATCGCCGGTTACACCTACATGATGGACGCCGGGCGGCTGCTGACTTCCGGCATGCTCGATCGGGGCGTGCGCCCGTCCGTTCCCTCTGCGGTGCTGAAGTACCGCAACACGGATCTGATGCGTAAAGTCATCAACCACGCCATGGACGTTGTGGCCGGACGCGGTGTGATCACCGGTCCGCGCAACTTCCTGGCCCGGGCCTATCAGGCGGTGCCCATCGGCATCACGGTGGAAGGGGCCAACATCCTGACCCGCAGTCTGATGATCTTCGGCCAGGGGGCCATTCGTTGCCACCCCTACATTGTCGATGAGATCGAAGCCGCCGGCATGGAGGATGAAGAACAGGCGGTCCGTGCCTTTGATGACGTGTTCTACAACCACATGGCGCACACCACCCGCAACGCCCTGCGGTCGTTCGTGCTGGGGCTCAGTCACGGCTGGCTGGAGCCGGTGCCCGGCCGCGGCGGATTGCAGCGTTACTATCGCCAGTTGGCGCGATTCACATCGGCGTTTGCAGTCCTCACCGATGTCACCCTGCTGACCATCGGCGGTGGCCTGAAAGCACGTCAGCGGCTTTCCGGGCGCATGGCGGATTGTCTGGTGGCGCTGTATTACGCCTCGGCGATCATCAAGCAGTGGCACGAAGAAGGCTATCCGGAGGACAACCGGCCGGTGGTCGAGTGGGGGCTACAGCGGTGTCTGTACGATTTCCAGAACGCCATGAAGACGCTGATCGAGAACTTCCCGGTACCGGCGCTGCGCTGGCCGCTCAAGCTGTTGGTCTTCCCGATTGGCGCCTGGCTCAAAGCGCCGGATGACCGTCTTGGTGAAGAGGTGGCCCTGTCGATCGTCAAGGATGCCCCGGTCCGCGAACGCATCGTGCGTGGAGTCTACCAGCCGGTGGACCCGAACGATCCGGTGGGCCGCGTGCTGCACGCCTACAACATGGCCAACGCCTGCCGCGATGCCCGCGAGCGCTTGAACGAAGCCATCCGAAAAACCGACCCGGACGAGCTGCAGGACATCGAGATGCTCATGGCCCACCAGCGTTCCGAGCTGGTGGACTGGGCGATCGAGAAAAACGTGATTCGGGAAGACGAGCGCGACACCCTGATCGAAGCGCTCAGTGCCCTGTATGACGTCATCCGCGTGGACGCCTTCGACGGGGACGCCATCAAATCCCTGGCGGAATGCTCCGAAGGCAAACTCAGCGAAGTCGCCCGTCCGTAACGACCGGTCGGCCGGGTAGGGATGGATCCCTGCCCGGCGCTTTCTCGCCACCTAGCCCTTGGTGCGTACCCGCCGTAGGTTGGGCTGACAAAGGAAGCCCAACAGAAAACAGGCTAAAGGGCCCATTAGAACGCCAATCATTTTGAAATTCCTCCGCGGGACCGATAAACAAAAGCCAAGGGATGGCAGCATCATATGCAGTACCGTCGATCCGATATTCCGGGAGCGACTTACTTTTTCACGGTAAATCTTGCTCAGCGCAATTCAGACCTTTTGGTTCGCCGAATTAGCGACCTCCGTTCAGTCATACATGAGGTAAAAGCCAGGCATCCATTTTCGCTTGTGGCAATGGTGGTCATGCCGGAACATTTGCATGCGATCTGGCGCTTACCGGAAAACGACGCCAATTACCCGCGCCGCTGGTCATTGATCAAGGCAGGCTTCTCAAGAAGGATTGAAAGAGGGGAACGTATTGCACCCAGTCGTGAGGCAAAGAGGGAACGTGGGCTATGGCAGCGCCGCTTCTGGGAACACCAGATCAGGGATCAGGCGGATTTGGAGAGACATGTCGACTATATCCACTACAATCCGGTAAAACACGGCTGGGTCGAGCGTCCCATCGACTGGCCCCATTCGACGATACATGGATACGTTGCGAGAGGTTGGATGGACGCCGATTGGGGAGGTAGTGATGAGCCGGGCGGGGAGGCGTTTGGTGAAAGGTAAGGTTTTGTTGGGCTTCCTGCGTCAGCCCAACCTACGTGAGGGTTTCCCCTTAGTCCAATGGCACCTCCGGTAGGTTGGGCTGACGCAGGAAGCCCAACAGAGGCCGGCTTGCACTGACGTAGGCCAGCCTCATCATGAATCAGCGTAGGGATCATTCCCTATCCGGTCCGGCCAGAAAAAGAGGGCAGCAGGGCGGGTTTGGTCTTACACTGCCGGCAGTCCTGTTTGAGGTATGGCCATGCCCTCTTTTCCTTACGATGCCGCGGCCGCGGTTGATCTTGCACTTCAGCAAACGGCTGGTTCGTCGGTTATTGAATCGTGGCTGGATGCGGTATGTGACGACCTGGCGGAATTCGGCTGGACCAGTCAGTCGATCCTGCCGCTGGTGCCGAACGATCTGATGAATGAACTGCGCCGTGAAGTGCAAACCCTTCATCGCTCGGAAGCGCTGGACACGGCGGGTGTCGGGCGTGGCAAGGATCACACCCATGACCGCTCGGTGCGTCGTGACCGTATCGCCTGGCTGAACGGGGAAACGGGGCCGCAAGGTCAGTTGTATTCGCTTTTCCAGTCGATTCAGGATGGCTTGAACCAGCGCCTGTTCTTGGGGTTGAAGCGATTCGAGGCGCATTACGCGACCTATGAGTCGGGCGATTTCTATCGCTGCCATGTGGACAGCTTTCGCGGTCGCTCGTCACGCATCATCAGCCTGGTGTTGTACCTGAACGAAGGCTGGCAGGCGGCTGATGGCGGCCTGTTGCAGATCTTCAACCGGGAAAATCCGGATGAAATCTGTGGTCAGGTTCTTCCGGAAGCCGGTCGGGTGGCGCTTTTCATCAGCGAGGACGTGCCCCACGAAGTCCTCGCCGCGCAGCGGACCCGCTACAGCATTGCCTGCTGGTTCCGGCGGGATCCGATACAGGGCATCGCTCTGTAAATCCATCTTCAAAAAGGCGTTGATGCCGTCGGTGCGGCCTGCTAAGATGCGCGCCGCATCCGGGGCAATACCGGATCGTTATGGTGGCTCCGCCGGTGCCTCCGCAACAATAAACCGTGAACCCGGTCAGGCCCGGAAGGGAGCAGCCGCAGCGGTGGACTTGGGTGCCGGAGTGTCGCTGGTGGAGTCACCCCCAGTTTTCTCTCCTTCGAACATCCCCGATTTCCTCTTTGTTTAAAGTCCAGCCAAATCAGCCGGCTACGTTGTATTTGTAAGATCTCTGTCCCTGCGGTATTCGCGCTCGGTTTCCTTCTTATCACTGGCTGTCCATGCTATCGTTAAGCCCGGTTTGAACGGGACGTGACGCATTCGATGAGCTATCAGGTTCTGGCCCGAAAATGGCGGCCAAAGACGTTTCAGGACATGGTGGGGCAGGAACATGTGCTCAAGGCACTGGTTCATGCACTGGACCATGAGCGCCTGCACCATGCCTATCTATTTACCGGAACCCGCGGGGTGGGGAAGACCACCATCGGCCGACTTCTGGCTCGCTGCCTGAACTGCGAAACCGGGATTACGTCGTCGCCCTGCGGTGAGTGTGACAGCTGCCAGGAGATTCTGGGTGGTCGTTTTGTCGATCTCATCGAAATCGACGCCGCGTCCCGCACCAAGGTTGAGGACATGCGCGAGCTGCTGGATAACGTCCAGTACGCGCCGACCCGTGGCCGCTTCAAGATCTACCTGATCGACGAAGTGCACATGTTGTCCAACTCCAGTTTCAACGCCCTGTTGAAAACGCTGGAAGAGCCGCCCGACCACGTCAAGTTCCTGTTTGCGACCACGGACCCGCAGAAACTGCCGGTGACCATCCTGTCCCGCTGCCTGCAGTTCAATCTAAAGCGGATGACGCCGGAACACATTGTCGGCCACCTCAACTACGTGCTGACCGAGGAAGGCATTCCCTACGAAGAGCCGGCTCCCTGGCTGCTGGCCCGGGCTGCCGACGGCAGTATGCGGGACGCCCTGAGCCTGACTGATCAGGCCATTGCCTTCGGCAACCAGAAGCTGGCGGCCAGTGACGTCAGTGCCATGCTGGGCACCATTGACCAGCGGGACATCCATCAGATTGTGGATGCGCTGGTACGCAGCGATGGTCCGGCGATGCTTTCCGAGATTCACCGGATTGCCGAGTTTGCACCGGACTACAGTGTGATTCTCAGTGACCTGCTGTCCTTGTTCCATCGAGTGACCCTGGAGCAGGTGGTGCCCGGCAGCGCCGACAACGCCATGGGCGATGCGGAGCACGTCAAGGCGATGGCGCGGCAGCTGAGCGCCGAAGACGCCCAGCTGTTCTATCAGGCCGCTCTTGTGGGCCGTAAAGATCTGGCGATTACTCCGGACGCCCGCATGGGCTTTGAGATGGCATTGCTGCGGATGCTGACCTTCCGTCCGGGAACTGATCGCCGCGATCCACCGGTGATCCAGAGCAGTGAGCGCCGTGATGCCGGCACGCCGGGCGACGATCCCGAGCCTGCGCCCGCCCAACCGGCCACCGAGTCGGTCGCGGCGGCGCCTGAACCCGCACCAGAGACAGAGCCGGAACCACAAGCGGAACCGGAGCCTGCCTCGCCGGTACAATCCGACGCTGAAGCAGTGCCTGACCAGCCGGAACCGACTCCGGTTGCTGAACCGGAACCCGAACCGGCGCCTGCTGTGGCGGACGAGCCGGAACCGGTGCGAGCTTCGGCTCAGCAGGAAGAGTCGGTGCCGCTGAGTGCCTATGACGATCCCTCGCTTTCTGTCGATGGTGATGTGGATATGGATCTGCCGGAAGAGGTGCGGTACGCGCCGGAGCCGGTAGCCGAGCAGCCAGCGCCCGAACCACAACCGGAGCCTCGGCCTGAGCCTCAGGTATCGGCACCAGCACCTGCAGAGCCGGTTGAAGACAAGCCGGCGCCCGCCCCGACAGCCACTGGGCATTCAGGGCCGGTCAACGAGCCTCGGGAAACCGTCGATCCGTCGGACTTCGAGTGGCAGCGTGATTTTCGCGCGCTGGGTTTGAGCGGTATGGCCGGTAACCTGGCCAGTCAGGCTGCGTTCGCGAAAACGGGCAGTGACGTCGTGCTGACCCTCGACAGCGGCCATGCGCGGCTGCTCAACGATCGGCATGTGTCGCGGATCACTGAGGCGCTGGGCAGCTTTTTCGGGGAGGCCGTCACGGTGACGCTGCGGGAGGGCGAGCCCGGTCCGGAGACGCCGGCGGCGTTTGCCGAGCGCGCCCGGATTGCACGCCAACAGGCGGCCGAGTCATCGATTGCCGGGGATCCGATCGTACAATCGATCATGCAGCGGTTTGACGGGGCGATCGTGGACGGCAGTATCGAACCGGTCAAATAGGCCGCTGTCCAAGAGGAATGTCTGGCGGACGCGTGAAAACCGGTGCGGCCAGGGTTGAAATCCCGCGGTAAAGCCGCACAACGCCGTCAGGTGAATCCGACATACAGTACCGAGGTGCTACTCATGTTTAAAGGTATGGGCGACCTGATGAAGCAGGCCCAGCAAATGCAGGACGAGTTCAAACGCGTCCAGGAAGAGGTGGCGAAAGCCGAGGTGACCGGGGAAGCCGGCGCCGGACTGGTCAAAGTCACCATGAACGGCCGTCACGATGTGAGCAAGGTGGATATCGATCCCTCGCTGCTCACCGAAGACAAGGAAATCCTGGAAGACCTGCTGGCAGCGGCTGTGAACGATGCGGTACGGCGTGTGGAAGAGCATCAGAAGGAGCGTATGTCCGGCATGGCCTCGGACATGGGTGTGCCGCCCGGCTTCAAGATGCCGTTCTGACGTTACGTTCTCGATAAAGAATAAGCAGTAGAGGAATCCGGATGGCTTTCAGTCCGCTGGTCGATGAACTTGTAGAATCGTTGCGTTGTTTGCCGGGTGTGGGCCAGAAAACCGCGCAGCGGATGGCGTTCCATTTGCTGGAACGGGGCCGCAGTGGTGGCGAACGTCTGGCAGCGGCCTTGCAGAACGCCATGAGCGGCGTCCAGCGATGCCATTCCTGTCAGAACTTCGCCGACACCGACCTGTGCAACCTTTGCGCCGACGACAAGCGCCGCACCGGTACGTTGTGCGTTGTGGAAAGCCCGTCGGATCTGCTGGCCATCGAGCAGGCGGGCTATTACGACGGCAGTTATTTTGTGCTGATGGGGCACCTGTCGCCCATCGACGGCGTCGGCCCGGAAGAAATCGGCATCGAACAGCTCCTGCGGCGTATTCGGGATGAGGGCGTCACCGAGCTGATCTTGGCCACCAACCCGACCGTCGAAGGCGAGGCCACGGCGCACTACATCGCCGATCGGCTGGACGGTCAGAATGTCTTGATCACACGCCTGGCCCACGGCATTCCGGTGGGTGGCGAACTGGGTTACGTCGACGGCTTTACCCTCGGCCATGCCTTCCGCGGCCGTAAGCCCCTGAGCGAATGATTCCTTCCGCCCGAAACGCCTCCATCCAACCTGGAACGCTTCATGACTGATACTTCCACTGTGCGCTGGCTGAACACGCCTGAAGAACTCGACCGCTGGCTGGCGCAGGCGCCGGATCGGCCACTGGCCCTGGACACCGAGTTCGAGCGGGTCAGCACCTTTTTCCCGATTCCTGGGCTGGTGCAATTGGGCCTCGGGGAGGATCTGCGCCTGGTGGAACCGGCGGTGGCCGAAGCCTCGCAAGCCTTCCGTGACTGCTTGGCCGGTACCGAGCGGCCCAAGCTCCTGTACGCCATGAGCGAGGACATGGAACTGTTCCGCCACTGGCTGGACCTCGAGCCTCGCGCCGTATTGGATCTGCAGCTTGCCAGCGCGCTGGCCGGTCTGGGCTTCTCGGTGGGCTATGCCAAGCTGGTGGAAACCCTGTTTGATGTGGCCATCGACAAATCCGCGACCCGCTCCGACTGGCTGGCCCGCCCACTGTCCGACGTCCAGTGCCAGTACGCTCTGGAGGACATCCGCTACCTGGAACCGATGTACGAACGGTTGACGGCCATGCTCGAGGAGCGGGGCTTCTATACCGCCTGGCTCGAAGAGAGCGAACGCTTTGCCAAGGACCTGGCCAGCCAGGGAGAGCCCGAAGAGTATTACCTGAAAATACGCGGTGGCTGGCAGCTGACTCCTCGTCAGCAGGCGGTCCTGCGCGAGCTGGCCGCCTGGCGCGAGCAGGAATGTCGGCGTCGTGACCGCCCACGGAACCGCGTGCTGGCCGACGCGGCCTTGATCCGGATCGCCGAGCGCATGCCGGAGAGCAAGGGCGCGCTGGGCGCGTTGCAGGACGTGCCGCCGGTGGTGGTGCGCCGTTACGGTGAGACATTACTGGCGTGCGTCGAGCGCGGCGAGTCGAGCGACGGCATTACTGATAGAATTGAAACGCCGCTGACCCGGGACGAGCAGGGGTTGTTCAAACAGGTCAAGCGCCTGATCCGGGGTGAGGCGGAAGCCCGCGATGTTCCCGTCGAACTGGTGGCCCCGCGCAAGCGTATCGAGGCCTGCATCCGTCGCTGGGACAGCAACGATGACGCGGCGCGTTTTTTCACTGAAGGTTGGCGCGGCGACATGCTGGCGCCGGTCCTGGGCGATGTATCGAGAGTATTGAGCGAATGAACCGGCAGTTTGTATCCGTATTCCGCAGCGGCAAGAAAGCCGATACGTACCTGTATGTCCGTCGCAATCAGGTCTGGGACGATCTGCCCGAGGGCTTGCGCAGCATCTTCGGGGCACCACACCATGCGATGGACTTGCTGCTGACGCCGGATCGCAAGCTGGCTCGCACTACTGGGCAAGAGGTGCTGTCGGCCATCGAGGAAAAGGATTTCTATCTGCAGATGCCGGAAGAGCAGTCGGATTACATCGTTGAGTTCAAGCAAAAACTGAAGAAAGAGTAATGATTGCAGCGATTCCTTTCTGGCAACGTAAGCACTTTCACGAGATGACGCGTGAAGAGTGGGAATCGCTGTGCGACGGTTGTGGCAAGTGCTGCCTGACCAAGCTCGAGGATGAAGACACGGGCGAGGTTTACTACACCGACCTGGCCTGTGAATACATGGATGGCGACAGCTGCCAATGCACGGTCTACAGCCGGCGCCAGGAAAAGGTGCCGGATTGTATTGTGCTGACACCCGACAGCGTGGGCGATTTCCATTGGCTGCCACAAACCTGTGCCTATCGCCTGCTGGCGGAGGACAAGCCGTTGCCGGACTGGCATCCGTTGGTCTCCGGTGATCCTGACAGTGTCCATCGGGCTCAGGTGTCCGTGCGCCAACGCACCGTTTCCAACGCCAGCGTGCCGGAAGCGGACTGGGAAGAACACATCATTCATTGGGTACTTTAAGTGATCGATTTACCAATTCAGATGGACTCGCAGGCCCAGGCGGCCTACCTGATTTTCTGGGCCGTGTACGCCATCGGCTTCCTGATCTTCGTTTACCTGATGTCGCGCTTGCTGCGCATCATTCCGGTCTACGGGATTCGCACCTTGATTCTGGCCGCGTTCGTGGCGCTGCTGCTGACACCGGTGCAGTCCACGGAGGCGGCCAACTGGTGGATTCCGGCCTGGCTGCATGGGGGCTATGAATCCATACTCGGTCATACGGAAGAAGCGGCCCGGGCCTTCTCGAACATGGTGCTGGTTGGCGGATGCGTACTGATTGTCTGGATTCTGGATCTGGTCCGGGTGCGGATCTGGCGCCGCGAGGCCTGAGTGGCGGCCGACTAAATCGCTTTTCTGGGCGGGGCCCCGTGCGCTAATCTCCGTCACACACGTTTACGGATGCGACAGATAATAACGCTATGATGACTGCTTCCTGGTCCCGCTTTCTGCTTTCTCTCTCTTTATTGGCGCTGATGGTATTCCAGGCTCCCGGGGCAATAGCCCAGGACGCCGATGGGGCCAGGGCACCGGCTTTGCCGGAGCCCCAGGATGTCCGCATCGTGGTGGACATCTCCGGCAGCATGAAGGACAGCGATCCGGACAACCTGCGTCAGCCGGCGGTAAGGCTGTTGGCCCGGATGCTGCCGGACAATGCCCGCGGGGGCGTCTGGACCTTCGGCCAATACGTCAACATGCTGGTGCCGTCCGGCGAAGTGACGCCGAAATGGCGTGACACCGCCGTTAAGCGCTCCTCAAAGATCAATTCAGTCGCGCTCCGGACCAATATCGGTGAGGCCCTGGAAGTCGCCAGCGACGATTTCTACGGCGACCGCCGCTTCGACAACACCCACTTCATCCTGCTGACCGATGGGGTCGTCGATATTTCGAAGGACGCCGCGGTCAACGCTCGCGAGCGTAACCGCATCCTCGATAACGTGGTGGAGCGCATCCGGTCCCGGGGTGCCACGATTCACACCATCGCGCTGTCCAAAAATGCCGATCTCGCACTGCTTGAGCGTCTGGCCGTGGAGACCGGCGGTACGTTTTCCGTCGCGCCGGATGCCGATGCCCTGAATCGGGTGTTCGCCGAGACGCTGAATACTGCGGCTCCCCAGCCTGAAGTGCCGATCAACGACAAGCGCTTCCGCATCAGCGAGGACGTGCACGAATTCACGGCGTTGATATTCCATGAGGGCGATGACCAACCGCTGGCCCTGATGACACCGGACCGTAAGCGAATCACCCACGACCAGCATCCGGACAACGTGCGCTGGTACGCGGAAGGCGCCTACGACCTGATCACCGTCGACGAACCAGCTGAAGGCGAATGGCAGGTGGACGGCGAGCTCGGCGAACAATCCCGGGTGACGGTGGTCAGCGATCTGCGGATGGCGGTGTCGCCGGTACCGAACTTTTTCTACACCGGTGAACCGGTGTCGATCGACGCCTCCTTCTACGATGACGACAAGCCGATCACCAATCCGGATTTTCTGGGCGTACTTGATGTTTCCTTGACCCTGTCGACCCAGGATGGCCGATCCGGCACCAAAACGCTGTCGGGCGACACGCCCCCGGCGGATGGCGTCTACAGCGATACCATTGAAAAACTGAGCGAACCCGGCACCTACGATCTCACGCTGGCGGCAGACGGCAAGACCTTTGCCCGTCAGTTCACCGCTCGTATCACCTTGCGCCCGCCGGCGAGCGTGTCGGTCGAAGGCGAAGGCACGGGAAGCGGCAGCCAGTATGTGCTGGAAGTCCTTCCGGAGCATCCGGATCTGGATCGCAGCAATGCCATGGTGGGTGTCCGGGTGCAGCCGCCGGGGCAGGGGGGTGACAGCGACTTCGAGCCCGTCCCATTCGATCAAAAGGCGGGTGTCTGGCGCAAGGTGATCAAACCCTCAGCCGGTGACGGGGATTATGAAGTCCACGTCCGCTTCCAGGGCAGCACAACAGACGGCCAGGCTTTGAACTATGCTCCTCCGACGTTTACCGCGACCTTCCCCCGCGAAGGCGGCGACCAGGCGGCCTATACCTCGTTAAGCGCTGAGACGGTGACTGGCGCGGGTGAAGACAACACCGGTCAAACAGACCCGGCGCCCATCCCTATGGCAGATAACAAAGCCGCCGAGCCTGCCGAAGCGCCGTCACCTGAGCCCGAAAAAGCCGCACCGGACGTTGCCGCCGCAAACAACGAAGTGCAACAGCCGGCTGTCACTGAGGCGTCGGAGGCCGAACCCGCGCCCGCTATCGCGCCACCCATCGATACATCGCAGGTGGAAACCCCGTCCGAGCCTGCGCCAGCCGCCAGTGACGCGCCCGCGGAACCGCCGCAAAAGGCCATGCCCGCGGAAACCGACGACAACGGCGATGAAGGCTCCCTACTGGCCGATGTTCCCTGGTGGGCCTGGGGAGCCGGTGGCGGTGTCATCGCAATCGCCGCCGTCGGGTTTGCGATTGCCCGGGCGAGACGAAAAGACGAAAAAGACCCGGACGACGAGGCGTCCGCTGCGACAGACGCCGAGGATGAGACCGCTGAGGCCGATGTCGCCGAAGAAGAAACGCCGGCCGAACCGGAGAGCGACGAGCCACCGGTCGTCGAATCGGAGGAAGAGGCTCCAGTGGACGAGACGCCGATGGAGGAGCCGTCGGAAGAAGAGGAACCATTACCGCCAGTGATCGAGGAAGAACCGGTTGCTGAACCGGAGCCGGAACCGGTCGCTGAGGAAGAGCCGGAGCCGCCGGTGGCCACTGAAGCGGCAGAACCCGTTGCCGAAGACGCCGACGACGACATCCCGACGCTGGACGAGCAGCCTGCCGAGGCGGCCGACATGGACGAAGCCTGGCCGGTGGACGACGAAGACGGCACCTCAAACCCGGAAATCGATGAAACCGCCGATGACATTGAGCGGTTCCTGGAAGAGGCGCGCCGTGACGAGGCCGATCTGGCCGCGGCGGAAGAGGATATCCTGTCCGACTCGGGGGATGAGGACAGCGATACAGACGACGATTACTCCCTCGAAGACTTTGATCTCTCCGATATCGACGACCTTCCGGACCTCGAAGACGAGGAACGTAAGCGAGGCGAATCGGAAAACGGGGATGCCGACGATAAAAAATCAGAATAACGTCGGCAGGCGCCCGGCTCCTCGCGCATGTGAGCACCGACCCGAAATAAAAGGACAGACACCATGAAGTTTACTGGCACCGAAAAATACGTCGCCACCGAAGACCTCCAGATGGCGGTCAATGCGGCCATCACCCTACAGCGCCCGCTATTGATCAAGGGCGAGCCGGGCACCGGCAAGACCATGCTGGCAGAGGAACTGGCCGAAGGCGTGGGGGCAAGGCTGATCACCTGGCACATCAAGTCCACCACCAAGGCCCAGCAGGGGCTCTATGAGTACGACGCGGTCTCGCGCCTGCGGGATTCCCAGCTTGGCGACGACAAGGTGCACGACATCAGCAACTACATCGTCAAGGGTAAGCTGTGGGAGGCCTTCGAGGCCGATGAGCAGGTGGTTCTGCTGATCGACGAGATCGACAAGGCCGATATCGAATTCCCCAACGACCTGTTGCTGGAACTCGACCGCATGGAGTTCTACGTCTATGAGACCCAGAAAGTGGTCAAGGCCACACGTCGTCCGATCGTCGTGATCACCAGTAACAACGAGAAAGAGCTGCCGGACGCGTTCCTGCGCCGCTGCTTCTTCCACTACATCAGCTTCCCGGATCACGACACGATGAAGAGCATCGTCGACGTGCATTTCCCGGACGTCCAGCAACAGATCGTCCGGGACGCGCTGGAAGTCTTCTTCGACGTGCGCAAGGTGCCCGGCCTGAAGAAAAAACCGTCGACCTCCGAACTGGTGGACTGGCTCAAGCTGCTGATGGCCGATGAGCTGTCCGCCAAGATGTTGCAGGAGAAGGACACTTCCTCGGCGCTGCCGCCGCTCTATGGCGCCCTGGTCAAGAACGAGCAGGACGTTCACCTGTTGCAGAAACTGGCCTTCATGGCGCGTCGCCGGAGCTGATCCGACGGCCTCTGTAAGGAGGACACTATGCTGATTGATTTTTTCATGGAGGTGCGTCGTGCCCGTGTGCCGGCGAGTCTGCGTGAGTATCTCGATCTGGTGGACGCGCTACAGCACCGTCTGGCCTTTGCCGACATGGAGGAGTTCTATTACCTGGCGCGCCTGTGCCTGGTGAAGGACGAGCGGCATTACGACAAGTTCGACCGGGCGTTCACCGCCTACTTTGACGGCATCGAGAACCTCGACGACCTGATGCAGCAACTGATTCCCGAAGACTGGCTGCGCAAGGAGTTCGAGAAACAGTTGTCGGAAGAGGACAAAGCCAAGATCGATTCGCTGGGCGGGCTGCAGGAGCTGATCGACGCGTTCAAGGATCGCCTGGAAAACCAGAAGGAACGGCATCAGGGCGGTAACCGCCAGATCGGCACCGGCGGGACGTCCCCGTTCGGGGCCCACGGCTACAACCCGGAAGGCTTCCGCATCGGGCAGGAGAAAGGGCGCCACGGCCGGGCCGTCAAGGTCTGGGAAAAGCGGGGCTTCAAGGATCTGGACGACAGCATCACGCTGGGTATCCGCAACATCAAGGTCGCGTTGAGACGGTTGCGTAAATTTGCCCGACAGGGGGCCGCCGATCAGTTGGACATGGACGACACGATCCGCTCCACCGCCCGAAACGCCGGCTACCTGGACCTGAAAATGGTCCCGGAACGGCACAATGCCGTCAAAGTGCTGCTGTTCTTCGACGTGGGCGGGTCCATGGATCCGCACATCCGCGTCTGCGAGGAGCTGTTCTCGGCGGCGCGTGTTGAGTTCAAGCACATGCAGTATTTCTACTTCCACAACTTCATCTATGAAAGCGTGTGGACGAACAATGTGCGACGCCTCAACGAGACCACCAGCACCTGGGACATCCTGCACAAGTATTCGCCGGACTATAAGGTCATCTTCATCGGTGACGCCAGTATGGCGCCGTATGAGATTTCCCATCCCGGCGGCTCCATCGAGCACTGGAATGAGGAGGCCGGTGCCGTGTGGTTCCAGCGCCTGCAGGATCACTTCCGCAAGGTAGTGTGGCTCAATCCGTTGCCGGAGAACTACTGGGGAACTGGTGGCTCTATTGGCATGACCCGCCAACTGCTTGGGGACCACATGTACCCGCTGACCATCGATGGTCTGGAATCGGCTATGCGGTTCCTCAGCAAATAATCCGGCGGGCAGCGGCGTGCCGAGGCTCCCATCCCCGGCGCGCTGTTGCCACCGGAAACCCTGGGGTTACGCTTCCGCTTCGTAGGTTGGGCTGACGCAGGAAGCCCAACAAACAATCAGGCGAGGATGGGGGCGACCTGTTGCCTTGCCCTGTCGGGCTTCCTGCGTCAGCGCCAACCGACCTGTCGGTTGGCGCATTCAGGCATCGCAGGGCAAAAAAAAGCCGATGCGGTTGAGGCGCATCGGCGAAGCTCGGCATATCGAACGGTTTACCCTTCATCGAAGAATTGCACCGCAATAAGGTCAAAGCACGCGCTTTGCCAGCCTAAAAAAAAGACATTAAAAACAGCCCTCTAATTCATTTTTTGACGGGCCAGTCATTCTCTCCCTCGCGCTTTATCCCAGTATGTGTAAATGATGTCGACAGTTTGGATCTGTGCGACAAGCCCGACTTTTCATTTGGTGATCCAGGTACCGTTTCAGCAGCCGGGCCGGTGTTACGCTTTGTTACCGAAAGCCCGGGCGCCTGCTGCCATCGGGCTTGATGAACCCCCAGGACACTGATCGCGAGAGTACCGATGCGCCTTATCCTGCTGATCACCGGCCTGCTATTAACCGGTGCGCTGGCGGCCGAGCCCCTCAGCGACGATATTGCCTCGCTCAAGGCCGATGTCGCCGGCCTTAACCACACGTTGTTCCAGCTGGAAGAGGATATCCTCAACCCGGCGAACACTCAGGTGGCGGTCTACCTGTCCTTTGACGCCCGGGATTACTTTGTTCTCGATTCCGTTGAGCTGGCGCTGGACGGCCATTCGGCGGTATCTCACCTCTACAGCGAAAGGGAACGCAAGGCGCTTGAGCAAGGTGGGGTGCAGCGGCTGTATCTGGGAAATCTGGCGGCCGGCGAGCATGAGCTGAGCGCGGTGTTCAATGGCCAGGGCGCGAACGACCACTACTACCGCAAGGACGCCAGCTTTACCATTCAGAAGGCCACCGGCAAGGCCCAATACGAGCTGGTGATCGACGCGCGAGCGCCCAGTTTTGAACCTGCCATGCGCATCAAACAGTGGGATTGAGGCCGATCGGCATGAGATCTGCGCTGTCGCTCCTGTTCGTCGCCGCCTTGCTGCCTTCCGGTCTGGCCTGGGCGGACGCCGGAAGTCAAAGCAAGCGAATCCGTGATGTGGCCCGTTATGAGCTGTTGGTGGGTGACACCGATCGAGCACTGCATGAGATCTGGAACGATGGGTCGCCAGAAGCCGGCATGTTAAGAGGCGAAGCGTTGGCTCGCATGGGTGTCGCCAACGAAGCCCGCAACGCATTGATGGCGGTACGGAGCGCCGGCCAGACACTGTCCGATCCCGCGTTATTGGCCCTGGCCAAGAGCCAGCGCCAGTTGGGCGATCGCCCTGCGTCCAATGAGGCGCTGAGCACGCTGATGCGGCATTCGAGAGGACCCGAGGGGCAGGAGGCGGCCTACCTTCTCGCGGAGGATGCAATCGATTCGGAGGCTTACGATCGGGCAGGACAGATCCTGAGCAAGAGCCAGAACGGTTATTGGGCAGCGATGGGCTACCTGAATCTGGCGACCGCATACGCCCGCCAGGACACCGACACCGCACGCAGCCTGATCGCACTCAGGGTGGCGCGCGCGATGCTGGGCGATCAGGAGGCCACCCGCTATCCCGAACTGCTCCAGCATATCCAGGTGACGGCGGGTTACCTGGCCCTGCGCAGCGACGAGCCGGACAAGGCGCTCTCCTTTCTCAGCAAAGTCTCCCTGAACGGTTATTACACCCCGCAAGCCCTGTATCTCCATGGACTGGCCCTGGCCCGTAAGGATAACTTCCGCACCGCTATGCAGTCCTGGCATCGGGCCCGCAAGTTCCCGCTGGGGTTTCCCGGGGCGGCCGATGCCTGGCTGGGCATGGGCCGCGGTTACGACGAATCCGGCTACCTGGGGCAGGCTGGCGAAGCCTATCTGGCAGCCATCTCCGCCTTTGAAGGCGAGTTGGTGACCCTGCGCACGTTGCGCACACAAATCCAGGAGCAGGGTGGCTATGAGGCAATGGTCCGCTCCGCGGGCCGTGACGACGTGGAATGGTTCCTGGCGGACAGCAAGACCCTGACCCAACCGCGCCTGGCCTATCTCATGCAGTTCATGGAGCGGCCCGAGGCCCAGCAGGCCGTCCGGGATGTCGCCGAACTGGCCCGCATGGAAAAGCAGCTGAAGCGCCGACTGTCGGACTTGGACGTCTTCGAGGGCATGCTGACGCGGCGACTCAAGCAGGTGTCCCGTCAGGGCAGTCGCGCGAAAATCGCCGAGGTCGGTCAGGGTATCCAGCAGCTGAGTCAACGACTTCAGGCCTTGCAGGCCCGGTTGGACGATGCCGGCGAGCAGGGCCAGGTTGCGGATCTGGCAACCGGTGAGACCGCGGACAAATTGGCACAGATTCGACAGATCCGGGCGCAAAAAAAATTGACACCGGAAGAACAGGCGCGCCTGGATCGCCTGGAAGGGGTGCTCACGTGGAAAGCCCAGGAGGGTTTTGACCGAGCCCGCCGGGAGCATGCGCGGCACATTGATTCGATTGCTCACTCGCTCGACGCCGCAAAGGCGGCTTACCAGCGCTTCGACAGTGAACTGAGTCAGACACCGGAACGGTTTCGCAAACTGCTGAGCCGAGTGGGCGCGGCCCGCTCCCAGGCCCGGATGCTGCTCACCCGGGTAGAAACGCAGCGCCAAAAAGCGGGCGGTGAATTGGATCAGCATCTGATGGCATTCATCGACGACCAGGCATCGCAAATGAATGCGCACCTCGATCGCAGCGAACAGCAGTTGGCCCATCTTTATGAGCACCTGGCCCTGAATGACGCCGCACCCGGCAAGGCCGGAGGTGATCAATGAACCGGCGGTTGAGTGTGGCTCTCCTGTGCATGCTGCTTCCGCTGTGCGGTTACGGCGCCGGCGAGAAAGGCAGTTTCCAGGTAAATCTCGGCGAGGATGGCGAAACCATTGGCGAGATGCGCCCGATCTTTCTGGAGATGTCGTCCCAAACGTTGCCGGCCATCTCGGTGAAAGAGGTCGCACGGCGCTACAAGCGATTGTTCGAGGAAGCGGAAGAACCGGAAGTCCGCATCGACGCGCTGCACCGGCTGACCAATCTGCATTCCCGGGCCGGCGCCAGCCTGGAGCTCTCCCCGCAGCAGGAGGCGGTGATCTATCGGGAAGCGCTGAAAAGCTACGAAATGATTGTCAGCGAGGGGCGCTATCAGGGCAGGCTCGATGAGTTGTTGTACCAGACGGCCAAGGCCTATGCCTTTATCGGCGAGGACGAGCAGTCCATCAAACGTCTGCGGCAGCTGGTGGGGTTGTATCCGCAGTCCGCGCTGGCGACGGAATCCCGCTTCCGGATTGCGGAGGATGCCTTCTCCCGCGGGGCCTACGCCGAAGCCGAACAGGCGTATCAGCGGGTCATCGACGATGGCAAGCATCCCGACCTGCAACAGAAGGCGCTGTACATGCTCGGTTGGAGCCAGTACAAGCAGCGGGCCGCGGAGCGGGCCAGTCACACCTTCCTGACCGTGCTGGATGGCTATCGGGACCGGTCCGACAATTTTACGGCCCTGGCCGGCGGAAGCGAGGATCTGGTGAACGATACCTTCCGCATCCTGGCATTAATGGCGGCCCAGCGCGACGGCGCCCGGACCCTGGACCAGATGCTCGATCGTGAAGGTGGGCGATCCTACGATTATCTGCTTTACGACCGGCTGGCGGATTATTACTTGGCCAAGCAGCGTTACGCCGACAGCGCCGCCGTCAACCGGCATTTCATCGACCGGAATCCGGAACATCCCCGGGCGGCCGCCATGCGGGCCCAGATTGTGGCGGTCTGGGAAGCCGGCGGGTTTGACCAGGAGGCGCGCGAGGCCCGGGAAGATTACGTGCAGGCGTACGCGGCGCCTTCCGCCTATCCTGCACTGTCCAGCGGCGAGCAGACCACGTGGCGGGATCTGGCCGGACAGGTGGCGGACACGCTTTATCATGCGGCCGGTCAGCAAGCCGGTGAGGAGGGCTCAAGCGGGTTTGCCGATGCCGGGCGCTACTACGGTCGTCTGGGCGATGTGAACGCTCGGGCGGGCACCTCGACAGACGCCGGTCGGTTCTGGCGCCTGGCTGGCGATGCTTGGCTCCAGGGCGGTGACCGCGCACAAGCCACCATCTTCTTTGAAAAGGCCGGCTATCAGGCGCCGGGCTACGAGGGTGCGGCGGATGCCGCCTGGGCAGCCGTGCTGGAGTACCGAAGCCAGCCGTCGCCGGCGGGTGATGCGTCACTGACCGAAGCCGTCGACCGGTTTGCCCACACGTTCCCGGCCGATCAACGGGTCACGCCGGCGCAGGCCGATCTTGCGAACCGCCTGTTGGCGGCGGGCAACCATGCCGAGGCTCGTCGGGAAGCGCTGCAGGTTACGGAATCCAGTCAGGCAGGTGCTGAAGATCAGCGAGCGGCCTATCTGGTGCTGGGCCAGATTGCGTATCAGGCCAAGCAATACCCCGAGGCAGAACAGGCCTACCGGCAGGCCTTGGCGCTGGCAGATGCGGATCGCCGTCCGATGACCGCCAGAGAAGCGTCCGACACCCGCAACCAGCTGGCACGGTCCATCTACCGGCAGGCCGAGGCCCAGGAGGCCGACGGCCAGGCGGCGCAGGCCATTGCCTCCCTCCAGCGCATCCCGGGCGTCAAGCCCGATGCGGACATCGCCATGAAGGCCCGCTACGATGCTGCCACCCTGATGCTCGAGTCAGATCAGTGGACGGCCGCTGTGGACGCCTTGCAGGGTTTTCGCCGCGACTATCCCGGGGCTGATTTGACGGCCGGCGTCAGCAGCAAGCTGGTACTGGCCTATACGTCGGCCGGTCAGCCCGTGCAGGCGGCGGATGAGCTGCTCCTGCGTGCCGAAAAAGAGGCGGAACCCTGGGACGATCGCCTGAAAGCGGCCAACTTGCTGCTGGACGCCGGAGATCCGGGCCGGGCACACGCGATCATCAGCGATTATCTGGCCCAGGCGCCGACACCGCGTGATGCCGACGAACATGTTCGCCAGCAGCGCCTGCGACGCCAGCTCATCACGGCGTCTTCGTCCGCTCCCGCCATGCGCCAGGCCTTGCTGGAACAGGAACTCGACAGCGAGTGGCATTCGCCGGACACCCTGGCCTGGGCCGCGGACGCGGCACTGGTGTTGGCGGATCAGGAAGCCGAACGTTTCAATGGCATCACGCTCGACTTGCCGCTGAAACAGTCGCTGAAGGCCAAGCGCCGGGCGCTCGAAGCGGCCGTGGGGCGATACGACGAGGCCCGCAAACTTGGGGATGACACGGTTCGATCCCGGGCATTGTTTGGCGAAGCCGAACTGTTCCGCACGCTGGCGCGGGACATCATGGATTCCCAGCGCCCCGACACTCTGAACGAGCTGGAACAGGCCCAGTACGGCGTCCTGCTGGAAGAGCAGGCTTACCCGTTCGAGGAGAAGGCGATCGACTTGCACGCCCGCAATCACCAGCTCATCGCCGATGGCGTCTACAACCCGTGGGTGCGTCGCAGTCTGGACGTACTGGGGCAAATGTTCCCGGGACGTTACAAGCGGGATGCGGAATGGATCAACTGGACCCGGGAGGAGGTGGATTATGCCCGCGCCGATACGCAGTAATGGTCCGGCGGGATACCGGTTGCACACCGTTTTGTTGGCATTGGCCCTGCTTGTGAGCGGTTGCGCGTCCCATCCCGACTCCGGGGACGGCTCCCGGACAACGCCAGTGAGGGCGACGCCGAAGGTTGTCGAGCCTCTGACAGAAGCCCAGGCCGCCCAGTTGGACGACGCGCTCAAACGCAGTGCGGCCGGTGATCTGGCGGGTGCCGAACAGCGCCTGCGTCAGTTGCGCGAAGAACGACCGGACAGCGCCGTGGTTGCGGCCCGGCTGGGATGGATCCTGCAACAGGAAGAGCAGCCACAACCGGCGATGGCGGCTTATCGAGCAGCGCTGGCGCTGGATCCGGCCGAATCCATGGCGGCCAACAACCTGGCACTGATGCTGGAGAGGCAGGGGCAGTTTAGGGAGGCCCGCGATCTGCTGCAGACCGCGCTCGCGCAACATCCGGATTCACCGCAACTGCACTTCAACCTGGCGGTGCTGGCGGAACTCTATCTGCTGGATCTGCCCATGGCCCTGGACCACTACCGCACCTTCCAGTCACTGACCGACGACCGCAAGGCCCAGGTCGCCGGCTGGATTGCGGATCTGGAACGACGGGTGAACTGAAATGGCGATCTTTGATATCCATCGCGTTTTTCGGGCACCAATACTGGCATGCTGGGTTGCAGCGATTGGCACAGGTGTACCGGTTTGGGCCGGCGCGGCGTCTGAAAAGGCATCGTCACCGTCGAAGGACCCGGTTGCGCTGACGGTGAAGGGGATTTCGGTGCAGGCGGACGACGACTATCCTCGTGTCCTGAATATCCTGCCCTGGCAGCCGCCCACCGTGTCCCGGCGCAACCGCGAGCCGCTTCGGCTGGCACCCGACGGCCTGTTGGATCCGGTGGATCCCTACGCGCTGAAGCGTCACAGCGAATTTCGCCGGACGCTGGACCCTCTGAGTGACCCCATCGGAGCGGGGCACCGGTAGCCGATTCAACCGAATAAAGACGCCCTTGATCGCCAACGGAGTCACGCCGGCATGCAGGGGCGCCAACAACAAGACCCGTAGACCGCGGAGCACACCCATGCTTGAAACCATCATTCGCTTTTTCCAGAACGGCGGCCCGTTCATGTATCCCATCGCGCTGGTGCTGATCATCGGCCTGGCGATTGCGCTGGAACGCTTTGCCTATCTGGCGATGGTGCGCCGCGCCAACCGGCGGGCGTTCGAGACGGGCATCCTGCCGCTGTTGCAGAAGCGGGATTACAAACGGGCGATGCAGGCGGCCAACAGCTCCAGCAGCGCGATCGCCGGCATCCTCGGCGCCGGGTTGGGACGCCTGCTCGGCAACCAGCGCCGTGAAGACATTGAGTACGCTATGGAAGAGGGGTTGATGGAAGTGCTGCCCCGCCTGGAAAAACGGACCCAGTACCTCGCCACACTGGCCAACGTATCCACGCTGCTGGGCCTGCTTGGGACCATCATCGGCCTGATCGCTGCCTTTACGGCGGTCGCCAACGCCGATCCCGCCGAGAAAGCCACGCTGTTGTCCCAGAGTATTTCCGTCGCCATGAACACGACGGCCTTCGGCCTGATGGCGGCGATTCCCTTGTTGCTGTTCCACGCGCTGTTGCAGACCCGCACCAACGAACTGGTCGACAGCTTTGAAATGGCGGGCGTCAAGTTCCTGAACACCGTCTCCGAACACCAGGCTCAGGCCTCCTGACAGGGATCGCATGGCCATGCGACGCAGACACCGTCGACTGAACAGCACCCCGGAGCTGGACATCACCGCCTTCATGAACCTGATGATCGTGCTGGTGCCTGTCCTGCTGCTGGGGATGGTGTTTACCCAGATCCGGATGATCGAACTGGATTTCCCGGGGCTGGCAAAGGGCGAGGTGCCCGATCCGGATCAGTTCCGCCTGGAAGTCATGGTGGTTCCCAGCGGAATGCGGGTGGCCGATAGTGAACGAGGCACGATACGTAACCTGCCTTTGAAAGAGGGGCAACAGGACTTCGCCGGTCTCAAGGTGACCCTTAAGGCGATCAAGCAGCGCATGCCGGATAAAACCGACATCGTCCTGCGTCTGGGCGAGGCGGTGGACTACCAGACCCTGGTCACGGCCATGGACACGGTACGCTCCTATCCCGCCGTGGTGGCGGCCAGCGCCGTCGACGCCGAGCTGTTTCCGGATGTGTCATTGGGCGATGCACCGGACGAGCTGCAGATCAGCGCAGTGATGGACTCTCAGGTCACCGGAGGCCGCCCATGAAGTCGTCCCGTCGGGCTCACCGGATCCAGCGACACTACAGCCGCATGCACCGGGCCGGCGGCCTGAATCTCGTGTCGCTCATGGATATCTTCACGATCCTCGTGTTCTTTTTGATGGTGAATTCGTCGGACGTGAAAGTGATGCAGCAGGCGAGCGATGTGTCGTTGCCCGTCTCCACCGCGGAGACACCCGGCGAAGAAGCGCTCTTGATTGAGGTGAGCGGTGACTCGATCCGCGTCCAGGGTCGCGAAGTCGCCCGCCTCGAAGCATTGGACGCCGAGGATGACCGCATTGCGGGCCTGTTCGATGAGCTGCAACACCAGAAGCAGCGCCGGGACGCGGTGCCGCCGGAGGGGCTCGAAATCACCGTGATGGCCGATCAGGGGACGGCTTATCGCAACCTGCGCCGTATCATGCAAACCTGTGTTGATGCCGATTACCGGCGGGTTCGGCTGGCGGTGGAGCATCAAGCCGACGAACCAGGGGCGGCCAATGGGTAGCCGGATCGACGTGCACCAGGCGGCATTGGCAACGACCGGCGCCGGCAGCGTGACTTTGCGCCTGCCCTGGGGTCGGGAGCCGGGCGAGCGGTTGCGACTGGGGTTATCGCTGCTGCTGTTCCTGGTGGTGTTCGTGCCGCTGGCCATCTGGATTCCGCGCATTGAGTTGCCCGAGCCGGATCGGCAGACCCAGGAGCAGTTACCGCCGCAGTTGGCCCGTTTGATCCAGGAAAAGCCGGAACCCAAGCCCGTGCTCAAACCGGAGCCTGAGAAGCCCAAACCCGAGCCAGAGGCGAAGCCTAAGCCTGAACCCACATCGGCACCCAAGCCACAGCCGAAACCCGCGCCGGTCATCAAGCCCGAGCCGAAACCGGTCGCCCCCGCAGAACCGCCGAAACAAACCGCTGAGCAGGCAAGAGCCGTGGCTGCAAAGTCAGGCCTGATGGCGCTATCGGAAGATTTCTCGGCGATGCAGTCTTTGGCGAAGGAATCCAGTGATCCCCGTCTGTCGGCGAATGTCGAGACGGAAACAGCCTCTGTCGCGACAAAGACGGTGGAGTCTGATGCCCTGCAACGCAGCGAGGGGATTAAGGACGTTAAAGGGCCGACCGAACAGGTGGCCCTGGCGGAACACCAGGTCAAACAGGTCGACGCGCCGGCGCCGGCCAAGCCCTCGAAGCCCCGGCCGAAAGCCGCCCCGGATCCGGGTCCGGCAGAACGCTCGATGGCCAATATACGGCGCGTTTTCGATCAACAGAAATCGGTTCTTTTCTCTTTTTACAACAGAGCGTTACGAAAGAACCCTGCACTTGAAGGTGAAGTGTTGCTGGAGGTTACGGTGGAGCCGGACGGGCACGTCTCCAACTGCCGGGTCGTCAGCTCGGAGCTGAATGCCCCGGCGCTGGAGCAGAAGATTGTCATGCGGGTGCGCCTGTTCAATTTCGGCGCGGCGGATGTCGAGACGCGTACAGTGCGCTTCCCGATCAATTTCCTGCCGTCCTGATCAGGCGGCGTTCAGCCGATGGTGATGCGTGGCAGTTGGGGTTTGGGCAGTGACATCTTCTCGGTGGGCGCGATCACTTTCGCTTCGCCGACAACCACATCCTCGCCCCGCTGGTTGGTCACGACACAGTCGATGGTGACCCGGTTCCTGCGGTCCTTGCTGGCAACCGTCAGTTTGACGGTCAGGGTATCGTCGAGCTTGACCGGGCGCTTGAAGTTGAGGCTCTGCTCCAGGTAGATCGTGCCGGGGCCGGGCATCACCGTGGCCAGTGCTGCGGAAATCAGCGAACCGCTCCACATGCCGTGGGCAATCCGCTCCTTGAACATGCTGTTCGCGGCGAAGGCCGGGTCCAGGTGGACCGGGTTCACGTCGCCGGATACAGCGGCAAACAGCACCAGCTCTTCTTCCGTCAGCGAACGGGTGTAGACGGCGGTATCGCCGACATGCAGCTCGTCGTAAACGATGTTTTCCAGATT
Organism: Marinobacter sp. NFXS9; assembly: GCF_040148665.1. Lineage (NCBI taxonomy): Bacteria > Pseudomonadati > Pseudomonadota > Gammaproteobacteria > Pseudomonadales > Marinobacteraceae > Marinobacter > Marinobacter sp. NFXS9. The sequence continues at coordinate 662,406 of NZ_JAGDDW010000001.1, read as the reverse complement.
TTCCATGTGTCTCAGTCCTGAGAAGTCCCTGATCGATGACGTTCCATACGTCAGTGCGCCATTGTGTTCTTGTTATGGGCTCTTGGTGGGATTATGCGGAGTCGGTCGATGCCGGGCAAGCCATGTCGTCAATGCGTCCACAACCTGGGAGCGATTCTGCTCATTGAACGGCTCATGGCGCATGCCTTCGAATACCAGGCAGGTCACGTCGGTATGGCCCGAGTTTCGATAGGCTTTGGCCAGCCGTCGTGTTCCCTTGCCACGCTCGCCGACGGGATCTTCCGCGCCGGACACGATCAGGATGGGCAACTGGGCCGGAATTCGCTCCAGACAACCGCGCCGGAGCAGGGCGGCCAGCCCGCTACCGAGGTCTGACCAGAGCCGGTTGGTGCAGTCAAAGCCGCAATAGGGATCGTTCAGGTAGTCCTTGACCGCCCGGTCGTCCGTGGTCAGCCAGTCGAATTCGGTCCTGGCATTGGGCACCTGCTTGCCAAAGGCGCCGAAGGTCAGGTCCCGAACCAGAGGGCTTCGCTCGTGAGGCCCGCGAAATCGGCTCGCCAGCGCCACAATCCATCGCAGGGCCTGCAGCTTGATCCGCGAATCCCGATTGGACCCCGACAGGATCAGGCCCGCGGGCCAGGCGGTCTCGGTTGAACGGGTCAGGTAGCCCTGGGCGATAAACGATCCCATGCTGTGGCCGAGCAGATAGCAGGGCAGGTTGGCATAGCTCTGGCGGATCCATTGCTGGACCTGGCCAAGGTCGTCCATCACCCGCTGCCATCCGTTGTCGTCGGCATAGTGCCCGAGCTCGTCATCCGGCGTGCCGGGGCCATGTCCGCGGTGGTCGTGGGCGACGACGGTGTAACCCTGCCGGTTCAGCTCCCGGGCCAGATGCCGGTAGCGCTGGGCGTGCTCGGCCATGCCATGGGCAATATGAATCACCGCGCGTGGCTCAGAGGCTTCCCAGGTGTACACAGGAATGCGATGGCCATCGACGGCGAACAGTGAGGTTTGGGTGACATCGTCGTCGGTCAATTCCGCCTGGGGCTGCGGCGCAGTGGTCGGCTGGTTCACGGGAGCGTCCTGCAATCAATGATGATCACTGAGTGTACATTTCAACGATAGAGCTTAGAGGCCCAATTTTGTGCGCCAGCTCTCGATTTTTCGAGGTCGTGCCAACGGGGACAGGCTTTTGCGTGGATGTCTGTGCCGTCTACCTCATTTCATTGAAAACTGGTATTCTCTCGTCACTTTTTGTGGGTAAAGGGACCTCTGCATAGCCCCTCGAGAGGGTTCAGGTGTGCCTTGCTTGAACTGGACTGCACCTGTCGCGCTTCCCGCGGGCCGACAGCCAAAAAGAAGAGCAGCCAGCGTGCAACACCACCGCACAACGACCACGATCAGGCAGAATACGAAAACACAGACACGAAGAATAAGACACCTCAGTCACTACAAGCATAATTGCAATACACAGGAGATGGTGTGATGGATTTGGAGCAGTTCTACCAGGATAAATATCCACCCGGGGTCAAGAACGAGATCGATCTGAACAAATACGAGAGCATGCTCGACGTGTTCGATTCGGCCGTTAAGAGATTTGCCGATCGCCCTGCGTTCAGTGCCCTTGGTGTGACGCTGACCTATCGGGATCTCGATACCCAGTCCCGCAATTTTGCCGCCTGGATCCAGAACAAGACCAATCTCAAGCCCGGCGATCGCATCGCCATGCAAATGCCGAACGTGACCCAGTATCCGGTCGCGGTCTTCGGCGCCATGCGGGCCGGTTTGATCGTCGTCAACACCAACCCGCTGTATACCGAGCGGGAAATGGAGCACCAGTTCAACGACTCCGGTGCCAAAGCATTGGTGGTGCTGGCCAATATGGCGGACAAGGTCGAGAAAGTCCTGCCGCATACCGGCATCGAGCATGTCATCGTCACCGAAATCGCGGACATGCATAAACCGCTCAAGCGCAAGCTGATGAACGCGGCGGTCAAATACCTGAAGAAGATGGTGCCGGAATACAACCTGCCGAATGCCCACGGCCTGCCCAAGGTGCTGAGCGTTGGCGCCAAGTGCAAGCTGACGCCGGTTGCCGTCAAGCGTGATGACATCGCCGTTCTGCAGTACACCGGCGGCACCACCGGGGTGGCCAAGGGCGCCATGCTGACCCAGGGCAACCTGGTGGCCAACCTGCTGCAGACCCGCCCGATGATGGAAGACAACGTGGAGGAGGGCAAAGAGATTGTCATTGCGCCGCTGCCGCTCTACCACATTTACTCCTTCACCCTGAACTGCGGCATCATGCTGGAATCCGGCGCCCACAGCGTGCTGATTCCGAACCCGCGTGACATTGCGGGTTTCGTCAAGGAAATCAAGAACTACAAGTTCACCTCGTTCCTGGGGCTGAACACCCTGTTCGTTGCCCTGTGCAACAACGAGGAGTTCAAGAGCCTGGACTTCAGCGCCCTGAAGATGACTGCATCCGGCGGTATGGCTTTGACCAGTTCCACCGCCAAGCTCTGGAAGCAGGTCACCGGTTGTGAAATCACCGAAGGCTACGGCATGACCGAAACCTCACCGGTGGTGACCTTCAACCCGCCGAGCGCGATCCAGCTCGGCACGATCGGCCTGCCGATCTGCTCGACCCAGATCAAGACCATCGACGATGAAGGCAACGAAACCCCGATCGGTGAGCCGGGCGAGCTGTGTGTGAAAGGCCCGCAGGTCATGAAGGGCTACTGGCAACGTCCGGAAGAGACCAAGAAGTCGTTCACCGAAGACGGTTACTACCGCAGTGGTGACATTGCCCTGATCCAGGAAGACGGTTATATCCGGATCGTGGACCGCAAGAAGGACATGATCATCGTCTCCGGCTTCAACGTGTTCCCGAATGAAATCGAAGACGTTGTCTCCAGCCACCCGCAGGTCGTTGAATGCGCCGCTGTGGGCGTGGCCGACGAGAAGAGTGGCGAGGCCGTGAAGGTCTTCCTGGTCAGCAAGTCGCCGGACCTGAAGGAGTCCGAACTGAAGGAATTCTGTCGTGAGCGCCTGACGGCCTACAAGGTGCCCAAGTTCTTCGAGTTCCGGGACGAGCTGCCGAAAACCAACGTCGGTAAGATCCTGCGTCGGGAACTGCGCGACGAAGCGACCGCGGAATAACCTCTTCGCGAGCGCGAAAACCCTGTCCCGGTCCGGCCGGCGACAGGGTTTTTTGTTGGTGAGACCGATGGCTTTTCGGATCTGTTATCGTGTTCTCCAGAATTTTCACGTTCCAATCCATAACCAGCAGGTTCAATGAGCAAGACGATCAGCCCTGAATCCTCCACCGATATCCCCACAGGTCCGGCTCTGGATGCCCGCTTTGCGGCAATGCCCCAGCGTTACGTGGCGCGCGTCAAGAAACAGCTGGCGCGCAGCAAGGGCCGTCCCGGCGAAGCGGACCGCGCGAAGATCCTGCGCTGGCTGGAAGAGGGCGAGGCGGACTATCAACGCCGGGTCGATCTGTGCCCGCGGATCGAGTATCCGCCGGAACTCCCGGTCTCTGAGCGGGTAGCGGATATTCGGGAGGCCCTGGATCGCCATCAGGTGGTGATCGTGGCCGGGGAAACCGGGTCGGGCAAAACCACCCAGATCCCCAAGATCTGTCTTGAGGCCGGGCGCGGCACCCGCGGCCTGATCGGTCATACCCAGCCTCGGCGCCTTGCGGCTCGCAGCGTGTCATCCCGGATCGCCGAGGAAATTGGCGAGCAGGTGGGTCAGCGCGTGGGCTATCAGGTCCGGTTCACCGACAACACCAGCGCTGATTCGCTGATCAAGGTGATGACCGACGGCATCCTGCTGTCCGAGATCCAGCACGATCGCTTCCTGGATCGCTACGACACGCTGATTATCGATGAGGCTCACGAGCGCAGCCTGAACATCGATTTTCTGCTGGGTTACCTGCGCAACCTGTTATCGAAGCGTCCTGACCTCAAGATCATCATTACGTCGGCCACCATCGAGGTGGACCGGTTCAGCGCGTTTTTCAGCGATGCCCCGGTGATTGAGGTGTCCGGACGAACCTATCCGGTGGAGGTGCGCTATCGCCCGTTGGTGGGTGAGGACGACGACAAGGACCAGGGCTGGACGGACGGCGTGGTGGAAGCGCTGGAGGAGATCGAAGCCCACGAACGCAGCGGCGGGCAACGTCCGGGCGACGTGCTGGTGTTCCTGCCCGGTGAGCGTGAAATCCGCGAGATGAGCAAGGCCCTGCGCCATGCGGACCTGCGTCACACGGAAGTCCTGCCGCTGTATTCCCGATTAAGTGCCCGTGAGCAGAACCGGATCTTCCAGGGTCACGCCGGGCGCCGTATTGTGCTGTCCACCAACGTGGCGGAAACGTCGCTGACCGTGCCCGGTATTCGTTACGTGATCGACACCGGCGTCGCCCGCATCAGTCGCTACAGCGTGCGTTCGAAGATCCAGCGTCTGCCTGTGGAACCGATTTCCCAGGCCAGCGCCAATCAGCGCAAAGGACGCTGCGGCCGGGTGGCGCCGGGTATCTGTTTCCGTCTTTACGATGAAGCGGATTTCCTGAGCCGCCCGGAATACACCGACCCCGAGATCCTGCGGACCAACCTGGCCTCGGTCATCCTGCAGATGGCGGTGTCTGGTCTGGGTGACATTCGTAACTTTCCGTTTTTGGAAGCGCCGGACAACCGCCTGGTCAACGACGGTTATAAGCTGCTCGAAGAGCTGGGTGCGGTGAACCCGAAGCGCCAGCTGACCAGGTTGGGCCGGACCATGGCGCGCCTGCCAGTCGACCCGCGGCTGGCGCGAATGCTGGTGGCCGGCGCCGAGCAGGGCAGTTTGGCCGAGGTGCTGGTGGTCATCGCCGGTCTGAGCGTACAGGACCCGCGGGAGCGCCCGCAGGACAAGCAGCAGGCGGCGGACCAGGCCCACGCGCCGTTCAACGACAAGGAATCGGATTTCGTTACCCTGCTCAATATCTGGAATGTTTACGAAGAGCAGCGCCAGGACCTGTCCCAGAACCAGTTGCGCCGTCTGTGCCAGAAGTCGTTCCTGTCCTACATGCGGATGCGGGAGTGGCGGGACGTCCATCGCCAACTGACGTTGCTGTGCCGGGACCAAAAGCTGCCGGTCAACAGCAAGACGGCCAGCTATGAGGCGCTGCACAAGGCCATTCTTTCCGGTCTGCTGGGGCAGGTGGCCACCAAGTATGAAAAGCGGGAGTATCTGGCGACCCGCAATCGTAAGGTGATGCTGTTCCCCGGCTCCAAGGTGGCGAAGACCACGCCGAAATGGATTGTCGCGGCGGAGATTGTCGAAACCAGCCGGGTGTTCGCCCGCATGCTGGCCCGTATCGAACCGGAGTGGGTCGAGCCGTTGGCCGGGCATGTGGTGAAGCGTCACTACTTCGAACCCCACTGGGAACGCAAGCGCGCCCAGGTGGTGGGCTTCGAAAAAGTCAGCCTTTACGGGCTGGACATCGTACCGCGTCGGCGTATTGGCTACGCCAAGGTGGACCCCGCGGAAGCGCGCCAGCTGTTCATCCGGCGGGCGCTGGTTGAGGGGGATTACAGCACCCGGGCGCCGTTCATTCGCCACAACCGGGAGATGCTGGATACGGTCGAGGGGATGGAGCGCAAGTCCCGTCGGCGGGATTTGCTGGTCGATGAAGAAACGCTGGTGGCTTTCTACCACGAGCGTCTGCCGGATTCGGTGGTGAGCGGTCAACACTTTGAAACCTGGTGGAAGGGGCTTTCCGCTGGTGAGATCAAGGCGCTTGAGCTGACCGAAGCGGATATCCTCCAGCGCGATCCGGATGCGGGACTGGAGGCAGAGTACCCCGACGAGCTGCAGTGGGAAGGCGTCCATTACCCGTTGAGCTACCAGTTCGAGCCCACCAGTCAGGACGATGGCGTCACCCTGCAGGTGCCCCTGATGGCCCTGAAGCAGGTGCCCGCCCATCGGGTCGACTGGCTGGTACCGGGGCTGCTGCGGGAGAAATGTATCCATCTGGTGAAGGGCCTGCCCAAGGCCATCCGCCGGAATTTCGTGCCCGTCCCGGATTTTGTCGATGCGGCCCTGGCCAACATGACGCCCTCCAACGAACCGTTGACCGAGAAGCTGGCGGACCAGCTGCGTCGCATGACCGGAGTTCGTATCGATCCGGAAGCCTGGCGCGGCATCGAGCTGCCGGCTCACCTTCAGATGAATATCCGGGTCGTTGACGACCATGGGGACAAGCTGGCCGAGGGGCGGGACATCACCGATATCCAGTCGCGCCTGGAAGGTCGGGCGGAGGAAGCCCTGTCCCAGGCGGCGGAGACCGGACCGACCAAAGACAGCGAGCCTGCCGAACATTGGGCCTTCGGAGCACTGCCGGAATCGGTCGACACCGAGAAGGGCGGCATGCGTGTGCGGGTTTATCCGGCCCTGGAGGATCTGGGTCGACAGGTGCGTCCCATTCGTTGCCTGGACCCGCTGACAAGTCGGCGGGTCACGGAACGCGGTGTCGCGAGACTGATCGTCAACCGGTTCGGCAGTACGCTGGACGGTATCGAACGCAAGCTGCCGGAGTTCAAGAACGCGGCGCTGCTGTTTGCGCCGGTGGGTAAGGCCGAGTCGCTGCGGGACGACCTGTTGATCTCATCGGTGATCGATCATTTCCTGGCCGAGAGCTTGCCGCGTGATAAAGCGGCGTTCGACACGCTTTTCGATGCGCATCGCGGCGACTTCATCCCGTTCCTGGAAGAGCGGACGCGATTGGTGCACGCCATTCTCAAGACCTACAACGGCTTGATGAAACAGCTCAAAGGCAAGATTCCCCTGGCGCTGGCCAACAGCATGGCGGACGTGAAATTCCAGCTGTCCCATTTGATCTTTCCGGGATTCCTGGTGGCCACGCCGGGCGAATGGCTGGCGCATTTCCCGCGCTACCTGGAAGCCGTTGAGGTCCGCCTGGAGAAAATGCCGCGGGAGATGGGCCGCGAGCGGACCTTCCTGCACGAGTTTGAAGGGCTCTGGTCCCGCTACGCCAAGCGTCGCGAAGCCCATGAAAAGCAGGGTGTCAGTGACCCTGAATTACTGCGGTATCGGTGGATGCTGGAAGAATACCGGGTGTCGTTTTTCGCGCAGCAGTTGGGGACGGCCACAACCGTATCGGTCCAGCGCCTGGAGCGGCAATGGGAAAAGGTGAGCACCTGACGCCGGTCTGTCCCTCCGCAAGGTGCTCCAGGATGCGTCGTTGCGGCTGCAGAACAGGCTCTGTGTGTTACTATTTGGTGCAATTACATCTGAATTCTGGAGTGTCACGTGATCAAAGCCGTCATCAGCGGAACCGGGCTGTATACCCCACCAGCGTATATCGATAACGAAGAACTGGTCGACGCGTTCAACGCCTATGTCGAACGCTTTAACCGGGATCATGCGGAAGAGATCGAACGCGGTGAATGCGAGGCCCTGCTGCCATCGGCACCGGAGTTTATTGAGAAGGCCTCAGGCATCAAGCGGCGCCATGTCATCGACAAGGATGGTATCCTGGATCCCGAGCGCATGTGCCCGCGGATTCCCGAGCGCGCCAATGACGAGCCCTGTGTTCAATGTGACATGTCCGTGGTGGCGGCCAAGCAGGCGCTGGAGCAGGCTGGTCGCAGTGCGGACGACGTGGACGCGGTGATTGTCGCCTGCTCGAATATGCAGCGCCCGTACCCGGCGATTTCCATCGAGGTTCAGGCAGCGCTGGGCATCGACGGGTTTGCTTACGATGTGAACGTGGCCTGTAGTTCCGCCACCTTCGGCTTGCAGGCGGCGGCTAACGCCGTCGAGAACGGTACCGCCAACGCGGTGCTGGTGATCAGTCCCGAGATCTGTTCCGGCCACCTGAATTTCCGCGACCGTGACAGCCACTTTATCTTCGGGGATGCCTGCACGGCGATTCTGGTCGAGCGCGAAGATCGCGTGGCCGACGGGCAGGGCTTCGACATTCTGGGTACGCGCCTGAAGACGCAGTTCTCCAACAACATCCGGAATAACTTTGGCTTCCTCAACCGGGGCGCCGAAGAGGGGATTGGCCAGCCGGACAAACTCTTTATCCAGCAGGGTCGCAAGGTGTTCAAGGAAGTCTCGCCGTTGGTGGCCGAGACCATCCAGGGCCATCTGGCCAGCCTGGAGCTGGCTCCGGAAGACCTGCGCCGGATGTGGCTGCATCAGGCCAACCTCAACATGAACCAGTTGATTGCACGGCGCGTGCTGGGCCGGGATGCGACCATTGAGGAAGCGCCGGTGATCCTGGATGAATACGCCAACACCAGCTCTGCGGGCTCGATCATCGCTTTCCATCTGCATCGCGATGACCTGGTCAGCGGCGACCTGGGTGTGATCTGCTCCTTCGGGGCGGGTTATTCGATTGGCAGCGTTGTGATCCGGAAACGCTGATCGGTCAGAAAGGTTATGAAACCCGCTTGTTGAACAGGCGGGTTTTTTCTTGGATGAACCCAATCCGGGCGAGGATTGCCCGCTAATTCGGCAGGATCAGGCATTTATTCTGCCGCCAGTGCGCGTAATCTGTCGGGCAGCCGTGTTGACTTCCGCGTTTGGTGGTCGAACCACACGATCTTGGCGTAGCCCTCGGCGTACTTGTCGCCGGTGGCACTGTCGTGAAGCGTGTAGAACGTCTCCAGGCTGCTGTTGCCCGCTTTGCCGGCATAGGTACTGACGGTCACGGTGGCCGGATAGTTCAGTTCCTTCAGGAAGGTGGCGCTGGTCTTGATGATGACCGGCCCCGTACCGTCTGGAAGGTTGCGCAGGTTCTCAGAACCCAGCCACGTGATACGGGCTTCTTCAAAAAAGCGGAAATAAACCGTATTGTTGGCGTGCCCGTAGGCATCCATATCTCCCCAACGCATGGGGATGTCCAGGGAGTGGACGTGATTTCCGAATTCTGACATGGCTTGTTTCCCTCATCGGAGCTGTTGTTCCGGTTGCCCGCCAACGTCAAGAGACGCTATTCGAGGCAGCTTCTATTGCGGTATATGCGGATGACCGTATCCGGCGCGACGGGCTATTTTCGATATAACTTGTTTGAAGTCAAAATATCAGGCTGCTAAATGAAATTTCTGACCGCTTTCGCCGGAGCCCGCTATGGGCGTGTTGCACTGGTTGTACTGACCTTTCTTGCCGCCAATCACGCGCTGGCTCAGCAAAGTAAGGATCCCCAGCATGAGCGCGATCCCTGGGAGGGCTGGAACCGGAATGTCTATGCGTTCAACCAGTTCATCGACGACTGGTTCCTGCGCCCGGTGGCCGAGGGGTACCGGTTCATTACGCCGGATTTTGTCGACAAGGGCGTGACCAACTTCTTCACGAATCTTGGCGAGCTGAACAACTTCGCCAACAGCGTGCTGCAGTTGAAAGGGGAATCCGCGGTGGTCGCGCTGGGACGATTCACCTACAACACCACCTTTGGCCTCGGCGGTCTGATTGACGTGGGCACGGCGTTTGATCTGCCAGAGCGGCCCGAAGATCTGGGCCAAACCCTCGGCTACTGGGGTGTGGGTAGCGGGCCCTATCTGGTCCTGCCGTTCCTGGGGCCTTCGACCGGCCGTGACTTCGGTGGTCTGGTGGGCGACCTGACGGTGATGCCCAGCACCTGGGATTACATCGAGAGCCCGGAAAATTATTACATGCGCGGGCTGCAGATTGTGGACAAGCGGGCCGATCTGATTCCGGCAGAAAGCTTTATCTCGGGCGACAGCTACACTTTTGTCAGGAACGCCTACCTCCAGCGTCGGCAATTCCTGATCAACGATGGCAAAGTTGAAAGTGACCCGTTTGCCAACGACGATAACGATGTGATGCTCGACAATTTCTAGGTGAAGCCGATAGCCGATTGCAAGGCGTTGGCTCCGCCAGGGGACCATGATGATTGCAGCCGGCAAGATCGAAAAGTATCGCAAGCGGCTGGCCCAGGCGCCGAACTACGAGATGTGGAAGGCTGCAGCCCTGGAGCTGGACTACCTCGAGGGCAACGTCGAATGGAAAGAGGAGAATCCGTCGGATCTCTATCACTATGAGCTCATCTACGACCGCCTGACCCACCTGCGGGAATACCACCAGAACCAGGATTACGAGCGACTGCGCCGGGCGCTGCGGGAAGGTTTGCACCACGACCTCGGCAATATGGGGAACCCGGCGCTCTACAGGCGTTCACGGGTGGGCACCAAGCACCTGATCGAGACCTACATCAATCAGGTCTGCGAATCCCTCGACTTTCTCTGCGACCAGCCGATCCCGGGCTTCATTCCCGAGGCCAAACTCCGCTTTTTCCAGGACACCCTCACCAGCTACGGTCGGCCCGCGCTGCTGTTAAGCGGTGGCGCTTCCCTGGGGACGTTTCACCTGGGCGTGATCAAGGCGCTCTGGGAACGGGGGCTGCTGCCCCAGACGATTGCCGGCTCCAGCGTGGGCGCGATCGTGGCCGGTATCCTGGGCACGCACACCGACGCTGAAATCCCCGACCTGTTCAATCCGGAAACCCATCATCTCAAGGCCTGGAAATGGAACGGTCTGCTGCGCGGCCTCAATGGCCAGGGCTTTATGGACCAGAAGCAGTTGCTGGCCAATTTGCGCGCCAATATGGGCGAATATACGTTTGAGGAAGCCTTTGATCGGACCGGTCGTTCGATCAACATCAGCGTATCGCCGGTGCAGGCCAACCAGAAATCCCGTCTGTTGTGCGGTTACACCTCGCCTTATCTGCTGGTCTGGAGCGCCGCGCTGGCCTCGGCGGCGGTGCCGGGCATCTTCCCACCGGTGACCCTGATGAAAAAGGACCTGCAGGGTGCGGTGTTGCCTTATATGCCCCGCCTCAAGTTCGTCGACGGTTCGGTCGTTAGCGATCTGCCCATCGAGCGGTTGATGCACCTGTACGACGTCAATTTCACGATTGTCAGTCAGAGTAACCCGCATGTGGTGCCTTTCCTGAACCGGCGTGGCCGGGATGAAAAGCTGGGCTTGCTGAACCTGCCCATGCATGTCCTCAAATCCGAAGTGCAGTTCCACGGTACCGGCCTGTTCGATTACCTGCGCAAGCGGGTGCAGCCGGAGCTGTTCCGCCAGGTGGCCGGTCATCTGTATACCATCATGGCCCAGCGTTATTCCGGGGATATCACGATCGCACCGCATTATTCCTGGCGCCACTATTCGCAGATGCTGTCCAACCCATCGCCGGCCTTTATTCGCCAGATGATGCTGGAAGGAGAGCGGGCAACCTGGCCCAAGATCTCCATGATCCGCTCACACGCCAAGATCTCGAAAACGCTGGAGCGTTGTATCCAGAGAGTGCGCGATCAGATGCAGAGTCGACGAGGGGATCTACGACTGGTTTCTTCCCAGGAGACCTGAGTTGAACGGCATTATCTGTCTGGCATGAAGTCGGGCGTTGAGTTCGAATTGCCTGGGTCACAGAAAGACGCCGAAGAACGCGACACGTGGTGACAGTGATAAGAGCGGGACGGTATCATACGGGGTTCCTGGCAATATCCCGTGACAGACTGGACATCCATGTACTACGAGTTTTTCGGCTTTCGGGAACCTCCCTTCTCGATAGCGCCGGATCCCCGTTATCTCTATTTGAGCGAACGGCACAAAGAAGCATTGGCGCACCTGATGTATGGCGTTCAGGGGCAGGGCGGGTTTATTGTCATTACCGGCGAAGTCGGCACCGGCAAAACCACCGTCTGCCGCTGCTTTATCGAGAATGTGCCCGAAAACGTGGACATTGCCCTGGTGCTCAATCCGCGGCTGTCTGCCCGCGAGCTGCTGTCCAGCATCTGTGACGAGCTGGGCATCCGCCATCCCGCCGGTAGCACCATCAAGCGCCTGATCGATCTGGTGAACCAGCACCTGCTGGATGCCCACGCCCGTGGCCGGCACCAGGTACTGATTATCGATGAGGCCCAGAACCTCTCGGCGGACGTGCTGGAACAGCTTCGTTTGCTCACCAATCTGGAAACCGCCGAGAAAAAGCTGTTGCAGATCGTGCTGCTGGGCCAGCCCGAACTTCAGGAAATGCTGGAGACCCGCGAGCTCCGGCAACTCGCCCAGCGGGTCACGGCCCGCTACCACCTGGATGCCATCGACCGCAGCGAACTCCCGGCCTATCTGCGTTATCGCCTGAGCGTGGCGGGTCAGCGCAGTGAATTCTTCAATACGGCCCGCATGGCCCAGCTCTATCGTCTCAGCGGCGGCATTCCGCGTGTCATTAACCTGATCTGCGACCGGGCATTGTTGGGGGCCTATTCGGAAGGGACGCACGAAGTTAACCGTGACCACATTGCCCAGGCCGCCCGGGAAGTATTAGGGCGGCCCCATCCGCGACTGCCGATCAACAAACTGAAATTACGCTACGTCGCCGCGGCCGCCGCCTGCCTGATGGTGGTGCTTTTCCTGGGCTGGAGCGCGATTGACCCGTTGAGCCCGGGCACGTCAGAACCTGTGGCGGAGACGACGGCGGCTGAGGCGACGACCGAAGACGAGGCGCCGGCGACTGAAACGGAGGCCTCGATAGAGCCCGAAACCGACACCGACAAGGCCGTTGCCGAGACGACCGACGAGCCGGCTGAAGCCACCGAAACCGCCGCATCGTCCGACGGCGAGGTTGTCCGCGCCGTGGCGGATCAGCCGTTCACAGGAAATCCGAACGGGGCGAACGGCGACGGCAATGTACCGCCGAACTGGCTGTCCCTGATTGACGACGCAGGCCGCAGTCAGGTCGAGGCCTATGCACAGCTGTTCTCGCGTTGGGGGTTCGATTACGATGCGGGCCAGTATCACTACGCCTGTGATTTTGCCGAGACTGTGGGGCTGAGCTGCCTGCACCGTCAAGGAAACTGGCGCAGCATCCAACAGCTCAACCGGCCAGTGATCCTGAAGTTGTTCGATGATAAAGGCGACCCGCGCTACGCCACGCTGATTGCGCTGGAGGGCGGCGAAGCCAAGCTGATGCTGGGCGAACGAACGCTCAAACTGTCCACGGACCTGGTGGATCGTTACTGGCTGGGGGATTATTCCCTGGTTTGGCGTCTGCCGCCGTACCGTTCCAGCCTGGTCCCGAACGACGAGGCCGTCGGAGAGGAAGCCTGGTTGAGCGCCAAACTGATGCAGCTGATCAGCACCTTGGAGAGCAACATCACCAAGCAGGATGAGTTGATGGCGGCCAGCCTGAAAGATCAGATCGTCTGGTATCAGTCGCTCAACGGCCTGATTCCGGACGGGATTGCCGGAGCCAAGACGCTGATCCAGATGAATTCCGATCTCTATCCCTCAATCCCAAGACTTTCACCCGCGCGCCGTCAGACGGCGGAGGTTCACTGATCGCATGTCGTACATTCTCGATGCGCTCCGCAAGTCCGAGAGCGACCGGCAGCAGGGTCGGGTGCCGGATCTCGCCCAATCCGTGCAGATGGTGCATAAGCCGCGTCGCCGGTCGATGCCCGTCGGTGGTTGGGTGGCCATCGCCCTGGTTTTCAATGGCCTGATCCTGGCGGCCATTTTCTGGCCGGGTAGCGGCTTCCTCGCCAGTTCCGTCGATAAGCAGGCCTCCGCAGAGCCCGCGGCAGAGGAAGCGCCCAAGACCAGCGCGAAAGAAGCCGCCTCCGAGACCGTGGCGCCGCCTGTCGAGTCAAAACCCGCCGTGCAGTCTCAACAGCAGGCGGCGGCTGACACGCAGGATGAGGCACCCACGGTGATCACACCGTCCATCTCCCGGGAAGAGCCGGCGGCGACCTACGCCGAGGAGGAGTACCCGGAAGCGGTTGGTGCCTCCACCGCTTCGGACGAGCCGACGCTCATCGTACCGTCCCACCCGGATGCGTCGACGCCGGCCCTGCCGGCTTCCAGTTTTGATTTTGCCGACGGGCCGCCGGTGGAGCATCTGGTTGAGAAACCGATTGCGTTCCAGCGCAAGATTCCGGACCTGCATTTCAGCAGTCACATCTACGCGTCGGATCCGGCGGCCCGACGGGTCATGATCAACGGCAACTACCTGCGGCCGGGTGACAGTTTCTCCGGCATCCGGGTGGAAGCGATCACCTCCGACGGCGTGATTCTCAGTGCCTACGGCGAGACCTTCCGGGTCGGTGTCGTCCGCGATTGGACCAGTCCCCGCTGATGCCTCTGAACGACGACGTCAAACAGCGTATCCAGCAGGGTTACCGGGATCTTCTCAGCGGCAAGTCCGTCAAGGCCCGCTATGGCCAGCGGCTGATGATTGCGGAGATCGCCCGTTACCTCGGTGGCATCACCGAAGGTGACGGTGAGCGCACCTCGCCGGCGTCGGCCTGCGTGGTGGAAGCGGGCACCGGTACCGGTAAGACGCTGGCCTACCTGCTCGCCGCCATTCCCATGGCCCAGGCGTTGGGCAAGAAGCTGGTGATTTCCACGGCTACGGTCGCCCTGCAGGACCAGATCGTCCAGAAGGACCTGCCGGATCTGCGTAAACACACCAAGATTGATTTCGACTGGACGCTGGCCAAAGGCCGGGGCCGTTACCTGTGCCTGTCGCGTCTGGAAGGGCGCCTGCACGACGAGGGCGTTCAGGACAGCGATACCATGCCGCTGTTCCTGCTGGACAAGGAGCAGGAAGACGAGCCGGGCACCCGGGAATTTTTCGAGGAAATGCTCGGCCAATACGCCTCCCGCAACTGGGATGGCGATCGGGATCACTGGCCCCAGCAGATTCCGGACGACATCTGGCGTCAGGTCACCACCGACCATCGGCAGTGCACCAACCGCCATTGCAGCTACTTCGACACCTGTGCCTTCTTCGAGGCCCGTAAAGGCGTTGACGAGGTGGATGTGATCGTCGCCAACCACGATCTGGTGCTGGCGGATCTGGCGCTCGGCGGCGGGGCCATCCTGCCGAAGCCGGAAGAGGCCATCTTCATCTTTGATGAGGCCCACCACCTGCCGGACAAGGCGCTCAATCACTTTGCGGCGTCAGTATCCCTGAACGGGACCCGCAGCTGGTTGAAGCAGCTGTCCCAGGTCATCGTCAAGATGAAACCGCATCTCGCGCCGGTATCCCACGCCTCAAAAACGCTCGACCGGATCAGCGAAGCCTCCCGCGACTACGATACCTTGCTGGGACAGGTGTTTGAACTGGCGGACAAGACCATCGAGTGGACGTTCGAAGATGAACGCAACACCGCCCAGTGGCGCTATCCGGACGGGGAACTTCCCGAAGATATGGCCAGGGCGGCGGTCGAGGCCGGCACGGCCAGCGCGACCCTGACCCGGCAGCTGGGCGTTCTGGCTGACGAAATGCAGAAAGCGTTTGACGACAAGCGGGAGCATGACGTCGACCGCCAGACCGGCGAGGCCTGGTTCCCGGTCGTTGGCAGCCTGCACAGCCGGGCAGAGGACCAGCACCGTCTCTGGATGGCGTGGCAGGCGGCCCGCGAGGACCGGGGGCCGCCCCCGGCACGCTGGGCGGTACGGCAGCGGTTCGATCACAGCGAAGACATCACGTTCTTCAGCAGCCCGGTCCTGGCCGATAGCCTGTTGTACGGTCGGCTGTGGTCGCGTGCTTACGGGGTCATCCTGACCAGCGCCACGCTGACGGCACTGGGTAAGTTCGATCGCCTGCGCAGCCGGGCCGGACTGCCGGAAGCCAGCAACTACCTGGTGGTGCCCAGTGCCTTCCGCTATGGGGATATGGCCTCGGTGGAAGTGCCGGCGATGTCAGCGCTGCCCACGGATGCCGATGCCTTCACCGGGGCCCTGGTGGAGCGTCTGCCGCAACTTTGGGAGGACGGCCTGGCCACGCTGGTGCTGTTTACCTCCCGCCGCCAGATGAACGCGGTGCGGGACAAGCTGTCTCCGGAATGGCCGGAACTCATTACCACTCAGGATGACATGGCGAAAGGCGAGGTGTTGCGGCATCACCGTGAACGCATCGACGCCGGTCAGCGCAGCGTGCTGTTTGGTGTGGCCAGCTTTGCCGAAGGGATTGACCTGCCGGGCGACTACCTGCAGCACGTAGTGATCACGCGACTGCCGTTTGCCGTGCCGGACGATCCCATCGACGCCAGCCTGGCGGAATGGGTCACTGCCCGTGGCGGCAACCCGTTCATGGAAATCACCGTGCCGGATGCCTCCATTCGCCTGGTGCAGGCCGCCGGCCGCCTGTTGCGAACGGAGCAGGACACGGGCCGCATCACCATTCTGGATCGCCGCATCGTCACCCGCCGCTATGGCCAGCTCCTGCTGGATGCCCTGCCACCATTCCGGCGGGTCATCTCGCCCTGATCACAACGCCCTCATCCCAAGAAACCGGCCTGTGCGAACGCGTGGGCCGGCCTTGGTTTCCATTCACAAAAAAAAGGCGTTAATCCAATCGGAATAACGCCTTTCGAGAAACAGGGCTCTGACTTGATGACCCTGGAGTTTTAAGCAACACGGAACATGGAATCCAAAGGCCTGAAGTTTCAGATTCCGAGGTGAGGTTTCCCTCACCGTCGAGATCATAATAGGGGGAGTAGGGGCGTAATCGGATCGTCCAAAGGGCGTAGTGGGGCGAAAAAATTCAGATAAAGTGTGACGCAAGTCACAAACCAATCGCCTTCTCAGTCCAGCAAATCCAGCTGTCGGGCCCGTGCCAGCGCCTCCGTGCGGCTTTTCACCTGGAGTTTGCCATAGAGGTTGCGGATGTGTGCCTTGACGGTGGTGCCGGCCACATTCATGCGCAAGGCAATGTCCTTGTTGGCCAGCCCTTCATTGATCAAGGCCAGCACCTCCGTTTCCCGTGCACTTAAAGGTTCGATCAGCCCTGCTGATCCCGACGATGCGGCAGCATGGGTGCCCGCCGCCGGCGTGCTGGCAGGCAACAAGCCGAGCAGATGATCCAGGAACGTGCCGTCCACCTGCTGTCGACTCACTTGCCGCAGCAGCGTGTGGACCTGCGGGCTTTCCTCGACGAACGTCCGGTAGAGCTGCTCCCGGGCGGCTCGCTTCAAAGCCTCTGACAGCACCGACAGGGCTTCCTGCGCCTTGCCTTCGGTCGACAGGGCATCCGCGTAGACCGTCAGCACTTCGATCAGGTGCTTGTGGTGTTGCCCGGTTTCCGTCGACAGCCGCAAGGGCGTCAGTATGGGCGTCGCCTCGTCGGACCGGCCCAGCGCAATCAGGACACGAGCGGCGGTAATGCTGTCCTGTTCGGCGTTCAGGGGGTTGCGAAATCGGTCGGGGTGGCGGGTTTCCAGCCAGGCCTTGGCCGCGTCCGTCTGACCCTGGGCCAGTTGGACGCGGGCCTTGAGCGCCGCCAGGTTGGGTGGCTCGAAGACAATGTGCTCCCGGCGGCGTTCCAGGACGGACTGGGCGTCATCAAGCGCGTTGATGGCCAGCTCGTAGTCACCGCGGGTAAAGGCAAGCCGTGCACGGGCGTACTGGATGATCACGTGCTGACCCGGTTCGGTGCCGTTTTCCAGGTGGCTCATCAGCGGCGCCAGATGAGTGTCCGCCAGTTCCAGCTCGCCCCGTTCGCGATAGATTTCGATCAGCGTACAGTTCTGCCAGCAGGAGATCAGCTTGGGCTGCTTGGGATCGGTGTAGTGCCGGTCGATCCACTTGCGGATACTGACGCAGCTCTCCAGCGCCTGTTCGATCTGGCCGCGATTGAACTGGATCCAGGCCAGCAGGCCGCCGCTGGAAAGCACGGTGGACGGCTTGCGCTCGATCTGACCGTGGGAAACGGCCGATTGCAGCGCCTCTTCGGCGGCCGGCAAATCGCCCCGACCGAAATAATCCAGTCCCAGGCCGTAGTAGGTGACCGACTTCAGGGGGATCTGGGTGTGGTCGATGTCCCGCAGCACCTGCTGCGTCAGGTCGGCGGCGCTCTTGAGGTCGCTGCGGGTCCGGGCAAGGTAGGAGCGGATCAGCGCAATCTCGCTCTGCAGCGCCAGCGCGCCTTCGGCATCCGGGTGCGAATCAGCGACGCGGCGATCCAGCAGGTCCTCCAGACGCTCCAGCCGTGGTTCGATGACGTCCAGGCGATTGGCAAAGAAATGACCCCAGATCTGGAGCATCGACAGCCGCGGGCTGTTCTCCACGGTGCCGTCCGGCAACTTGTCGAGCCAGTCCAGCACGGGCAGGTGAAAGCCCCCATGGATCAGGTTGTTGCCGTGTTGCTCCAGCACGCTGGCGAGCCAGTCCCAATCCCGCAGCTGGACCAGTTGGGCGATGGCTTCCTGGATGTGGTCGTGCTCCAGGAACCAGGTGACCGCCCGGGACTGTAAAGTCTGGATGCGCTCGGGCTGGGTCTGTTGCAGACGCTGGAACAGGGCTTCCCGGAACAGGTCGTGGTAGCGGAACCATTCGTCGCGGGTGTCCAGTGGAATCAGGAAGAGGTTGCGCTGGCTCAGTGACTCCAGCATGGCCTGGCTATCCGACGAGTCACGAACCGTGTCGCACAGGGACGACGTCAGCCGGAGGCAGCAGGCGGTATCCAGCAGGAACGCCGCCACGTCCTCCGGTTGCTGGTCGAGGATTTCGCTGAGGATGTAATCGTTGATCTGACGCGTCGTCTCGGGCACGGGGTTCGGGGCCGCTGCCCCCTCGTGGCCCACGCCGTCGCGGTGTGACAGGGCGCTCAACTGCATGGCCGCGACCCAGCCTTCGGTTTTCTTCCAGATCCGGCGGGCCTCTGACTGGGACAGTTCCAGCGCCATGCATTCATTAAAGAAGCGACGGCACTCGTCCTCGGAAAAGGCCAGCAGCTGCGGATGAATGTCGTCCACCCACTGGCGGACGCGCCATTTGGCAATCGGCAGATCGGGTTCGGTGCGGGAGACCAATACGATGGTCATTCCGGGCGGCAAATAGCCGATCAGATAGGCCAGCTGGCGGTGGATGTCCGCGTTCTGGATCTGATGGTAGTCGTCGATGACCAGGTTGAGTCCGTCGCCGGCGCTGTCCACCAATGCGTTGATCAGTCCGGTAATGGCCCCTTCCAGTTCATGGCTGGCGTAGGTATTGAAGGCCTTTTGACAGGATTCCAGGCCCGCAAAGCCGGCATGGATCAGGGCTCCGGTGACGTATTGCCAGAAGCGTCGCGGATCGTCGTCGTTTTCATCCAGCGACAACCAGGCGACGGGTAATGTCTGATCCGCGCACCATTGATTGACCAGCGTCGTTTTCCCGAAACCGGCAGGGCCAATGACCAGATTCAGACGTTTTCCCGGGCGCCTTTGGAGGATCTGCAGCAGGCGCTCGCGGCGAACGGCTCGGGCGTCGGCGGCGGGTCTCAGGAATTTGGTGGTCAGCAACATCGGGTAAGTGCGAGTCCGATTATCTGGTGAAGCATGGGCGTCCTTGAAGCCGTCGATGAGGGGATCTGCACCTCATTCCGGCCATTGGTCCTCGGCGAGCCGGCCAATGGGCGGGCTGAGTTACCGATTGTCGGCTCTAACGTAGGGAAGTCAAGAGGTTGCCGGGCCGGATCGCTGCGCTCAATGACCGGTGAGACACCAGGGAGGGTGGCAAGTTCCGGCGCGGAGTCAGAAGAAGGTGTATTTCAGGCCGATGGCCATCAGGATCGCAGCCAGCGTGGACTGCAGAACCCGGTTCGGCAACTTGCGGGCGATGCGGGTGCCAATCTGGATGGCCGGGATGGAGCCGATCAGCAGCGCGCCCAGCAGCTGCCAGTCGATGTTGCCCAGTTGCCAATGGCCCATGCCGGCAATAAACGTCAGCGGCACCGCATAGGCGAGGTCCGTACCGACGATGCGGACACCGGTCAGGCGGGGATAGAGCATCATCAGGATGGCGGTGCCGAAGGCGCCGGCGCCAACGGATGACAGGGTCACGGCGACGCCCAGGAAAATCCCCGCCAGGGTCGTCAGCCCGTTGCGGTGACGCACCAGGAAGCTGTCCTCGGCTTCGATGTCGCGATGGCGCAGGATCCAGGGGCGGAAAATCAGCACCACCGAGGTCAGGATCAACATCGTCCCCAGCATGGACACCAGCAGGTTGCGGTAGTCGTCCGGATTCGTGAAGAAGTGCGACAGGATCACGATCGACAGCAGGGAAGCCGGCACGCAACCCAGCAGCAACCGGCGCACGATTGACCACTCGATGGTCTTTTGCCGGTGATGGGTAAAGACGCCGGTGCCCTTGGTAATGGCGGCGTAGATCAGATCGGTGCCGATCGCGATGTGGGGTGGGAAACCGAACATCAGCAGCAGGGGCGTCATCAGAGACCCGCCGCCGACGCCGGTGAGGCCGACGGCTAGACCGACACCCGCACCCGCAAGAATATAAAAGACGATATCCATAAATTTTGATCTACACTGAAATCCGTGAGCCGTCGAAATACCAGCAGAACCGGCAGCGCTGATGGCCTGAATAAACCGCGATAATAAAGGGGAAAAGTCGCCGCCGGTAAATCCATTGCAGCCAGAGGTTTCCAACTGTAGACCTTTGGATCTATTCTTAAAAAGAATTATTACTTATATTTTTATGCGAATAATAACGACGATGGAGCGAGACGGTCGATGAAATTACAGCAGCTGCGCTACATCTGGGAAGTGGCGCATCATGATTTGAACGTGTCCGCGACAGCTCAGAGCCTGTTTACCTCACAACCCGGCATCTCCAAACAGATTCGTTTGCTGGAGGATGAGCTGGGCGTAGAGGTTTTCGCCCGCAGCGGTAAACACCTGACGCGCATTACCCCGGGCGGTGAAACCATCATCCGTGAAGCCGGGGAAATCCTGCGACGGGTGGAGGGCATCAAGAAGATCGCCCAGGAGTTCAGCAACCAGCGAAAGGGGGATCTGAGCATTGCGACCACGCACACCCAGGCCCGCTATGCCTTGCCGCCGGTGATCCGCGGCTTTATTGAGTCCTATCCCGAAGTGTCCCTGCACATGCATCAGGGCACGCCCATGCAGATCTCGGAAATGGCCGCCAACGGGGCCGTGGATTTTGCCATTGCCACGGAAGCCCTGGAACTGTTCAACGATCTGATCATGATGCCGTGCTACCGCTGGAACCGGAGCATTATCGTGCCTCGGGACCATCCGCTGACCCAGTGCCGACCGTTGACGCTGGAAGCGGTCGCGGAATATCCGATCGTGACCTACGTGTTCGGCTTCACCGGGCGTTCGCGTCTGGACGAAGCCTTCCAGACCCGGGGGTTGACCCCGAAGGTCGTGTTCACCGCGGCGGATGCGGATGTGATCAAGACCTACGTCCGGCTCAATCTGGGCGTTGGCATCATCGCCAGCATGGCCTTCGATGAAAAAACGGACAGCGACCTGGTGGCCCTGGACGCCCGGGACCTGTTTGCACCCAGCATCACCAAGATTGGCTTCCGCAAGGGCACCTTCCTGCGCGGGTACATGTACGATTTCATCGAGCGCTTTGCGCCGCACCTGACCCGGGAAATGGTGGACGAGGCGACGCACCAGTCGAGTCGTGCGGATGTGGAGGCGTTGTTCGAAGGGATTGAACTACCAACGCACTAGCTGTTGGTAATGGTTCAAACAAAGAAGGCGGGATTACATTCCCGCCTTCTTTCGTTAAACGCGCCAGAAAAGGATGATTGCGATTACTTGGCGCTGGTAATCAGGTTGCCCGCGTGCAGACCGCATTCCTTGTGGGTGGCTTCCTCCCACCACCAGCGACCTTCGCGTTCATGCTGGCCAGGCAGTACCGCGCGGGTGCAGGGCTGGCAACCAATGCTGACAAACCCCTTCTCGTGCAATTCGTTGTAGGGCGCTTCCGTCATGCGGATGTAGTCCCACACGTCCTTGGACGTCCAGTTGGCCAGCGGATTGAATTTAACCAGCTGTTTCTCCGGCGTGGAGAACGCATCGTCGATTTGCACTACCGGTACATCATTGCGCGTACCCGGACTCTGGTCCTTGCGCTGCCCGGTGATCCAGGCATCCACCGTGGCCAGCTTGCGGCGCAGGGGATTGACCTTGCGAATGCCGCAGCATTCCTTGTGGCCATCCTCGTAGAAGCTGAACAGGCCTTTCTTGCTGACCAGTTCCTCCACTTCGGCCGCGTCGGGGAAGAGGATCTCGATGTCGATGTTGTAGTGCTTGCGCACCTTCTCGATGAAAGCGTACGTTTCGGCGTGAAGGCGCCCGGTATCCAGGGTGAAGACCTTCAGGTTGTCCGTCAGTTTGGCGGCCAGCTCGATCAGGACAACGTCCTCGGCACCGCTGAAGGACACGGCGATCGAATCGTAGCTCCCCAGCGCGTGCTTCAGGATAGCGCGCGGTGATTGGTCGCTCAGTCTCTCATTCAGTTCTTTTATGGATTCCATCATAGTTATCGTGTCAGTAGATGTGCCCAGAACATACCACCGGGGCCGCTCAATCAAAAGTAACCAGCTTTCATAAGGTTATATCCGCGATGCAATTCCTGTCGCATTTTCATATGATAGGGCCCGCTCCGATGCTGGCTGTTGATCCGCCTGCAGGGCGTCGGAAGTGCTCGTTTTGAACCTGGCCCCTGTTGGGCTGATGACCGAATTGAAAGAGGAGTGTCTTGTGGAACTTGCCTGCCTGGATCTTGAAGGGGTGCTGATCCCCGAAATCTGGATCGCCTTCGCCGAAAAAACCGGCATTGAAGAACTGAAGGCGACCACCCGGGACATTCCCGACTACGACGTGCTTATGCAACAGCGCCTGCGCCTGCTGGACCAGCACGGCTACGGCCTGCCGGAAATCCAGGAAGTCATCGGCACCCTCGATCCGCTGCCGGGCGCACGTGAGTTCGTCGATTGGCTGCGCGAGCGTTTCCAGTTGGTGATCCTGTCCGACACCTTCTATGAATTTGCCATGCCGCTGATGGCCAAGCTGGGCCACCCGACACTGCTGTGCCATAAGCTGGAAGTGGACGACAAAGGCCGGATCACCGATTACCTGCTGCGCCAGAAAGATCCCAAGCGGCAGTCGGTGCGGGCGTTCCAGCTCCTGAACTACCGGGTGATCGCGGCCGGTGATTCCTACAATGACACTACCATGCTGAAGCAGGCGGAAGCCGGAATTCTGTTCCACGCGCCGCAGAACGTGATCGACGAGTTCCCGCAGTTCCCGGCCGTCCATAACTACGACGACCTGCGCGAGAAATTCCTGGAGCTGAGCGAGCGCTACTGAGTTCGCTTAGAGATTTTCCAGCGTCTGCATCAGGCGCTGGACCTTGGTGACTGACTCCGCAAATTCGTCTGACGGGTCGGAGTCAGCCACAATCCCACCGCCACCCCAGCAACTGATTCGACCATTGGGCTCAGCCAGCAGCGTGCGGATCGCAATGTTGCTGTCCAGCGTTCCGTCATTCCCGATCGAAAACACACTGCCGCAGTAAGGGCCGCGCGCGCTCGGTTCCAGCTCGTCGATGATTTCCATGGCACGTCGTTTGGGTGCACCGGTAATGGAACCACCTGGAAACGCGGAGAGCAGGGCATCGAAGGCGAGCGTGCCTGGCTTCAATTCGCCGGTGACGGTGCTGACCAGTTGATGGACGTTGCGAAAGCTCTCGATCTCAAACAGCTTCGGGACCTGAACGGAGTGGGGCGTGCAGAAGCGGGAAAGATCGTTGCGGATCAGGTCCACGATCATCAGATTTTCGGCACGGTCCTTTTTGCTGGCCGCCAATTCATCCCGGTGACGGGTATCTTCCTGCGCCGACTCTCCCCGAGGGCGTGTTCCCTTGATGGGCTTGCTCTCAACCTGTCCGTCGCGAATCTTCAGGTAACGCTCGGGCGAAATGCTGAGCACCTGATAGCGCCCTGTATCGATATAGGCCGCATGCGGAACGGGAATGGCCTCCAGTAAGGTCCGATAGGCCGCAAACGGTTGTCCTTCAAAAGCCGCCGTGAACTGCTGCGCGTAGTTGACCTGGTAGCAATCGCCGGCGTGTATGTATTCGAGTATGCGTTTGATCGCATTGGAGTAAGTCGCCGGACTCTGTTGCGGGCCAAATGGTGCGTTCAGTTTAAAATCGGGTTCGGCCCGATTCGCAGGTAACTGACCCTCAAGGATGGGTTGCAAAAGCTTGAGTGTCTTGGCGGAACATTGGCGATCGATCAGCAGCGTTGCCGGTTCTTCAGTGTGTGCCGGGAGATTCAACGCCCATTCATAGCAGCCCACCCAGCCAACATCGGGGAGAGCGTCGGACCGTTGTCGTGCGCGGAAACCCGGTACCGTCATGCTGCCCGCATCGTAATTCAGAACGCCAACCAGACCGCCGCTGAAGCCGCCTGTAACAGTCTCTTTCTCTTTACCTCTGGAAAAGTCAGCTTCCGTTTGGCGGATTTCACTGACGACGTTAGTCCAGGCTTCCGAATCCCGGGGCAACACCCAACTCTTGATTGGCCACGCCGATATAAAGGAAGAACCATCCGGCCGGGCAACGTGACAGAAGCCCGCCTGGGTTGAGAAGTGATTCACCCAAAGTGCCGCATGTTTGGCAGAAACGGAAAAAGATCTGGGGGAAGATGACACAGTAAACCTGAATAGCTTGCGATTGCCGGCGCGGATTGGAAACGCATGATACCGCAATCAGGCGGGCACAGGTGATGCTAAAAGAACAATTCAACGGAGTACGGCATGCAATTTATTTCTTTTCGACGCTTGGTTATAAGCCTTCTGATTGCTTCCACCCTGATAATCACGACTGGCCAGGCGTCAGCGGAAGAAGCTGGTAAACAGCAATTTACCGACAAGGAAGTGAAGGAGTTTGCGCAGGACCAATTCGCTGCGATGTACAAAAAGGCAATGGAGAATGCCAAGACGCGTTTAGAAGCCGGTGAGCCCGTCAAGGCTTTTGCGGTCGTAGCCGATCGTAAAAGTAACTATCGAACCATCAGAATTGATGAAATTGAAAAAATGCCGCCTAACGTTGCGGTCGAAGTCATGCGGCGTAGTTTGCGAGTGCTTGTAGAGAAGGGGAGCATCGGCGCGACGTGTCTGGTCTACGTGGCAGAAAACCCCAAAAAGGAGGCTGAGGCGAAGTACGTGCTCGTCGCTGAGATGGAGCATATCTTTGGCCCTACGCTTGCCCAGTTGACGCCATATGCAATCGAATCGGGTCATGCTGAATTTGGCAAACCGCTGGTTGTGGAATCTAAGCCAACCATCTTTAACATCAAACTTAAAAAGAAAGACGAAGAAACCGCTGAGTAAGTCTGTTGTCGGGCAGGGCCTCCAAGAAGCTCTGTCCGAATGTCATCCTCCCCGGTATTGCCCAGCCCATCACATCCAGACTTGAATGCGTTTCTCAGTTCCCTCCTTTTCAATTTGTTCGACAATGTGATTATTGAGTTGTGTGAAGGTGGTCACGGAACGAGCAGGGTTCAGCCACTACTCTGAAACCGTGCGGAAACAAAACAACACAATCCGCATTGGAACAACAACAATTTTCCGTTAAGGAGAACACTATGAAAGGCCTGAAGAAAATCGCACTGGCGACTGCTGTTGCTGCTGCCCCGTTTGCCGCCCAGGCGGAACTGAAAGCTATGGATGATGGCGCAATGGGTAACGTCACCGGTCAGGCTGGTGTGACCATTGAGCTTGAAACCAAAGTCGACATTGGTGCGGTCACCTACACCGACGAAGGTAGCTTCGCAGTAAGTGGTGTTCATATCGGTGGTGGCGCGGTTACTACTGATGCTGACGGCAACGTCACAGGTGTCGATGGTCTTCTCGATGATCTTAAAATCGATATTGATGTCGAGGATGATGGTGATGCTGCGATTCACGTAGGTAGTGTTAGCGGTAACCCTATCGACTTTGCTGTTGGCATTGAGTCCGCTTCTCTGATTGCATCTGACGCAAGTGAAAGCACTCTGCTGGCCTCCAATATCGGCCTGACTGGCCTGCTGGCTCAGCTGGACATCCGCGTCGATACTGCTACTGACACTCTGATCACTGATGTTGCTTTCAACATCACTGATATGGATATGGACATCGACTTCCTGGGTGTGGGCATCCGCGATCTGACCATTACTGGTGCTAACACCTTCGGTGGTACTTATGCTGACGCAGGCGGCACCTCTGCCAGCCCGCTGGCCGGCACCTTCGCTGTCGCTCAAATGACTGTTGGCAAGGCTACTGGTGTAGCTGGTTCAGCAAGCGGCGAAGCTCTGGAAATCGGTATTCCTGAGTTCGTAGCTGACGTGAACGTTGGTCAGACCCTGATTGGTGGTACTAACATCGGTACTATCTCTCTGGACAACCTGGCGATCACCCAAACAAACATGAAAATCTACGGTCACTAATCCGACCAAGATCCACGTGTTGAAAGCGCCCCGTTCTGCGGGGCGTTTTTTGTTGGGAGAAGAAAGTGAGGGGCGCCGAGTAACGTAGGTTGGGCGACGCAGGAAGTCCAACAAGCCGGGTTTGCGGCCAATTCCATCCAATGGTCGCCAAGCCGTTTTTTGAGAGCTCATGCTCCAAGCCTATCCGCAATACCGGGAACGTCTGGTGCCCGATTATTGTTGGGCTTCCTGCGTCAGCCCAACCTACGCCTCTGGAGCTTTTTCGATACCCTCAGTACGATCGGTTACAAAGTCAATAGCAACAAAAAAGCCAGTCCGAAGACTGGCCCATAAGAAAACTCGGTTTCGCTTAAAAACTACTGCGCATCCGGCACCGGAATAGAAAGATCAAACCCACCCCCAGCCCGCGGCGTCAACACAATCCCCGCCTCATTAATCGACTGCGGCACCTGAATCTGATCCACACCCGGCACGTTACCAATTGAGAAATTCACGTTCTCCCCATCGAACCCCAGGCTGAGCTGATCGTTCAGGAAGCTCTGCGTGAAGGGCTCATCCGGAATCTGGACCTGGCGGCCATAAACAAGCGTCGGCACCGAAGGAATGATGTAAGGTGCCGGCTGGGTCTTTTCCACCTGGTCCAGGGGAAAGAGCAGGGTACGCCGTATAAATTCCTGCTCGGCGTTGGCGAGGGCCGTTTCTTCATCCTCATCACGGGTTTTGCGCATGATGTAGGCTTCGGCCTGCTCATCGGATTCGATGATGGCCGGCTCGCCCGGGGAAATGGTGAGCGAGCGGATCACCCGCTGTTTCTCTTCCTCGGATTTCTGCCGGGCCCGCGGTACGACGATAATCGCGGAATCCTCGATGTACGTATCCACCATCTCGTCGGAGGTCATGGACTCGACGCCAGCCCAGGCGGGCAGCGTCACGGCGCCGGCAACGGCGGTCGCCAATAGTGTGCGGGTCAACATTGCGGGCTCCTCTGGGGAGAAACAGGACGTCCTCTGGTAGAGTATTTGAGGTGGAACGGGTGTTTTCAAGCGGTTTTTGGTGAAAATGTGACCACGTTTGTGCTGTGGAGCCGGGATTTCTGAGCGAATGATAAAAAGTTTACGACAACGCTGGCGCCGCTGGGTCAATCGGCGGATTCCCCGGGCGGACGAGCAGACGTTCACCCAGAACAACATCTTTATCCTGCCCTCCGGTGCCGGCGTGGTGTTCGGCGCGTTGCTGGTCATCATGCTGCTGACCGGCATCAACTATCAGAACAGCCTGATTTACCTGCTTACGTTCGTGCTTGGGGCCATTTTCGTGGCCGCCATGCACCAGACCCATCGCAATCTGGCGGGCATTCAATTGGCTTTGGTTAGCGCCGGCGAAGCCTATCCGGGCAGCCCGATTGTTTTCCGTCTGCGAGCCAGCGCCAAGCAGCAGTCGTTCAGCGTTCTTTTGCAATCGGATCCTGCATCGCCTGTCCGCATTGATGTGGGGCCGGATGGCCCTGTGGAACTTGAGTTGACCACCACCGCCCGTCGAAGAGGTCCGGTGTTGTTGCCGGATATCCGTGTGGAAACCCGGTTCCCCTTCGGGCTGCTGACCGCCTGGTCCTGGATGCGTCTGCACAGTCCGGGCTTGTGTTATCCGAAGCCGGTCACGCCCCCTTACGATGCCGGGGGCGATGACGATGGCGACACCGCGCAATCCAAAAAGGCCGCCGACCCGGACCATGCGGATATTCGCCCCTGGCGTCAGGGCGATCTGAGTCAACGGGTACTCTGGAAGCGCTATGCCCGCACCGGGGATATGGTGATTGCGGAATGGGAAGGCGAGCAGGGCAATCCGGTGTGGCTGGACTTCGATGCCTTTCCCGGCGCGGACCGGGAGCTGCGACTGAGTTATCTGGCCGCCCTGGTGGAAGCCCGGAACCAGGCTCATCAGCCCTACGGATTGCGGTTGCCGGGGCTAAAGATTGATCCGGATGCGGGGTCGGTACACCGCCAGCAGTGCCTGCATGCGCTGGGCACTTTTGGCTTCGAAATCCCGGTAACCAGTGCGGATTCAGGTGCGTCCGGTAGCGCCCTATACGTGGGAGGCGCCGCATGATGGAAGCGTCGTCAAAAAGCACCATTCCTTCCAAAGCGCTGGTCTGGTTACTGGTGAGCTTCGGGTTGCTGCTGATTCCGCAATGGGATCGTTTGCCGCCCTGGCTGATCGCCGCCTGTTCGGTATTGGCGCTCTGGCGCTGGCTTGGGCAAAGCGGCCGGCTCAGCCTCCCGGGCCGGTGGTTACGGTTGGTGATCATGCTGGGCCTGATAGGGGCCTACGTGGCCACGGTTCATGGACGATTCACGGTCGAGACGGCAGCGTCTTTCTTTGTATTGGCGGTCGGCCTGAAGTGGCTGGAAACCCGGACGCCCCGGGATTTCTACGTCCTGTTCTTTATCCTCTGCTATCTGGCCGCGGTGAATTTCCTGTTCCAGCAGGGCGTGCTCTGGTCGGTGCTTAACCTGGCCGCCACATTCATACTGCTCGTCGGCTTGCAGGTCCTGAACGCGCCGCAGGCGCCGAACGCCCTGAAGGCCGGCTGGAAGCGACTTGGCGGTTTGCTGCTGAAGACGCTGCCGTTAGTGGTCCTGTTGTTCATCTTTTTTCCGCGCATGGCGCCCTTGTGGAGTGTGCCTTTGGTATCCGGGCAGGCGAAGACGGGCCTCTCGGATCAGATGGAGCCCGGGAGCATCTCCAGTCTGGCGCAGAGTAGCGAGCGGGCCTTCCGCGTGACCTTCGGCGGGGCGATGCCGCCGCCGCGGGAGCGCTATTGGCGCGCCCTGATCCTGGACCGATTCGATGGCGGGAAGTGGGAGCAGTGGCAGCCGGACGCCCGTCAGCCAGCGGGTCGCGTGCTGTCCGATGGCGGCGTCGGAGCGCTCAAGCCGAATGAGTACGACATTCTGATGGAGCCGACCTACCAGCGCTGGGCGTTTGCGCTGGACGATTCCCGGGCGGTTTCCCGGAACGTGGAGGAGACGGCCAACGGATTGTTCCGCTTTCGTCGACCCGCGGATACAGCCGTGCGCTATCGGTTGGCGCGGACGGACCCGGGATCCGATGTACAAGCGCTGTCCCAACTGGATCGACAGCGCTACCTGCACCTGCCGCCGCAGGGTAATCCTCGAGCGCGCGCACTGGCGCAATCGTTACGTCAGGAGCACGATTCCGATCGGGGGTTCGTAAACGCCATCTTGCAGCGATTCCGAAATCAGGCCTACTTCTACACGCTCAGACCACCCAAAATGCCGGATAACAGCATTGATACGCTGTTGTTCGAGGCCAAGCGGGGCTTCTGCGCGCATTACGCGTCGGCTACCGCGTTCCTGTTGCGGGCGGCCGGCATTCCGGCGCGCATTGTGATGGGCTACCAGGGCGGCAGTCCCGGCGACGATGGTCAGTATCTGATTGTTCGCCAGTACGATGCCCACGCCTGGGTGGAAGCGTGGCTGCCGGATCGGGGCTGGGTCCGGGTGGACCCCACTGCGGCGATCTCCCCGGCGCGCATCGAGTCCGGCCTGCGCGAAGCCGTCGCCGATGAGGGATCCTTCCTGGAGAATGAGTGGGCGTCCCCGGCCAAATACGGCGATATCGCCCTGGTCCAGTGGATGTCCCTGAAGCTGGATGCCATCAACTATCAGTGGCAGCGCTGGGTGGTGGGCTACCAGGGGCAGACCCAGATGAACCTGATGTCCCATTTGCCGGGCAACCTGTCCCTGCGGGATCTGGGGTATCTGTCTGCCGGGCTGGTAGGCGTGGCAGTGTTGCTGGCGGCCGCGTGGTCACTCTGGCGCCAGCGTAGCGGCCAATCAGCGGATCCGGTGCAGCGGCTGTTCAACGATTGGCTCCGGCTGTTGAGGCGCCAGGGCATGGAGCCCCGGCCTTCCAGGACGCCCCTTGAGCTGGCAGCACAAGCGGCCAACGCGGACCCGGAACGCGCCCGCATGCATCTGGCTTTTGCCCGGGCGGTCAACAATCACTATTATGGCTCGGGTTCATTCACTCCCGAAGATCGGCGCCGGTTGCGTTTCCTGTTGCGGCAGTTGCGGCGCTGATGCTGATCTCTTATTGCGGAACTGGTCGGAGAATGCCTTGTCCTCGTCAATAACCTCCATGCCCTGGCTGACGGATGCCTGGTCCCGGCTGGCCGAGCGCTGGCTCAGCGGACGTCTGCCCCATGCGATCCTGCTGGAAGGGCCGGACGGTATTGGTAAAGCGGTGTTCGCCCGAGATCTGGCGCAACGATTGGTCTGCGAAGGCGCCGGCGAAGCGACCCAGGCTTGTGGGCGCTGCAAGCAGTGCGAGCTGGTTGCCGCCGGCACCCATCCGGACATCCGCACCTACCAACCGGAAGATTCCAAGGTCATCAAGGTGGATCAGGTGAGGGCGCTGGGCGAGTTTGCAGTGGCCTCTCCCCAGGTGGCGCACCATAAGGTGATCATCCTCGACAGCGCCGACCAGTTGAACATCAATGCGGCCAACGCGTTGCTCAAGACGCTGGAGGAGCCCAACCGGGACGTGACGCTGATTCTTCTCCAGCAATCCGGGCGCCCGCTGTTGCCAACGATTCGTTCCCGCTGTCAGTCGGTGTTGCTGGCGGGGCCGTCACAGGAGCAGGCCGAGAGCTGGCTGTCAGCGCAGGTGGCTGGCGATGAGACCCCGGACGCGGATGCCGAAACACAGGCGCGGGCGTTGCGACTGGCCAGTGGCGCACCGGTACGTGCCTTGACGTTCCTGGCGCAGGGACATGTCGAGGCGGTTGACCAGTGTCAGGAGGATTTCCGGCAGTTCCTGAAATCAAAACGGGCGCCCGAGGACGCCGCCAAGCCCTTCGTCAAACTGGGGTTGGAGACCACGCTGGGTCTGATGGAGCGCTGGGCGGCCGATCTGGCCCGGATCAGCGTTGGGGGCACACCGGAGAATCCGGAAGTGGCCGATATCCTGGGGTATCTGGCCAAGCAGAACCCGCCCCATCGGGCACACGACATTCTTTCGCACATCGCCGAAGTACGCGCAGGTCTGACGTACAACCTGAATGCAGAGCTGGAAACCGAACGCCTGCTGCTGCATTGGCTCGACCTGATGCCAAGGCGACGGGCGAGTTAGCGACGGTGAGGCGCGAGTCGTCAAAAAGCGGCACGGACGGTGCTCCGACACTTCGCCACCTGCTAACATTAAGGTAAATTTAGGGATTCAGGCTCGGTCAGCAGGCGGAGCCCCAAGCAACAAGGGTGATTTATGGGTCCAGGTTTTGGCGCGCGCAGCGGTATTCTGACACTCACCATCAAGGACAAGGCCGTGCTCTACGCGGCGTATATGCCGTTTATCAAGGATGGCGGGCTGTTTATTCCCACCCAGAAGCAATATCAACTGGGTGACGAAGTGTTCCTGCTGCTTAACCTGATGGACGAGCCCGAGAAGATACCGGTTGCCGGGAAAGTGGTCTGGATTACCCCCAAGGGGGCACAAGGCAACCGCGCGGCGGGGATCGGCGTCCAGTTCAATGGCGACGACGAAAGTGCCAAGAACAAGATTGAGGCCTATCTGGCCGGCGCGCTGGGTTCCGATCGCCCCACGCACACCATGTGACGGCGGTGAGCGGCATGAACACGTCCGTTGATATCGCGACGGCGACATCTCGCAGCAGCGAGGCCCTTGCGCCTCAGGAAGCCGACTGGCCGTTGGACGATCTGGTTCTGCGTGGGCTGACCTGGTCCCGGGCGGATGCCGGAAAGGCCTCTCCACCGATCATCGGCTTGCATGGCTGGCTGGACAATGCCGCGACATTCAGCCGGATCGCCCCGGCCCTGAGTCGGCTTCATCCCTTTTATGGTATCGATTTCGCCGGGCATGGGCACTCGGACCATCGCGGTGCCGGGCAATCCTATCCACTGCTGGACTACGTGAAGGACGTTGCCGGGCTGATCGAGCGTCATTTTCAGGAGCCGGTCATCATCATCGGCCATTCGCTCGGTGGTATCGTGGGCTCGCTCTATGCCGCGACCTTCCCGGAGCGGGTCGACCGACTGGTCATGATCGACAGTTTGGGCCCGCTGACCCAATCGCCGGAAAGCGGTCCCGAACAACTGCGCAAGGGGATTCGCAAGCATCTACGCGGTTCTGGCGCGGCCATGACCTACGGCAGTGTCGACGATGCGGCCCGGATTCGGGCCGGCGGGCTCAGTCCGTTATCGCCGGAAGCGGCCGGCCTGCTTGTGCCGCGCAATCTTCGGCCGGTTGAAGGCGGTTACCAGTGGCGTACGGATTCGAGATTACGCTATCCCTCGCTGAGCCGGCTCGACGAAGCGCAGGTGGCCGGCTTTCTGCAGTCCATTGAAGCGCCGACGCTGTTCGTCCGCGCCCAAGAGGGCCTGCTGGGCGGCCGGGACAGCTGGCGCAAACGCATCGATCTGATTGCCCAACTGCAGGAAGCCGTTGTGCCGGGCTCCCATCATTGCCATCTGGATGGCGACGTCGAGCCGGTGATCGATGCCATCAAGACGTTCCTGACATCATGATCCGGCCTCTGATGTTCCGGCTGACTGCCATAATGGCTGTCCTGGTGTCGGCTACGGCAGCCGCAGAACCCCTCAAAGTGTTTCCGATGGCGTCGGTGGAAAGCGACGTCACCATCAAGGCGCCTAACCATCACGTGTTGCTTAGCCCTGTCCGGGAAGTGAATGACGAGATCCGTGCCGATCGACAGCTTCGCCTGGATGTGGTCGGGCAAGGCCGTTTGATGGAAATCGACCCGGATTCGTCGCTGGAGCGGGTGGAAGAGTTCTATCGGGAGGCCATGGCGCAACGCAGCGGGCGAACGCTGTTTACCTGCCGGGGTCGCGATTGTGGCCGCAGCAACGTCTGGGCTAACCGGATTTTCCATCAGGCCACGCTGTACGGGCGCGATGAGGACCAGAGCTACGCGGCCTATTCCTATCGGGATGATGACGGCCAGCTGCAACTGGTGCTGCTTTACAGCATTACCCGGGGCAATCAGCGGGATTATGTCTGGCTGGAGGAGTTGGCTGTCCAGGATGAATCCGAGGTCGCCAACCTGTCACCGGACGCCGGGCGTATACTGGGCCCATTGCAAGTCGCCTGGTCGGGCAGCGTCACCTACCGCTTCGACTGGGACGCCGAGACCCGGGAAGAACTCGTCGGTTGGGCGGGCAACCCCGGTGCCACCGTCATGATCGTCAGCCATGTCGTGCTCGGCATGAACGAGACCGTGAAGGAGGCGCTTGAACGGTCGGCCAAGGTCGCGGATACCATGCAGGCCCTTTTGGAAAAGCTGGGCATCCCCCGCGAGCAGCAGTTGCTGATCAATGCCGGCCCGGCGCAGTCGGCTATCCAGTCGGCCCGCAGTGCCGGTAACCGCCTCGAAATTGTCGTGATCAAGGATGTGGCGTCCGCAGGAGGATAGACACGATGCCGTCAGAGCAGCCATCAACCCCGAAAACCGAACGCCCCCGCCGGACTTGCGCCCTTGTGCTGGGCAGTGGGGGAGCGCGCGGCTACGCCCACATTGGTGCGATCGAGGTTCTTGAAGAACGCGGCTACGACATCATTGCTATAGCCGGCTGTTCCATGGGGGCGCTGATTGGCGGCGTCTATTCGGCGGGCAAGTTGCAGGCCTACAAAGACTGGGTGACCGGTCTCAAACAGTTCGACGTGCTTAAGCTGCTTGATGTGTCCCTGTCACCCGCGGGTGCCATTCGGGGCGACAAGGTGTTTTCCGTGGTGCGGGATATGATTGGCGACACACGCATCGAGGACCTCCCCGTAGCCTTCACTGCTGTCGCTACGGATCTTCTGGCGCACAAGGAGATCTGGTTCCAGGAAGGCTCTTTGCATCAGGCGATTCGAGCTTCCATCGCCATTCCCAGCGTGGTGACACCCGTCGTCCTGAACGGGCGGGTTCTGGTCGACGGGGCCCTGTTGAACCCGCTGCCCATTATTCCCACCATTGCGGCCCATGCGGATTACATCTTCGCAGTTAATCTGGCCGGAGAAGATCGCAGCACGTACCGGTTGCCGGATGACATCTACAACGAAACCGGCGAGCGCGATTTCGACGACTGGATGGATCGAATGCGCACGAAGGCCTCGCGCTGGTTCGACTGGGATCTCCTGAGATCTTTCGGCGGCAAGGGATCGACCGATGCTGAACCAACCGCCGAGGCCCGTGAAGAAATGGCGGAGGAAGTCTCCGACGACGCTGACACGATCGAGGACGGCACCGAAACCATCGCCTGGGACAAGCTGGGGATTGGCAAGTTCGATATCATGAACATGACCATCGAGACCATGCAGAGCGCGTTAATCCAGTACAAGATCGCCGGTTATCCACCCGACATGCTGGTGAACGTCCCCAAGGACGCCTGCCGCACCTACGACTATCACAAGGCGCCGGAGATGATCCAGTTGGGGCGGGAGCGCATGGAGCAGGCGCTGGATCGATTTGAGAACGAAGAAGCCAGTTCCGGCCTTCTGTCGCCGTAGCGGTATTGGACGCCACAAATCCCTGCAAACCTGCGTATAATGCAGGCTTTCCATTTCACGTGTGTCCAAGGAACTGAGTCTGGTGTCCCTAGAGCCTGCTGACGAACTGTTTACGATCCGCGACCTGCTGCGTTACGTCACTTCCCGGTTTGCCGGATCGGATATTTTTTATGGGCACGGTACCGACAACGCCTGGGACGAAGCCGTCCATCTCGTACTGCGCAGCGTCAACCTGCCTCTCGAAAACAACACGGTGTTCCTGGATGCGCGGCTGACCCGTGAAGAGCGCGCTCTGATTCTGGAGCGGGTGGATCAGCGGATCGAAGAACGTGTCCCCGTGGCGTACTTGCTGGGAGAAGCCTGGTTCATGGGCTTGCCGTTCCATGTGGATAACCGGGTTCTGGTGCCACGCTCGCCGATTGCCGAGCTGATTCAGCAGGGATTCCAGCCCTGGCTGGCGGACAAGCCGGTACACCGCATTCTGGATCTGTGCACCGGCAGTGGCTGCATCGGTATTGCCGCGGCGACGGTCTTTGACGACGCCGAGGTCGATCTTGCCGATATCTCGGAAGAGGCGCTGGATGTGGCCCGCAGCAACATCGACCTGCACGGTCTGGGGCATCGGGTGAGGGCGGTTCACTCCGATGTGCTGGATCAGGTGGAAGGACGTTACGATCTCATCGTCAGCAACCCGCCCTATGTGGACGCGGAAGATCTGGCGGATATGCCGGACGAGTTCCAGTACGAACCGGAATTGGGCCTGGCGGCCGGTGATGACGGCCTGGATATCGCCTATCGCATTCTGGAAAAAGCCCGCGATCACCTGACCGAGAATGGTCTGCTGGTGGTCGAGGTGGGTAACAGCTGGGTGGCATTGCAGCAGGCGCGGCCGGATATCCCGTTCACCTGGATCGAGTTTGAGCAGGGCGGCGATGGCGTCTTTGTGCTGACCCGCGAAGACCTGGGAACTATTTGAAGATTCACTGATAAGAACCTGATCTATGTCTGGAAATACGTTTGGAAAGCTGTTCACGGTCACCACATTTGGTGAAAGTCACGGCCAGGCGCTGGGTGCGATTGTCGATGGCTGTCCGCCGGGGCTGTCGCTGACAGAAGCAGACCTGCAGCGGGATCTGGATCTGCGCAAGCCGGGCACCTCCCGTCATACCACGCAGCGTCGCGAGCCAGATGAGGTGCGCATCCTGTCCGGTGTGTTCGAAGGCAAGACCACGGGCACGCCAATTGGCCTGTTGATCGAAAACACCGACCAGCGTTCCAAGGATTATTCTAAGATCAAGGATCAGTTCCGCCCGGCTCACGCCGACTACACCTACATGCACAAGTACGGTGTGCGCGATTACCGGGGTGGTGGCCGCTCCTCTGCCCGTGAGACGGCGATGCGCGTGGCGGCGGGGGCGATTGCCCGCAAATTCCTGGAAGAGCGACTGGGCATCCGCGTGCGCGGTTATCTGTCCCAGCTGGGACCCATTGTCATTGACAAACTGGACTGGTCCCAGGTGCACGAGAACCCGTTCTTCTGCCCGGATGCCGATCGCATCCAGGAGCTCGAAGACTACATGGACGCCCTCCGTAAGGAAGGCAACTCCATCGGTGCCCGCATCAACGTAGTGGCCGATGGCGTCCCGCCGGGGCTGGGCGAGCCGATCTTCGACCGTCTGGATGCGGATCTCGCTCACGCTCTGATGAGCATCAACGCCGTCAAGGGCGTGGAGATCGGTGCCGGTTTTGGTTCGGTGACCCAGAAGGGCACGGAGCACCGTGACGAGCTCACGCCGGAAGGCTTCCTTTCCAACAACGCTGGCGGCGTGCTGGGCGGCATCAGTTCCGGTCAGCCGATTCTCGCGAGCATTGCGCTCAAGCCCACATCCAGTTTGCGGTTGCCGGGCCAGAGCATCGATGTTCACGGCGATCCGGTGGAAGTCGTCACCACGGGGCGGCACGATCCCTGTGTCGGTATCCGCGCAACGCCGATTGCCGAAGCCATGATGGCCATCGTGCTGATGGATCACTATCTGCGCCACCGCGCCCAGAACGGTGATGTCCGGATCGATACGCCGGATATCGAGAAAGGGCGCAGCCGGGATTGAATCGGGGACGGGAATAGGCGGGAGCAGCTATCTACTGGCGTCTGTCCAATCTCTATTTCTGGTTCTTCGCGCTGTTGGGCGCGATGCTGCCGTACTGGTCCCTGTATCTGGAAGATCGGGGATTCAGCTACTTGCAGATCGCCGCCCTCATGGCGACCATCCAACTCACCAAGATCGTTGCGCCCAACGTCTGGGGCTGGCTCGGTGATCGCACCGGTCAACGGGTGCGATTGGTTCGTCTGGGTTCAGTGGTTGGGGCCATCTGCTTTACAGGCGTCTTCCTGGAGCCGGGCTTCTACGGCCTGATGCTGGTGATGCTGGCGTTCACCTTTTTCTGGAACGCCATCCTTCCGCTTTATGAAGTCATCACCCTGCAGGGACTGGGCAAGGACCGGGCACGGTACGGGCGCGTCCGGCTTTGGGGGAGCGTCGGCTTTATCGCCTCAGTGGCCCTCGTAGGGTTGATCCTCGAGTATCTGCCCCTTGAATGGCTTCCGGCCATCCTGATGCCGCTGTTCCTCGGGATTGCAGTTGCCGCTTTCTGCGTGCCGTCCCGGCAGGGCCAGATCAGCCCGAAAACGGAACCCGGCGGCCTGCGGGCGATCGTGATGCAATCGACGGTCCTCGCGTTTTTCGCCATGAATTTCCTGCTGCAGGTCTCTCATGGCGCCTACTACACGTTTTTCAGCATTCACCTGGAAAGTCTGGGCTACGACAAGTTCAGTGTCGGGCTGCTCTGGTCGCTGGGGGTGGCCGCCGAGATCGTGCTGTTCATCGTGATGCATCGGGTGTTCCGACGGTATTCGGCACGGGTCATCGCAATTGGCGCGCTGGTCCTGACCGGCCTGCGGTGGATGTTGATCGCCGAATATTCAGCGGATATCCCCGTCCTCGTGTTTGCCCAACTGCTGCACGCGGCCTCGTACGGGGCGCTACACGCGGTGTCGGTCAACTACATCCACAGCTATTTCGGCCATCAGCACCACGGTCAGGGGCAGGCCCTCTACAGTGGGCTGACCTACGGCGCCGGTGGCGCGGTGGGTGCCTGGTTGTCCGGTCTGCTGGTCGAGTGGCAGGGAACGGCGCTGGCGTTCTGGGGCAGCGCTGTGGCGATTGGAATGGCGCTGGTGATTGCTGCCATTTGGCTGCGATCGCCTCCGGAGCACGCCGACGCTCATTAATGCAGCTCCCTCGCAATGTCGAGCAGCGC
This sequence comes from Marinobacter sp. NFXS9, assembly GCF_040148665.1. Classification (NCBI taxonomy): domain Bacteria; kingdom Pseudomonadati; phylum Pseudomonadota; class Gammaproteobacteria; order Pseudomonadales; family Marinobacteraceae; genus Marinobacter; species Marinobacter sp. NFXS9. The sequence continues at coordinate 624,242 of NZ_JAGDDW010000001.1, read as the reverse complement.
CTCCGCCGCGGGGCTCAGGTTGCGTCCTTCCAGGCCAATGCCCCCCAGCATTCGTGACACTTCATGCCGAATCGGCAGCACCGTCAGGCTGTTATCCACCATACTGTGCGGCAGGACGCTCCAGCCCAATCCCACGCTGCTCATCATCTTGATGGTTTCCAGATAGTTGGTGGGCATCTGCAACCGGAGCGTCAGGTTTTCGGCCATGAACAATCGGCTGATGACGCGATAGGTGGCGGTTTTTGTGTCGGGCAGCAGGGCATCGTAGCGGGCCAGGTCGCTCAGCTCCGGCTGCGGCATGCTCGCGAGCGGGTGGGTGGTGCCGGCGACGAATACCATGGGATCCTCCCATTGCGCCTTGATGTCGAACTGACGATCCATGGCATCGCTCAGGGTGACAAAGGCCAGTTCGCACGTCCGGCGCTTCAGATGGTCGAAGGCGCTTTCCGAATCCATGAACTGCAATTCCAGGGTGACGTCCGGATAGTCCCGGTTGAAGCGGCGCAGCCAGGCCGGTAAATGGTGCAGGCCAATATGGTGGCTGGCGATGACGGGCAGCCGCCCACCAATCCGGCCGGTGGTGGCTGACAGATCGAGCCGGGCGTTGTGGAGTTCATCCAGGATGCGGCGCGCATAGGGCAGCAGTCGCCGACCGGATTCGGTCAGGCTGAAGCTGCGCTGCCCTCGCTCGACCAGCGGCGCGCCCAGCTGGTTTTCCAGAGAGGCGAGGCGCTTGCTCACGGCCGGCTGGGTCAGGTGGAGCGCCTCGGCCGCCTCGGAAAAGGATTGATGGTCGACAATCGCGACGAAGGCGGACAGCGCCTGGGTATCCATGGTGGGCAATGCCTCTTTTTAGATTCTCAGTTCGCGAATTCCTGTCTGGAATACGATCTATAAATAACATGAATTGAGGTTATCATAGTCGCGGCGTTATCATGAATCATCAATAACGATGACCTGATGAGAAGCGATGTTTACATCGCGGTTGAGGGAGGCCCCATGGCTGGAAAGACCTTGTACGATAAATTGTGGGACGATCACTTGGTGAAGCAGCGCGACGACGGCTCTGCGCTGATCTATATCGATCGTCATCTGCTGCACGAAGTCACATCACCCCAGGCCTTTGAAGGTCTGCGCATCGCCGGCCGCCGTCCCTGGCGTCTGGACGCCAACCTCGCTACGCCGGATCACAACGTGCCCACCACCGACCGCGACCGTGGCATCGATGGCATCGTCGATCCGGTGTCTCGCATCCAGGTGGAAACCCTCGACAAGAACTGCGACGAGTTCGGCATCCTGGAATTCAAGATCAAGGATCAGCGCCAGGGCATTGTTCACGTCATCGGGCCGGAACAGGGCGCAACACTGCCGGGCATGACCATCGTGTGCGGGGATTCCCACACCTCGACCCACGGTGCATTCGGCACGCTGGCCCACGGTATCGGCACGTCGGAAGTCGAGCACGTGCTGGCAACCCAATGCCTGGTCCAGAAAAAAATGAAGAACATGCTGGTCAAGGTGAACGGCAAGCTGGGCCCCGGTGTGACGGGCAAGGACGTCGTGCTGGCCATCATCGGCAAGATCGGCACCGCCGGCGGTACCGGTTACGCAATCGAGTTCGGTGGTGAAGCGATCCGCGACCTGTCCATGGAAGCGCGGATGACCATCTGCAACATGTCCATCGAAGCTGGTGCCCGTGTGGGTATGGTGGCCGTGGACGACACCACCATCAACTACGTCAAAGACCGCCCCTATGCGCCGAAAGGCGATCAGTGGGACGCCGCGGTTGCCGCCTGGAAGAACCTCCACAGCGATGCGGATGCCGAATTCGATAAAGTGGTTGAGCTGGAAGGTGCCGACATCATGCCGCAGGTCACCTGGGGCACGTCTCCGGAAATGGTCACGGGCGTTGACGGTCAGGTTCCGGATCCTGACAAGGAAATGGACCCGATCAAGCGCGAAGGTATCGTGCGTGCGCTCCAGTACATGGGGTTGAAGCCGAACATGCCGATTTCCGAGATCAAGCTGGACCGGGTGTTTATCGGCTCCTGCACCAACTCCCGTATTGAGGATCTGCGCGAAGCGGCGGCCGTGGTCAAGGGCCGTAAGGTGTCACCGTCGCTTAAGCAGGCGATGGTCGTGCCGGGCTCCGGACTCGTCAAAACACAGGCCGAGCAGGAAGGTCTGGACAAGATCTTCATCGAGGCGGGTCTGGAATGGCGGGATCCGGGCTGCTCCATGTGTCTGGCCATGAACGCTGACAAGCTGGGCCAGGGTGAGCATTGCGCGTCCACGTCCAACCGGAACTTCGAGGGACGGCAGGGCTTCGGCGGCCGGACCCATCTGGTCAGTCCGGCGATGGCAGCCGCGGCGGCGATTGCCGGTCATTTCACCGACGTTCGTGAATTGGTTCACTAAGGAGCCCAACCATGCGTGCATTCAGTCATCATAAAGGCGTCGTGGCCCCGATGGATCGTTCCAACGTGGACACGGATATGATCATCCCCAAGCAGTTCCTGAAATCGATCAAACGGACCGGCTTCGGGCCGAACCTGTTCGATGAGCTGCGTTATATGGATGAGGGTAAACCGGATCAGGACTGCTCCCAGCGGCCATTGAATCCGGACTTCTTCCTCAATCAGCCGCGCTACAAGGAAGCCAGTGTCCTGCTGGCTCGGCGTAACTTTGGCTGTGGGTCCAGTCGCGAGCACGCGCCCTGGGCCCTGGATGACTATGGATTCCGGGTGATTATTGCGCCGAGCTTTGCCGACATCTTCTACAACAACTGCTTTAAGAATGGTCTGTTACCGATTGTTCTGGATGAAGAAATTGTCGACAAGCTGTTCGCTGAAGTCGCCGAACAGGAAGGCTATCAAATCGAAGTGGATCTGTCGGCGCAGGAAGTGGTCACCCCGTCCGGTGAACGTTTCAGCTTCGACGTGGATCCGTTCCGCAAGCATTGCCTGATCAACGGCCTGGACGACATCGGCGTCACCCTGGAAGACAGCGAGGCTATCAAGTCGTACGAAGCGGCCCGTCGCAAGAGCGCGCCCTGGCTGTTTGACGCCATCACCCATTCATAACAGAGACAACAGGAAACAAGGATATGAGTCAGTCAGTTTTGCTGCTGCCGGGTGACGGCATTGGCCCGGAAATCGTTGCTGAAGCCGAGCGGGTTCTCCATAAAGTGAACGAAATGTTCGATCTGGGTCTCCACTTCGACAGTGCTGATGTGGGCGGCGCCGCGATCGATGCCACGGGCGTTCCGTTGCCTGACAGCACATTGGAAAAAGCGCAGAAGGCCGACGCCATCCTGCTGGGTGCCGTGGGTGGCCCCAAGTGGGAAGGCCTGGAAATCGCGATTCGTCCGGAAAAAGGTCTGCTGGGGCTGCGCTCCAATCTGGAGCTGTTCGCGAACCTGCGTCCGGCGCTCCTGTATCCTCAACTGGCGTCCGCTTCGTCGCTGAAACCGGAAGTGGTGTCAGGCCTTGATATCCTGATCGTCCGTGAGCTGACCGGCGGCATCTACTTCGGCCAGCCTCGCGGCGTACGCGAGTTGGATAACGGGGAACGCCAGGGCTACAACACCTACGTCTACAGCGAATCCGAGATTCGCCGCATCGGCCGCGTCGCCTTTGAAGCCGCCCAGCAGCGCGGCGGCAGGCTGTGCTCCGTGGACAAATGCAACGTGCTGGAAGTGACCGAGCTGTGGCGCGAAATCATGACGGACATGGCCAAGGACTATCCGGACGTCGAGCTGTCTCACATGTACGTCGACAACGCGGCCATGCAGCTGGTCAAGGCGCCGAAACAGTTCGACGTGATTGTGACCGGCAACATGTTTGGTGATATTCTTTCCGACGAAGCGGCCATGCTGACCGGTTCCATCGGCATGTTGCCGTCCGCATCACTGAATGCGGAAAAGCAGGGGATGTACGAGCCCTGCCACGGTTCCGCCCCGGATATTGCGGGTCAGGGCATTGCCAACCCGCTGGCGACCATCCTGTCGGCCGCGATGATGCTGCGGTACAGTCTGGGAGCGGAAGAAGCAGCGCAAGCCATCGAGACCGCCGTCAGTGCGGTGCTCGACAAAGGCCTGCGGACTGCGGATATCATGTCCGAAGGCGCCTCCCGCGTCAGCACCCGGGAAATGGGTGACGCGGTATTGGAAGCGCTTTGATCGGGCATGAATCATAGACCTGACGACGGCTGGATGTTGCCGCCGCAGGATCATTCATCCGGTCCGGTCCCTGCAAAAGGGGAAGCGGGCCGGCACAGAACGAGGTTCAAAAGTCGCACATGAAGCGAGTTGGACTTATTGGCTGGCGCGGTATGGTGGGCTCTGTCCTCATGCAGCGCATGCAGGAAGAAAATGACTTCGCGGACATCAATCCGGTCTTTTTCTCAACATCCCAGGCCGGTCAGCCGGCGCCCGACGTGGGCAAGGCCGATGTACCGGCACTCAAGGACGCCTTTGACCTGGACGCGCTCCGGGAAATGGACGTCATCGTCACCTGTCAGGGCGGTGATTACACCAGCAAGGTATTCGAACCGCTGCGTGAATCCGGCTGGGACGGCTATTGGATCGATGCCGCCTCCACGCTGCGCATGGCGGACCACTCCGTCATCGTCCTGGACCCGGTCAACCGTAACGTCATCGACGATGCACTGAACCGCGGCGTCAAGGACTACATCGGTGGCAACTGCACCGTGAGCCTGATGATGCTGGCCCTGGGCGGTCTGCTGGAGAACGATCTGATCGAGTGGATCTCTCCCATGACCTATCAGGCAGCTTCCGGCGCGGGTGCCCAGAACATGCGCGAGCTCCTGAACCAGATGGGGCAGCTGCATGGCAGCGTTTCCGATGAGCTGGCCGACCCGGGTTCCGCGATTCTGGAAATCGATCGCAAGGTCACCGAAACCATGCGCTCTTCCGGGTTCCCGACCGATAACTTCGGTGTGCCGCTGGCCGGCAGCCTGATTCCATACTGCGACAAGCAGTTGGAAAGCGGGCAGAGCAAGGAAGAGTGGAAAGCGCAGAGCGAAACCAACAAGATTCTGGGTCGCAGCGATAGCCCGATCCCGATCGACGGTATCTGCGTGCGCATCGGCGCCATGCGCAGTCACAGCCAGGCGCTGACCATCAAGTTGCGTAAGGATATCCCGGTGAGCGAAATTGAATCGCTGCTGGCGAAGTCCAATGACTGGGTCAAGGTCGTTCCTAATGATCGTGAAGCCAGCATGGAAGAGCTGACACCGGCCAAGGTCACCGGCACGTTGAGTGTGCCGATCGGCCGGATCCGCAAGCTGGCCATGGGTCCGGAATACATTTCCGCGTTCACCGTGGGTGACCAGCTGCTCTGGGGCGCGGCCGAACCGCTGCGCCGGATGCTGCGGATTCTGCAGGAGCGCTAACGCGCCATTTTCACGTCGCGAAGGCGGGGTGGAAATGCTAACTGCGTCCCCTTTGGGGCGTTGAGTCAGGGGCGAAAGCTGCATTAGGCTTTCGCCCCTGTTATTTTTGGTGACAGAACTGATTTGTCTTAATAGCGGACAATCGGGTCAGAACCGGTTGTTTTCGGGGTGAAAAAAGGTATCGGCGAGTGAATTTTCGCCAGCTGAACAGCATCTTCCGAACATTTGTTTAACAACAATTACAAACAATATCGCTGATCGATTGATAAAGAGGGCTTTATCAACAATACTTTCGCAGACGTAATCCTCAGATCGACACTCGACAACAAGAAATGAAAGACGAAAGTCATCCAACCTCGTCCGAGTCTGAATTACAGACGGCAGTAACGAATAACGGAGACTGGTAAGGAAAAAGCATGAAGGTACGCAAACTTGCGGTTGCGCTGGCTCTGGTAGGAGGGCTCGGCTCAGGCGTTGCTAACGCGCTCGGGCTCGGCGAAGTGGAGCTTCAATCCTATCTTAATCAACCCCTCGACGCGGATATAGAGCTTCGCAACACAGGTGGTGTGGGCCCGAATGAGGTGTACGTCAATCTGGCGTCTCAGGAAGTCTTTGACCGGGTCGGTATCGATCGTGAATTTTTCCTTACCAATCTCAAGTTCAACGTGGCCACGGCACCCAATGGGCAGCTGGTCATCCACGTCACCACCAAACAGGCGGTTCGCGAGCCGTACCTGAACTTCCTGATTGAAGTGACCTGGCCAAACGGCAAACTTCTGCGCGAGTACTCGATGCTGCTGGATCCGCCGGTGTATGCGGAGAAGGTTGGCGACTCCGTCGCCCAGCCCGTCCAGGCGCCGTCCAGTCGCAGTCAGGCCAGTACGCCCTCCCGAGCGGCCGCGTCATCGCAACCGCGCCGGGCGAGCACGCCGACTTCCAGCCCGTCTTCGCGTTCTGACGGTCGGACCTTCGGGCCCACCGGACCTTCGGACACACTCTGGGGCATTGCGCTGCAAGTGCGCCCGGATGACAGCTATACGCCGCAGCAGGTCATGCTGGCGCTGCAGGACCAGAACCCCGATGCCTTTATGGACGGCAACATCAACCGTCTGAAGCGCGGCCAGGTACTGCGTATTCCAACCGCCGAGCAGATTGAATCGCGCACCAGCCAGCAGGCCTATCAGCAGGTTGTTGCACAGAACCAGGCACTTAAAAAGCCTGCGCAGACTGTGGATGCAACCGGGCAGCAACCGGGGCAGCCTTCGTCGCAGCCGGCCCAAAGCGGTGACGAGTTGCGCCTGAGTGCTGGCAACGACTCCACCAGCCCGGAAAAAGGCGCCTCCTCGGGCGGAGCCGAAGGTGTTGCCGGAGGCAAGGAAGGCAGCACCGAAGTGGTGATGGAGCAACTGGACAAGGCCGAGCGCGAAAACGAAGAGCTCAACTCCCGGGTTGAGGATCTCGAAGCGCAACTGGCCACCATGCAGCGCCTTGTCGAATTGAAGAATTCTCAGCTGGCCGAAATGCAGGCCCAGGCTGGCAAATCTGGTGAGTCCGGCGCAGCAGGGGCTGAAGGGGAGTCCGCAAGCTCCGCTCCGGCCGGTGCAGCTGATACGGGCACCGGGTCTGAGTCAGCGTCTGACGCCGAAAAACCGGGCGCGCCGGAAGGCGAGCAAATGGCATCGACCGGCGGCGAGTCCGAGTCGGCGATGGCAGGCGGTGATATGGCCGCAGGCGATGAAGCGTCGGCTGACGAAGGCATGACGGAGCAATCGGAAGCGTCCTCTGGCGAAGCCGAAGCGACAGCTCAGGCACCTTCAGCCGACGAAGAGGCGATGTCAGAAGAACAGTCCGAGAACACGGCGGCTACATCGGCGGAAACTGAACAGCAGGCACCGAAGCCCGCTGAGCCGGCCAAACCGGCGGCCCAGTCGAGCGAACCCGCGGTTGAGGATAAAGGTTTCGTCGGCAACATCGTTGAAGAGTTCAAGAATAACCGCCTGTATCAGATCGCCGGTGGTGGTGCCGCGATACTGGTCCTGTTGCTGCTCGGCCTGCTGGCCCGCCGTAATGCGAATCGTGAAAAGGCCTTCTACGAGCAACTCAATGAAGAATCAGCCCACGACGATGACCATATCGATCTGGGCGGTGAATCGGATCATGAAGACGGCGAAGAGAAGGACGCTCTGGCGGAGGCTGATGCCTACATTGCCTACGGCCGTCATGACCAGGCCGCCGAGATGCTGGAATCAGCCATCTCCCGCGAGCCGAGCCGGACAGATCTGCGCCTGAAGCTGCTGGCCGTATACGCCGAAAACGAAGACCGGGCGGCTTTCGAAAAACAGTACAGCGAACTGGAAGCTCTGGACGACGAGCAGGCCATGGCCGAAGCTCAGGTACTTCATGATCGCCTTGAAGAAGCGGAATCCACGCCCAGCATTGACGATCTGGAATCGCAACTGCGTTCAGAAGTGAGCTCCCCGTCGACCGAAGAGACCACCGAGGAGACGTTCGCCAGCCTTTACGGCGAGGAGTCCGAAGCGTCTTCTTTCAGCGAGGCGGAAGCTCCGTCGCAGGGCGAGCCTGAGACGGCGAAAGACGAAGACCTGGATTTCGATTCCCTTGAGCTCGATGAAGAGCCGGTTCTCGAGGGCCACGAAGAGGCGCGCAAGGATTCGGATGCTCCGATCGAGTACGACATTTCCGATCTCGATTTTGAAGAAGAGGACATCGCAAGCACGGATGAGTCGGCCGAGCCGGAATCCAAGGCTGAGGAAGCTGCCGCTGCGGACGATCTCGAGCTTGATTTCAATTTCGATGAAGACACCGAGAGCAAAGACGCGGCGAAAGAGCCGGAACTGAGCGAAGAGGACTTCGGGTCTCTGGAACTTGACGACAGTCTGCTTGAGGACGACGCCGAGCCGGAAACCGATCGCGCCACCAGCGACGACGAACTGCCGTCGCTTGAGGAAGAACCCGAGCTGGCGACCGACGAGCAGGGCAATCTGGATGAGTCGTTCCTGGACGATCTGGATGCCGAGCTGGAAAAGGTGGCCAACGAATCGGACCAGGAGCCGGCTGAATCCGAATCTGCGGACACTCTCGACGAGCTGGAGCTTGATGTTTCCGATGAGGATCTGGCCCTGATGGAAGAGGTCGCGGAAACACCGGCTGACGATCAGGAAGAGCCGCTGGCCGATGACGAGATTCCGGAATTGGACGAAGAGCTGAATCTGGAAGATTCCCTGGCCGATGCGGATGACGAGGAGAATATCCCGACCGCCGAGGAGTCCGTCGAGGATGAGTCGGCTGAATCGGAGGAAAAACCGGTGGCTGAAACTCGCAAGGAAAGCGACATGATGGACTTCGACGAAGCGTCGCTGGATGACGAAGACGACTTCGATTTCCTCGCCGGTACGGATGAAGCGGCTACCAAGTTGGATCTTGCCCGGGCCTACATCGAAATGGGCGATTCCGATGGCGCCCGTGACATTCTCGAAGAAGTGGCCATTGAAGGCAGTGACGACCAGAAGACGGAAGCCCAGGACCTGCTTAAAAACCTGGCCTGATCCGTTATACTGTCAGCACTGCTACGGAGCGCCGGAGGGATTCCCTCCGGCGTTTTTGTTTCCGCTATTCCCTGAATGGTTTAATCCACGTTGTTACCCACATCCGCAGAATTTGATCAGGATGCGCCGATCGGCAATGGGCGGGTCGCCTTGTTGTTCGAATACGACGGCGCTGCATTTCATGGCTGGCAGCAGCAGAAATCGGGCGTGCCGTCCGTAGAAGGTCAGTTACAGCAAGCCGTGTCCCGGGTGGCCAATGAAACCGTGGATCTGGTCTGCGCGGGCCGCACCGATGCCGGCGTCCACGCCTCAGCCCAGGTGGTTCACTTCGAAACCCAGGCGGTGCGCAGCTACCGTTCCTGGATCATGGGTGTGAATACCGCTTTGCGTGGTGACATTGCCGTCCGTTGGGCGGGCCAGATGGCCGACGATTTCCACGCCCGCTTCAGCGCCATCAGCCGTCGCTACCGTTATGTCATCTTTAACCATCCGGTCCGGCCGGGCATCCTGCGCAAACAGGTGGCCTGGACATTCCGGCCGCTGGATGCGGAGCGCATGCATCAGGCGGCGCAGGCGCTCGTTGGCGAGCACGACTTCTCGTCATTCCGGGCTGCGGGTTGCCAGTCACGGACACCGCATCGAAACGTGCACTTTATCCGCGTCACCCGCCATGGCGATTATGTTGTCATTGATATCCAGGCGAATGCCTTCCTACATCACATGGTGCGCAACATCGCCGGCGCCTTGATGGCCGTTGGCAATGGCAAGCAGCCGGTGGAGTGGATCCGTGAGATACTGGAGCAGCGGGACCGTCGGCAGGCGGACGTGACCGGTCCGGCCCACGGCCTTTACCTGGTGAGCGTGGGCTACCCCGAGGGTTCGGGTATTCCCGGCGAGGCGCCCGGGCCGGAATTTATGCAGCCCTGGTTCACGCCGGAACAGCAGGCGCTGGTTCAGGGGCCGGTCTTCAGGAAACAGTGGAGTGCGTCAGAATGAGAACCCGAGTCAAGATCTGTGGCATCACTAGACTGGAGGACGCGCAGGTGGCCGTCGAGGCCGGAGCGGACGCCATCGGGTTCGTGTTCTATGCGCCCAGCCCCCGGGCAATTGACGTTGCGCAGGCGGCCGCCATTGTTCGTGCCTTACCGCCGTTTGTCGAAACCGTGGGTCTGTTTGTTAACCCGGATGCATCTTTTGTGCGTAACGTGATGGACAACGCAGGCCTGTCGCTGCTGCAGTTTCATGGTGATGAAGCACCTGCATTCTGTGAGCAGTTCGCGCGGCGTTGGATGAAAGCGGTACGGGTGCAGACCCGGGCCGACATTGAGTCGGCGTATGACACATACAGCCAGGCCTCCGGCTTGTTGGTTGACGCTTATGACCCGCAGCGATTCGGCGGCACCGGTCAAACATTCGACTGGTCGCTGATACCCGATGAGCGTCCCAAACCCTTGATATTGGCCGGTGGTTTGAACTCTGCTAACGTAGCGGGCGCCGTAGAGGCCGTCAGGCCATGGGCGGTCGATGTCAGTGGGGGCGTTGAACGGGAGAAGGGGATCAAGGACCCATCCCGGATCATTGAATTTATCAGAGAGGTGAACCGTGTCGGTTAAGCTGACTGAAGAGATGCTGCGTGCGTTGCCGGATACCCGGGGCCATTTTGGGGCCTACGGTGGTCGCTTTGTATCCGAAACGCTGATGGACTCGTTGATGCAGCTGGAGACCGAGTATCTCAAGCTGCGTGACGATCCGGAATTCCAGGCCACCTTTGACAAGGACCTGGCCGATTACGTCGGTCGCCCCAGCCCCCTGTATTTTGCCGAACGGCTGACCCGGGAAACCGGAGGCGCCCAGATCTGGCTCAAGCGGGAAGATCTCAACCACACCGGCGCCCATAAGGTGAACAACACCATCGGTCAGGCGCTGTTGGCGAGCTTTCTCGGCAAGAAACGGGTCATCGCTGAAACCGGCGCCGGCCAGCACGGTGTCGCTACGGCTACCGTCTGTGCCCGTTTGGGCCTGGAATGCCACGTGTTCATGGGCTCCGAAGACGTCAAGCGCCAGTCACTGAACGTTTACCGCATGAAGTTGCTGGGCGCGGAAGTTCATGCGGTCGAGAGCGGTACCAAGACCCTCAAGGATGCCATGAACGAAGCCATGCGCGACTGGGTCACCAACGTCGACGAGACCTTCTATATTATCGGTACCGTGGCCGGTCCCCATCCTTATCCCATGCTGGTACGGGATTTCCAGGCTGTGATCGGTCGGGAGACTCGCCGACAGTCGCTTGAGCAGGCGGGCCGTCTGCCCGATGCACTGGTGGCCTGCGTAGGTGGCGGCTCTAACGCGATTGGACTGTTCTATCCCTTCCTGACTGATGACAGCGTCGCGATGTACGGTGTTGAAGCGGGTGGGCTCGGGTTGTCGTCGGGTCAGCATGCGGCACCGCTTTGTGCGGGTCGTCCGGGCGTATTGCACGGCAACCGGACCTATCTGATGGAGGACGAGAACGGCCAGATCGCTGGAACCCATTCCGTCAGCGCCGGCCTGGATTATCCGGGCGTAGGTCCCGAGCACAGCTGGCTCAAGGATGTCGGCCGGGCGCAGTATGTCTCGGTCACCGACGACGAGGCGCTGGACGGTTTCCGCAAGCTGACCCGCGTTGAAGGCATTATGCCCGCGCTGGAAAGCGCCCATGCGGTGGCTTACGCCACCAAGCTGGCCGCGTCGATGGACAAGGACCAGATGGTAGTGATCAATGTTTCCGGTCGCGGTGACAAGGATATCCATACCATCGCGCAGCTCGATGGTATTGAGATTTAACAGGATCTGGGGAAACGCATGAGTCGTATTCAATCTGTATTGCAGGCACTCAAGGGGCAGGGCCGAAAAGCGCTGATCCCTTACATCACTGCTGGTGATCCGCACCCGGACCGAACCGTTGAGCTAATGCATACGCTGGTCGAAGCTGGCGCTGACATCATTGAGCTGGGCGTGCCGTTTTCGGATCCCATGGCCGATGGCCCGGTGATCCAGCTCGCCTGTGAGCGGGCGCTCGAACACGGCACGTCGCTGCGCCAGGTACTGGAGATGGTCAAAACGTTCCGAAGCCGGGATGACAAAACCGCGATTGTCCTGATGGGCTACCTGAATCCGATCGAGGCGATGGGATACGAAGCGTTTTCCGATGCGGCGAAAGCCGCCGGGGTCGACGGTGTTCTGACCGTTGATCTACCGCCGGAAGAAGCCGAAGACGTGGCGCCGCTGTTTGCCGAGCGGGGCCTGGACCCGATTTTCCTGTTGGCACCGACCACCACGGAAGATCGCATTCGCGCCATCAGCCAGCACAGTTCCGGCTACATCTACTATGTTTCATTGAAGGGCGTGACCGGTTCGGCCCAACTGGATGTCGACGATGTGGCCGAGAAAGTCAGTCGCATCCATGCGCTGACGTCGGTGCCGGTGGGCGTTGGTTTCGGGATTCGCAATGCTGAAACGGCCGCAGCCGTGGGTCGGGTATCCGATGGTGTAATTGTGGGAAGTGTCCTGGTCGATACAATTGCCAAAAATCAGGATGACATTGAGGCGTTGAAGTCCTCTCTGGTCAGCCTCCTGAAACCCATGCGCGAAGCCCTGGACGAACTGGCGTCCTGATCCGGGCTCACGGCAGGTTCAGGCCCAACAGGAACGAACAACGGGAAGACATCATGAGTAACTGGCTGGACAAGATCATGCCGAGCATGATTCGCTCGGATTCCAAGCAGAGAACCAGTGTGCCGGAAGGGCTTTGGAAGAAATGTCCCAAGTGCGGTGCCTTCCTCTACAAGCCGGAACTCGACAAGAACCTCGATGTGTGTCCGAAGTGCCAGCACCACCTGCGGGTGACCGCGCGCCGGCGCCTGGATATCTTCCTGGACGAGGACGGTCGCGAGGAGATCGGCACCGATCTGGAACCCTGGGATCGTCTCAAGTTCAAGGACAGCAAACGCTACAAGGACCGTCTGGCTTCAGCCCAGAAAGGCACCCGGGAAAAGGACGCGCTGGTGGTGATGCGCGGACGGACGCTGGGTCTGCCTTTGGTGGCCTGCGCTTTCGAGTTTAACTTCATGGGCGGCTCCATGGGGCAGGTGGTCGGCGAGCGCTTCGTGCAGGCGGTCAACGTGTCCCTGAAAGAAGGCATTCCGTTGGTATGCTTCTCGGCCAGTGGCGGTGCCCGCATGCAGGAAGCCATTCTGTCGTTGATGCAGATGGCCAAGACGGCTGCCGCGCTGGAGCGCATGAAGCAAGCGGGCATTCCGTTTATTTCGGTGATGACCGACCCGGTGTTCGGCGGAGTGTCGGCCAGTCTGGCGATGCTGGGTGATCTGAATATCGCGGAGCCTTACGCACTGATTGGCTTTGCCGGTCCTCGCGTCATTGAACAGACGGTTCGGGAAAAGCTGCCGGAAGGGTTCCAGCGCAGTGAGTTTCTGCTTGAGCATGGCGCCATCGACATGATTGTGGAGCGTCATGATATGCGCTTCCGCATCGCGTCCGTCCTGGCCAAGTTCACCGGTCAGGAAGCACCGGAGCCCGAGGAAGTAACGCGGGTTGAGGTCGACGATGCCGAAGCAGACATCCCTGATGCCCCGAGCGCCTGAACGGGGAGCCGCTGTCGATCAGTGGCTCGCCTATCTCGAAGCGCTGCATCCCACCGAAATTGAATTGGGCCTGGACCGGGTATTGCTGGTCCTGCGCCGCCTGTTCCCCCAAAAGCCGGCGGCCCGCATCATTACGATTGGCGGTACCAATGGAAAAGGTACGACGGTAGCCGCCATCGAGCGCCTTCTGCTATCCCGGGGGCGTAAAGTTGGCGCCTATACGTCGCCGCATTTACAGCGCTACAACGAACGTGTCCGCCTGAACGGCGAGGACGTCTCGGACGTGGCGCTGGTCAGCGCCTTCGAGACCGTTGAAGCGGCCCGCCGCCAGGTCAGTCTGACCTATTTCGAATTCGGCACTCTCGCGGCTTTCGTGCTGTTCCGGGATGCCGGAATCGAGGACTGGATCCTGGAAGTCGGACTCGGTGGCCGTCTGGATGCGGTTAATGTCCTCGATGCGGATCTCGCCGTCATCACCTCAGTCGATCTCGATCATACCGCCTGGCTAGGCGACAACCGGGATCAGATCGGCTTTGAAAAGGCCGGAATCCTGCGCTATCGGCAGAACGCCATCTATGGTGAAGACGACCCGCCCCGGTCGGTGTTGCAGCAGGCTGCGGCGCAGAAGGTTCAGCTTCACCGCTTCGGTGTGGACTACCGGCTGGAATCGGATGCCTCCGGGGTAGGCCGGGTGATCACGGAAGACTGGCGCGTCACGTTACCTGAGACCGGGTTGCCGGAACGCAGTCTGGCGGCGGCAGTCCAGGCCATCCGTCTGCTTGAACCGGACATGCCGCCCGAAGCGGTTGGCCAGGCGTTGGCCGAGGTTCGTGTGGCCGGTCGTTTTGAGCGTCTGCTGGAGGCGCCGGCGCTTTACGTCGATGTAGGCCATAACCCGCACGCGGCCCGCTGGCTCCGTGAGCGGATCGATGCCCTGGCTGTCAAAGGCGAGGTTCGGGCCGTGTATGCGTGTTTGTCCGACAAGGATGCGGCCGGCGTCGTCGGGGCGATGGCGCCGGTGGTCGATCGATGGTTCCTGGCGCCTCTGGACGTCCCGCGTGGTCTGGATATCGACACGCTGGTCGAGCGGGTAGAACCCGTATTGGGCGAAGGCGGTTCCATTGAACGGTCGGCCGGTGTGGCCGAAGCGATCGAGGCGGCCCGTCAGGGGGCGTCGGATAAGGATTGCATCATCGTTTTTGGCTCCTTCTTTACGGTGGCTGCCGCTCGCAGTGCCTTGTTGGGCTGATGGAAACATTCCCGCCGTTTTAGGACGGTTCGGGCGTACATCCAGCGCGCCTTAAACTTCCGTCATTCTCGGCGTCTCGCTTTGTGTTCTGTAGCCGTGGGCGTTAGTATCCGGTCAGAATCTTCCCCCAAACAGAGAGGAACGCTTCCTGTGGATGGTCTGAAGCAGCGCATTGTCGGCGCCCTGGTACTGATATCACTGGCTGTTATCTTTGTCCCGATGCTGTTCGATGAACCGCACACAGAGCGAACCACTCAACAGATCAAATTGCCGGAAGAGCCGGCCTTCCCAAAGGTGGATATTCAGGACCAGGACGGCCAGTCTCCGGCGACCACTGGCAGTGAGACCGCCTCTCAAGGCAGCGCTCCGGCCTATAGCATCGAAGAGCAACCTGAAGCCGCTGCGCCGACGGTTACATCGCCTCAACAGGGCAGCGCCATGACCGAGCCACAGCAGACGGCCTCCGCGCCTGAGCCGTCGCCGGAACCCGCTCCCACGTCTTCCAGCGAGCCTGCCAAACAGGTGGCCACGGCGCCACAGCAGAGCGAGCCGGAGCCCGCCGACGAGGCGGAGTTCAAGCAGACCATGAAGGGCGCCTGGCTGGTGCAGTTGGGCAGCTTCGGTAACCAGAAGAACGCGCTGCGCCTGCGTGACGAGGTTCGGGACAAGGGGTATGCCGCCTACACCGAGAGCGTCAAGCGAGGCGATCTTACCCTGACCCGCGTCTTCTCCGGGCCTTTTGTCAGTGAAGACGAAGCCAATTCCGCCAAGTCTCAACTGGACAAGGCGTTCAAACTGAACAGCCTGGTGATGTCGGGCGATCAGTGAGGGGCGTGCAACCGGTCTCCGCGGCGGTCGTCAAGGTTTGGTGTGACCCGGTTTCCTGATAGAATCCGCGCTTCCTGAATTCGTTAGTGGGTCGACCATGAACGCGCTGATCTGGATAGACTGGGTCATCATTACCATCATTGCAGTTTCGACCCTGATCAGCCTCAAGCGCGGGTTTGTCAGGGAGGCGCTGTCCCTCGTCACCTGGATTGCCGCCTTTATTATTGCCCGCACGTTCCATCCGCAGATGCAGATGCTGCTGGAGAGTACGGTGGAAACGCCGTTGGTCCGGCTAATCGCTGCCTTTGCGATCCTGTTTTTTGGTACCCTGATCGTGGGTGCCGTTATCAATAATCTGATTGGTCAGCTCGTCGTTGCGACCGGCCTGTCCGCCACGGATCGTGTGCTGGGGATGGGGTTCGGTTTGCTGCGTGGGCTGCTCGTCGTGATTGTTGCCATCGCCTTTGTACGCTACACGCCGCTTTCCCAGGATACCTGGTGGAAAGAGTCGGTGATGATCGGGCGTCTGGCGATGGTCGAGCAGTGGTCCCGGCGCATGCTGGGCGATGAATTTGAACGTTTCCTCGGACCCGCTGACGACCCTGCCAAGGCGGTTCAGACGCAACCGGGCAACGAAGCCATGATTTCTGTACTGGAGAAGTAAACACCCATGTGTGGCATTGTCGGTATCGTAAGTACCTCTAACGTCAATCAGTCGCTCTACGACGCGTTGACGGTCCTTCAGCACCGGGGGCAGGATGCGGCCGGCATCGTCACCTTCCAGGACGAACGCTTTTACCTGCGTAAGGACAACGGCCTGGTTCGCGACGTGTTTCGTACGCGGCACATGCGCCGCCTCGTGGGTAACGTGGGGATCGGGCATGTACGCTACCCGACGGCTGGTTCGTCCAGTTCTGCCGAAGCTCAGCCGTTCTATGTCAACAGCCCATACGGCATCACGCTGGCCCACAACGGCAACCTGACCAATGCGGATGACCTCAGCCGGGACCTGTTCCGCACCGACCTGCGTCACATCAACACCAATTCCGATTCCGAGGTGCTGCTGAACGTTTTTGCCCACGAGCTGCAGAAGCTGGGCAAGCTGAACCCGACCAAAGACGAGATTTTTGCGGCCGTCAGTGCCGTCCACGAGCGCTGCCGCGGTGCCTATGCGGCCATTGCCATGATCACCGGTTATGGCATCGTTGGTTTCCGGGATCCCCGAGGCATTCGTCCGGCCTGCTACGGCGTGCGGGAAACCGAAGCCGGCAAGGAATACATGATTGCCTCCGAGAGCGTCGCGCTGAACGCGGCGGGCTTCAAGCTGGTTCGTGATATTGAACCGGGCGAGGCGGTCTATATTGAAACGGACGGCACGATTTACACGCAGCAGTGCGCCCGTGAGCCGCACCTGATCCCGTGCATTTTCGAGCACGTCTATTTTGCCCGCCCGGATTCCATCCTGGATAAGGTGTCGGTCTACAAGGCGCGCCTGCGCATGGGGGAGACCCTGGCGGACAAGATCCTGCGTGAGCGCCCGGATCACGACATCGATGTGGTCATGCCGATTCCCGACACCAGCCGGACCTCGGCCATGCAGATGGCCCACCGGCTGGGCGTGAAGTTCCGTGAAGGCTTCATCAAGAACCGTTATATCGGCCGGACGTTCATCATGCCGGGCCAGAAGATGCGCAAGAAGTCCGTTCGCCAGAAGCTGAACCCGATCGATCTGGAATTCAAGGGCAAGAACGTCATGCTGGTGGACGATTCCATCGTACGCGGCACCACCTGCGAGGAAATCGTGCAGATGGCCCGTGACGCCGGCGCGCGCAAGGTGTATTTCGCGTCGGCGGCACCGCCCGTGCGTTACCCCAATGTGTACGGTATCGATATGCCGGCGGCCAGCGAGCTGATCGCCCACGACCGTACTGTGGAGGAAATCCAGAAGCTGATCGGGGCGGACTGGCTGGTGTACCAGGATCTGGAAGATCTCATCACCTGTGTCAACGACGTGAACCCCGAGATCGAGGCCTGGGAGTGCTCCGTGTTCGACGGCAACTACATCACCGGCGATATCGACGCAGCCTATCTCGCCAACCTGGAAACCCAGCGTGGCGAGAGCAACAAGGCGAAGAAAAACCCGGAAATGTCGTCTGACAATGCCATTATCGATCTCCACAACGATGAAGACTGAATCACGGGGCCGAAGGCGATGAGCAAGATCCGAGAAGAGCACGCATTTATCCCGGAATCCGACCTGGAAGGGGTTTCCGTGGACACGCTGGCTGTGAGGGCAGGGCAGATCCGCACGGCGCAGTTGGAGCACAGTGACGCCATCTTCCCCACCTCAAGCTTTGTCTATGGCAGCGCGGCCCAGGCGGCGGCTCGATTTGGCGGGGAAGAGCCGGGGAACATCTACTCCCGATTTACCAACCCCACCGTGCAAGCCTTCGAAGCCCGCATCGCGGCGATGGAAGGTGGTGAGCGAGCCGTCGGGACCGCTTCCGGCATGGCCGCCATCCTGAGCACCTGCATGGCGCTGTTGCAGTCCGGCGATCACGTGGTCTGTTCCCGTGGTGTTTTTGGGACGACGAACGTGCTGTTCCAGAAATACCTGGCCCGGTTCGGAGTTGAGACCACGTTTGTCAGCCTGACGGATATGGACGCCTGGAAGGCGGCCGTGCGCCCGGAAACCAGGATGCTGTTCCTGGAAACGCCATCCAACCCGCTGTGTGAGGTGGCCGACCTGCAGGCGCTGGCCGATCTGGCCCACGCCAACGACGCGCTGTTCGTGGTGGATAACTGCTTCTGCACGCCGATTCTGCAGCGTCCGTTTGAATACGGCGCCGACATCGTGATCCATTCCGCCACCAAGTACCTTGACGGCCAGGGCCGTTGTATCGGCGGTGTCGTGATTGGCTCCAATGCGTTGATGGAAGAAGTGTACGGGTTCATGCGCTCGGCCGGGCCGAGCTTGAGTCCGTTCAACGCGTGGGTGTTCCTTAAGGGGTTGGAAACGTTACCAATCCGTATGCGCGCCCATTGCGCCAGTGCGTTAGAGTTGGCGCAATGGTTGGAGCAACATCCTGCAGTCGAGCGTGTTTATTATGCGGGCCTGGCGTCACACCCTCAGCATGCCCTGGCGGGCAAGCAGCAGAAGGGATACGGCGGGGTCCTGTCTTTCCGCGTGAAGGGCGAGCGGGCCGAAGCCTGGCAGGTGATCGATGCCACCCAGATCATTTCCATCACCGGAAACCTGGGCGACACCCGTACCACCGTCACTCATCCGGCGACCACGACGCACGGCCGGCTTTCGCCGGAGGACAAGGCGGAAGCCGGGATCACCGAGAACCTGATCCGGATTTCTGTGGGTCTGGAAGACATCGATGACCTGAAGGCCGACCTGGCCCGAGGGCTGGACTCATTGTCGCGCTAACAACAGAAGGAAGCCTGCTCTGAAATGAGCCGTAGCCAGTCCATGTCAGAACGAAAAAAAGCCGGGCAAGAGACCCAGCTGACAGAGAAGCAGCAGCGCTTCCGTACATTGCTTGCCCAGGGCGGGCGCGAAGGCGCGTTGATCGCCCTGATTGCGCTGTGCATCTATCTGCTTATGGCGCTGGTGAGCTACAGCGCCAGCGACCCGGGGTGGGCGAGTGTCGGCCACGAGGTGTCGGTCTCCAACTACGCCGGGCGCACCGGTGCCTGGATCGCCAGCCTGCTGATCGACTTCTTCGGTCAGGTGGCGTTCTTGTTTCCGGCCATGGTGGCGTTCTACGCCTTTCTGCTGGTCAAGCACCGTAACGACTCTATTGAGCTGCATTGGCCGCTTTTTCTGCTGCGTTTTGGCGGCTTCATCCTGATCCTGCTGAGCGCCACCAGTCTGCTGTCCCTGTATTCCATCATGGGGCTGGATGCCAGCGCCGGTGGTGTGCTCGGGGTCGAGGTGTCCGATGCCATGGTGGGCGCGTTCAACCTGCCGGCCGCGACGCTGGTACTGGTGGCCATTTTCTTGTTTGCACTGACAGTCTTTACCGGGCTGTCCTGGTTTGGTCTGATGGATTCGTTGGGCGACTACACCCTGCGTTTTGCCGAGTGGATTAAAGCCAATTTCAACAGCGACGCCGAGCCCACCGACGACGACACGCCGGAACCCGCGAAGAAACCGGAACCGGCGCCCGCCCGGCGCGAACCGCCGCTGGTCAACGACCGGGTTGCCGGAGAAGACGAGGACAAGCTGTCGCTGCTGCAACGCATTCGCGGCTGGTTCCGCCGCAACCCGTCTGACGACGAAGAATACGAGCCCCTGCCGGCCCGGATTGAACCGAGTGTGGACGGCTTGGCCGCGACGGCTCGTCTGGACGCGCCGGCAGAAGGGGGTTTTTCCGCTACTGATGACGAGCCTGCGCCCACGCCACGTCCGGCCGCACGTAAGGCCTCTCCGGAACAGCCTGCGCCTGATGCCCGCAACGTAAAAATTTCGCCGTTCAAGCGGAAGGACGAGGGGCCCAAAGACAAGAACGCAAAGCGTCAGCCGTCGCTGTTCGACGACATCGACAGCCCGTTGCCGCCGCTCACGCTGCTGGATCCCGCCGATCCCCACAAGAAGAAAGGCTATTCCAAGGAATCGCTGGAGCACATGTCCCAGCTGCTCGAGGAAAAGCTGTCCGACTTCGGGGTCAGCGTTGAAGTGGTCGAGGTCAATCCGGGGCCGGTCATCACCCGCTTCGAGATCAAACCGGCGCCGGGCGTGAAAGTCAGCCGTATTTCCAACCTGGCGAAGGACCTGGCGCGGTCACTGGCGGTGATCAGTGTGCGGGTGGTGGAAGTCATTCCGGGCAAGTCCGTGGTCGGCATCGAGATCCCCAACGAAGAGCGGGAAATGGTGCGCCTGCGCGAAGTGCTGTCATCGCGGGCGTTCGAGGAATCCAGTTCGCCGCTGACGTTGGCACTCGGTAACGACATCGGCGGCAATCCGATGACCGCAAACCTGGGCAAGATGCCGCACCTGCTGGTGGCCGGTACCACCGGTTCCGGTAAGTCGGTAGGCGTCAACGCCATGATTCTCAGCATGTTGCTGAAAGCCACACCGGATGAAGTACGCTTCATCATGGTGGACCCCAAGATGCTGGAATTGAGCATCTATGACGGCATTCCCCATCTGTTGGCCCCGGTCGTCACCGATATGAAGGAGGCCGCCAACGGTCTGCGTTGGTGTGTGGCCGAGATGGAACGCCGTTATCGGCTGATGGCCGCGCTCGGTGTCCGGAACCTGGCCGGTTTCAACCGCAAAGTGAAGGATGCCATCGAGGCGGGCGAACCGATTCCGGACCCGCTGTGGAAGCCGGACGAGCATCTGGAAAACGGCGAAGAGGATCGACCCGCACTCGAGCCGTTGCCCTTTATCGTCGTGGTGATCGACGAATTCGCCGACATGATGATGATCGTCGGCAAGAAAGTGGAAGAACTGATCGCCCGGATCGCCCAGAAGGCTCGGGCAGCCGGTATTCACCTGATCCTGGCGACACAGCGTCCGTCGGTGGACGTGATCACCGGCCTGATCAAAGCCAACATCCCGACGCGGATTTCGTTCTCGGTGCAATCCAAGATCGACTCCCGGACGGTGCTGGACCAGGGTGGCGCCGAGCAGCTGCTCGGTCATGGCGACATGCTCTACCTGCCGCCGGGCTCCGGTCTGCCAGTGCGGGTTCACGGTGCGTTTGTCGACGATGACGAAGTGCATCGGATCGTCAGCGCCTGGAAGGACCGGGGCGAGCCCGTTTACGTGGACGACGTGCTCAACGGCGCCGAAGGCGAGAAGCTGCCGGGGGTTCCGTCACTGTCCGAAGGCGGCGGTGACAGCGAGGGGGATTCGCTCTACGACGAGGCAGTCGCCTTTGTGACTGAGGGCCGTCGGGTCTCCATTTCCTCCGTGCAGCGTAAATTCAAGATTGGCTACAACCGCGCGGCCAACCTCGTCGATGCCATGGAAGCTTCAGGTGTCGTCAGTGCCGCCGGTCACAACGGTGCCCGGGAAGTATTGGCACCGCCACCCCCGCGAGACTAGGAGTTGTTAATCGCATGAAGACGTTTATGGGCCGCGTGTCGGCCGTTCTGGCTGTCCTGCTGATCAGTACATCACCGGCTTGGGCCGACGCCCAGGCGGCCAAGGCGCTGGCCAGCAAGCTGGAAAAATATCGGACCTACCAGGCCAATTTCATCCAGGTCGTGGTCGATGGCACCGGTAGTAAGGTCCAGGAAACCCGCGGCAACCTGAAGGCCAAGCGTCCGGGGCTGTTTTTCTGGGAGTCCAAGAGCCCGTTCTCGCAAACCATCGTGGCCGATGGCAAGAAGGTGGAAGTCTACGATCCGGACCTGGAGCAAGTTACCGTCAAGCCGATGGACAAGCAGATGTCCTCCACGCCGGCGCTCCTGCTGAGTGGCCAGGTGGACAATCTGGAAGAGGCCTATGAGGTTTCCCGGGATGAGGAAACGGCGGGCGCCGACGATTTCATTCTCAAGCCCCGCAGCCAGGATTCCCTGTTCCTGTCCCTGCGCCTGCGGTTCCGGGATGACGTCCTGTCCGAGATGCGCCTGCGGGATTCCCTGGATCAGGTGAGCGTCCTCAGCTTCCAGGACGTGAAGGTGAACCAGTCTGTGAATGACAGCGTGTTCCACCTCGATTACCCGGATTCCGTGGACATTATCAAGAGCGCCCAGTAATGCAGAGCGGCCTGTTCGAGGAGACGCGCGGCTTCCAGCCGCTGGCATCCCGGATGCGGCCGCGCACGCTGGCCGACTACGCCGGACAGCAGCATCTGGTGGGGCCGGGCAAGCCGCTGCGGCGCGCCGTCGAGGACGGCCAGCTGCACTCCATGATCCTGTGGGGCCCGCCCGGCGTTGGCAAGACCACCTTTGCCAAGCTGCTGGCCGACACTGCCGACATCGCGTTTGAGAGCCTGTCCGCCGTTCTCAGCGGCGTAAAGGATATCCGTGACGCGGTCGAGCGGGCCCGAAACCGGAAACAGGTGGAAGGCCGCGACACGCTGTTGTTCGTGGACGAGGTCCACCGCTTCAACAAGAGCCAGCAGGATGCTTTCCTGCCACACATTGAAGACGGCACCGTCATCTTTGTTGGTGCCACCACCGAGAATCCCTCGTTCGAACTGAACAGCGCCTTGCTCTCGCGCACGCGGGTTTATGTGCTCAAGAATCTCGAAGCCGACGACTTGAAAGCGTTGTTGCGTCGGGCATTGAGCAGCGAGGCAGGCTTGGCCAATCGTCTTCAGGTGTCCGAAGATCTCCTGGATATCATCGCCACGGCGGCTGACGGCGACGCCAGACGCGCCCTCAACCTGCTGGAAGTCGCCTCCGATCTGGCTGAGCCCAACGACGAAGGGGTCGCCGAATTGACCGAATCGGTACTCGAGCAGGTCATGCAGTCGAGCCTGCGCCGCTTCGATAAAGGCGGCGATGTGTTCTACGACCAGATCTCGGCGCTGCATAAATCGGTGCGAGGGTCTGATCCGGACGGTGCGCTTTACTGGATGTGCCGTATGCTCGATGGCGGCGCCGATCCCATCTACGTCGCCCGTCGGCTGGTGCGCATCGCCAGCGAGGATATCGGCAATGCCGATCCCCGCGCCCTGCGACTGAGCCTCGATGCCTGGGACACCCAGGAGCGGCTGGGGTCACCGGAGGGCGAGTTGGCGCTGGCCCAGGCCGTCACCTACCTGGCGTTGGCGCCCAAGAGCAACGCGGTCTACAAGGCCTATAACCAATGTGTGGCGGCGATACGCCAACAGCCGGACTACGAGGTGCCGGTCCATCTGCGCAATGCGCCGACGTCACTGTTGAAATCGATGGGACACGGCGCCGAATACCGCTATGCCCACGATGAGCCCGATGCGTTTGCTGCCGGTGAAGCCTATTTACCCGAGGCGATCCATGGGGTACGTTATTACGACCCCGCACCCCGCGGACTGGAAATCAAACTGCGGGAAAAACGGGAACGGCTCGATGCCCGCAACGAGGCGAGTACCGAGCAGCGTTATCCGTCCCCGAAGTCGTCCTGATCCTGCCTTGAGACTGGTCATCGCACTCAGCATCCCACATAGAGTGGGTGTCCCCGGTGGTACAGGAATTTCCTGAAGGTATACTATGCGCAACGTCAGCGCCGGCGTTGCACGGTGCGTTCTATTCACCCGAAGTTAACAGGACGATCATGCTCGATCCCAAACTTGTTCGAAGCCAGACTGAAGACATTGCGCGACGCCTGGCCGTGCGCCACTACACCTTCGACGTCGAGACCTTCCAGTCCCTGGAATCCCGTCGCCGTTCCCTTCAGGTTCGGACCGAAGAGCTTCAGAGTGAGCAGAACAAGCGATCGAAATCCATCGGCAAGGCCAAGGCCGCCGGCGAGGATATCCAGCCGCTGCTGGCCGCGGTCGATGACCTGAAACGCCAGCGTAGCGAGGCCGAAGACGAGCTGCGCCAGCTTCAGGCCGAACTGAACGACTTCCTGTCCGGCATTCCCAACGTGCCGGACCCGTCCGTGCCGGAAGGCGAAGACGAGGACGACAACGTCGAAGTGCGCCAGTGGGGGACGCCCGCTGAGCTTGATTTTGAGCCGAAGGATCATGTGGACCTGGGGCAGGCCATTGGTGGCCTGGATTTCGACGCCGCAGCGCGACTGGCCCAGTCCCGGTTTGCCGTCATGCGCGGCCCGATTGCCCGCCTGCACCGGGCCCTGGCTCAGTTCATGATCAACACCCACGCGGACGAGCACGGCTACAGTGAGACCTACCTGCCGTACCTCGTGAATGCCGATACGCTGTACGGGACCGGGCAACTGCCCAAGTTCGAGGAAGACCTCTTCCGCATGGACGGCGACAACCCGCTGTACCTGATCCCGACCGCGGAAGTACCTGCAACAAACCTGGCGGGCGACACCATCTTCAAGGCTGAAGAGTTGCCGTTGCGGATGGTTTGCCATACGCCGTGTTTCCGCAGCGAAGCGGGTTCCTACGGCCGGGACGTGCGCGGCATGATCCGCCAACACCAGTTCGACAAGGTGGAACTGGTCCACATTGTCCGCCCGGAGGATTCCGAGGAGGCCCTCGAGACTCTGACCGGTCACGCTGAGGCCATCCTGCAGAAGCTGGAACTGCCTTACCGCGTGGTCGAACTGTGTGGCGGTGACATCGGCTTCTCTGCCGCCCGGACTTACGACCTGGAAGTGTGGCTGCCGGGGCAGGGCAAGTACCGGGAGATTTCCTCCTGCAGCAACACCCGGGATTTCCAGGCTCGCCGTATGCAGGCGCGCTGGCGCAATCCGGAGACCGGTAAACCGGAACTGGTGCATACCCTGAACGGGTCCGGTCTGGCCGTGGGACGGGCACTGATCGCCGTGATGGAAAACTACCAGCAGGCGGATGGCAGCATCCGCGTGCCCGAGGTCCTGAAGCCTTACATGGGCGGACTGGATGTCATAAAGCCTTGAGACCATCGGCCGACGCAGGTGGTCAAGGAACGGAGAGATAGAGTTGAGCCTGACAGTTTCCCTTCGCATTGACCAACCTGTCGTCGGCTGTCTCGGCAGCGGGCCGCGGCTGCTTGCCAAGGCCCGGTATTGCGCCGATCAGGGCGCCCGCGTGGTCTGGCTCGGTCATGACCGCCTGCCTGACGAGGCGCCCGCGTCCAGTGAATGTTGTCCCGAACCGGCCAGCGATACCGTTCTGTCATCCGACGACTTTGGTTTGGTCCTGATCGATTCCGGCAACGCGGGCCGCGATGAGCGCTGGTTATCGCAAATCGCCACCGATGTGCCGATCTGGATGCCGGGGAATCACCCGCGGGCCCGGGTCCAGTTCCCGGCGACCGTTCAGCGGGGCCCGTTGCGGGTCACCGTCGATACCGGTGGCCGCTGGCCGACGGTCGCCAATTGGTTGCGCCAGCGTCTGGATACACTGCTGCCGGAAGGCCTGACCGATGTCCTGCAAGCCATGTTGGCCAAAGGCGACCTAAATCAGGTTCTCGACACGCCACACCAACGCCGCGGGTTCTGGTATCGGCTCCTGGATAGCCCGCTGGTCAGTCGTGCCCATCAGATGTCGGCGGACGCCATCAACCGCGAGCTGGATACCGCGCTCCGCAGTGCCGAAGGCCGTGGCCCTCGGGGTGAGGTCTTCCTGATTGGTGCGGGCCCTGGTGACCCGGACCTGCTGACCCTCAAAGCCCTGCGAGTCATCGCCCAGGCCGACGTGGTGCTCTACGACCGGCTGGTGTCCCGGGAAATCCTGAGCCGGGTACGTGCCGACGCGGAAATGATCCATGTTGGCAAGCAACGCTCCAGGCATACGTTGCCCCAGGAAGAGATCAACCAACGCCTGGTCGAACTGGCTCAGGAAGGTCGCACCGTGGTGCGACTCAAGGGCGGGGATCCGTTTATCTTTGGTCGCGGCGGCGAAGAGATCGAAACGCTGGCTGAAGCGGGCGTGCCATTCCAGGTGGTGCCCGGAATCACGGCCGCGTCGGGTTGCTCGGCCTACGCGGGCATTCCGCTGACTCACCGGGATTACGCGCAATCCGTTCGCTTCGTGACCGGCCACCTGAAGAACGACACCTGTGAGTTGCCCTGGCGGGATTTTGTCCAAAGCAACCAGACGCTGGTCTTCTACATGGGGCTGGTGGGTTTGCCGATCATCGCTCGCGAGCTGATGGCCCACGGTATGGCGCCATCGATGCCGGTGGCGCTGGTATCAAAAGGCACTACGCCGGAGCAGGTGGTTGTCACCGGAACGATCGATACGATCGCGGACCGGGTGGCCGCCAGCGAGGTGAAAGCCCCCACTCTGATCATCATCGGTGAGGTGGTGAGTCTGCGGGACAAGCTCGATTGGATCGCCCGGAGCTAGTCAACGTTTCTTTTGACGTTCTGTCGCCCACAAAAAAGCGCCTGCGTTTCCGCAGGCGCCTTCCGTTAATCGCTTAATGCATCACTGCTGAATGCGTTTCGGCAGCACATCCTTCAGTTTTTCGCGCATGTCGCGCAGGGCTTTCTCGGTGGTCTCCCAGTCGATGCAGGCATCGGTGACCGAGACGCCGTATTTCAGGTCGTCCAGGTTGTCCGGAATGGACTGGTTGCCCCAGTTCAGATGGCTTTCCACCATCAGGCCCTGGATCGAGCGGTTGCCTTCCAGGATCTGGTGCGCCACATCCTGCATGACCAGCGGCTGGATCGCCGGGTCCTTGTTGGAGTTGGCGTGGCTGCAATCCACCATCAGTGAGTTGCGCAGGCCGGATTTCTCCAGTTCCTTTTCACACAGCGCCACGTTTACGGAATCGTAGTTGGGCTTGCCACCGCCGCCACGCAGGACCACGTGACCGTAGCTGTTGCCCTTGGTGCGGATGATGGACACCTGGCCCTTCTGGTCGATGCCCAGGAAGCTGTGCGGGTGAGAGACGGATTTCATGGCGTTGATCGCCACGTCCAGGCTGCCGTCGGTGCCGTTCTTGAAGCCAATGGGCATGGACAGGCCGCTGCTCATCTCACGGTGAGTCTGGGACTCGGTGGTCCGTGCCCCGATGGCAGACCAGGAGATCGTATCCTGAAGGTATTGCGGTGAGATCGGGTCCAGCGCCTCGGTGGCGGCCGGCAGGCCCAGCTCGGCGATGTCCAGCAGCAGGCGGCGACCGATGTGCAGGCCCTGCTCGATATCAAACGAGTCGTTCAGGTGCGGGTCGTTGATCAGACCTTTCCAGCCGATGGTGGTCCGCGGTTTCTCGAAATAGACGCGCATGACGATGTAAATGGTGTCGCTCACCTCATCCGCCAGAGCCTTCAGCTTTTCGGCGTATTCGCGCGCCGCTTTCACATCGTGGATGGAGCAGGGGCCAACGACGACAAACAGGCGATGATCCTTGCCGTCCAGGATGTTGTTGATGGTTTCGCGTCCGGCGGCGACGGTTTCCGCTGCCTTCTCTGACAGGGGCATCTCCTGCTTGAGCGCGTCCGGTGTGATCAGCGGCTCCTGGGCAGCGACGTTGATGTTTTCGATCTGCTTGTCAGACATGACGTTGTCTTCTCCAAAATCAGCAGCTTGCGACAGCTTCTTAAAGTCAGGTGTCGCGTCGTGAGGTGGGCGGTCATCAGACGGTCCGGTCACCCGGAACCCGCTCTCTCACTGGACTACCGGCGTTATTGTGATGAGTTGAGGGGCGAATATACTGCGATATTAAACACACCAATGCAATTGCCCGCACGGTGTTTGTGACAGGCACCGCCAGGTGCGTGAATTATTGATCCAATCTGCTGCTTTTGGCCTACCCTTACAAGTATCGAGACATCCTATGGGGTTATCGCAACGACGGTCCGGATATCCTGCTGCGTTTCATTTCAGGTGCTGGACTCGACCGGTCTTGCGTGCTGCAATAGACCGCTGCTTTAGCTGCTGTGTCGTCGGTCCTTCAAGACTGTTCCTCCAGCCGACGATAACCGAATGACAGGAAACCCGATTTTCATGGCTCAACCCCCAGGCCGTCAGGCCAGTGGTGCCCAACAGCCGCATCCGGAACTGGTTCAGGCAATATTAAAGGGCATTCGTGTGCCGGAGTTGCCGTATCCGGTGGCGCGTCAGCAGGACGATGTCATTCCTGACTGGCTGCCTTTACTGGCCGACTGCTGGCGCGAACAGCAGGACAAGCGCGTCATCGACGTCCTCTCTGCCGTGGGGGAAACCTGGTCGGTACGTCAGGTGAATGCGGCTTATCTGGCCGATCGCATCATGGATGTCTTCCTCCAGACCTCGGGTCTGCACGCGACCCTCGTGCGTCGTTGCGCGCGTCTTCGGTTTATTCTCGCGTGGCAAATCAGTGAACAGGGTGCCTCTGCCATCGGTGCCGACAGTCCGGTTCACGGGTGGCTGGATAGCCTGCATACCCTGCGCGGCTGGAGCGATTCGGGCGGCCGCGCCGCGCGCCAGGTGTCGGGCTGGCTGGATGCCCTGCTTGATGTGGGCAACCGCTGTCTCGATGAGCGCAATCTGGCACCCTTTCAGACCTTTGCCCGTGACTGGCATAAAGAGCAGGCCCAGAAGGAAGGCCGCATCGACAGGCTACGACAACGCCTGCTGGAGACTGAGCGCGGTGCAGCGCGGCAACGCGCCGCCGAGCAGATGGCTCGTGCGGTGGTCGGTCGGGCGCTGGGACGGCGAGAATTACCGCCCGCGGTGATTGTCTTCGTTGAGCGTTATTGGCTGCCGCTGTTGCGACAGGTGATCTGGAGCGATGGCCTGGCCAGCGACAACGGTCGCCATGCGGCCAAGTTGCTGGAATGGATGATCTGGGTGTCCGACCCCAAGCTCTCCGACAAGGAGCGGGACAAGCTCTACCACGTCGGTGAACAACTGAGCGACAAGATCAATGAAGTCTGGGCTCGCGTACAGCAGGAGAAGTTGCCGGCGGATGCCCTGCAGGGTATCGAGGAAATCATGGTGGCCCGTCTGCGAGGCACGCCTGTGGATCTCGCACCGGTCGGCAACTTCACCTACGAACCACGCTGGCTGAACCCCACGCCCATCGATTCGGCAGAAGTCCGGCCCTACGAAGGCTTGTGGTTTGTCGAAGGCGAGGATGAGGCACAGCAGCGCCAGTTCTTTTTCGCTTATCTTGAGGAAGCCCAGGAGATCCTCTGGACCAACGGTGAAGGCGTCAAACTGGGTTTGATGAGCTGGCATGACTTCCGCGACAGCATAGCGCGCGGGCGCCTGCAGAGTCTGCCGCCGATCAATCATTTCGGCGACGTGGTCTCGGACACGGTGGGCAAACTGGAACAGGTGCTGCGAAAGCAGGTGGAAAAACGCCGTGAAGCCCGCGCCAAAGCCGAGGCTCAGGCGGCCAAGGTCCGTGAAGAGCGTGCGATGGCCGAACAGAAGCGCCAGGAAGAAGAAGCGCGTCGCGCCGCAGAGGAAGCTGAGGCCAGAGCCCGTGAAGAGGCTGAGGAACGCGCCCGCGAAGAGGCCGAGCAGACTCGCCTGAAAAAAGAGCGGCTGGATATGGCGCGCCGCCAGGTTGACGCACTCAAACTTGGTAACTGGATCGCCGTAGCGGCGGATGCGGCCGATCCGTCCCAGGAGGCCCGCAAGCTGAAGTTGGCGGTGCGACTGAACGCGACCGGCAAACTGGTGTTTGTCGATCGCCTGGGACTGAACCGCACTGAAATGGTCGCCGATGCACTGGTTGAGGCCATCGCCGGTGGCCAGGCGCGGGTCATGAGCAGTGAGGCGGAGTTTGAAGACACGCTGTCACGGGTTGTCGGCCGAATCAGGGTGGGGCGCTGATGAGTGGCATGGACTACGAATTCGGGAATCAGCCCGAAACCGAAAACGAACAACGGCGGGAGTTCCGGTTGACCGGCCGGGTCACTATCAGCCTTGAACTGGAGTCTGCGGAACCGGATGTCGGCGGCAAACCGCGCTTCCTGCGTTGCTACACCTCTGACCTGTCTGCCCGTGGGATTCGTATCGTTGCGTCGGAACCGTTCCCGGATGGGGCGATCCTGCCGGCCACCGTGGAGTTGGTGCAGGCCGGTCAGGAAACGCTGTATCCGTTGATGGTCGAGGTGGTCTGGTGCCGCCCCGCTGATGACGGCACCTGGCAGGTCGGTCTGCAGGTTCTGGAGTCCGATGACACGGCGGTCCTGGAATGGCTGGAGACCATGATCCGGGTCTTGGAAGACGACTAACCGCCCGCCGGCGTCTCGACTTCCGAAGAGTGCCGGGCGCCCGCCAGTGCTTTGGGGAACGGGTCGAGCCCCTGTGACAGGAAGCGCTCGGCGTCCTTGAGCGTATCTTCCGGCACCTCCTCCATGGGAATATGGCCAACGCCCGGATAAGTGACCAGTCGGGCGTTCGGCAGGTCGTCCAGCCAGCGCTGAGCGAGCTCCAGCGGCACCCAGTCATCGTCCTCGCCCCACATCAGCAGGGTGGGCGCCGTAATCCGGTAAAACGGCAGGGGCGCGTCGTTCTCGGCGCGTTCCTCCACCATCTCCAGGGTTTTCATGTAGATCGGCCGGGCGCCCGGGCGCTGTGACATCTGCACGTAGCGTCGCACGTCTTTCTCCTTCATGCGACGCGGATCGCCATAGGCCCAACGCAGCGTCATGGTGATGATCACCGGCGGCTGGACATATTGTCCCAGGAACTGGATCGGGAACGAGGTGCCCAGGTCGAGCAGCCAGGGGGTATCCTGCGGGTAGCCGAAGGGATCCAGCAGGATCAGCCGGTCCACCCGGTTAGCGTATTGCGCCGCGTAACTGGCTGCGACAAAACCACCCAGGGAATTGCCGGCCAGCGTGAAGGTATCCAGATCCAGCCGCTCCACGAACTTGGCAAACGTATTCACGATGTTGGCTTCGTCGAAGTCGTCCGGATTTTCTGGCGCGCCGGTCATTCCGTAGCCCGGCATGTCCAGGGTGATCACGCGATGGGTGCGGCTCAGCTCGTCGACCCAGCCGTCCCAGGTTTGCAGGGCGGAAAAGATGCCGTGCAGCAGGATGATGGTGTCGCCTTGGCCCTGGTCGCGATAGTGAATGTGGTAGCCGTTGACGTCCATAAAGCGGGACTGATCGTTCTCGTACCGTTCTTCCAGGTACGGCATGGGTATATCGGCAAAGCCGGTGGCGTTGGCCAGCGACGGGCTTGCCTTCATGGCAGAGCCGATGCTGGAACAGCCGGACAGGCCGCAAGCCAGCAGCAGGATCAGGAACAGGAAACGGACGGTCAGGCGCATGTCATTCACTCCATTAAGCACGCCCCGAGGTTACTTAACTTTACAGGGGGGAACAGTGATGGAGTTCGACAAACAGGGAGAGGAGAGGCGGTTGGCGCCCGGCAGAGTGGGGCGCCAACGAGGCCGGCAAAGGGTTACTCTTCGAGCGCGCCCATACCGGTGATGTTGAAGCCGGCATCCACGTAGAGGATTTCGCCGGTAATACCGCTGGCCATGTCCGAGCTCAGGAAGGCTGCGGTGTTGCCCACTTCCTCAGTGGTGACATTGCGCTTGAGCGGCGCCCGGTTGGCGTTTTCCTGCAACATGCGACGGAAGCTCTTGATACCGGAGGCAGCCAGTGTCTTGATCGGGCCGGCGGAAATGCCGTTGACGCGGATACCATCCGGGCCCAGGCCGGCAGCCATATAGCGCACGTTCGCTTCCAACGATGCCTTGGCCAGGCCCATCACATTGTAGTTGGGCAGCACGCGCTCGGCACCCAGGTAGGTCAGGGTCAGCAGCGCGCTGTTTCCCTTGAGCATGCCGCGAGCGGCCTTGGCCAGTGCCACGAAACTGTAGGAACTGATGTCGTGGGCGATCTTGAAACCTTCGCGGGTGGTCACGTCGACGTAATTGCCGTTCAGCTCGTGTGCCGGTGCAAAACCGACCGCATGAACGATGATGTCGATGCTGTCCCAGTGTTTGCCCAGGGATTCCATCACGGCCTCGATCTCGGCGTCGTCGGCGACGTCACAGGGGAAGGTCAGCTCGCTACCCCATTCTTTGGCAAAACCCTCGACCCGCGAACGAAGCTTTTCGTTCTGGTAGGTGAAGGCGAGTTCGGCGCCTTGCTGGTGGAAGGCTTCCGCAATGCCGTGAGCGATGGAATGCTTGCTCGCTACCCCAACAATGAGGGCGCGTTTTCCTTTAAGAATTCCCATGGAGGATCTCCTGATTCGTTGGTATAACGCATTGTCACCGATCGGCGTGCGTCGTTTAACTCGCTATTCGTCTAAGAGCCGCTGGCGCGGCTGTTCTGGGCTCAACGGATGTCGCAAACGTGCCGGTTAACGGGTCCGCACTTCACCGGTCTCAGCATCCTGATAGAAGAAGGCGGCTTCCAGCAGGTTGCGGGTGTATTCCTTTTGCGGCGCTCTCAGGACCTGACTGGCGTCACCGTACTCCACTGCGCTGCCGTCTTTCATCACCAGCACCTGATGAGCCAGTGCGCGTACAACGGCCAGGTCGTGGCTGATAAAAAGATAGCTCAAGCGGTAGCGTTCCTGCAGGGAACGCAGCAGCTCGATCACCTGCTTCTGGACCGAGCGATCCAGCGCCGACGTGGGTTCATCCAGCAGAATCACCGACGGATGCAGCACCAGGGCGCGGGCAATGGCGATCCGCTGACGTTGTCCGCCGGAAAACTCGTGGGGATAGCGATCCCGGGCTTCCGGGTCCAGGCCTACATCCTTCAGGGCCTGGATAATCATCGCCTCGTGCTCGTCCTGCCGATCGGGCAAGTGGACCATCAAGCCCTCGCCGACGATCTCCGCAATCGACATTCGCGGGCTCAGGCTGCCATAGGGGTCTTGAAAAACCACTTGAATATCCTTGCGTAGTGGTTTGAATTCCTTCTGATTAAGATTCTCGATCGATTGCCCCCGGAAGCGAATCCCGCCGGAGCTTTGCACCAGCTTGATCAACGCCATACCCAGCGTGGTTTTACCGCTGCCGCTTTCGCCGACGATGCCAAGGGTTTCGCCGGGTCGAACCGAAAGGCTGATGTCTTGCACGGCATGGAGCCAGGATTTGGGGCGACCGAAGAAACTCTTGGTCAGCGGAAAGCGGACGTTGACGTTATCCAGTTGCAGAATGGCATCGGCTGCTCCGGTCCGGCGCTCGGGTGGTGTCCCCGGCTCGGATTCGAGCAACATCCGGGTGTAGGCCTGAGTGGGTGACTGGAAGACGGTTTCCGTCGGGCCGGACTCAACGCATCGCCCTTTTTCCATTACGACGACCTCATCGGCGTATCGACGCACAATGGACAGGTCGTGGGTAATCAACAGAACGGCCATGCCCAATTTCGCCTGGAGCGATCGCAACAGCTCGAGCACCTGGCGTTGCACGGTCACGTCCAGCGCGGTGGTTGGCTCATCGGCAATCAGCAGTTCCGGTTCGTTGGCCAGGGCCATGGCGATCATGACCCTTTGCTTCTGGCCGCCGGACAACTGGTGGGGATAATACGTCAGGCGGTTTTCCGGATCCGGGATGCCCACCAGTTCCAGTAGCTCCAGGGTGCGCCTACGGGCCTGGTTGGGTCGCATGCCCTGATGGATGGCGAGCGTCTCGCCGATCTGCTTTTCCACCGTGTGCAGGGGGTTCAGCGATGTCATCGGTTCCTGGAAGATCATGCTGATGCGGCGACCACGGATCTGGCGCATGCGCTGCGGCTTGGCCTTCAACAGATCCTCGTTACCCTCGAGCCGGATTTCGCCGCTCGGGTAGCTGGCATGGCGCTCGTCCAGCAACCGCAAAACCGAGAGGGCGGAAATCGACTTGCCGGAGCCGCTTTCGCCGACCAGGGCCACGGTTTTGCCGGCGGGCACGGCGAATGACAGCCGGTCGACAATGGTTTTGCCATCAAAGGCGATGGACAGGTCGCGGATGTCCAGGAACGCGGCCATATCAGTTCTTCCTCGGATCGAACGCATCACGCACCGCTTCCCCGATGAACACCAGCAGGGTCAGCATGATCGACAGCGTGACGAAGGCAGACAGGCCCAGCCACGGAGCCTGCAGGTTGGCTTTGGCCTGGGCGATCAGCTCGCCCAGTGACGGCGACCCCGGCGGCAGTCCGAACCCCAGGAAGTCGAGGGACGTGAGGCCGGTAATGGCACCGGTCAGGATGAACGGGACGAAGGTGATGGTGGCCACCATAGCGTTCGGCAGCATGTGGCGGAACATGATGGTGCGGTTGTCCAGCCCCAGCGCCCGGGCGGCACGCACGTACTCGAAGTTCCGGGCGCGCAGGAATTCAGCGCGGACCACGTCGACCAGCCCCATCCAGCTGAACAGCAGCATAATGCCCAGCAACCACCAGAAGTTGGGCTGTACGATGCTGGACAGAATGATCAGCAGGTAAAGCACCGGCAGTCCCGACCAGATCTCCACGAATCGCTGCCCCAGCAGATCCACCTTGCCGCCATAGAAGCCTTGCAGGGCACCGGCGATGACCCCGACGATGCAGCTGAAGAACGTCAGCGTGAGGGCGAACAGCACCGAAATACGAAACCCGTAGATCAGCCGGGCCAAGACGTCGCGACCCTGATCGTCGGTGCCCAGCCAGTTAACCTCGGAGGGCGGCGCGGGCGAGGGCACGGTGAGGTTGTAGTTGATGGTGTCGTAACTGAACGGGATCGGCGGCCAGATCATCCAGCCGTTGGCGTTGATCTCGTCGGCGATGTAGGGGTCCCGGTAATCCGCCTCGGTGGGCAGGAAGCCGCCGAAGGTTTCTTCGCTGATGGTCTGCACCACCGGGAAATAGATCGAATCCTTGTAGCTGACAACGAGCGGCTTGTCGTTGGCCACCAGCTCCGCAAACAGCGTCACCGTGAACAGCACCAGGAAGATCCAGAGCGACCAGTAGCCCCGGCGATTGTTGCGGAAATTGCGCAGTCGGCGCTGCTGGATCGGGGACAGCGGGATGCCTTTCATATCAGCCCTCCCGACTTTCGAAATCGATACGCGGGTCCACCAGGACGTAGGTCAGGTCGCTGATCAGCTTCAGCACCAGCCCCATCAGCGTAAAAATGTAGAGCGTCCCGAAAATGACCGGATAATCCCGATTCAATGCCGCTTCGAAGCCCAATAGCCCCAGTCCATCGAGGGAAAAGATCACTTCAATCAGCAGCGACCCGGTAAAGAACAGCATCACCAGCAGGCCCGGCAGGCTGGCAATGACGATCAGCATGGCGTTGCGGAACACATGACCGTAGAGGATACGGCGATCCTCCAGACCCTTGGCGCGGGCGGTCACCACATACTGCTTGCCGATCTCGTCGAGGAAGGAGTTTTTGGTCAGCAGGGTCAGGGTGGCAAAACCGCCGATGACGTTTGCCGTCACTGGCAGAGCCAGGTGCCAGAAGTAGTCGCCGATCTTCTGGTACCAGGTCATCGTATCGAAGTCCGTGGAGGTCAGGCCGCGCAGTGGGAACCAGTCCAGATAGCTGCCGCCGGCAAACAGGACGATCAGCAGGATGGCGAACAGGAAGCCCGGGATCGCATAACCGACGATAATGGCCGAGCTGGTCCAGACATCGAAACGGGTGCCGTCCATGACCGCCTTGCGGATGCCCAAGGGGATCGAGATCAGGTAGATCACCAGTGTCGACCAGAGCCCGATCGAGATGGAAACCGGGAGTTTATCGATGATCAGGCCAGTGACGGAGCTGTCCCGGAAGAAACTGTCGCCGAAGTCGAAGGTGGCGTAGTCCTTAAGCATCTTGAAGAAGCGCTCCGCCGGCGGCTTGTCGAAGCCGTACTGCTCCTCCATTTCGGCAATCAACTCTGGCGGGATGCCCTTGGCACCGCGGCTTTGCTGGTCACCGCTACCTTGCCCGCCGCTGACTTCAGAGCCGCTGCCACCGCCGGCCCGGGTGAGGGCGCCGCTGTCCATGCCCTGCATCTGGGCGATGAATTGTTCAATGGGTCCGCCCGGAGCGGCCTGGACGATCACGAAGTTCAACAGCATGATGCCGACCAGAGTGGGAATGATCAGCAACAGACGCCTCAGGATGTAAACACCCATCAGTCAGCAGCTTCCTCTTGCAGGCGAGAAGGAATCAGGGTTTGACCCACCAGCGGCTCAGATCAATGCCGTTCTTCGGCGTGTTGGACGGTCGCGCCAGCTTGTTCCGGTAGGCGACCCGGTCCACGGCCGGATACCACTGGGGAATCACGTAGTGTCCCCACAGCAGGACCCGATCCAGAGCGTGAGTGCGGTCTACCAGGGCTTGGCGGTCCGGTGCCTGGATCACTTTGGCCACCAGGTCATCGACCACCGGGCTGTTGACGCCCAGGATGTTGCGGGAGCCGGGCTCGTCAGCATTCGACGAGTGCCAGTAGTCGCGTTGCTCGTTGCCCGGGGAATCGGACTGGGGGAAAGAACTGACCACCATGTCAAAATCAAAACTGCGCAGGCGCCGGATGTACTGGCTGGTGTCCACCTGACGTACATCAACCTCAATACCCAGTTTGGCCAGGTTTTTCTTGAACGGCAGGATCACCCGTTCAAAGGTCTTCTGAAAAATCATGATCTCGAATTTCAGCGGGCGGCCAGACGATTTTTCGACCATCTTGCCGTCCCGAATCTCAAAGCCGGCGTCGCGCAGCAGTGTGATGGCCGTGCGCAGGTTGTCGCGCAGGGAGGTACCGTTGGTCGTCGACGGGGGATGATATTCCTTATTGAACACTTCCGGCGGCAACTGGTCGCGATAGGGCTCCAGCAGCTTCAGTTCCTCGCCCTTGGGCAGCCCTGAGGACGCCAGGTCGCTGTTCTCAAAGAAGCTCTGGGTTCGGGTGTACTGGCCGTAGAACAGGTTCTGGTTGGCCCAGTTGAAATCGAAACCGTATGCCAGTGCTTCGCGGACCTTGGGGTTGTCGAAAGGGAAACGGCGGCTGTTCATGGCGAAAGCCTGCATGCCCACCGGGCGGCCGTGATGGATGGCTTCCTTGATGATCTTGCCGGACGAGAGGGCGTCGCCAGTGTAGCCGGTAGCCCAGTTCTTGGCGGACGACTCCAGGCGGAAATCGTAGTTCCCGGCCTTGAAGGCTTCCAGGGCGACGGTGTCGTCACTGTAGTAGTCGTAGCGGACTTCGTCGAAGTTGTTGCGACCGACGTTCACTGGAAGATCCTGGGCCCAGTAATCCGGATTCCGCTTATAGGTGATCGAACGGCCGGCGTCGAATTTCTCGATCGTGTAGGGCCCGCTGGAGACCGGGATGGTGAGGCCGGATTCCTCGAAATCGTGCTTTTCCCAGTAATGCTTGGGCAGGATCGGCATCTGACCGAGGATCAGGGGCAATTCCCGGTTCTGGGTGTCGCCGAAATCAAAGCGGACGGTGTATTTGTCGAGCACCTTCACATCTTTGACTTCCGCGTAGTAGCTGCGGAAGAACGGATGTCCCTTGTCGATCAGCAGATGAAACGTGTAGGCCACGTCCTCGGCGGTGATTGGTTCGCCGTCGGAGAAGCGGGCCTCAGGACGGAGATGGAACGTGACGTAGGAGCGGTCTTCCGGGGTTTCCACGGATTTGGCGATCAGCCCATACATGGTGAAGGGCTCATCGGCGGATTCCGTGAGCAGGCTGTCATAAGCGTAAGTCTGGAGCCCGGCCGCCGACACACCCTTGAGCACAAACGGGTTCAGCGAGTCGTAGCCGTTGGCCACAATGCTCAACCGCAGCGTGCCGCCTTTGGGCGCGTCCGGGTTAACGTAGTCAAAGTGTTTGAAGTCGGGACCGTATTTCGGGTCACCATGCATGGCAAGCCCGTGCACGGCCTCTGCAGCGTGCAGGGCCATGCCGGTCAGCAGGAGAAACAGGGTAATGACGGTCTGAGAAAATCTGATCATGGATTCCGCTCTTTTTCGTTCGGACTGACCGTCACGTCAATGTGTTAGCGGTCAGGGACTTCGGCGAATATCGACGTAGAGTACCAGACTTTGTCCGGGCTGGAGATAATTGTTGAGGTTGAGGCTGTTCCAGCTTGCGATGTCTTTCACGTTTACGTTGAAGCGACTGGCAATCCGCGCCAGGGAATCGCCTTTCCGCACGCGATAGCCGACTTTGCGCATCATCTCGGACGGACTGCGGCGTCCCGCCATGG
The DNA here is from genome assembly GCF_040148665.1 of Marinobacter sp. NFXS9. Lineage (NCBI taxonomy): Bacteria > Pseudomonadati > Pseudomonadota > Gammaproteobacteria > Pseudomonadales > Marinobacteraceae > Marinobacter > Marinobacter sp. NFXS9. Next base: position 585,893 of record NZ_JAGDDW010000001.1, on the reverse strand, counting down.
CCAGTTGCTGCGTGTCGGGATCCTTGGACCAGATCACCAAGCGCTTGCCTGGAATGAGCGGATCGCCCGGCGCCATACCGTTCCAGCGGGCGAGCTGGCGGACGCTGACGTGATTGTCACGTGCAATATCCCAGAAAGTGTCCCCCCTTTGAACGGTATGCTCGATGCGAGTTCCTTTGGCATTGCGGTTGATCGACGCCTGCTTGTCTTTCAGGCGCTCGTTGGCACTCAGGGCGTAACTGGCGTTGCCTTTGGTCGAGGTGGGAATCAGCAGACGCTGATCCACGCGAATCAGATTCGAGCGCAGGTGATTGACCTGTTTGATGACATCCGGCGTGGTGCCGAAGCTGTGGGCGATCTTGATCAGGCTGTCGCCGCCGCGCACCTTGTAGTTCTTCCAGGACACCCGCTCGGAAGGATCCAGGCTGGCCAGCCCCTTGCGGAACTGATCGGCGTTATCGATCGGGACCAGCAGACGGTGCGGGCCCTCGGGTGAAGTGGCCCAGCGGTTATAGGCCGGGTTCAGCAGATAGATTTCCTCGATATCGACACCGGCCAGGTTCGCGGCCTGGGCCAGGTCGATCTGGGAGCCGGTATCCACCACTTCAAAATAGGGCTTGTCCGGAATCGGCGGCAGGGTAACGCCGTAGGCCTGCGGATCGTCGATAATCTTGGCGATGGCGATCAGCTTGGGGACGTAGGCACGGGTTTCCCGGGGCAGGTCGAGAGCCCAGTAGTCGGTCGGCAAGCCGCGGGCCTTGTTATGGCGAATGGCGCGCAAGACGGTGCCGGCGCCACTGTTGTAGGAGGCCAGCGCCAGCATGTAGTCGCCATCGAAGCGATCGGCGAGGGCGTCCAGGTATTCCAGCGCGCCGTCTGTGGCGTCGATGACATCACGCCGCTGATCGTGCCACCAGCTCTGGTTGAGGCCATAAACCCGACCCGTGGACGGGATGAACTGCCAGAGTCCTGCAGCGCGACCGTGAGAATAGGCAAACGGATCGTAGGCGCTTTCCACCACCGGCAACAGGGCGTATTCGGCCGGCAGTCCACGATCTTCGGTCTGCTTGAGAATGTAGTACAGGTAGCGGCGGGCCCGTTTGGCGACGCGGTCGATATAGCGCGGGTGGCTGGCGTACCAGCGCAGCTGTTGCTCGATGCGCTCATTGTCCAGGGTCAGATCCATGCCGAACTGCTCGCGCAGGTGACTCCACAGATCGTGGGCCACGTCTTCGCCGGCGACGTTGTTTTCGGTGGGCTGTTCCAGGCGTTCGCGGGCCTTGGCGGCTTTCGATTTCAGGGACGGTTCGATGGAATCGTCCAGCTCGGTGGTGTCGTCCTCGGAGGGATGGCCTTCGACCGAGGCCTGAAGTTCATCGTCACCGGCCGGCACCGAGACGTGTTCGGATTCCAGCAGCTCGCTTTCGCTGAGGGAATCGTTGTCGCCCTGGCCGGTGAACGTTTGGCAGCCACTCAGAACGGTGGCGATCAGCAGGGCTGTGGTTATTCTTGCTACAGTCATAAATTGTCCGGAAATAAGGGCTGACGGACCAAAAAAACGCCCCCGAAAAACAGTGACGCGCCCGTCAAGCGGCGAAGCTTCGCTGGATTCTATGAGAACCCTTTTCTGAGGGTCAATACAGCGCTTATTACGTTAACGTCAGATCATGTAACGACTTTTATCAGAACGAGTCCTTCGCTTTTCGGACTTGTGCAAAGATCCGGTCCTCACCACGTAAAGCAGGATCGACCTCAATCCGGCGCTTTTCGACGGCGGCTGCAACAGCCGGATCGTCCCAGCGCATAAACGGATTCAGGGCGATTTCCTCCTCCAGCGTGGTGGGCAGTGTAGGTACCTGATTCTCGCGTTTCTGCTTGCAGGCGATCTCGAACGCTTCCAGCGCATCGTCTTCAGGCAGCAGGTCCCGGCTGAAACGCAGATTGGCAAGAGTGTATTCGTGGGCGCAGTAGACCCGCGTATTGGCCGGCAGGGCCCGGAGTTTTGCCAGCGAGTGGCGCATTTGCGCCGGCTTGCCTTCGAACAGGCGACCACAGCCGCAGGCAAACAGGGTATCGCCACAGAAGAGAGCTGGCGCTTCGTCGATGTCGGTCTGGGCAGTGTGATAGGCGATGTGATCCAGGGTGTGCCCGGGTACGGTCAGGACCTGAAAACTCAGCCCGTGCCAATTCACCGTATCGCCTTCCGAAAGGGCAACCTTGCTGCCCTTGAAGGGCGAATCGGCGGGGCCGTAGATGTCCGGATCGAAGGCCGCATCCAGCTCTTTGACACCGCCCACGTGATCGGGATGGTGATGGGTGATCAGGATCGTGTCCAATTCCAGGTTCCGGGCTTTCAGAAACTGGAGGACAGGTTCAGCCTGGCCGGGGTCGACAACCGCGGCGGTGCGTGTGGCGTCATCAACGATGCACCAGATGTAATTGTCACTGAAGGCCGGAATGGGAACGATAGAGAACATGGCAATCTGCGGCTGCGGTCGGTGGATGTAGACTGCTATGATAAGGGATTGCGGCCAATGGCCCAAATCCACAAAGCGGTGGTGGAAATGGAGCATCGCGGCATCGGCACCCATTGACAGCTGGATACACCATGGCCAGAACGATCGAACGAGACTATGTGGCACAACGGGATGCTTTCGAGGCCTGGTTCCAGAGCCCGTTGGGCCGCGCGCTGCTGGCCGATCAGCGCGAGCACATCGCGCGCATGGCAGAGGATCTGACCGGCGCCCACCAGCTGCTGGTCAGCATCAGCCACCGCTTGCCGCTGGCGACGTCGACCGATTTCAGTCACCGAATGATGACCACGCCTTACTGGTCGTCCCATTTGCCTGATGCGACGGTGGTCTGCGATGCTGATGAGCTGCCGTTCCCCAGTGACTCCATGGATCTGGTGATCCTTCACCACACCCACGATTTTTCCGATCAGCCTCACCAGGTGGTGCGCGAGGCCGCACGGGTATTGCGCAGCAGTGGCTGCCTGATAATCGTCGGCTTCAACCCCTACAGCTTGTGGGGGCTGCGAAAGCTGATTTCCCGTCGCCAACATCCGCCCTGGAGCGGCCGTTTCATTACCTCGAATAGAATGGAAGATTGGCTCAGCCTGCTGCAGTTCAAGGTGGAAGAGACCACCTCGCACTTTTTCCGGCCGCCCATAACACGCGTGCGGGCCCTGCAGCGTATGACCCTGTTTGAAAAACTCGGTGAGCGGTTGCATCTTCCGGCTGGCGCCTATTACTGTATCCGCGCTGAGAAGCGAGTGCCTGCACGCACGGTTAAACGGATTCGCTGGCGTCAGCCCAAACCGGTGGTTATTCCGCTGGCAGGCGCCATGGGATCCTCCAGCGTTTCCCGACGGCAGGAACGCGATAAGTAACCCCGATCCCTGAAAGAACCTCAATAAAGGTAATCCAGTAGTCATGACAAAACGCGTAGTGCTCTATACCGACGGAGCCTGTAAAGGAAACCCGGGCCCCGGAGGATGGGGTGCGGTACTGAGTTACGGGGACCAGGAGCGGGAGCTCCACGGCGGCGAAAAGGAAACCACTAATAATCGCATGGAACTGATGGCTGCGATCCAGGGCCTGAAGGCGTTGAAGCGCCACTGCGAGGTCGATCTCTACACCGATTCCCAGTACGTGCGCAAAGGCATCACCGAGTGGATGAAAAACTGGAAAAAGAACGGCTGGAAGACCGCCGCCCGTAAGCCGGTCAAAAACGCGGACCTCTGGCGCGACCTGGATGAACTGACCGGATCCCACGACATCAAGTGGCACTGGGTAAAGGGGCATGCCGGCATTCCCGGTAACGAACGCGCCGACCAGTTGGCCAATCGCGGCGTTGAAGAGCTCGCCTGAACCGTCTGATTCATCGACTTTTTATTGACGTTATAACCACGGGAGTCCTCCATGCGCCAGATCGTGCTGGATACGGAAACCACCGGTATTGATCCCGAACAGGGCCACCGGATTATCGAAATCGGCTGTGTCGAGATGATGGAGCGCCAACTGACCGGCCGCCACTATCACGTCTATATCAACCCGGAGCGGGAAGTTGAAGCCGAAGCCCTGGCCGTTCACGGGATATCCAACGAATTCCTGGCCGACAAGCCACTGTTCCGTGATGTGGCCACCGAGTTCTTTGAATTCATCAAGGGCGCCGAGCTGGTCATTCACAACGCCGCGTTCGACGTGGGATTCATCAACCATGAATTCCGCCAGCTCGGGACCGGCTGGAAAGTCGAAGACCACTGCGGCGTGGTGGATTCCCTGGCCATGGCCCGCGCCAAACACCCGGGGCAGAAGAACAACCTGGATGCGCTGTGCAAACGCTACGGCATCGACAACAGCAACCGGGAACTCCACGGCGCCTTGTTGGATGCGGAGATCCTGGCCGATGTTTTCCTGCTGCTGAGTGGCGGCCAGACGGCCCTGTCCCTCGATGCCAATGGCGGCGACAGTAATGAATCCGTCGGCGGCATCCGGCGGCTGTCGCCCGAGCGTCGCAAGACCCGGGTCATTCGCGCGTCGAATGAAGAAAGCGAAGCGCATGATGCGCTGATCGAGGTGGTCGCCAAGGCGGGCGGTGAAGCCCTGTGGAACCGCATGGCATCGGGTGCGGAAACCGCTGAGCCGGCAGGCGAATAACGCCACGGCAAAAACCAGCAAAATAAGTACACAAGGCCTTTCTTGAGGTACTTGAGTTTTGTGTTATAAGTAAATGCTAATTCGGCTATTTTTCGCGTGCGTTCGGGATAAAAGAAGCTCCAATAACGGGTGTACGAACGCAAACGGGTGAGGACGTAGCGAGTCAGGGACTTCCGGACGGCTTGCCTGCCTGCGTCTGATCTCGCCGCACATTGAATGCCACAGGTGGTGCCGGTTCGCCGGTCAGAGTCGTCACCTGATCACTCGGCAGGGGAAGCGGTACTCTCCGCAATGCATATGGGAAGCGTCAATTTATGGTTCAATCGTCACTCGCGACGAAATCTCAGTCGTTTGATCTGGTCAAGAATGAAATAGAACAGACCATCAAACAGGCCGAGAGCAGCCTCGAACGCTTTCAGGAGAATCGTGAGAGTGGCGAGGATCTCCAGAACTGTGTCGATTTCCTGAACCAGCTGCGTGGTATCTTCGTGCTCGTCGAACTGCGTGGCGGTACGCTGCTGTGTCAGGAAGCCGTGGCCGTAGCCAACGACGTTCCCGTAGGCGCCAATGACGACAAGAACACTCTGTTGGCGGCACTCAGCAGCGCCCTGTTTATCCTGCGTCGCTATGTGGAGTACTACCAGCAACAGCGTGCAGATCATCCGGAACTGCTGCTGCCGATCACCAACGACCTGCGCGTTTCCCGCGGCGAGAAGCCGTTCCCCGAATCCTGTTTCTTTGAAGTGGATGCCCGTAAACGGCCGGATTTCTGCGCCAGCCTGACGTTGAATCCATTGGGTGGCGACGAAGCCGATTTCGATATCCACGCCCGGCGCACGCGCCTGATGTATCAGATTGGTCTGCTGGGCGTGCTCCGGGAGCGTAACGAACGCGTCAATCGCAAATTGATCGCACGGGCGGCGAAAGGGTTCGCGCGCCTGTGCAACGGAGCGCCGATGGGGCAGCTCTGGTGCCTGTTGTCGGTGGTCGCCGATACCATGCAGGACCGGGAGATGGGCTTCGGAAAATCCCGCAAACGCCTGTTCATGCGGATCGAAAAATACACCCGCGAAATTGTCTACATCGGCAAAGTGGCCATCGCCAAGGATGCACCGGACTCCCTGTTCAAGGAGCTGGTCTACATCCTGTATCGCAGCGGCAGTGCCAACCCGGAAGTGGCCCAGGTGCTTCAGGCTTACGGCATCACGCCGACGGAGTTCCCGGAAAACATCCTGGAGTCCCATCGCAAGCGTCTCTACGGGCCGGGGACCGATGTTCTGAAATCCCTGTCCAACGCGCTGCAGGAAGAGCTCAACCAGCTCAAGGACAAAGTGGACATTATCGAGCGGGGCATTGAGCCGGACCTGAACGAATTGGCCTCAATTGCCGGGTCGCTGGACCAACTGGCGGCGACGCTGTCCGTTCTGGATCTGAATAAGCTGGCGGATCTGTCCCGCAAGGAAGCCGCCCAGCTGCGCCGCTGGCATGCCGAGAACCGCCTACCTGAGGATGATGAGCTCTACAATCTGGCCAACGCGGTGCTGAGCATCGAGGATGCCACTTTGCAAATGGTCCAGCGGGGTATTACCACCGAGACCGATACCCTGGCCGTGGTGCCGGCCAGCCGGGAAGAGTCCACCTACCTGACCGAGGCCTACATCGTTGTTGCAGACGAGGCGAGGGCGGCATTGACCCTGGCCAAGCGGGCCATTACCGCGTTCATCGAGTCCGATTACGACAAGCTGCACCTGGCCAATCTGCCGGCCACCCTGCGCAGTATCTGGGGCGGCTTCATGATGCTGGAAGATGAAGAGGGAGCGGGCGTCCTGGCCCGGATCGCTGATTCGATCCAGTCCCGTCTATTGGACGCCCGTGAGCCGCCGCCGGCAACCGTGTTGGAAGCACTGGCCGACGCACTGACGTCTCTGGAATACTATATCGAAAGCATTGGAACCCGCGACGAGCGCAACCCGGATCTGCTCAAACTGGCGGAATCCTCGTTGGCGGATGTCGGTTTATAGGAGTGTCACAGAGGCTCCGCAAGCAGTTGGCTGACAGCCGGGGATGACCCGAAAGGTCGTCGCGGCCCTCGACAAAAAGAGAGCCCTGTATGCCCCAGGATTTTGCCCTGCTGACTCTGGCTGCCGTCGGCGGCCTGCTGGCCCTGTTCGGTCTGGCCTTCTTCATTCGTCCCCGCTGGTTCTTCAACTGGCTCAAGGGGACCTTCGCCATCCTCCTGATCCTTGCCGGCGCCTATATAGGATTGCTGGCGCTGGATCTGCGCCATTACCAGTCCCTGGACAGCATGGAAACCATTGCCACCATCGGCGTGACGAAGAGTGGTCCCCAGACCTGGCGCGTCCGTCTGGAGCGCGATGAGCAGCCGCCCCTGGACGTTACCCTGCGTGGCGACCAATGGCAGGTGGATGCCCGGATCATCCGGCTTGCTGGCCCACTGGCCTGGGTTGGTGTACCGCCGGCTTACCGGCTGGAGCGCCTCAGCGGCCGATACGTCAGCCTTGAGCAGGAGCGTAGTGGCGAGCGTACCGTATATTCGTTAGGACAGGATTCCTGGTTCGATGCCTGGACGCTGGATCAGGAATTCGGTTTGCCGTTTGTGGAAGCGGTGTACGGTAACGCGACGTTCATGCCGCTCAAAGACGGGGCGATCTTTGACGTTCGGCTGTCCAGTAGCGGGCTGGTGGCACTGCCCGGGAATCAACAGGCGCGTGAAGCAATGGAGGAGTGGTTTCCGAAGGCGGGCTGATCAAGAGGCGGGACGATGATGAAGAGCGATCCGGACCGAAGCCGCAGCACCGGTCCGGAGAACAGGCACTTAGCCCATGCTGAACAGTTCGCCCAGTTTGGTGGCCAGCATCATGTCGCCCTCGGCGCGCAGCTGACCGGCCATGAATGCCTGCATGCCGTCTGTTTCGCCGGAAACGATGCCCTGCAGGGTTTCAGAGTTCATGATCAGGGTGACGGATGGATCGTCGTGATCGCCTTCATTCAGCTGGCAGGTACCGTCGTTGATGACCAGGTGGTAGTTTTTGTCATCTTCGATGTTGAACTGGAAAACCAGATCCATACCAGCAGCGGCATCGGCGTTAAAGTTCTGTTCCAGTTTTTCAAAAACCTGAGCTACAGACATTGTTTTTCCCTTTTGAGTGAGCGTCTAAAAGCGTGGTGCCGGTGCTGCCCGCGCAGGATTCCGGCGAAACCAGTTCGACTTTAGGGACCGCGCCAAACCCTGTCAAGCTCGATCGAACGCTTGTTTGAAAAAGGAGTCTAACGGGCCTCGTTCGGCGTACTCACCCTCGGTTACAATCATCGGGTTTGTTGGGTCCGACAGTTGTGAACGGGCTCACCATCGACAACCGCATCGGGTAAACGGAGAACAGATTTGGAATTTCTGACGGATTACGGGCTATTCCTCGCGAAGACGGTCACTTTTGTGGTGGCGGTGCTGGTGATTGTGACCGCGGTGGTCTCTGCCGCCCATCGCAAACATGACGGTGACGAATCGGACGGGGAGCTTCACGTCAAACGCCTCAACGAGGGGTTTAAGCGCCTCAAGGAAAACCTGCATCAGAAGCTGCTGGGGGATTCTGACCGCAAAGCCTGGCTAAAAGCCCGCAAGAAGCAGAAGAAGGCAGAGGCGAAAGCCGAGAAAAAGGCCGCCAAGAGTGGCGAGAGCAAAGAGGACATCACCAGGCCACGTGTGTTCGTGCTTGATTTCAACGGCGACATCAAGGCGAGCGACAACGACCAGTTGCGCAAGTCCATCACCGCCGTCCTGAGTCTGGCGGAGCCGGAGCGGGATGAAGTGGTCATCCGCCTGGAAAGCCCGGGCGGCCTCGTTCATGCCTACGGCTTGGCCGCGGCGCAACTGGATCGTGTGCGCGCCAAAGGCATTCCGCTGACGGCCTGCGTCGACAAAGTGGCGGCCAGCGGTGGTTATATGATGGCCTGTGTGGCCGACCGCATTGTGGCATCGCCGTTTGCCATCCTGGGGTCGATCGGTGTTGTGGCCCAATTGCCAAACTTTCATCGCCTGCTCAAGAAAAATGACGTGGACTTTGAGATCCTGACCGCCGGCGAATACAAGCGCACGCTGACCATGTTTGGTGAGAATACCGACAAGGGGCGCAAGAAGTTCCTGGAAGACCTGGAAGACACCCATGTGCTGTTCAAAGAGTACGTTGGCGAACGCCGGCCCGCTGTAGATATTGAAGCGGTAGCCAATGGCGACATCTGGTTCGGCCAGCGCGCCCTCGATGTCCATTTGATCGATGAGCTGAAAACATCGGATGAATACTTGATCGACGCGTGTGAGCGGGCCGAAGTCGTTTCCGTCACATTCCGCCGCAAGCGCACACTGCCGGAAAAACTCGGGCTTGCAGCCAGCGGCGCGATCGAACACAGTTTCTGGAAGCTGGCGGGGATGCTGCGTCACCGTAACCTGCAGTGAGCCGGCGTATCGTCATCCCCGAAACCAACAACAAGGGAAGGATTTCAGATGAGCACCTATAAAGCCTGGCGAGTTCATGAAAAGGACGGGCAGTATGTCGGGGGTGTGGAAACCCTCGATACGGCCGACCTCCCGGAAGGCGAGGTCCTGATCCGCGTCACCCATTCCTCGTTGAACTACAAGGATGCGCTGTCGGCAAGCGGTAACAAGGGCGTTACTCGTACCTTCCCGCATACGCCGGGCATCGATGCGGCCGGCGAGGTGGTGGAAAGTGCCACTGGCACACCGGCGGTGGGGCAGCAGGTCATCGTGACCGGTTACGATCTCGGCATGAACACCGCCGGCGGTTTTGGTGAATACATCCGGGTGCCTGCCAAATGGATCGTTACCATGCCCGAGGGCTGGGACGCGCGCCGGGCCATGGTATACGGCACTGCCGGGCTGACCGCGGGGCTGAGTGTCGCCAAACTGCTGAAAATGGGCGCGACGCCGGAACAGGGCCCTGTGGCCGTGTCCGGGGCCAGCGGGGCGGTTGGCAGTGTGGCTGTCGAAATTCTGTCAGGGCTGGGCTTCAAGGTCACGGCGATCAGTGGCAAGGCCGATCAGGCGGACACGCTGACGAAGCTGGGCGCCGTGGAGCTTATGGGGCGCGACGCTCTGGACCCTGAGAAAAAGCCGTTGCTCAAGCCGCGTTTTGCCAATGCCGTGGATACCGTCGGCGGCAGCCCTCTGGCCGAACTTCTGAAACAGGTGATCCCGGGTGGTTCTGTTTCCTGTTGCGGTCTGGTGGCCGGCCCCCAGTTGGAGACCACCGTGCTGCCGTTTATCCTGCGGGGCATCAATCTGCTGGGTGTGGACTCGGTGGAGATTCCGCTGACTGAAAAGCAGGCCGTCTGGTCCAAGCTGTCTGGCGAATGGTCTTGTCCGGTGACCGAAGCCAGCGCTCGTGACATTGGATTAAATGAGCTGGACGATGCGCTGCAGGCGTTTCTAAAGGGGCAGTCTTCAGGCAGTCTGGTGTTGGTGCACGGTCGGTAGGTGATCGGCTATCCGGGCTATCTACGGGATGGCGCCGAGGCCTTCTACTACTGGCTCGAAATTGATACCGGTAGGTTGGGCTGACGAAGGAAGCCCAACATTGAAGGCCTAAATGTTGTGACCTCTATCATCATCCGGCCAAGGCACCCCTGTTCGGGCAATATGCAAAACCCGTGGTCGGCATTGTTGGGCTTCCTTCGTCAGCCCAACCTGCGATTGAGGATGTGCTCCGGAAACAAAAAAGACGGCCTCGGGCCGTCTTTTTTGTGTCAACGCAGGCGCTGATCAGGACGCACGACGACGGAACAGCGGTTCCTCAATGTCAGCAGCCGCCTGATAGGTATTGCTGAAGAAGTTCAGGCAATGCTCGGCCTGGTTGATGTCCTTGTCTTCCCGAAGCGCATAGGCGTTGAAACCGCAACGCTTCATATAGAACAACTGGTCCAGCAGCACATCACCCACGGCGCGCAGTTCGCCGGTGTAGCCATAACGCTCACGGAGCAGGCGGGCGATGCTGTAACCGCGGCCATCGGTGAACTTGGGGAAGTTCACGGCGATTACCGGCAGGTCGCCGATCAGGTCGGAGTAGTGCTCCGGCTCTTCGTGGCTGTCGAACCAGATGCCGATGTCGTTGCGGCCGGCGTAGTGGTTGCGATTCTCTTTCCAGACCGCGGCCGGCAACAGGGCCGGGCCGTCCGGCAGGGTCAGCTCCTGACCCTCTTCTGGCGCAGGCACCAGGGTCCATTCATCGTTGTGGAGGCCATCGTGGCGAATCAAATCAGGCATATACACGCTCCTTGAAGGGATCGATGCCAATGCGACGGTAGGTGTCCAGGAAGGTTTCTTCCTCGGTCCGTTTGTCGACGTAGACGTTGATGATCTTTTCGATCACTTCGGGCATTTCTTCGCGGGCAAAGGACGGGCCCAGGATCTTGCCCAGTGACGCATCGCGCTGTGACGAGCCGCCCAGGGAGATCTGGTAGAACTCTTCACCTTTCTTGTCGACGCCGAGGACGCCGATGTTGCCCACGTGATGGTGGCCACAGGCGTTCATGCACCCGGAAATGTTCAGGTCGATGTCGCCCAGATCATAGACGTAGTCCATATCGTCAAAGCGGCGCTGGATGGCCTCCGCTACCGGAATCGACTTGGCGTTGGCCAGGGCGCAGTAGTCGCCACCGGGGCAGCAGATGATGTCGGTCAGTGTGCCCAGGTTGGCGGTGGCGAAGCCCATCGGGCGGATCGCCTGCCACAGTTCGAACAGCTGGTCCTGGCGCACATCGGCCAGTACGACGTTCTGCTGGTGCGTCACGCGGACTTCGCCAAAGCTGTACTGTTCGGCCAGGTCGGCAATCTGCTCGAGTTGGCGATCGCTGACGTCACCCGGCGGTACACCGGTTTTCTTCAGGGTCAGGGTCACGATGCTGTAGCCCGGTTTCTTGTGGGCGTCGACGTTGCGTTTGACCCAGGCATCGAATGCCTTGCTTTCGGCACGCTGGGCAACCAGGGCGTCCGGGTTGTCGTCCAGAGCGGCGTAGTCCGGCTCGGTAAAGAAGGTCTTGACCCGTTCAATGGCTTCGGGAGTCAGGCGAGTCGGGGTGTCCTTGATATGAGCCCACTCTTCCTCGACCTTCTCGGCAAACACGTCCGGCGTCATGGCCTTGACCAGGATCTTGATCCGGGCCTTGAACTTGTTGTCGCGACGGCCGTAACGGTTGTAGACCCGCAGGATCGCTTCCAGGTAGGTCAGCAGATCCAGTTCCGGCAGAAACTCACGGATCACCGGGCCGACCACCGGGGTACGGCCCAAGCCACCGCCAACATACACGCGGAAGCCGACGTCGCCAGCGTCATTACGGACGATTTCCAGACCTATGTCATGCACCTGCACGGCAGCGCGGTCATGGTTCTCGGAAGCGTTAACGGCCACCTTGAACTTACGCGGCAGGAAGGCGAATTCCGGGTGGTAGGTTGACCATTGGCGGATCAGTTCACAATAAGGGCGCGGATCCAGCTCTTCGTCCGACTGGACGCCGGCAAACTGGTCCGTTGTCGTGTTCCGGATGCAGTTACCGCTGGTCTGGTTGGCATGCATTTCCACTTCGGCCAGTTCGGCGAGGATGTCGGGGACGTCCTCAACAGCCGGCCAGTTCAACTGCACATTCTGACGGGTGGTGAAGTGCGCGTAGCCCTTGTCGTAGTCGCGCGTAATGCGGGCCAGACGGCGCAGCTGCTTGGCGCGCAGCATGCCGTAGGGAACGGCGATACGCAGCATGGGCGCTACCCGCTGGATATACAGGCCATTCTGCAGTCGCAACGGCAGGAATTCATCCTCGGCGAGTTCACCAGCCATGGCGCGATCAGTCTGATGCCGGAACTGCGCAACGCGCTCATTCAGGATCTGCCGATCATATTCGTCATAAACGTACATAAAACGGTTCCCGGATACACTAATTCAATGTGGCGGCTAAGATACCAGCTTTGCCTTATGCACTAAATGATTATTTGAAAATATGCTAATAGCCGATCGCACTTAAAAGCCATTGGAAATAACGCCTTTCCAAACATAGGTTTATGATGTGTTTTTGGGCATATTTGTATTCGGTTTGTTCGATTCAATAAATCGATTTTATGAATAAAGCGGTAAATTCGTCTGAAATGAAAGGGCAGCCCGGCCAAACAGCAACTAGGATAAGAAAAAAGCCTTACGGAGAGGAGTGTCAGGATGAGCAAAAAGTCGTCGATGACCGACAGTCAGGTGGATGCGGTTGCAGCGGTCTGCCTGATCCTGCTGGTGGTGGCTTTTGCGGTGGTCTGGGTCAGCGGCCAATAAGACTTTTCACGTCTGGGTGGCCAGCACCCAGCGCACCACCAGGGCTACAGAAACCACGAAAAAGATCAGAAACAGGATTCCGCCAATGATGTAGGGCAGTGGAGAGCTGCTGCTGAAGTCATGGTGCCGATGGCGCTCGCTCTGGACACCGAAGGCGCCGGCCAGAATGCCCTGCATGACCTTGAGGACACCGGGTTTGCGAGGCGTTTTTTCAGGATCGTGGGTCTTGTCGTCTGCCATGGTGTGACTCCAGCGGGGCCGGCCGACAGCCCCGCCGTTGTCGCCCGACATTACTCTGCCGGATCGTACGCCAGACTCGGGGCCAGCCAGCGTTCAGCCTCCGCTTTGCTGATGCCTTTCCGTTTAGCGTAGTCCTCGACCTGATCCTGTCCAATCTTGCCGACCGAGAAATACTTCGCCTCGGGATGCGCAAAGTACCAGCCGGACACAGCCGCTGCCGGCAGCATGGCGAAATGCTCGGTCAATTCCATGCCGGCGTTGTCGGGGGCTTGCAACAGGTCGAACAGGGCGGCCTTTTCGGTGTGGTCCGGGCAGGCAGGATATCCGGGGGCGGGCCGAATACCGCGGTAACGCTCGCGAATCAGCGCGTCGTTGTCCAGGGTTTCCTCCGGGTCATAGCCCCAGAATTCCTTACGCACGCGCTCGTGCATGCGCTCGGCAAAGGCTTCCGCCAGACGATCCGCCAAGGCTTTCACCATGATGGCGTTGTAGTCGTCGTTCTTCGCCTTGTATTCCTCGGCCAGGTCATCGGCGCCAATACCCGCAGTCACCGCAAATCCGCCCACGTAATCGCACTGATCGCTGTCTTCCGGAAGCAGATAGTCGGACAGCGCCAGCATGGGTTTGCCTGGTGATTTTTCATCCTGCTGACGCAGATGGTGCAGGGTGGTCAGGACCTCCTGGCGGCTTTCGTCGGTATAGACCACCAGATCGTCACCGCGACGGTTGGCTGGCCAGAAACCGATCACGGCTCGCGCCTTGAGGCGCTTTTCCTCGAGAATCCGCTTGAGGATCGCCTGGGCGTCGTCGAACAGCGTCCGGGCGGCATCGCCGCGTTTGGGATCGTCAAAGATCGCCGGGTACTTGCCGGACATGTCCCAGGAAATGAAGAACGGCGTCCAGTCGATGTAGTCGACCAGTTCGTTCAGGTCGTAGTCGTCGAACACCTTCAGTCCGGTGAACGCGGGTTTGACCGGCTGGTAGCCGTCGAAGGAAATCTCCGTGTCCCGCTCGCGGGCGGCGGACAGATCAATGAGCTTCGTGCGCTCGCCCCGGTTCTTGCGGCGCTCACGGATCTTGTCGTACTCGGTGCGGGTGGACTCGACCAGCGGCTCCTTGGCGGTCCGGCTCAGCAGCTGTGAGGCGATATTGACGCAGCGGGACGCGTCCGACACGTATAGTGCCAGGTCGTTCTTGTACTGCGGCTCGATCTTGACCGCGGTATGCGCCTTGGAGGTGGTTGCGCCGCCGATCATCAGCGGCACGTCGAATTCCAGACGCTGCATTTCCCGGGCAACGTGGACCATCTCGTCCAGTGACGGCGTGATCAGGCCGCTGAGACCGATGATGTCCACGTTCTCTTCCTTGGCGGTAGCCAGGATCTTTTCACAGGGCACCATGACGCCGAGATCGATCACCTCGTAGTTGTTGCACTGCAGCACCACACCGACGATGTTCTTGCCGATATCGTGAACATCGCCTTTCACCGTCGCCATCAGGATTTTGCCCTTGGCCTGCTGCCCCTCGGTTTTCTCGGCTTCGATGTAGGGGATCAGGTGGGCCACCGCCTGCTTCATGACCCGGGCGCTCTTCACCACCTGCGGCAGGAACATTTTGCCGTCGCCGAACAGGTCGCCGACCACGTTCATGCCGTCCATCAACGGGCCTTCAATGACGTGTATCGGTCGATCGGCTTCCTGGCGGCAGGCTTCGGTATCCTCGATAATATAGGTAGTGATGCCCTTGACCAGCGCATGCTCCAGTCGTTTCTGAACGGGCCATTCGCGCCAGGCCAGATCTTCCTCCCGGGCTTTGCCGACTTCGCCACGATAGCGCTCGGCCGCTTCAAGCAGGCGATCGGTGCCATCTTCCCTGCGGTTGAGCACCACGTCGGTGACCAGCTCGCGCAACTCCGGATCGATCTCGTCATAGACCACCAGTTGTCCCGGGTTGACGATTCCCATGTTCATGCCGGCCTTGATGGCGTGATACAGGAACACCGAATGGATCGCCTCACGGACCACGTCGTTGCCCCGGAACGAGAAGGAGACATTGCTGACGCCGCCGGAAATGGACGCGTGGGGCAGGTTCTTGCGAATCCAGCCGGTCGCCTCGATAAAGTCGACCGCGTAGTTGTTGTGCTCTTCGATCCCGGTGGCGATGGCGAAAATGTTCGGATCGAAGATGATATCGCTGGGGTTGAAGCCCATGCCGACCAACGTGTCGTAGGATCGCTTACAGATTTCGGTTTTGCGCTTGAAGCTGTCCGCCTGGCCCTGTTCGTCAAAGGCCATGACCACGACAGCGGCGCCGTAGCGCATGCAGGATTTGGCGCGGGCGATGAACTCGGCTTCGCCTTCTTTCAGGCTGATGGAGTTCACCACCGCCTTGCCCTGGATGCAGCGCAAACCGGCTTCTATGACGTCCCACTTGGACGAGTCGATCATGATCGGGACGCGGGCAATATCCGGCTCGGACGCCACCAGGTTCAGGAAGCGGACCATCACGTCCTTCGAGTCGAGCATGCCCTCATCCATATTGATATCGATGATCTGGGCGCCGTTCTCGACCTGATCCCGGGCGACGCTGAGGGCTTCCTCGTACTGTTCTTCCTTGATCAGGCGCAGGAATCGCTTGGAACCGGTGACGTTAGTGCGCTCGCCAACGTTAATGAAGAGTGTATTCTCGTCCCCGGTGAAGGGCTCCAGGCCGGACAGGCGCAGCGCCGGTTTGATCTCGGGAATCTGGCGGGGTGGATACTTGGCCACGGCGTTGGCAATGGCTTCGATGTGGTCGGGGCGTGAACCACAGCAGCCGCCGATGATATTCAGGAAGCCGTCCCGCGCGAAGGCTTCGATAATGTCGGCCATTTCTTCCGGCGTCTGGTCATATTCGCCGAATTCGTTGGGCAAACCGGCATTGGGGTGCGCGCTGACGTAGGTGGTAGCCCGGTTGGACAGTTCCTCGATATACGGGCGCAGCGCATCGGCACCCAGCGCGCAGTTCAGGCCCACGGAAATCGGCCGGGCGTGAGCAATGGAATTCCAGAAAGCCTCGGTGGTCTGGCCGGACAGGGTACGGCCGGAGGCATCGGTGATCGTGCCGGAGATCATGATCGGCAGCTCAATGCCGCTATCCTCGAAATACTGCTGGGTGGCGTAAATGGCGGCCTTGGCGTTCAGCGTGTCGAAGATGGTCTCGATCAGGATCAGGTCGGAGCCGCCTTCCACCAGACCCTTGACCGCTTCGTAGTAGTTCTCGTACAGCGTCTGGAAATCGACGTTGCGATAACCGGGGTTGTTCACATCCGGAGAGATGGAGGCCGTACGCGATGTTGGCCCGACGGCACCGGCAACAAAGCGGGGCTTATGGGGCTCACGCTCGGTAAATTCATCGGCAATCTGGCGCGCCAGTTGCGCACCGGCCACGTTGAGCTCGTAGGCCAGCGACTCCAGGCCGTAGTCGCTCTGGGAGAGCTGCGTGGAGTTGAACGTGTTGGTCTCGATGATATCTGCGCCGGCCGCCAGGTAATCCGCGTGGATATTGCGGAGCAGGGCAGGCTGGGTCAGGTTCAGCAGGTCGTTATTACCCTGGACATCACGATCGTAGTCCTTGAAGCGCTCGGCCCGGAAAGCGTCCTCGTCCAGCTTCAGGTTCTGGATCATGGTCCCCATGCCGCCGTCGAGGATAACAATGCGTTCCTTCAGGGCGTTGTGCAACTGCTTCAGTCGGGTCTCACGATCACTCATAGGGACTTTTCCGGGTTGTGTTGATCTGAATCGGGGCGCGAAATAATAGCAAAGATGCGGCGTATAGTCGTTAGGGGGCTTGCAATCGACGTGACCGCCTTCAAATCCATCGTCAAGATCAATGATGATTATAAAGACTGAGTAAAATACTAGGTCTTTTATGTTGGCCCATGGTGCCTTAAAATGAACTCAAATTCTCAAGCAGGTTAGAGAAATGGCATTGGTTACCGTTACTGATTCTGCCCGGGATTACCTGGCGCAACTGATCGAGAAGCAGGATGTCGAGGGTATGGGTGTCCGTATTTTCGTGACCCAACCGGGCACGAAGCATGCGGAAACCTGCCTGGCTTATTGTCCGCCCAACGAGGTGGTGCCGACGGACGAAACGGTTGATCTGGACAAGTTCACCCTGTTTCTGGATCACAACTCCGTTCCGTTCCTGGAAGATGCGTTCGTGGACTATTCCAAGGACAAGATGGGCGGCCAGCTGACCATCAAGGCGCCCAATGCGAAAGTGCCGAACATCGACGAGAACGCGCCACTGCCGGATCGGATCAACTACATCCTGGCTTCCGAGATCAATCCCGGGCTGGCGTCTCACGGCGGTGAGGTGTCGCTGGTCGAAGTGGCGGATGGCTCCATCGCGGTGCTTCGTTTCGGCGGCGGCTGCCAGGGTTGCAGCGCGGTCAGCCTCACCCTGAAGCAGGGCGTCGAGACCACGCTGACCGAGCGGATTCCGGAACTGACCGGCGTGCGTGACGTGACGGATCACTCCTACACCGAGAACGCCTACTACCAGTAAGCGTCATGATTCGACAAGAAAGGTGCCGCTGGCACCTTTTTTTGTGCCCGCCCGTTTCGTGGACTTTCCAGTCTGGTTTTTTTCGGCAGGACGGCCAATGTTACCGTCTTTCCGCTGGCCCATCATGGCTATCATAATAAGGCTCGCGATAGCCAACACAGGTTCCGGACTCTCTATCGAGTAGGTCCGACGATGACGCTTATGTTCCGGCTCGGCAGGCCCGGACAGATTGACTGGGGTATCCATGTTCAGCGATTCAACGCTGTGGTCCATTCCTTTGATGGCCGCTTTTGTTGGCTGGTTTACCAACTGGTTGGCGATCCAGATGTCCTTCTATCCGGTGAATTTCATCGGTTTGGGGCGCTGGTTCGGCTGGCAGGGGGTGATCCCACGCAAGTCGGAGAAGATGGCCCACATCTGTGTGGACCGCACGCTGCAGCAATTCGGCGACCTCAGCCTGGTCTACGAAAAGCTGGATCCCGAACGCATCGTCCAGCAGGTCGTCTCCCAGGTCACGCCGCGGCTGGATGAGTACATCGATGAGATCATGTACGACGTGCAACCGGTTCTCTGGGACAACATGCCCATGTTTTTGCGCAACCGGATCTACCAGTGGGCCCGGGAGCAACTGCCCGCGCGAATTGAATCCCTGGTCGAGGATTTTGGCGACGACCTCAGTGACATCGTTGACCTGAAAGCGTTGCTGAGTCGCGAGCTCAAACGTCACCCGGACCTGATGAACCGTATCTTCCAGCAGGCCGGCGCCGTGGAACTGCGTTCGGTCGTCAACAAGGGCGCCCTGATCGGTGGCCTGCTCGGCGCGGCCATTCTGCCGGCCTGGATATCCTTTCCGTTTCCGTGGTTGCTGCCGCTGACCGGTTTCGTGGTCGGCTTCCTCACGAATTGGCTGGCGATCAACCTGATTTTCCGCCCCCTCAATCCGTTCCGGATCCTGGGCTGGCAGGTGCAGGGCCTATTCCTGCGCCGTCAGGACGAAATCAGCGACGTCTGGAGCCGCCTGGTTGCCGAAGAGCTGCTGACAGTGGAAAAGGTCGCCGACGCCATGATCAACGGACGGGAAGGCGGCCGAACCCGAGCCATTGTCCAGAAACATCTGCGGCCACTGCTGGATCAGTCGGTGTTGATGAAGCTGGGCGCCCAACTGAGTGTCGGGATGAGCGGCTATACCGAGCTGAAGAAGGCTATGAACGACAAAGCCATCCTGGCGACGGGGCATGTGTTCTGCGATCCGGAGTTCAATCGGGAGCGGGCACCGGTGGTCGCCGGTGTTCTGGCCCAGCAAATGAAGGCGCTCGGCCCCGCCGAGTTCCAGGATATCCTGCGACCGGCCTTCAAGGAGGAGGAGCTGTACCTGATGCTGGTGGGCGGCCTGTTGGGCGCTATTGCCGGCGTGGTACAACTGGGTTTTCTTTATTACTGGCCGGTTTCGATCGGCTTTTAGGGCAACACACGGAGATCCCCGCCATGGCGATCTGGCAAGATATTCTCGTACACATCGTGGTGACCGCGATAACCGTGCTGGTGGTACTGGCGGCCTTCTACCGCTTTGTTTTGCGCCCGTACATCGATCGTAAGGTGGATGAGCTGAAAGCGGCCGGTGACAGCGTCGAACAGCGCGTACGCCAGGGAGTGAAAGAGGGCGTCAGGGAAGGGCTGATGGATCTGCCGGAAAGTACCTTCAAGGAATCGACTCGAACCTTCCTGAAGTTTGGCTCGGGCCTGGTTGAGAACGGGCTCAGCAGCTTTCTCGGTTCCTTTGACGATCCGGAGCGGCGGGACAATAGCCGTCCGGATTCAGCCCGTAACGGCCAGCGCTGAGTCGAATCGCTGGCGGTCGCGCTCATTCCACAAGGCTTCCGCCCGGGCCAGAGCCGTGTCATGGCTCTCGGCACGTCCGGCTTCATAAAGCGCGAGGGCGGCCGTGGAGATAACGGCGGCTTCGCCATACTCATCCGATAGATCGCCCTGCCAGACCCGCGCCATATCCGTCACATCGATCTTCTCCGGCTTGACGTGTCGTTGCGGGAACAGTGCCGACCAGCTGTCTTCTTCGGTCACGAATCCGTCACCGTCCCGGCGGGCCCGGAAGACCTTCATAACGTTGTCCGGGTTGCGTTCGATCTCACCGCCTTCGCCCCGAATGACCGCAACACGCTCGTAGCCCAGTAGCTCACCGGCGCCCTGATGCAGGCCGGCGTAGGGCGGATGGAAAATGCCTTGCAGCACCACGGGCGCCGACAGTGGGTTGATCAGTCGGGACAGTGAATGCACCGGCGAGCGCAGTCCAAGAATTGGGCGCAGCTCGATCATCTCGGCCAGGCGAGGCGCGACATCGCGCAGGTGCATGTAGGACAGGTTGGTTTCGTCCAACTGGCGGGCGGCCGCTTCCCAGTCGTGGGCGACAGGAAAGCCGAATGTTTCCATGACGCTCGTCAGATAAATCCGCTCCGGTGTATGTCCTTCGGCGCCGTGGACGAAAACCCGCAAGCCGGCGTCGGCCAGGAGCAGCAGAGAAAAGAAAAACCAGGGCGCGTGCCGGCGTTTACCGGCGTAGGACGACCAGTCAATATCGACGGTCAGTCCTTCGGGCGCATTGGCCTGGGCCCGAACGGCGTCCACAAAGCCGGCCAGTTCTTCCGGCGACTCTTCCTTGACCCGCATCAGCATCAGGAAGGCCCCCAGCTGCACGTCTTCCACCTCGCCGGCGAGAATCATCCCCATGGCATGGCGGGCCTCGATCCGGTTCAGTGAGCGAGAGCCGCGCTTACCCCGGCCAAGAATGCGCACATAGGGCGCAAACGGATGTTCGCCGGGTTTGGTTTCGGGCAATGAGGCGTGTTCGTCGGACATGGTGTACCTACAGGCAGTTGGTGGGCCGGGGAAGCCCGGCAATCCGGCAGGCCACCTTCACGGCGCTGGTTCCGGGAAACAGCTGCATCAGGTAGATGCTGTTGCCTTTTTCCTCGCCAAAGTGCTGCTTCACGGCCTTCACGAAAAAACGGGCGGCTGGCGGGGCCATTTCATGCTCGGCGTAGAATTCGCGCAGCATGTGAATGATCTCCCAGTGGGCGTCGTTCAACGCGATGTCCGACTCGGCGGCGATGCGCTCGGCCACCGGCGGCGTCCACGCCTCGGGATTTTCCAGAAAGCCTTCACTGTTGCGGGCGGGCATTACAACGGACATTACCAGCACACTACCTTATCTGCTTGAAGCGTCAGAGTAACAAATTCGGGGAAGTCTATGGACTGTACCTGAAATGGGTTGGTTTCCACAGAGAGGCCGCGCGCTTCGGCGTCCGGCTGCAGCGCGTACAGCGTAATGCCGTCCGGCCATGACAGCGTCGTGTCGACGGTCGCCAGAACGGCGTTTTCCGTCAGCAACAGGCTGTCACCGGCCCGGAGGTCTGCCAGGCAGGCGGAAAATCGCGGAACGTCGGGAGCCTTGTTCAGGATATGCAGGCAGTTCATCAAAGGCGTACCACGTCAGTGAATTGGTTTTCCAGATCCCGGACGGTGTCGATCGCCGATAGCGTCAGGCCTGGATCGACATAGGACCCAAGTCGGTCCAGTTCCGCCTTCGTCACATACAGCGATTCGATCCCGAAGATGGTGGCGGCGGACAAATTGCGGGAAACGGTTTTCTGTTCAATTCGCTTCGGCTGTTGGTCGCCGCGCAGCCAGTGGACGCCCTGTCCGGTAAACAGCAGGGCCAGGGATTGGTCGAAGGCGGCCGCTGACAGCGCCATATCCAGCGTTTCACGTCCGCTCCAGTCGCCGTAGGGCGCTCGATCGATGACGAACAGGTAGCGGCGGCTCATGATTGGCCTCCGTTAAAATACAGGGTGCGCGTGCTGTCCTGGGTTGCGGCCAGCCAATCGCCCAATCCGGCGACCTGGTAGGGTGCCGATACATTGCTGGCGGGCTTCTCGTAGCGCCTGGCTTCGGAGTCGTCCAGCAAGCCGCGCCTCAGGGCCGATGCGATGCAGCAGGTGGCCGGAATCTGGTGTTCGTTGAGGAATGCCCGCCATTCGGCCGGCCAGTCGGTTTCATCGCTGGGCGGGCTGGCCAGGTTGGAGGCCAGGTGTACGCCGTCGCCATACAGGAAAACCTGGGCGATGGTGTGACCGCCGGATATTGCGGCACGAGCGAAGTGCAGGGCGGTCTGGGGCGCCTGACTGGCGTAGGGGGCGCCGGTGATTACGAGGGTAAAGCGGGCAGCGTCCTCAGCAGCCATGAGCATTCCTTAAACGGCTTAGACGAAAAAACCCCGGCGAACCGGGGTTTCTGGTACGGGAAGCCTGAATGATATCAGTCGTCGTTCAGGGCGCCCAGAATGTGCAGCAGGCTGACGAACAGGTTGTAGATGTTCAGGTACAGCGCTGTGGTCGCCATGATGTAGTTGGTCTCACCACCATGAATGATACGGCTGGTATCAAACAGGATGAAACCGGACATCAGCAGCACGATGGCAGCACTGATCGCCAGGCTGAAGGCTGCGACGTCAACGCCGAACATGCCCGCAACGAGGGAGCCCAGAGCAGCAACCAGCACTACCACCAGACCGGCCATGAGCATGCCGCCCATGAAGCTGAAGTCCTTCTTGGTGGTCAGGACGTAGGCCGACAGGGTCATGAAGACAATGGCGGTACCGCCCAGCGCCTGCATGATGATGGCGCTGCCGTTGGACATGGCCAGGTAATGGTTAAGCAGCGGGCCGAGGCCCAGGCCGAGCAGACCGGTGAAAGCAAACACGACGGCGATGCCGGCTGAGCTGTTCGCGGTCCGCGGCAGCACCAGCCATACGAGGGCCAGAGCACCCAGACTGCAGATCAGGCTGGCCCCCTGGCCGAGGCCGATTGACATGGACACACCGGCCATAATGGCGCTGAACAACAGCGTCATCGAGAGCAGGGAATAGGTATTGCGCAACACCTTCATCGCATTGGCGTCGATACCGGTCGTTGCACTTCCGGTATGGCTCTGGGCATAGGCACCCTGGCCGTTGCGAACTTGGAAGCGTCTGTCGTCCATCATAATCTCCAGTCAGATGGTGGAACGTTAAGGTTGGAACTTTCGAAGCAGTCTAGTGGCGCCTCTGTATCTATACGGGAACGGATGGCGATCCGCTTTACCGTGCTTGCAACAGAACCGCCACTAGACTACTTCAACAGTTCAATCAACCTATCCTCATGATAAGGGCAAATACGCAAGATTCAACGTCTTATCAAAGAATTTGTAACGCTTGGACCGAATTGTCTGTTTTTGGTTCAACATCATGGGATAACGATAAAATTCCCGTGAATCGACGTTGACAGGCCAATCGATTCCGGTATCATGCTCCCCGCTGTCGCAAGGCAGCTCGCGACAAGCGAATACGGTGGGCTGGCAGAGTGGCTGAATGCAGCGGTCTTGAAAACCGCCGAGGGTTAATAGCCCTCCCGGGGTTCGAATCCCTGGCCCACCGCCACTTTTCTTCTCTTCCCGGTATCCCCGAACGTTTCCCAAGACGATCCGCACCAGATTCGGTGCAAACCACCTTCAGTGATTCCTGTGAGTTTCCCAGGGGCCGGATTTTGTTTAGATCGCCAGCCCGATCAGCAAGACCAGTTCTGACAGAACCACGCTGGCTCCCAGCGCATCCCCGGTATAGCCCCCCAATTGCGTTTTCAGATAACGGCCCCAGACCAATGCGACGCCAGCGGTGGCCAGCAGGCTGACCAGCAGCAATGCGTCATCCTTTAGCGTGCCGGTCAGAACGATGAGCAGGGTCACGACAAAGGCCAAGCCCAGCCGTTTGGCCGGAAAGCCGGAGGCAACCGGCTTCGTTTTACTGTGCTCGGACAAGGTGGCGTAAGGCAGGTAGTGCATCATCAGCAGGGGCGTAAAACGCGAGATGGCCGGTGCCAGCAACAGCGCCAGCCAGATCGGCCGGGTATCCAGCAGCAATGCGGCTTTCAGCGCCAGGGCCATGATCAGGGCAGCCGCACCGTAGGTGCCAATCCGGCTGTCCTTCATGATGCGCAGCCGATCCTCCACCGTGTATCCGCCGCCCAGGGCATCAACGCTGTCGGCCAGGCCGTCCTCATGGAAGGCGCCGGTCAGCCAGAGGTGCAGAATCATCACGAGCAACACGCTGACGAGCGGGCTGAAAACCGCGTCCAGGGAAACGTAAGCTACGGCGTAGATGACGCCCAACAGCAGCCCTACGAGGGGAAAATACATGCTGCTGTTGTTCATGCGCTGCCGGGAATAATCGATCCGGACCGGCAACGGAATCCGGGTGAGAAAACTCACGGCCAGCCAGAAGGTTTGCCATTCCTGATTCAGTCGGGACGTTGGTGCGCTCACGTTCAACTCGTTCTGCCGGTGGAAGGCGCATTTTAAAGGGAAATGGTTGAATTGACAGGGGCAGGGGCGTCGACGTGTTAACCTGTGCGGCCCCGCTGCCTTGGCGCAGGGTTTGATGATCGTGGAACGTTAGGAGATCCGGCGGATGGCCGAAAACATACTGGTTCTGGGCGGGATTCGCTCCGGCAAGACGGCGTTGGCGGAACAGATGGCGGCTGATTCCGGCGCCCCGGTCACCTACGTGGCCACGGCGACGGCCGGCGATGACGAGATGGCGCGCCGGATCAAGCGGCACCAGTCATTGCGTCCCGATGGGTGGGGGCTGGTCGAGGAGCCGGTCTCGTTGGGTCGTGTGCTTGACTCGCAGTCGTCCGACAACTGCCTGCTGGTGGATTGCATGAGTCTCTGGCTCAGCAACTTGCTGCATGCCGGTGACGAGGTGTTGGAGCTGGAGAAACAGCGATTCATTGATACGTTGAGCGCTCACGCGGGGCCCGTGGTGATCGTCAGCAATGAGGTCGGGCTGGGAACGATCGGCATGGACCCGCTGACCCGGCGTTTCTGCGACGAGCTGGGGTGGCTGAATCAGGCGCTGGCCCGGGTCTGCGATCGGGTCGTGATGAGTGTGGCCGGGCTGCCGCTGACGTTGAAAGCGCCCGCCTGATCCCACTCAGCGCAAGTGGGGTTCGGAAGCCAGCGGCGTGTGACTCAGCAGGGCACTGAACTCCCCGTGTGGCGTCCGGTCAACGCGGATCCGGCTGCGGCAGGCAAAGGGCACGGCAAATCCGGAAAACGACTGGCTGAGCGGGATGCCAAGCACATTGGCCAGGATCATCCGGATAACGCCGCCGTGGCAGACAAGCAGGATCCGTTTTCCGGGGTAAGTCGCTTTCAACTGCGTCCAGCCGCCCAAGACCCGCTCGGAAAAGGCCGTAAGCACTTCGCCCCCTGCCGGTGTATTGGCGACCGGATCCGCCCAGAAGCGTTTCAGGTGATCGCCGTACGCCGCCTCAATATCCGTTGCGGTTTTGCCTTCCCAATCCCCGAAACTGACTTCCCGCAGACGGTTGACCACCTCGACATCGAGCCCATGCTCCGCTCCCAGCCATTCGGCAAATCCGCGGCACCGTTGCAGCGGCGAGGTCACGATCACATCCCAACGGTCTTCGCTTGAGATCGCTGTGCGCATTTGCTGCCAGCCGGTCTCGCTGAGGGGATCGTCCTTGCTGCCCCGGAACATGGGGCCGCCACTGGGTTCACCGTGGCGGATCAGATCGATCAGCGTCGCACCGTCATCACTCATGCGTCACTCCCGTCACTGACACCGGCATCGGCAAAGCTGGCCATCTGGTTGTGCAGTGCGCACGCCGAGCGCAGCAACGTGACGGCGGTCGCGGCACCACTGCCTTCGCCCAGCCGCATGCCCAGGTCAAGCAACGGCTCCGCGTCCAGCGCCGCCAGCACGCGGCGATGACCCTGTTCCGCCGAGCAGTGGCCGAAGTGCAGCCAGGCGCTCAATGCGGGTTGTTGACGAACGGCCACCAGGGCCGCCGCCGAGGCAATAAAGCCGTCCACCACGACGGGAATGCCCCGGGCTGCGGCGCCCAGGTAGGCGCCGGCAATGGCCGCAATCTCGAAGCCGCCCAGTGATTGCAGAACCGCCAGCGGATCGCGGTTTTTTCCATGCCGCTCAAGGGCACGACCAACGACCATCGCCTTATGTTTGATCGCTTCCGGATCGAGCCCGGTCCCGGCGCCTACCAGCGTTTCGGGCGCTTCATCCATCAGGGCGCAGGCGACCGCGGCCGCAGCCGTGGTGTTGCCTATGCCCATGTCCCCGGCAATCAACAGATCGGCGCTGGCTTCGGCGGCCCGTGCGGCGACCTGGTCACCGGCGGCAAGGGCCTCTGCCAGCTGGCTATCGGTCATGGCCGGTTCCACTGCAATGTTGCCGGTCGACGGCGCAATGACCGCCTGTACCACGCCGGGCAGGTCGGCTGGCACCTCACCGACGGTGCCGAGATTAACGACCTCCAGTGAAGCCCCCAGCTGTTTGGCCAGCACGTTGATCGCAGCGCCACCGCCGGCGAAATTGGCAATCATCTGGGCGGTCACCGCCTGCGGAAACGCGGAGATACCTTCCTCACACACACCATGATCGCCTGCAAACACGGCGATATGAACGCGGTCCGCGGAAGGAGTCTGGCGGCGTTGCTGGCCACACAGAGCAATCGCGGCTTTTTCCAGGCGCCCCAGGGATCCGGGCGGTTTGGTCAGCTGGTCTTGCTGCTCCCTGGCGCGTCGGGTGAACGCCATATCAGGCTCGGGTAGGGGGTGGGTCCAGGCAACCGGTAGGGTCATAACACATTCCTGCAGGATGAGCGGGCGGACGATAGTCGTACGGTGCCGGTATGGTGTCAAGGTGGTGTCGGTCGAGTAGACTGTGCCGCTTGTCTGGAATCATGCCCCGGGTCAATTGCCGGGCAATTACGTCGAGGAAGGCCTGAATTGTTAGCATCTGCCGGTGTCTGTCTGCTTGCCGTGCTGCTGGATCATTGGCTGGGAGAACCCCGGCGATGGCATCCGCTGGTTGCCTACGGTCGATGGGTATCCCGGGTCGAACAGGCTCTGAATCGGGCTCCGGGTTCGATCAGCAATGGTGTGGCGGGCGTGTTGATCCTGACCGTCCCGATAACCGGGTTCGCCTGGCTGGTCACTGCGGTAACGCCCGAACCGTTGCTGCTGATACTCGAGGTTGTTGTACTCTGGCTGGCCATGTCCCTGAGAGGTCTCGCCGAGCATGGGCAGGCCGTCGCCGTTGAACTGGAAAAGGGTGACTTGCCGGCAGCCCGGGAGGCGGTGGGCCGGATCGTCAGCCGCAAAACCGAGGCCCTGGACGACACCGGCGTAGCCACCGCGGCCACGGAATCCATGCTGGAAAACGGAGCGGACGCGGTGTTCGCCAGCCTGTTCTGGTATCTCGTGGCCGGGCTGCCCGGGGTCGTCCTGCATCGCATGGTCAACACGTTGGACGCCATGTGGGGTTATCGCAATGAGCGGTTCAACCGGTTTGGGCGATGTGCCGCGCGCCTGGACGACGTCATGAATGTGATCCCGGCTCGTCTGACAGCGCTGACCTATGCACTGGTCGGGCAAACCCGAAGGGCCTGGCTGTTTTGGCAGGCGCAGGGGCGATCCTGGGAAAGCCCCAATGCCGGCCCTGTGATGGCAGCCGGCGCCGGCGCGCTCGGCGTGTCCCTGGGTGGCGCTGCACCCTACAGTGAAGGGCTCCGGCAGCGTCCGGTACTGGGCGATGGGCCTGCGGCGACAGCGGATTCGATACGGGCCTCGATCCGCCTCGTCTACCGGGGTGTTGCATTGTGGCTGATCGCGACGGTGTTGTTGTCGGTCATCCTGTGAAACCGGAAGGAACCATGGCATCTCCAAATAACCTGGCACACGGCGGGCGTCTGAATGAGGCGGTACGTCGCTGGCTCATTCCGAGAGAACAGTGGCTGGATCTGTCCACCGGCATCAATCCGGTCGGTTGGCCGATCCCGTCTTTACCGGCGAGCGTCTGGCAACGACTTCCTGAGGACGATGACGGACTCGAATTGATCCTGAAAAGCTGGGCCCAAGCCGCAGAGGGTTCAGGTGTCCTGCCAGTGCCCGGTTCCCAGGCCGCTATTCAGGGTTTGCCTCGGCTCCGCGTCCCGTGCCGTGTAGGTGTGCCCGCACCGGGCTACGAGGAGCACGGTCGTTGCTGGGCGTCGGCGGGTCATGACGTCGTGCCCGTGGATGTCGCCAAGGCTGAAGGCAACGAAGATTGGCTCGATGCGCTGGATGTCCTGGTCTGGATTCATCCCAATAACCCGACGGGATTGCAGGTTGATCGTGAGACGCTGTTGCACTGGCATGATCGCTTGCAGTCCCGGGGTGGCTGGCTGGTGGTCGATGAGGCTTTCCTGCTGCCGGATGAAACCACTCACAGCCTCGCACCGTTTGCCGATCGTCCCGGGCTGCTTGTTCTCAAGTCCATCGGCAAGTTCTTCGGGCTCGCGGGGCTGCGAGCGGGCACCCTGTTCGGTGAGTCCGGAATAGTCGATCGACTGGCCTCCGACCTCGGTCCCTGGGCCGTCAGCGGGCCGGCACGCGCCATCCTGGCCGAAGCGTTGACGGA
This sequence comes from Marinobacter sp. NFXS9, assembly GCF_040148665.1. NCBI lineage: Bacteria > Pseudomonadati > Pseudomonadota > Gammaproteobacteria > Pseudomonadales > Marinobacteraceae > Marinobacter > Marinobacter sp. NFXS9. The sequence goes on along the minus strand of NZ_JAGDDW010000001.1, from coordinate 557,550 downwards.
TAACGGCTGGCAAACACAAACCGCAGAGCGCTTGCGCCGGGATCGCGACCGGCTAGCCGGTTTGCTGGCAGGGGCCGGGTTGTCGGTGACCGGAGGCACGGCGCTGTTCCAGTACGTTGTGACCGAAGAGGCCGTCTCGCTGGCCGACCAACTGGCCGCTCGCGGGATTCTGGTTCGTCGGTTTGAGGCACCGGCCGCATTGCGGTTCGGGCTCCCCGGTGTCGAGAGCGAGTGGGCCCGACTTGAGCAGGCGTTTCGCGACATCCGGAGTGCGGCCGCTGCGGGCCACTCGTTCGACGATCCCCAATCTTCCGCGTTTTAACCACAGGCTGTATTGACGATGACCACCTTGATGATTCAGGGCACCACCTCCGATGCCGGCAAGAGTACGGTCGTTGCGGCCCTGTGTCGCTGGCTGGCTCTCCAGGGCGTTTCAGTTGCCCCTTTCAAACCCCAGAACATGGCGCTGAACAGTGCGGTGACCGTCGACGGCGGTGAGATCGGCCGATCCACGGCGTTGCAGGCATTGGCCTGCGGTATCGAACCCCATAGCGACATGAACCCGGTGTTGCTCAAACCCCAGACGGATTCGGGCGCCCAGGTCATTCTGCGTGGCCAGGTCCACGGCAACATGGGGGCGCTGGACTACCATGCCTATAAAGCCAAGGCCGCTGACTCGGTGATGGCCGCCTGGCGCGCGCTTTCGGAACGGTACGACGTGATCGTTGCGGAAGGGGCGGGCAGTCCGGCCGAAATCAACCTGCGCGCGAACGATATTGCGAATATGGGCTTTGCCGAAGCCGCCGATTGCCCCGTGCTGCTGGTGGGTGACATCGAGCGGGGTGGGGTGTTTGCCCAGTTGGTCGGTACGATGGCGCTGCTCTCGGAAAGTGAGCAGGCTCGCATTGCCGGCTTCGTGATCAACCGGTTCCGGGGCGACGCGGGGCTGTTGGATTCCGGGCTGAGTTGGCTGACTGAGCGCACGGGGAAGCCGGTGGTTGGCGTGTTGTCCTACCTCAAGGGACTGTTACTGGACGCCGAGGACAGCGTCAACCTGGGCGGTGCCGATGGGGGTGGGAAGCTCCGGGTCATTGTGCCGAGACTGCCGCGTATCAGTAACCACAACGACTTCGATCCCCTGCGGGCGCATCCTGAGGTGGAGCTGAGATTCGTCGGTGAGGGCGAAGCGATTCCGTCGGGCGATGTCATCATCCTGCCGGGCAGCAAAAGCACCCGCTCGGACCTGGGCTGGCTGAAGGCACATGGCTGGCCGGCCGCCATCACCCGGCACCTGCGTTATGGCGGCCATGTCTTTGGGATTTGCGGTGGATTCCAGATGCTGGGGGAGTGGGTGGCCGATCCGGACGGACTGGAGGGCGCGCCCGGAAACACCGAAGGGCTGGGCTGGCTTTCGATCAATACGCGCATGGTCTCCGGCAAGCAATTGCGTAACGTCACCGGTAGCCTCCGCCTGGAGGGTCCGGAGAGCCAGGTGCCTCTGACCGGATACGAGATTCACAACGGGGTCACCACGGGGACCGCACTCAACAGGCCGCTGGCTCATCTCGACGGTCGGCCGGATGGCGCGATCAGTGACGATGGTCAGGTGATGGGCACCTACGTGCATGGTATCTTCGATCGCGCAGAGGCCTGTGCGGCGCTCCTGGCCCATTGGGGACTGCACAGTCACCGGGCCGTCGATTATCAGCAACACCGCCTTCTGCAGCTCGATAGGTTGGCGGATCAGCTGGAGAAAGAACTGGATACCGACCTGCTGCGTCGGCTACTGAAACTGAACGGGGAAACGGTTTGATGTCCGCCGACAACGCCTTTACCGACGAGGAACGCAGCGGACTGTACCGCGCCATTTTCGAGCGCCGGGACGTGCGCTCCCAATTCCTGCCGGACCCGGTGCCGCCGGATGTGCTCGGGCGTCTTCTGGAAGCCGCCCACCACGCGCCGTCCGTGGGTTTCATGCAGCCCTGGGATTTTCTGGTCATCGAAAGCCGTGAGGTTCGCCAGCGTGTGCTGGATAATTTCGACCAGGAAAACCAGCGGGCTGCGGACAATTACACCGGCGAACGCGAATCCACGTACCGCAGCCTCAAACTCCAGGGCATTCTCGATAGCCCGTTAAACCTCTGTATCACCTGCGACCGCAGTCGCGGTGGCTCGAACGTCCTGGGCCGGAATTCCATCGTTGAAACGGATCTGTTCAGCACCTGCCTGGCTGTCCAGAACCTGTGGCTGGCGGCACGGGCCGAAGGCATTGGCGTGGGCTGGGTCAGCATCCTGGACCAGGTCAAGCTGGCGCAGGTGCTGGAATTGCCGGAGGGCGTCTACCCGTTGGCTTACCTGTGTATCGGGTATGTGAGTGAATTCCTGGATCAGCCGGAACTGCAGGCCAAGGGCTGGCGTTCCCGGTTGCCGTTGGATGAGCTGGTGCACCATGACCGCTGGTCCGGCGCGCTGGGCTCTGAGCACCCGCTGGCGGAGTGGCTGGCAGAGCGGCCTGAACGGAAATAATCGTAAAATCGCCAGGATGCGTTGCGCCCGTCGTAAGAGTTGCATTACGATGGACGCCTTGAAGATGGGTGCCTCTCACAGAGAGGATAATCGGGAAGTATGGTGCGGCCTCACGGCCAATTCCATCGCTGCCCCCGCATCGGTAATGAAGATGTAGCCTGCACGAGCCACTGGCATTTGCCGGGAAGGCGTAGGCGACGAGACGGTCGACAGACCGTTTCCTCTTCGAGCCCGAAGACCGGCCCGTCACTTCGATCCATCCAATGACGGTGCGGCGGGCACCGGGGGAGATAACATGTCTGTAGTTTCCACGCCTTCCACGGAACGGGCGTCCCGTTCTGGTTCCCACGTTTCATCAGCCATCCAGCAGGGTGCGGTTGCGCTTTTCGGCGCGCTGATCCTTTATGCGGTGGGCTTCCTGCCGATGAGTGCCGCGCACAACGCCGCGCACGACACCCGGCACACGTTCGTTTTTCCCTGCCACTGAGCACGGACCATCACTGACAACCGCTGACGTTCGTCGGTCAATTTTCTGACCGGCCAACCGCGTCACGTGATTCTGTGTTTTCATCGGAGGGAAAACCATGTTCCGTTCATTGATCCTGGGCGCCTGTCTGGTTGGGCTGATCCTGGGGCTGGCCATGACGGCCTTTGAAGCATTGGGCACGTCGCCCATCATCCTTGCCGCCGAGCAGTACGAAACCGCTGAGCCGGTAGCTCACCATCACGATCACGCCGATCACGACCACGGCGATAGCGCAGGCCACCATCATGGCGATAACGCCTGGGCCCCGGCGGACGGCGCCGAACGCCTGTTCTACACCACGGTTTCCAACATCTGCGCCGGTATCGGCTTCGCGGCCATCCTGCTGGTCCTGATGAACCAGCTGCGGGAAAGGGGCCGAATCACGCCCAAGGTTCAACAGGGCTTGTTGCTGGGTGCGCTGGGTTACCTGGCGGTGTTCATTGCGCCTTCGATCGGCCTGCCACCTGAAATTCCCGGTGCCAGCGCCGCAGCTCTCGAACTCCGGCAAACCTGGTGGATCGTCACTGTGGTGTTGGCGGCCGCCGGTCTCGGTTTATTGTTTCTCGCAACGGGCTGGAAGCGGCTCCTGGGTGTGCCGTTGCTGATCGCTCCGCAGTTTTTCGTGCCGGCCCATGACGGACCGATGTTCGCCAATCCGGATCCCGAGGCGGTGCTGGCGCTGACCGAGCTGCATTACCGGTTTATCTGGGCATCCGGGCTGGCCAATCTCGGGTTCTGGCTGCTGGCGGGCGTGCTGTGCGCCCTGGTGCTGAAACGTCTGGCGGACAAGGGGCGGTTGGGTCATGTCAACGCAGCCGTCTGAGTTTCCGTTCACGGCCATCGTCGGTCAATCGTCGCTGAAGACGGCGCTGATCCTGAACGCGATCAACCCGAAAATCGGCGGCGTACTGATCAGCGGCCCCCGGGGAAGCGCCAAGTCGACACTGGCCCGGGCGTTGGCGGACATCCTGCCGATCGACGGTGATGGCAGCCGTTCGCCCTTCGTGAACCTGCCGCTGGGCACGAGCGAGGATCGCCTGATCGGCAGCCTCGACCTGCAGGGTGTGCTGGCTGATCAGAGCGTACGATTCCAGCCCGGTTTGCTGGCGAAGGCCGACGGTGGTGTTCTCTACGTGGACGAGGTCAACCTGTTGCCTGACGCGCTGGTGGACTTGCTGCTGGATGCGGCGGCTCGGGGCACCAACGTGGTGGAGAGGGACGGGATCAGCCACACCCACTCAGCGCGCTTTGCCCTGATCGGCACGATGAACCCGGATGAAGGGGAGTTGAGGCCGCAACTGCTGGACCGTTTCGGGCTGTGCCTGGAGCTGGAGCGCTCGATTCCACGAGCGGACCGGGTGGCCATCGTCCAGCAGCGGGAAGCTTTCGAAAACGATCCACTGCGTTTCTGCGCGCAATTTGCCGACGAGCAGCAGGCCCTGGCGGACCGCATTGTCCGCGCCCGGGAGAGTCTGGCGCGGGTAGCGACACCGGACTGGGTGTATCCCCACATCGCCGAACAATGCGAGGCAGCGGGCGTCGAAGGGCTGCGCGCGGACGTGACCTGGCACCGGGCGGCCCAGGCCCATGCGGCCTGGCGAGGGGGTTGCTCGATCTCGCTGCACGATCTCGAAGCGGTCGAACCCTGGGTGCTCGCGCACCGGCGCACAACACCGCCCACGGAACCGCCGGCGCCCAAAGACGGCTCATCCGGATCAGATCCGCTCGATGGTCAGAATAAGGGGCGTCAGGGTGAGGGCCGAGAAGAACAGGGGCAGTGGGGCGCTCTGCCGCCCGAGGCCCAGCGTACCGAAGCCGTCGACTGGCGCGCGCCACCGGCTTCACATTTGCAACACGATGCCCACCAGCGGACGACAACCCCGGCCTCACAAGCCCGCAAAGGCGATCACGCCGGGCATCGCCACGCCCAACGCTCCAACGACAAGCCGGACTGGTTTGCCACGTTGCTGACTAACCGGGGGCGCTGGCCCTTGCGTGAACTGCGCTTTCGCAAGGCCCGATCCGGCCAGCCCGTATTGCACCTGGTGCTGTTGGACACGTCCGGATCCACTTTGGGTAAGCGCCTTCTGGGGCGGGCTAAAGGTATGGTGGATTCTCTCGCACACCAGGCATATGCCGCCCGCGAGCAGATCGCTGTACTGGCGTTCGGCAACGATGGCGTGCAGTCGGTCCTGTCGAGGCGTCGAGCCCCCAAGGCCATGGCCGGCCGACTGGATGCGACCCATGGCGGCGGGGGAACACCCTTGCGCGCTGTCGTGAACCGCGCGGCGCAACTCATCCGGCAATGGCAGCGCCGCGAGCCGGGGCTGCATATCCGAACCTACCTGATTACGGACGGCCGCACGCGTCAACCCCTGCAGGATTTACCCAGGCTGGGGGACTGCGTCGTCGTGGACACCGAACAGTCCGCCATCAAGCGAGGGCGCGGCCCGCAGATTGCTGAACAACTGGGCGCGCTTTACCAGACGCTGCCCGCCATGGAGGCCTTATGAGCGACACAACACACGCCAGCCGGATGCAAAAGAAAAAGGATGTGGTGGACGGCCGCATCGCCCGGGCCACAGAGGAACGGGGCGTGCTGATCCTGCTCAAAGGAAACGGCAAGGGCAAAAGCAGTTCCGCTTTCGGGACGCTGGCCCGGTCTCTCGGTCATGGTCAGAAAGGGGCGGTTATACAGTTCATCAAGGGACGGCGGGAAACCGGCGAATACCGCTTTTTCCGGGAACACCCCAACCTCGACTGGCACATCATGGGCCACGGCTTCACCTGGGAAACCCAGGACCGGGAGCAGGACATCGAAGCGGCCCAGGCCGCCTGGAAGATTGCGGCTGACCTGCTCCGGGATCCGGCTTACCAGCTCATCGTCTTCGATGAGATGAGTTACATGTTCAAGTACGGCTACCTGGATCCGGAACCGGTGGTGGCCGCGCTTCAGCAGCGGCCCCGAAACCAGAGTGTGATCATTACCGGGCGCACCATGGCTCAGCCACTTCAGGCGATCGCCGACACCATCAGTGTGGTGCAGGACGAGCGTCATGCGTTTCGGGGCGGTGTCAAAGCCCAGGCCGGGATCGAATTCTGATGAGTGCAACGGAGTCTCCCCGCACCACTGGCAGCGCCCGTTGTCCTGCGGTCTTCATTGCAGCACCTGCCTCGGGCCAGGGCAAAACCACGGTCACCGCCGCGCTGGCCCGGCTGCTCCGCAACCAGGGCAAGGTGGTGCGGGTCTTCAAGACCGGGCCGGACTACCTGGACCCCCAGATTCTGGAACAGGCCTCTGGACAACCGGTCGACCAGCTCGATCTATGGATGGCCGGGGAAGCGTACTGTCGCCAGCGCCTCTATCAAGCTGCCAAACAGGCGGATCTGGTCCTGGTGGAAGGCGCTATGGGGCTATTTGACGGCGAGCCGTCCAGTGCGGATCTGGCCGCCCGCTTTGGCATTCCCATGATGGTGGTCATGGACGTCAAAGGCATGGCCCAGACCGCTGCTGCACTGATGACGGGCCTGGCCGGGTTTCGTCAGGACGTCCGCATCCTGGGACTGATCGCCAACAACTGCGGTTCACAACGCCATCGGGAGCTGATCGAACAGGCGCTTCCGGATTCGGTGCCCATGCTGGCCTGCGTGGCCCGCAATGCGGAGATGGCGTTGCCGGAGCGGCACCTGGGGCTGGTGCAGGCGACAGAAATCCGGGACGACCTGGAAACCCGTTTCGATGCGGGCGCCCGGGCCCTGGAAGCCGATGGGCTGGCCGCGTATCTGCTGGCCCAGCCTCCGGTGCATTTTGACGCTGCTGTGATCGACGACGAAGAGAGCCTGCCGTCACTCTTGGGTTGCACGATTGCGGTGGCTCGCGACGCCGCCTTCAGCTTCATCTACCAGGCCAACCTGGACCTGCTGGAAGCCATGGGCGCCGAGCTTCGCTTCTTCTCGCCGTTAGCGGACCCCGCGGTGCCGGTCTGCGATGCCCTGTGGCTCCCGGGCGGTTACCCGGAGCTCCATGGTCAGCAACTGGCGACGAACCAGGCCATGGCGGCTTCCATTCGAGCTTTCCATGAGGCCGGCAAACCGATACTCGCGGAATGCGGCGGGTTGCTTTATTGCCTGCAAAGCCTGACCGATTACGACGGACAGACTCACCCAATGCTGGGCCTGCTGCCCGGCGATGGCTGGATGCGCGGCCGGCGTGGCTGCCAGGGCATGCAGACGGCTGATCTGCCCGAAGGCCCGGTGCGCGCCCACGCCCATCATCGCTCCATCGCGGAGGGCACACCCGAGCCGATCGCCTTTGGTCGCCGCCAGCGCCATCCGGCACCGGGCGAGTCGATTTTTCGTCAGCGGCAGCTGACGGCCACCTATCTCCACCTCTTTTTTCCGAACAATCCGGCGGCCATTGCCCGGCTGTTTGGCGCTGACGCGCCACAGCCTGCAACCGTCGCTGAAACCGAGGAGTGCCAAGGATGCAACTGAACAAGATTCCCGCCACCGTTGTGACCGGCTTCCTGGGCAGCGGCAAGACCACGCTGCTGGCCAGCATCCTGCGCCAGGTGACGGGCAAGCGCATTGCCGTCATCGTCAACGAATTCGGCGAGCAGGACATCGATTCCAACCTGTTGCGCAGTTGCGCCCTCGGCTGCGAGGACGAACGGCCGGTTGAAGGAGAGGAGAGCGGCATCTATGAACTCGCCAACGGCTGCATTTGCTGCACCGTGGAGGAGGAGTTTCTGCCGGTGATGAAGAAGCTGGTGGAGCGCCGTGCCGACATCGACCACATCCTGATCGAAACCAGTGGTCTGGCTCTGCCCAAGCCTCTCGTTCAGGCCTTCAACTGGCCGGACGTTCGCCAGCATTGCACGGTCGACGCGATTATTACCGTGGTGGATGGTCCCGCCGTGGCCGCGGGCCGTTATGCCAGCGATGAAGACAAGGTCGAAGCCCAGCGTCGCGCCGACGAGAACCTGGATCACGACCCGAGCCTGCGGGAATTGCTGGACGATCAGCTCGGTGCCGCCGATCTGGTCCTGGTCAGCAAGACCGACCTGTTGAGCCCGGAGGAGCGGCAGCGGGTGGAAGATCTGGTTCGCAATCAGGTGGCTCCGGCGGTGAAGTCGCTGTTCATCGATCAGGCCACGCTGGCTGAAGACACCGCGCAACTCGAAGCCCTGATGGGCATCGGTGCGGCCAGTGAAGACAACATCGACCGCATCGACAACCATCACGATCGCTACCACGCCGAAGGCGCCCATCACGACCACGCCCACGACCACTTCGACTCCTGCGTCATCAGCCTGGGCGAAGTGGATACCGAAGCGTTTGCCGGGGCCTTGCAGCAGCTGCTCAAAGACAACGAAATCTATCGGGCCAAAGGGTTTGCGGCGATTCCGGGCAAGCCCCTGCGCCAGGTGGTGCAGGCAGTCGGGGAGCGACTGGACCGTCATTTTGACCGTCTCTGGGGCGCCGAAGAGCCGCGTCGCACGCAACTGGTGATGATCGGCAAACACCTCGACACCGATGCGCTTCGTAGCGCGCTGGCGTCAACCGAGATCGCAGCGACCGCCTGATGCACCTGTTCGCCGCCAAACCCGGAGGCTTCGTCGACGATGAGGGTATCGTCGATCTGCAGCAGACCCCGGCTGATATCGTCATCCTGTCCGCCGCCGACAGTAGTCTGTCGGCGCTGGCGCTGGCAGTCGATCGTCTGGGGGAAGGCTATCCGTCGGTACGGCTGGCGAACTGGATGAACCTGGTCAAACCCGCTGCTTACGATCTTTACGAGGATCGCGTGCTTGAAGGGGCGCAGTTGGTGATCGTCTCCCTGCTGGGCGGCAGCGCGTATTGGCCTTATGGCTTCGAGCGATTGCAGGTCTGGGCCGAAGCGAAAGCCGGGCGGCAGCTGATCGTCGTACCGGGGTGCGACGCCCCGGACGATGCACTGCTGGATGCGTCGACGATTCCTTATGAGGACGTCCATCGCGTCTGGCGCTTTCTCCGGGAAGGCGGCGCCGACAACGCCGAGCAGCTTCTGCGGTTCATTGGCGAGCGTTGCCTGGGATTGGATCTTGACTGGCGAGAGCCCCGTGCCGTCCCGCAAGCATTGTTGTACGCCCCTGGAACCGTCGGCCAGGAAACGACCCTCAGGGAATGGCAGGTCGGTCGCGCCCCGGATCGCCCCGTGTGTTTGCTGGTGTTCTACCGCAGCCATCTTCTGGGCGCCAATACGGCCGTTCTGGACGGTCTGATCGACGCGCTCAGGACGGAAGGGCTGGAGCCTCTACCTGTGGCGGTGGCATCGCTCAAGGAGGCACGTTGTGTCGCCTTCGTGAATCACCTGATTGAGCACACCGGCGCAAGCCTGATCGTCAATACGACCGGGTTTTCGGTCAATCGCAGCCCGGACGATACCGTGTTATCGAGTGGGGCCGAGCCGGAAGGTCTTTTTACCGGGCGACCGGTGGTCCTCCAGGCCATGTTGTCCAGCAGCACCGAAGAGGACTGGGTCGACCAGAGTGGCGGCTTGCGATCCCGGGATGTGGCGATGCAGGTGGTGCTGCCGGAGATGGATGGGCGCATCATCACCCGGGCGATCGGCTTCAAGGCGGAAGCGCATTTCAGCGACCGTTGTCAGCTGTCCGTGATTCGCCACGTGCTGCACCCCGAGCGGGCCCGATTCGTTGCCCAACTGGCACGACGCTTTGCCGCGCTGCGAAAAAAACCGAATGCCCACAAGCGAGTAGCCCTGGTGCTGGCCAATTACCCCAACCGGGACGGTCGCATCGGCAATGGCGTGGGGCTGGACACACCGGCGTCCACAGTCCGGATCCTGCAGGCCTTGGCGGCTGACGGGTATCCCATTGAAGAGCTCCCGGCGAGCGGCGATGCATTGATTGAACAACTGCAGGGCGCCGTCACCAACCAACCCGGGTCCATCGACCTTCGGCCCTGCTGGCAGAGCCTGGCCGTCGAGGACTATCTGGCCTGGTTCCAAACGTTGCCCCAGGCGTTGCAGGACAGCGTCCGCGTGCGCTGGGGCGAACCCGCGGACGATCCCAAGTACCGCCAGGGGCGACTGATGATCGCAGGCATCCGCCTTGGCGAGACGTTTGTCGGCATCCAGCCGGAGCGGGATTTTATCGACGATCCGACCCAGAGCTACCACGATACCGAACTGGTCCCGCCTCACAGCTATCTGGCGTTCTATCTTTGGCTGCGTGAGTTCTACCGGGTGGATGCCATCATCCACGTGGGCAAACACGGCAACCTGGAGTGGCTGCCGGGCAAGAGCACCGCGCTGTCGGCCGACTGCTGGCCGGACATTGCCCTGGGGCCACTGCCGCATTTCTATCCGTTTATCGTCAACGATCCGGGCGAGGGCGCCCAGGCCAAACGTCGCTCCCAGGCCGTGATCATCGATCACCTGATGCCACCGCTGGCCCGGGCGGAGCTCTATGGGCCGATGGCCGAACTGGAAGCACTGACCGACGAATACTACCAGGCCCTGGGCATGGATCCCCGCCGGGAAGAGGTGCTGCGCCGTCGCATTGTCGACCATCTGCGGGCGAACGGCATCGACCGGGAGTTGGCGCAGGACATCGACATCGGTTGCGATGAAGCGCTGCTCAACGAGCTGGACACGTACCTGTGCGACATCAAGGAAGCGCAGATCCGCCACGGCCTCCACGTGCTGGGGACCTTACCCGAGCCTGATAAGCTGGCTGGCACGCTGGTCGCCATCCTGCGCCTGCCCAGAGGTGAATCCGTCGCCGAACGGGGGCTGCTCCATAACCTCGCTGCCGATCTTGGGCTGGGCGACTTCGATCCCCTGGCGGCTGGCGCGGAAGCCTGGACCGGGCCGCAGCCCGAAGCGCTTTTCCGTCTCGATGAAGCGCCCTGGCGAACGGTTGCCGATACCCGGGAGCGGCTGGAAAAACTCGCGGAGCGACTGGTTCACGATGCGGTCCTCGGCGACGGTGAGCCCGAAGCGCTGGCCGGCGACTATCCGTCAACGGCGATCCAACTCCGCTTTGCCCGGGACACCGTATTCGCGTCGATGCAGCGCGGTACGGAGCTGGAAATCCAGTCCCTGCTGGACGGCCTGTCCGGTTGCAGCGTGCCGCCGGGTCCCAGTGGCGCCCCCAGTCGCGGCCGCCTGGATACGCTGCCGACCGGACGGAATTTCTTCACCGTCGACAATCGCTCCATTCCATCGCCGGCGGCCTGGTCGTTGGGAGAGAAATCCGCCCAGGCCTTTATCGAGCGTTATTTGCAGGACAACGGGGATTTTCCCCGTCGTCTGGGGCTCTCGATCTGGGGCACGGCCACCATGCGTACCGGCGGTGACGACATCGCCCAGGCGTTTGCATTGATGGGGGTTCGTCCGGTCTGGTCCGCGGGTTCGCAACGGGTGATCGATATTGAGGTGATTCCCACCATGCTGCTGCAGCGTCCGCGGGTGGACGTGACGCTCCGGGTATCGGGCTTTTTCCGCGACGCTTTCCCGAATGTGATCCGACTTTACGACGCCGCGGTGCAGGCCGTGGCCCGTTACGAGGAGCCCGGTCAGGACAACACCGTTCGTGACGCCGTCCAGGCGCGCCAACAAGCTCTGATGGCCGAAGGCGTCGATGAAGAGGGCGCCTTTCGCCAGGCCAGCTACCGGGTCTTCGGCAGCAAGCCCGGCGAATACGGCACCGGGCTCAATCGCCTGATCGACGGCCGCCACTGGAACACCGCTGACGATCTCGCGAATGCCTACCTCAAGTCGGGGGCATACGCCTACGGCCAAACGGATGACAGCGGCGTCGAAGCGCGAGAGGCATTTGAACGGCAGCTCGGTGAGCTGGACGCGGTGATGCAGAACCAGGACAACCGCGAGCACGACATCCTCGACTCCAACACCTACTACGCCTTCCAGGGCGGCATGGCGAACGCCAGCCGGGCGGTGAGTGGCCAGGCGCCGGCGATCTACCACGCCGACCACGCCAACCCCGCGCGGCCACACATTCGAACCCTGAACCAGGAACTCAACCGTGTGATCCGTTCCCGGGTACTCAATCCGAAATGGATCGAGGCCATGCGGGAGCACGGCTACAAGGGCGCCTTCGAGATGGCCGCCACCGTCGATTACCTGTTCGCCTACGACGCGACCACGGATCTGGTGGCCGACTACCAGTACGCCCAGGTCACCGACGCGCTGGTGCTCGACCCGGCCAACCAGCAGTTCCTTCGCGACCACAACCCGGCAGCGCTGGAAGAAATGGCGGAGCGCCTGCTGGAAGCCACCCAACGGGGACTTTGGGAATCGCCGGGAGCGCACGCCGAGGCGCTACAGGATCTTCTGCTGGATATCGATGAGGCACAGGAAGCGGCACCGGCCGCCACCGCTGCGGAAGGGGGTGCCCATGGCCGCTGAAGCGCAGGTAAAAGGCTGGTGCCCCGGCGCCTGGCGTCCGATGGCGTCCGGCGATGGCCTGCTGGTTCGCATCCGGCCCCATCATGGGCGCCTGACCCGGACACAGCTGCTGGCCGTCTGCCAGGCGGCTGAGACGCAGGGTTCGGGGCTGATTGAACTCACCAATCGCGCCAACCTGCAGCTTCGGGGCATTACTGAAGACGCCTGGCCCGCATTGATGACGAATTTGGCGGCCCACGGTCTGGTCGATCCGGATCCGGCTACCGAATCCCGACGCAATATCGTCCTGGCCCCCGATTGGCAGGAGGGCGACGCCACCGATAGGGCAGCCCGGTTGCTGACGGTTCGCCTGAGCGAGCTACCGGAACTCCCCGGAAAAGTGGGGTTCGCAATGGACGCCGGGTCCGCGCCGCAACTGAGCGCGGTCCCGGCTGATTTCCGACTCGAGCGAACCGCCGATGGCCGGTTGTTGGTCCGCGCCGATGGTCGACGCCGGGGCACCCCGGTGACATCCGTTGAACACGCTGTGGCGTTGATGATCGATCTGGCGCACTGGTTTGTCGACAGTGGCGGGAACGCCGCTGGCCGAGTACGACGACACCACCAACCGCTGCCGGACCTGGCCCCGGAAGCCGCCGCGCCGGCCGACACCATTGAGCCGTTGTCCCTGGGCGCCCATCCGTTGGGGCACGTCTTTGGCCTGCCGTTCGGTCGCATCCATGCTTCGGTGCTGAAAGCTGCCCTGGAACGCTCCGATGCAGATTCGATCAGGGTCACTCCCTGGCGTCGATTAATACTGGAAGGCGCGATGCCCGAAACCCTTGAAGGCCTGATCAGCGATGACACCGACCGTCGCCTGTCGGTCGATGCCTGCCCTGGGGCGCCGTATTGCGAGCAAGCCAGCGTGGCCACACAGAAACTGGCAGCCGACCTCAGCCGCCGTATCGGCGGCCGCCTGCATGTATCGGGCTGCAGCAAAGGCTGCGCGGCCCATCAGCCGGCCCCGATTTGCCTGACCGGGCGCAATGGCCGCTTTGACCTGATTCTGGATGGCCGTGCAGACGGCTTGCCCACCGCGACCGACCTGGAGCCATCCGACGTTTGCGATTACCTGGAGAGCATTGATGCCTCACGTTTATGAAACCGACGGCCCGGCCATCTATCGGGAGTCCTTTTCCATTATCCGGCGCGAGGCCGAACTGGCGCGGTTCTCGACTGATGAGGAGCCGGTCGCGGTCCGCATGATTCACGCGGCCGGGCTGGTGGAGCTGGCGCCGCACATCCATTTCCATGGTGATGCCGTCAACCGGGCCCGCGCAGCGTTGGAGCAGGGCGCCCCCATCCTCTGCGACGCCCGCATGGTGTCGGAAGGCATCACCCGCAAACGGTTACCGGCGGACAATCCCGTGATCTGCACCTTGCACGACGAGCGCGTACCCGGGCTGGCCCGGGAAATGGCCAACACCCGCTCAGCGGCGGCGCTGGAACTCTGGCGGCCGTATTTGCAGGGGGCGGTCGTGGCGATCGGCAACGCGCCGACGGCGTTGTTCCACCTGCTGAACATGCTGGAGGACCCGGACTGCCCGAAACCGGCAGCGATCATCGGTTGCCCGGTCGGCTTTGTCGGGGCGGCCGAATCCAAGGAAGCTCTCTGGGAAACCGCGCCGGTGCCGTGCTGCATCGTACGCGGCCGATTGGGCGGCAGCGCCGTCACGGTCGCCGCCATCAACGCCATCGCGGATCGAACCGAATGACCAAAATGACCAAAGGCACTGTTTACGGCGTGGGGCTCGGCCCGGGAGCCCAGGATCTGATGAGCGTGCGGTCCGACCGGCTGATCCGGCAGGCATCCCACGTGGCCTATTTCCGTAAGAAGGGACGCACCGGCCACGCGCGCAGCATCGTCGATGGGATGATGAACCCGGAAGCGGTCGAACTGCCCATGGAATATCCGGTGACCACCGAGATTCCCTTCGACGACCCTCGCTACAACGCGTTGCTCTCGTCCTTCTACGAAAAGAGCGTCGCCCAGCTGATCGAAATCGCCCGGGCCGGGCATGACGTGGTGGTGCTGTGCGAGGGCGATCCGTTCTTCTACGGCTCATTCATGCACCTCTATACCCGGCTGCTGGACGCGGTGCCGGTGAACGTCGTGCCCGGCATTACCGGCATGTCTGCGGCCTGGACCGCCACCGGCCAGCCCATTACCTGGGGCGATGACGTTATGACCGTGGCCATGGGCACTCTGCCAGAAGCGACGCTCGCCGAACGCATGGCGCAGACCGACGCGTTGGTGGTGATGAAGATCGGGCGCAACCTGGCCAAAGTCCGGCGGGCCCTGGCAACCGCCGGCCGAGAGGGCGAGGCCTGGTTGATCGAATACGCGGCCATGTCCAGGGAGCGGGTGATTCCCTTCAGTGAGGCCGGGGATACGGCCCCTTATTTTTCCATTCTGCTGATTCACGGAAACGGGAGGCGTCCATGAGCGGCTGGCTGACCATCGCCGGGTTGGGTCCCGGCGCCGAGTCGATGATGACACCGGAAGTATCCGCTGCCCTGGCGGAAGCCACCGACGTCGTCGGGTATCTGCCGTACGTGGAGCGTGTGGCACCCCGGCCAGGGCTGGTGCGTCATGGCTCCGACAACCGGGAAGAGATTCGTCGGGCCGAACACGCGCTGCAGATGGCTGCCGATGGCCACCGCGTGGTCGTCGTGTCATCCGGTGATCCGGGTGTGTTTGCCATGGCGTCGGCGGTGTTCGAGGCGCTGGAATCCGGTGATCCCGACTGGAAGCACCTCGACATCAGCGTGCTGCCTGGTATTTCTGCGATGCTGGCCGCCAGTGCCCGGGCCGGAGCACCGCTCGGCCACGACTTCTGCTGCATCAACCTGTCCGACAACCTCAAACCCTGGTTGCTGATTGAAAAACGCCTGTGTCTGGCCGCGGAAGCCGATTTTGCCATGGCCTTCTACAATCCCCGCTCGCGGGCGAGGCCGGACGGTTTTGCCGAGGCCCTGTCGTTGCTGCGGGAGGTGTGCGGTCCGGACCGGCTGATTCTGTTTGCCCGGGCGGTGTCCACCGACGAAGAGAGTTTGCGGGTGACCACACTGGGAGAGGCCACACCAGAAATGGCCGACATGCGCACGCTGGTGATTGTCGGATCCAGCCAGACACGGCTGATCAAGCGCGAGGGCCAGCCGCTGCTTTACACGCCCAGGTCGGCGTCGTGACCCAGCCAGGCCAACACATCGTCCACCGTGTGGACTTCCTGCCGCGGCGGCGGATCCGGGCGATCGATCATCAGCACCGGCAGGCCGAGTTCCCGGGCGGCGATGAGCTTGGCATCGGCGCCCGTACCACCGGCGTTCTTGCAGACCACCCGGTCGATGCCGTGGGATTTAAGCAGCGCGCGATCGCCGTCGACGGTAAACGGCCCACGATCGACGGTGACGGTGTGATAGGGCAGCGGAATCGCAGCCTGAGGTGTGTCCACCAATCGCAACAGGTAATGATGCTGCGGTTGGCGGGCAAAGGCGTCCAGGTGCATGCGACCGATCGCCAACATGATCCGCTCGGAAGGCCCGGCCAGGGCATCGACGGCAGCCTCGATATCGGGCACGTGCTGCCACTGATCGCCCGGCACCGGCGTCCAGGGCAGGCGAGTCAATCCCATCAAGCGTACGCTGGTTCGATCCGCTGCCGCCACGGCGTTGTGGCTCATCTGGCTGGCAAACGGGTGAGTGGCATCGACCAGGTGGGTGATGCGGTTGTCCAGGAGAAAGCTGGCCAGGCCGTCAACACCGCCGAAACCGCCCACACGGGTTTCTACCGGTTGTGGTCGGGGGCTGGCCACGCGGCCTGCGTAGCTGAACAGGGCGGGGATGCCGCTTTCGGCAACAACCCGGGCCAGGGCACTGGCTTCGGTGGTTCCACCAAGAATCAGGACTTTCACGATGACGGACGCTGAGCGCGCTCCCTGGCTGACAATCGTAGGTTGGGGGGAGAGTGGCATAAGCGGGCTCTCTGCGGCAAGCCGGCGGGCACTGGGCGAGGCCGATTTGATCTACGGCGCACGCCGGCATCTGTCGGTATTGCCCTCGATGAACACCGAGGTCCGCGAGTGGCCGGTGCCCTTTGCCGAGGGCATCCCACCCTTGTTGGTCGAACGCGGTCGGCGGGTGGTGATGCTGGTCTCGGGAGATCCGTTCTGGTTCGGCGCCGGGGCCACGCTGTCGCGGCATTTGTCCCGGGACGAATGGGAGGCGCTGCCGTCGCCGTCGACGTTCAGTCTGGCGGCGTCCCGTCTGGGCTGGTCCCTGGAGGATTGCACCTGCCTGGGGCTTCACGCCAAACCACTGAACCGCATCCGCCCGAACGTGCAGCCGGGGCGTCGCTTGCTGGTACTGGTTCGCGATGGGGGCGCCGTCGCAGAACTGGCCAACAAGCTCAGCCAATGGGGCTTCGGGCACACCACCATGCACGTACTCGAATCGCTGGGCGGTGAGCGTGAACGGGTACGCTCGGCAGCGGCCGACGGGGAGCTGCCGCTTGATATCGCCCATCCGGTTGCCGTTGGCCTGGCCATTCGCGGCACGGGCGCGGCCATACCGTTGACGCCGGGCTTACCCGATCACTTTTTCCAACACGACGGCCAGATCACCAAGCAATCCATACGGGCCATGACCCTGTCGGCCCTGGCACCCAAAGCTGGCGAAAGACTCTGGGATATCGGCACCGGCTCGGGTTCGGTCGCCATCGAATGGTTGTTGGTGCACCCACAGAATCAGGCGGTCGCGTTTGAGCGCTCTCCCGAACGGGCCGCCCGCGCCCGCCATAACGCTGAGGCGCTGGGTGTGGATTGGCTAAACGTCATTGAGGGAGCCGTACCGGCGGCGTTGTCGGATCAGCCACAGCCGGATGCCGTCTTTATTGGCGGCGGTCTATCGGACAACCTGTTGGCGACGCTCTGGGAGAGGCTTCCGTCAGGCACGCGCCTGGTCGCGAACGCAGTGACGCTGGAATCCGAAACCCTGCTGGCACAATGGCAAGCGTCCCGGGGCGGCGAATTGCTGCGGCTGGAGCTCAGCCACGCTGCGCCCATCGGCACCCGCCGGGGCTGGAAGGGCAGCTATCCCATCGTGCAGTGGCGGGTGACCCGATGAAGGTGGCGGGTTTCGGGTTTCGTCAGGACGCTGATGCATCGGCCCTGCAAGAAGCGCTGGTCCAACTGATTGAACGCTATGGAGCGGTCGATCACCTGGCAGCGGCCGAATCCATGCTGCCACGGGTTGAGGCTTTGGGGCGAGCTCTGTCATTACCCGTTATCCCGGTCGCGGATCACGAGCTTTCTGGCGCCGTGACATTGACCCAATCAGAGGCCAGTCAGCAAGCGAAAGGCGTGGGCAGTGTGGCGGAAGCCGTCGCGCAGCTCGGTGCCGGCGCCGGCAGCCGTTTACTGGGCCCACGTGTGATATCCAGTGACCGTATGGCCACCGCTGCCATGGCTGAAGGAGTTGAACCATGACCGTCCATTTTATTGGGGCCGGCCCCGGCGCGGCCGATCTGCTGACCCTACGCGGCCGTGACCGGATCGCGTCCTGTCCGGTTTGCCTCTATGCCGGCTCGCTGGTGCCTGAGGCGATACTGGCGCATTGCCCGCCGGAGGCGCGGATCATCAACACGGCGCCCCTGTCCCTGGATGAGATCATCGCGGAAATCCAGTCCGCCCATGACGCGGGGCTGGATGTGGCGCGCCTGCACTCGGGCGATCTCTCGGTCTGGTCGGCACTGGGTGAGCAACTACGGCGGCTGCGGGCTCTGGATATTCCCTACGAGATCACGCCCGGCGTGCCGTCGTTTGCGGCGGCTGCCGCGACGTTGGGTCAGGAGCTGACCCTTCCGGGCGTGGCGCAATCCGTGGTGCTGACCCGGACACCCGGCCGGGCCAGTGCCATGCCGGTGGGTGAAACCCTCGCCAACTTCGCCCGCACGGGCACCACACTGGCGATTCACCTGTCGATCCATAACCTGTCGCAAGTGGTTGAGGATCTGGCGCCGTATTACGGTGCCGATTGTCCGGTGGCCATTGTCTGGCGAGCCAGTTGGCCGGATGAACGCGTGCTGCGGGGAACGTTGGCAACCATCGAAGCGGTAATGGATTCGTCCATGAACCGGACCGCCTTGATTCTGGTTGGCCCGGCGTTGGGCACCGAGGATTTCTCCGAAAGCAGCCTCTACGCCGTCGGGTATGATCGCCGCTTTCGACCCCAGTCGGCGGATTCACCCTTCGCGGGTACCGAGTTCGGCGGGGAAGGGGAACCCCAATGATTCACCTGTCCCTCATCGGCATTGGCACCGGCAACCCGGATCACGTGACCCTGGCCGCGGTGCGCGCCCTGAACGACGCGGATCTGATTCTGTTGCCCCGCAAGGGCGACGCCAAGTCCGACCTGGTGGATCTGCGGCGGCTGCTCTGTGACACCCTGTTGACGAACGACTCCGGCGCCCGCGTGGTTGAGTTCGATCTCCCCAGGCGGGCGGCGAGTGGCGATTATCTCGAGGCCGTCGACGATTGGCATGCGGCGATTGCCCGGGTTTGGGACGCGCAAATTGCCGAGCACCTGACTGAGGGGGGCCGCGTGGGTCTGCTGATCTGGGGCGACCCATCCCTGTATGACAGCAGTCTGCGTATTGCCGATCGTTTGGCGCGTGCAGGACGAGCGGTCGATGTGGATGTTGTACCGGGTATTACCAGTCTGCAGGTGCTGACCGCTGCCCATCGGATTCCCCTGAACGCGCTGGCCGAACCGGTGCACATCACCACCGGTCGCCGTCTGCGCGAGCGGGGCTGGCCGGATGATGCTGCGTCCGTAGCCGTGATGCTCGATAGCGGCGGTGCTTTCGACGCGCTGCCGCCCGAGGGGCTTCGGATCTGGTGGGGCGCTTATCTGGGGATGGACAAGCAGTGCCTGATCGACGGTCCGCTGCAGGATGTCAGTCCGCTGATCAAAGCCCGTCGGGCCGCGCTGAGAGAGCAGCACGGCTGGATCATGGACATCTACCTGATCGCCCGCCAGCCGTTGCTCTGAAGGGGTGTCGTTCAGGCTGGCCGGTTCTATTCAGTCACCCGGAACCGGCCCGTTGCCAGCACGTCGCCTTCATCGGTTACCGTCTTCACACGCCAGTCCCCCAGCATACTGCGATTGATGTTCTTGCTGCTCGACGCCCGCATCTGGTCGAGGTAGGCATCGATCGACACCCGGGCCATGCGCTGGTCGCCCAGATACCAGTCGTGGTAGACCGTATGGCCCTTCAGCCCCTTGAGTTCATTGAAGTAGTAGACCTTGATCAGGTCGTCATCGCCCATATGCACCAGTGACGGCAGCACCGTGGTGGGTTCGTGCCCGTCGACGGCCGGGGTAAGCTGCGCCCGCAGCAGATGATCGGACTTGATGGTCACGCGGCTATTGCCCTCGTCTTCCGCGGCTGGGGGTGCCGGTTCCTCAACCGTAAATGAGCCGACTTCAGCGTCGTCTGCAGGAGCCGGTGCCTGAGCGGGATCAGCAATGACGGAAGGCGCTTTCTCTTCCTGAGTCATTGCGGTCCCGGTCTCCACTTCCGGAGCGGCGGTTCCCGCGTCAGGGGCACCCGTCCCGGCCTGAGTGTCTTCGGGGACCGGCGTGTTCGGCTCGCTTGATTCTGCCTGCATGTCACCGGGCGGGGTATCGGTTTCGGGAGATTCCGTACTCTTGGGCGTCTCCGGCAGGCCGTTCATCGAATCGTTCGAGGGTATCTGCGCTTCTGTGGGCGTCGTGGGCTCAGGCAGGGCTGGCTCCTGAGTCACCACCTTGCCTGCAGCGACCAGTCGCGACTGGTTGTCGGTCGAATCCGGTCCGCTGACCCAGGACCAGAGCAAAAAACCGAGAATGGCCAATACGATCACGCTAACCAGCACCACGCCGATAATGCGTCCCCAGTGATACACCACGACGTCTTGGCCCGATTCGTCGGACTGGCGGGTCGCAGCGCGAATGCGCAGGTTGTAGGCGGGCCTGTGGTCACTCATGGGTCTGGGCGGTCTCCGTAGAAAGCGAGTTGACCGCCTATTCTAGGCCGGGGATACATTTTGTAACAGATCGCAGACCACGATAGACGCTATCCGAACGCGCTGTGGACGTTGGTTACCGGTCTCTGAGGCAGCGGGCGGGGCTGCCCGAGGCCGTCGGACCGCCGACATTAACGTCGCTATAAGGATTGGCAAGGCGGCCGCTTTCAGACAGGGCTCTTTCGCTCAATGCTGTTGGCGAAGGTGATGATCGCCTCCTCAAGCGGTTCCGGCTTCTGCGGGTGTTGCGGATCATGTCGAACTCAACGTTCCGGGCTCGTGGATCGTCCGCCGACACCTCCTCGCCGATATAAAAACCCTCCTTCAAAGCTGACCGGTTGGACAGGTTGGCATCCGGGACGAGGTGAGATTGGTTTGCGGGCTGCCTTGGAGCGGGCCGGCCCGTTACCGGTGCGTATCGGATCGGAATGGCTCATTTCAGTGCATGGCCGAGGCGCCAGCGCGCTGAAATGCGGGTTTGACCACGTCCACAATGTGGCACCTGGTTTGCATTCGATAAATGCTGAATAGCTGGTCAGGATAATTTCAAGGCTGCCCTGGCGATGCTTTGTAAAGCGTCACAGGCGTTTCTGGAAAGTTGGCCAGCTGGGCAGACAGCCGATCCGAAAGGTCGATCGGCGATCGATTTGAACGCGACCAGGACAAACCCATGCCAGTAACACGCCAGGTTGGAGCCGATCGCCCGGAAAGCGCGGGCGCCCAGTATAACTGGGGGCTCGGCTATCTGTTGCTGGCCTGCACCGCGCTGGGGTGGGGGTGCAACTTTCCGGTGATGAAACTGGGGCTGGCCCAGAGTCCGCCGCTGCTGTACACCGCCCTGCGCATGCTGCTCGGCGTCTCCACAATGCTGGTGATTGCCTACCTGACCGGCAACCTGCGCCTGCCGCACAAGCGCGACTGGCCGGTGGTGCTGTCCGTCGGCGTCCTTCAGAACATGGGCTTTATTACCCTGGCGACACTGGGGCTTCAGTACCTGCCGGCGGGCCGAGCCGTCATTCTCGCCTATACCACGCCCATCTGGGTGGTACCGGCGGCCGCCCTGTTTCTGGGAGAACGCCTGAACCTGCCGAAAGCCATCGGCGTCGGCTTGGGGCTGACCGGGCTGCTAACGATCATCAACCCGCTGTCTCTGGAGCTGGCAGACAGCGACGTCCTGACCGGCATTGCGCTGATTGTCTGTGCCACGCTGGTCTGGACCGCCGGCCTGATTCACGTCCGCCGCCACCGGTGGCACGGGGATGTGTTGTCGCTGATTCCCTGGCAGATCGGCATGTCCGTCACCGCGCTGGCGCCCATCGCCCTGTGGCTCGAAGACCCCGCCGACATTCAGTGGAGCCTGTCGTTTGGCCTGAACATCCTGTTCAGCGGCATCGTCGCGTCCGGGCTGTGTGTCGCTGCACAGGTTGCCGCGATGCGCTCGCTGCCAGCCGTGAGCCTGTCTCTGAATTCCGCGGCGGTCCCGGCTGTGGGCATTCTCGCGTCCTTCCTGATCCTTAACGAAACCCCGTCCGTCACGGACATCACCGGCTTTGTCCTGATTGCTGCCGCCATTGTCCTCGTGGGGCTGGCGGACTGGCGTCAGGCCCGGCTTGAGCGGCCCGCCATGCGAGAGCGCGCAACGCCGCAAGACCCAACGATAACGAAAGCAACGTAGACCGAAACGGAGAGTACCCATGATGATGAAATGTTCCCGAATGCTGTTGATGGCGGCCGCGCTGGGCACGAGCAGCCTGGCGGCGGCCGCTGACAAGGTGGTGTTCCAGTTGGATTGGCTGCCGGGTGGCGACAAGGCGCCGGTCTACGTGGGTATTCAGGAAGGCTACTTCGCCGATGCCGGGCTTGAGGTGAGTATTGCCAGCGGGCGGGGTTCCACCGACGCGGTGACCAAGATGGCGACCGGCCAGTCCGACATCGGCAGTGCGGATATCGGCGCGCTGATGGCCGCCAAGGCGCAGGATGACGTGCCCGTCAGTGCCGTTTATCCGCTGTTTACCCAGGCGCCTCACGCGTTTTTCGTGCTGCAGAGCAGTGACATCCATAGCATCGGCGACATCAAGGGCAAGACCGTCGCCACTTCGCCGTTCACGTCCTCAAACGCCTTCTTGCCCATCGTGCTGAAAGAAAACGGCCTGGCGGCGCACGACATCAAGCTGACCAAGACCGATCCCGGGGCCCTGGGGCCCATGCTGATGACGGGCAACACCGACGCCATCATTGCCTGGGTGACCAATGTGGCGCTGTTCCAGAGCCAGGCCGCCGATGCTGGCAAGGCCCTCCGCGTATTGCCCTGGTCCGAAGCCGGGCTTGAACTCTACAGCTCCGCGATCCTGGCCAGCGACACGTTCCTGGAGAAACGGCCGGAGGTGGCCAGGCGCTTTCTGAAAGCCTTCGCCAAGTCCGTGGCCTTCACCCGCGATAACCCGGAGAAAGCCGGCGAGGACCTGCACACCATGGTGCCCGAAGTGGATCCCGACGTCGCCGCGGGCCAGATACGCGACACCATGAAGTTGATCTTCAACGAGGCCACCGAGCAGGACGGCGTCGGCGTCTTCACGCCGGAGCGGATCGCCCAGACCTGGACCTACGTCGCGGAAGCGAACGATCTGCCGGCGTCGTCCCTGGATCCGGAAACCATCGTCAAACGTGGCTTTGCCCCGGAGTCGAAGTGATATGACCCAGCAACACGAACGCGCGTTCGTGCGGATGGACGGCGTCGGGCATCGATATGATCCCGCGCCCGACGCGCCCATGGCCGTGCAGGACATCAACCTGGAAATTCACCGTCACGAATTCGTGGCGGTGGTGGGCCCCTCCGGCTGCGGTAAGTCGACCCTGCTGCGCATGGTCTCGGGGCTTCTGATTCCCAGTCATGGCGAGGTGAGCGTTTTCGGCAAGCAGGTGGACGGCCCCCGGGACGACGTGGGCATTGTCTTTCAGAAGCCGACGCTGTTGCCCTGGCTGAGCGTTCGCAAGAACGTCCTGTTTCCGCTGAAGCACAAATACGGCCGCTACAACCGGCAGGATGAAAAACGCGCCGACGAGCTGCTCGCGATCGCCGGCCTGGAAGCCTTTGGCGACAAGATGCCCGATGAGCTGTCCGGCGGTATGCAGCAGCGGGTCGGGATTGTCCGCGCCCTGTTGCTCAACCCCGACATCCTGCTGATGGACGAGCCGTTCTCGGCACTCGACGCCATGACCCGGGAACAAATCGGCTTCGACCTGCTGAAGATCTGGAACGAGCAGCCCAAAACGGTGCTGTTCATCACGCACTCCATCTCCGAAGCCGTGCTGCTGGCGGACCGGGTGCTGGTGATGAGCAAGCGCCCGGGTACCGTGCTCGACCTCATCGACATCGACCTGCCGCGCCCGCGCAGCGCCGAAACCATCAGGGAACCCCGTTTCAGCGATCTGACCGACCGGATAAGGAAGCACATCTATGAACCCGAAGCCGTCGCCTGATTCCAGACTGCAACAGCAGCTACTGCGGTTTGCGCCTGGCCTGTTCTTTGTCGGCCTGATCGTCCTGTGGGAAGCGGTCTGCCGCCTGGCGCAGCTGCCGACGTTCGTACTGCCGGCCCCATCCGCGATCTTTCACGCGTTCCTGAATGTGGCATTCAGTCGCTGGATGGAACACCTGTGGGCCACGTTGAGCGTCGCGCTGATGGGGTTTGCGATCTCGATCGCCATCAGCATTCCGCTGGCCATCGCCATGATGCGGTCCGAGTTGCTGTCGCGCACGCTGTATCCGCTGCTGGTGGTGATCCAGTCGACCCCGGTCGTGGCCGTGGCGCCGCTGATCATCGTGCTGATGGGCTCGGACGACCCGTCGCGGGTGCTGATCACCTGTCTGCTGACGTTCTTCCCGCTGGTGGTGTCTACCGCAACGGGCATCAACGAAACGCCGGCGGAGCTGATCGAACTGAGCCGCTCGCTGGATGCGCCGATCCGCCGTGAAACCTGGCAGATCCGGATTCCCTATGCCATCCCGCACATCTTCAGCGGCCTCAAGGTGGCCATCACGCTGGCGATTATCGGTGCCGTGGTGGCCGAATTCGTGGCTGCGGAAGAGGGGCTGGGGTACTTCATCCAGTTCTCGACATCGTTCTTCAAGATTCCCCAGGCGTTTGCCGGCCTGTTCTTCCTGGCCTTTATCAGCCTGATCCTGTTCAAGTCGGTACAGTGGGTGCAACAGATCTTCTTCGGCTGGAGCCTTCCGAAAAAGAAATAGCCCGGTTTAAATCCATATAAGTCATAAAGATGGGAATATATTTTAACGTGGAATATAACGACACCGATCTCAAATTTCTGCGCTCGACCATCGCGCTTTCGGAAGCCATTGCGAAAGAGGGCGTGCACCCGTTTACCGCGATGCTGGTGGGGCCGGACAACGACGTGCTGATGGAGCAGGTGAATGCGTTCCTGCCGGACCAGGACATGACCGGCCACGCGGAGCGGGTGCTGATGACGCGAGCCAGCAAAGCCTACCGCCCGGATTTCCTGGGCCAATGCACCATGTACGTCTCGGCGGAACCCTGTGCGATGTGTGCGGGAGCGGCTTACTGGGCCGGACTGGGGCGCGTGGTTTACGGCGTCAGCGAAAAGCGTCTGAAATCGATTACCGGCAACCACCCGGAAAACCCGACGCTGGATTTGCCGTGTCGAACCGTGTTTGAGGCCGGTCAACGGGAGGTCGTCGTGATTGGGCCGCTACTCGAGGACGAGGCGGCCCGGGTGCATCAGGACTTCTGGAACCGCCATTGAGGTCATCGAGCTGTCCGCGCCGGGGCGGCTCTGTCTGAATCAGCTCAAGCCAGCCTGCTGGATCGCCATATAGCAGGCCGTGCCTGCAATAATGGAGAGCAGGGCGTTACGACGCCACAGATGCAGCCCCACCACAATCAGGCTGGGTACCAGCGCATCCGCTCCCAGAACTGGCGCCGACCAGTTGCCCGAGCGCAGCAGGAAAATCACCACCAGCAGGGACATGACCGCCGCCGGCAGGAATCGACCCAGGTGCTGGATCAGCGGATGCTCGCTGTGCCTGGAGAAAAAGGCGAACGGGATCACTCGTGTCGCAAACGTCGCGAGGGTCCCGACGGCGATAAAGGCCAGGAGGTAGGTCATATCATCCATGGCTGCGCTCCTGTGAGCCTGTGGCCTCGGTCGGGCGATGGAAACGATAATGCGTCAGCAGCGTCAGGGTGGCCAGGACCACCGCGCCGATCAGTTGCTGATCCGCGGGAAGCAGGGCCAGGCTCAGGCCCGCAGCGGCCGCACCGATCCAGATCGGCAGCATTTGCCCCAGGACCTTGTATTGCTCGATGGTCAACACGATGAACAGCGCCACCAGCGCGAATTCGATGCCGGTACTGTCGAAACTCACCGCGCGTCCCAACCAGGCGCCCAGTGTCGAGCCGATCACCCAGTAGGACTGGTTGTACAGGGTGATCAGCACGTCCCGACGCTGCTCGGCCGCGGCATCGCCCGTCCGGTCGCGGCTGGTCAGCAGGGAATAGGTCTCGTCCGTCAGACCGAAAATCAGGTAGCCCTTGCGCCAGCCAGCGCCCCGGAAGCGGCCGAGCAAAGACAGGCCGTAAAACAGGTGGCGGGCGTTGAGGACAAACAGGGCCACAAACACTTCCAGCAGACCGGCATGAGCGGCCAGCAGGCTGACGGCGAGAATCTGGCCGGCTCCGGCGTAGATGGCCAGGGACATCAGGGTGGCACCCCACCAGGGGTAGTCGAGCTGGGTCACGAACAGCACGCCAAAGGCCATGCCCAACGGAATATAGCCAAACAGGATGGGAAGCGTGAGTTTGAAAACGGAGCGATCAGTCACCGGGCAATGCCTTCTATAAAACCGGGCGCCGATAGTAAATGAATCGGGCTGTTCTGGTAAGGTACAGTCCACGCCGGATCTGTACCGTTCCGCTCCCTTTTCAACCACGCCACCAGAGGCACGCTTCGCCATGACTGACGACACCGAGAAATCCCCGGAAGCCGATCCCCGGCAGGAGCCTTTCATCGTGGAAACCGAGCTGCTGTCGGACGACCAGCTCGAAGGCCTGGTCGAGGAGTACTGCACCCGATATCACGGCGTTAACGACACGGAATCACCGATGGCTGAAAAGGCCCAGGTCATGACAGCGGTCAAGCAGGGGGATCTGGTGGTGTGGTTCAATCCTGTCGAGAACACCGCCGGACTGGGCCCGAAACAGGGCAATGGCCCCGGGTCCGCTATGCGGAATTAGTTGGTTTGACGGGTATCCCGCAAGCCCCTTAGACGATACAATTCTGCGAGGAGGCGCGCAGACGCTTCCGTTCGGCATATTGCCATGCCTGGTCAGCGAGGTGTGGCGGCAGTCAATGAGCTTGGCTCATCAAAATAGCGAATAAAGTGCGGGGTGGATTTTGATCAGGGTCCTGGTTGTAGACGACCACGAGCTGGTTCGATCAGGCATCACGCGGATGCTGGCAGACAACACGGATATCGAGGTGATTGGTCAGGCCGCGTCCGGTGAGGATGCCGTCGACTTCGTCCGCAAGGATGTCCCCGATATTGTGTTGATGGACATCCGGATGCCCGGCATCGGCGGACTGGAAGCCACACGGCGAATCCTGCGTATCGAAGATTCGGTGCGCGTGATTGTGGTGACGGCCTGCGCCGACGATCCCTACCCAACCCGGGTCATGCAGGCCGGCGCGTCCGCCTACATCACCAAAAGCGCCGATATCAAGGAGATGGTCCGAGCCATCCGCATGGCACACACCGGCCAGCGTTACATCAGCCCGGAAATCGCCCAGAAAATGGCGCTCAAGCAGCTGGGCGGCGACAGCCCGGACGACGACAAGCTGTCCATCTTCGACAAACTGTCCGAGCGCGAACTGCAAATTGCCATGATGGTGGTGGATTGCCAGAAAGTGCAGGACATCTCCGACAAGCTTTGCCTCAGCCCCAAAACGGTCAACAGCTATCGTTACCGGATTTTCGAGAAGCTGGATATTTCCAGTGACGTGGAGCTTGCCCTGATGGCCGTCAGACTCGGGTTGCTTGATGCCGACAAAGTCTGACACGGCCCACGAATTCGACAGCAAGACCTTTCTCAAGCGACTCACCGAACGTCCCGGCGTCTACCGGATGCTGGATGCGGCCGGTGAGGTGCTGTACGTCGGTAAGGCCCGTAACCTCAAGAACCGCGTCAGCAGCTACTTCCGCAAGAGTGGCCTGTCCGCCAAGACGGAGGCCCTGGTCAGCCGTATCGCCCAGGTCGAGGTGACCATCACCGGCAGCGAAACCGAAGCCTTGCTGCTGGAACAGAACCTCATCAAGTCCCTGAGGCCGCCGTATAACATCCTGCTCCGGGACGACAAGTCCTATCCGTATATCTATCTTTCGGGTCACGACAAATACCCCTCGCTGACCTTCCGCCGGGGTCGCACCCGGCGCGCCAAGGGCAGCTGGTTCGGCCCGTACCCCAGCTCTGGCGCGGTGCGCGAAAGCCTTAATGTACTGCAGAAGATTTTCCGCATAAGAAATTGTTCTGACAGCTATTTCAACAACCGGTCGCGCCCGTGCCTGCAGTACCAGATCAACCGCTGCACGGCGCCGTGCGTGGGCTATATCTCGCCCGAGGACTACGCCGACGACATCCGCCACGCCACCATGTTCCTGGAGGGCAAGAACCCGGCCATCCTGGACGACCTGATGCAGTCCATGGAAACCGCCAGCCAGGCCCTGGAGTTCGAGAAAGCAGCGATCTATCGCGACCAGGTGAACCACCTGCGCCACGTCCAGGAGCAGCAGTCCATCGAAGCCAGCGGCGGCGACGCCGATGTCATCGCCATGGCGCAGGACGCGGGTGTGGTGTGCGTCGTGGTGATTCTCGTAAGGGGCGGGCGCGTGCTGGGCACCAAGGATTATTTCCCCCGGTTCTCGCTGGAACAGTCCGACGCCGAGCTGCTCAGCGCCTTCCTGGGGCAGTTCTATTTCGGCGGCGATGCCCAGCGTGAGTTTCCGCGAGAAGTGCTGGTGCCGGTGGATGTCGAGGAACAGGACGTCTTGTCACAGGCGCTCACGGAAGCGGCCGGGCGCGAGGTACGCATCCGCAAGAACGTCCGGGGTGAGCGACGCCGCTGGCTGGACCTGGCCGCCACCAACGCCGAGCAGACCCTGCTGACGCACCTGGCCAGCAAGGAAACCGTCTATCGCCGTCTGCTGGCGTTGCGGGACCTGCTTGAGCTCAAGGAAACGCCGTCGCGCATGGAATGCTTTGATATCAGCCACAGTCACGGCGAGAATACGGTGGCGTCTTGCGTGGTGTTCGACGAAAACGGGCCGCTCAAGAGCGACTATCGCCTGTACAACATCGAGGGCGTGACCGGGGGTGACGACTACGGCGCCATGCGCCAGGTCCTGACGCGGCGCTATACGCGCATCAAGTCTGGCGAGGGCAAGCGGCCGGATCTGGTGTTTGTCGATGGCGGTAAAGGGCAGCTCAATGTGGCCCGGGACGTGTTCGAACAACTGGGTCTTTCGGACATTACGCTGATCGGCGTGGCCAAGGGCGTCACCCGTAAAGCCGGCATGGAACAATTGATCGATGCCTTGACGGACGCCACGTTCCGGGTACCCTCCGATTCACCGGCGTTGCATCTGATCCAGCACATTCGCGACGAATCGCACCGGTTTGCCATCACCGGCCACCGGGCACGGCGAGACAAAAAGCGCCGGCAGTCCACGCTGGAAGGTATCGAGGGCGTGGGTGCGAAACGCCGACGGGAGCTGATCCGTTATTTCGGCGGCATCCAGGAGATCAAGAAGGCCAGTGTCACGGAGATTGCCAAGGTCCGGGGCATCAGCCGCGGGCTGGCCGAATCGATTTACGCAGCACTTCACAACGAGTAGGGCGAATGAATCTACCCAACATACTGACGGTGTCCCGGATTGTGATGATCCCGGTCTTCGTCGTGATCTTTTATCTGCCATTCGAGTGGCACTTCCTGACCAGCGCGGCCATTTTCGCCCTGGCCGGCGCCACCGACTGGCTCGATGGCTACCTGGCCCGCCGCCTGAACCAGAGCACGCCGTTTGGCGCCTTCCTTGATCCGGTCGCCGACAAGTTGATGGTGGCCATCGCGCTGACGGTTCTGGTGGACGAGCACCATTCTATGTTGATGACGATCCCGGCGAGCATCATCATCGGCCGCGAGATCGTGATCTCGGCCTTACGGGAATGGATGGCGGAAATGGGCAAACGCGCCAGCGTGGCGGTGTCCTACATCGGCAAGATCAAGACCACCGCCCAGATGGTGTCCATCATCATGCTGCTGGCGTTCCCGATCGGCACGGTAGGCGCCATTCTCGGCAAGGTGCTGCTGTACGTCGCCGCGATCCTGACCCTGTGGTCCATGTACCTTTACCTGAAGGCGGCCTGGCCGGATCTGTTCCCCAAAGCCGGGGAGTAAAGGGTTCTGTTTAAAGAATAATCAATCAGTTAGGGTGAACAGCTGAATCAAAAAAAGGGTTGACACCCCGGGCTGATCCATTAATATATGCGCCACTTCAGCGATGACAGCGATTCATCGCAACGAAGTTATTCTTCAAAACCTGTGTTCAGGTTTGGAGAGTAGGGCGGGAATAGCTCAGTTGGGTGAGCTGCACCGCAGCGAACGCCCGAGCCAAACGCTGATACCACAGCGTTTGAAAAAGCGAGGGCAGGGATGAGCACAATAAAGAGCGTGCTCGGTCGGGCGCCCCAAAGGCCTGGCGGAAGAACTTGGTTTCAGGTTCTTTGAAGAGCGGGAATAGCTCAGTTGGTAGAGCACAACCTTGCCAAGGTTGGGGTCGCGAGTTCGAATCTCGTTTCCCGCTCCAATTTCTCTCCGGTTCCGCCGGTTGGAAATCACAATCCAAGTCTCTCAATGCCTCCTGAGAGCAAAAGCCCGTTTCAAAGGCTTTCCCCGGCGCGGTGGCAGAGTGGTTATGCAGCGGACTGCAACTCCGTGTACGCCGGTTCGATTCCGACCCGCGCCTCCAATTTTCTCCTTGTGCAGCAGTTAGACGCGTCAATCGTTCGTCCTGTTCTCTGCAGGTGCGAAAATACCGCGGAAAACTGCAATTTTTGCCCGTTTCGTCCTTCATGACCGAAAAGTTTATCGAAGCCGTAGCGTTCCTATTCAGGTATTCCGGGATAGCGTGGTGTTTCCTTGCATGGAGCTGCCGGCGTTTATCGAGGCGTGCCTGAAGAGGATCGCTATTCACTGATAGGAAAACCCCGGGGAGTGGATCGCTCCCCGGGGAGGCTTCCGCCTTTTAACAACATGCATCAGCAAGTAAGCGGATGCGGCCAGCGTCCGTGCCGGCTGTGGTCAGCACCTATCCACGCCGCGCAGTTTACAGGCCTGATTTACTGAGAAAACCAGACATGGGCAACCGATCGTGTGCGAGATCTGCCACCCGCAGCCGCAGCCCATTAGATGAAAATTTATATCATCTACCTCTCGTAAAGCTTCAAATTTGTGCAGCAATAGTCCTGAAACAAAAACCTTTCGTAACTGTCCAGCCGCGAAAAGCTGAATTAAGCTGAAAGCGTCCATTACAGAGAGATGACGTTTATGAGAGGAATGTATGGAGAACTTGACTGAAGGGCACAAAGTGCGAAGCCCCGGCAGCTGCAACTGCTCGAGGCTTCTGGTTACACCACACTTTGCGGGCGAGGTGAACTATGTTTGATCCTAGCAGATTTCTGGAGGCATTGCGCAAGATGGCTGAAAGTGACAGGGCAAGACCATATATCTGGCCAGCTTTGATCTTTATCGCCACGATCGCATTCCTACATGAGTTGGCGCCAATCGGATTGGCAGCGCTCTCCACCTGAAGTGACGTCCCGGGGAGAGGGACTTCCCCAGGGACGCAAGATCTGGCAGCCACCTTTACAGTCTTACCGTTGTGGAGGTTGGCCTATCCAGCCATGAGATCCATCAAACAGCGGCCTTTCATTTTCTCTGATGACCGTCGAATTGTAGCCTTCCGGATCCACGAACAGGCTGATCAACTGGGCCCAGTCACGGGCGGCCTGGTCTCTTGCCTTCTGTGATATCCCGTATTCCGTCCGCCCCCATTTCTCCCGCCGAACGAAACGACCCGCCTCCCACGACACCTGGATATAGAAATGGTCGGGCGTCACGACGACCGATGCAATGGCATCCCGCGCGATCGCGCACTCCAGGTCACACAGCATATCAGCAGTGATTCTCACGACCTGGTCCGCTCCAGTTTCATCAGATCAAAACGCCGGCGGGTGTCGAGCAGGGTGCGTGTGACCCGCCGCCAAGCCACCTGCATTTGTTCCTCGCTGACCGGTTTAGCGTTTCGGTATTCCTTGCAGTGGACGCTCTTGGTGACCTTGGAAAAGGGGCCGTAGTCGACCTCAATATCAAACCCGCCCGGGTAGAGGATGATCGACGCCTCTGCGCCTTCTCCGAATGCGTCCTGAAGTTGCTCGAGCATTCTTGAGGTGAAAAACATTGCTTGGACCTTTAAGCTGTATATTTATACAGATTAAACATTAACCTGCCTCTTGGTCTAGCTTTCAGAGCTTATCCAGGTGGAATAGTAATCAGACAATTTTTTACACTTGGGAAAAGATAGGTTTAAGGAGAATAGGATGGCTCGTGACAGCAGCGATTGGGCATCGGAGATCACTGAGATGGCACGGAACGCTTTTTTTAAAGGCAACGAGAAGGCCCCTGGGGAAATCTCACAGAGGGTCGACGATTTAATTCGAACAGTGGCGCAAGAAGCAAAAAAGACGACCAAGGCAAATGCCGGCTGGGGGACAAATAAAGTTAACGAGCATGTCCTGAAACAAAGTGATGTGAGCCAGCTAGCGTCGGAGCTTAAACAAGCGATTCATAGGTTCGACAAGGCCTACCAAGATGCCAAGGACCACCGAAAACAATTGGCAAAAATCGAACATGGTCAAGGATTTCGCAGGGTAATCTGGAGAGCCGCATCAACCGCAAGTGTTGCGGCGGTAATACTCTGCGCCTGGGCCATCGCACAGCACTATGGAATTCATCTGCCGTTAATGAGGGTTGCTGGTTGATCTAATAACGTCAACCAATTTCGGCGGCAGCAACGCAATGATTTTGTCGCCGCGCACGGAAGCGGAGTAGGTGAGAAAACGCAAACGCATATTGTTGATTTGAAAGGGCTATAAGTGAGCGCAAAGAGCGTTTACTGAAAGGGATAATATCACTATAGCGTTTTGAAACTAAAGAGAAAACTGAAACCAGATTAAGCGCCCTGCAACTCCGTGTACGCCGGTTCGATTCCGACCTGTAGTGGTTCAATGATTCCGGCCCCCTTGCATGGTTTGGTGGCCTGACTAAACGTGGGGGCGAACGAAAAGTGGAACTCTGGCTTTAAGGGATAGTTACATTTGGGCGGCTTCGGATCCTCGCATGGTGGAGACGGCGTCAATATAACTGGCTCAATAAACTATTGAATTATGTTAATAAAAAATAATTAGAATTGATAGTTACCCGCATTATTACCCACAAAAATTTTGCCTATGCCAGACTCTGTAGTTGCAATAAGGCTTAAACGAATGGGGCGCTGTAGCCGAAGTACTCATTTTGCGGAGAGCGCTTTTCTTGCCATCTTTTCGTGTACCCATCAGGTCTTTCTCGATAATCCGCACAAGTTAGTACTAAACGTTCCTTCGCCCTAGATACACCAACAAAAAAAGCACACCGATTCTCATCTTGGTTGCCGAAGAAAATCTCATTCTCCACTGCCATTATAATGACAGAGTCGAATTCAAGGCCCTTACTTTTATGGATGGTCAAGATACGAACTGCTTGGTCGTCAGCGAAACGTTCAAGAGCTCTTGGTAAATCAGGCTCTATTCTCAGCAAACCTTCAATATGTTTTTTTGTGTCCCTTAAAATGCCCCTCAAGCGATCAGTCGACTCATAATCGGGTGAGAGGGCTGTAAGAGTCTCGACGCCAGTATGTTTTAGAAAAGCACACACAAAATCCCACCAGCCTTGATGCGGAGCTTCCTTTGGTTCGTTGGTGGAAATTTCTCTGCGCTGTCCCTTGATCAAACGGTCGAGATCTTGCCTTGCGCTAGAAAGTATTTCTTCGTCTTCAAAAGGAACTAATTGCTTGACTAATCGAACCCAGGCTTTGGGTTCACGCTGACCGTAAAGACACGATAAATAGTCGACCACAAGCCGTGCAGCTGGCTCTGCCGTAATGTCTTGCATCTGATGCTCATTGCGAAACGGAATTCCTTTCGCTTCAAGTTCAGCCATGAGGTGATTGGCGTACAAGTCGAGTTGCTTGGAGACTAAAACGGCGATTTCAGAAAGTGGCAGTTTGTCGTTATGGACCCAATCAGCAATTGTCTCTGATAGGTGTTCTGCTTCTTTAAGACCGTTCTCGAATCGTTGCGTAAAAACTTCCCCACCTGAGCCAGTGAGTTGATGATCTGGCATTACCGATGCGGGGTCGAGCACTTTGATAATTTCATTCTGCATGCGCAGAAGGAGCGGGGCAGAGCGAAAATTGCGATACATGTTCAACGGAATTGCGTCAAAATCTGCAGCGAAAGTTTTGAAAATACCCTCAAGAGCACCAGCCCAGCCCATTATTTTCTGCTTCACGTCGCCAACCGCAGTTAGACGAGTGGGTGTGCTTTCGAAAGCTATTTTTACGAGTTGGTACTGCTGGCTGGTGCAGTCTTGAAATTCATCAAGAAATACATCGCTATAAGTCTGGCGAATGGCATTTCTCGCGATGGCAGAGGAACGAAGAATTTTAGTTGCCAAAGGTACCAAATCTTCAAATGTTATCTGCTCACGCGTGATTTTTCTGTCGCCGATCCTGTAATCAGCATTCAGAGAATCATTCCCCTGCAGTACAGGTCGAAATCGATCGATAATCCGCTTCGCGAAAGCATGAAAGGTGTAACTATCGAAGCGCGTAGCCAGGCTATATCCGCATCGGTTGCGAACGCGGTCTTTTAGGTTCTTGCTGGCATCTACTTTGAATGAAATAGCAAGGATTCGCTTGGGATACCTGCATGTGCCTGTTTGCAGCAGGAAATCCGCCCTCTGCGCGAGCATTTCTGTTTTTCCCGCTCCAGGGCCTGCGGTCAAGGCAAGACTGTGTTCGAGTTCAGTCGCCGCTCTCAACGCATTCGGCTCAAGTACCAAATTATCCGCAGGCTTCCATTTTTCTATCGCAATCACTCAGGCAGCTCCGAGAGTTTGGCGATAACGGCGTCAGCCAGCATAGATAGAGACTCTGGCATGCGAGCGTTCAGTTCTGCATCGCTAATTTTCGCCAAAGCTTCTATATGCGACGCCGGTTTACTACCGAGCTTGAAACGCTGGTGGTAGGTCGTGAAAAACTTCAGCTCATCTCCACTGTACTGAGCTGCAGAGTAGTGACTCTTTCCTAAAACAGCTTTGATCGTCGCGTCATCAGATAGCTCTTTCTTCAAATCGTAAGCATCGGGAAAGGCAAGAAGCATCGCGAAATCAAGATCCAGCGGGAATGAAAAGTAGATGTCTCTTTCTCTCAAAGCCGTCAAATAATTCGGGTAATCGCGAACTTTATACTCCCCAGAATTCCAGACTGGTATTTCGTAGTCTTGAGGTAGCACTTTATCAGGTTGATACGCGGCCAGCTGATCGTTC
The DNA here is from genome assembly GCF_040148665.1 of Marinobacter sp. NFXS9. Lineage (NCBI taxonomy): Bacteria > Pseudomonadati > Pseudomonadota > Gammaproteobacteria > Pseudomonadales > Marinobacteraceae > Marinobacter > Marinobacter sp. NFXS9. The sequence goes on along the minus strand of NZ_JAGDDW010000001.1, from coordinate 522,227 downwards.
ACATACTTTATTCGGCCCCATCCCGCTCCAAAGCGGGCTATATCCAAGTCCAATAGGGTGAGAAAGGGTATTTCCAAGGCTGTCAGTAGACGCCAGAAGTGGTTTACATGCCGTCCGCCCAACGGTGCTATTGTTACGCCAGATTCGTCAACCGGAACGTTCTTTGCTCGAAAAAGTCTCGGAAGAATTATTTCTTCGCTGTCGCCTTCTCCGAGGACAACTAAACGAGAAAAGTAAATCTCGGGGAAGGCTTGAACGGCTTCACGTACAAATTTGTGTGCGTCATCTGCTTTGTCGGGTAGTTGAATACAGGTAACTTGGGTTTCCCGCTCTTTACTGAGTCGAAGGTAGCGTATCCTGTCTGGGTCTACCCTTCGAAGCATTGAGGGCGCGTGGGTTGCGATCAAGGCTTGCGCGTCATTTCCGCTTGTCATCTGATCTAACGCGTTTACTATTCTGCCAAGGTAGTGGGGGGATAAACTGTTCTCGGGCTCTTCAAGCGCCACTATTGAAAAAACTGGGGGCTTCAGCCTGTCTGGGTCGAAAGATGTCTCTTTTCCGCTAAGGACCGATTGACCGATCTCTTGTGATGACACCACTAGCGACAGATATAGCATTGATTTCTGTCCATCGCTGAGCCGAGAAAAATCAACGAGATTCTCATCGTGTCCAGGTGAAAACGAGATTGACATATGGCGAAGCAAAGCCTCAATCTCTGAAGCCACAAAAGTAATTTTGGGGTCGGTAAAAAAATTGCCTTTATGCAATCTGCCCCAAGATGTTTTTAATATCTCGCTAAAAGTGCGAACAGAAGCGTTGGAAGCAAGGTTTTCACTGATCTGATCAGTGAGTTCCTTGATAGTTTGGCGTTCGCCCTCCCATCGTATTGAACGTAAGAGTCTCCCTAATAGCGCATTGGCTCCATAAGAAATATGGTCTGCGGGATCTCGCCGGGCTGGCAGGTAGTGAACCTTGATATGGTTTCGCTCGGCTCGTGGGACTTGGGCTACATTTTTCGGAGAACCATCAGCGTTCAAATCTAGAACGTAAACAAGGTCTTCCTCAATGTCGCCATCGGCTCCCATCGATGCGTTGAGACGGAAACGGACTCTGGGAACGTCGTCAGGCCCATCCAAACGCATGTGCCCGAAATGGGGTGCAACAGTGCTGTTATCGCCGTCTTCACTTAACTCGGGAAACAAGAAGTCTGCTTCGATCCAAAAGCTCCGTTCATCCGGGCTTTTTGCTTCTTCAGACGGCACGTGAAAATCCGATCGTTGAATTCGTCGCAAAGACGGATCGAACGCGAAAAGGCGACATAACGCCTGTAATACTCCTGTTTTTCCTGAACCATTTGGTCCAATCAAGTAGGTAATATCTTCTAGATTCAATAGTGTTGGCTCTTCGCCAAACGACTGAAAGTTACTGAGGCGCAGGGTGTGTAAATTCATAGTCAGAAAAAGCCGTCCCTGGAGTTGGTTTTGCAGTGCTGTTGAATTACTTGGCAGTATGGGGATATGCGGACCATATTTGGCAAGCTAGCACGGTAGTACTCTTGTTTGCACGTGCGAGGAAGGTGTTGCCTTACTCAAAGGCGAAGTTGTCGCATGTTGGTGATGAACATTACTAAGATCACGATGGATTAGAAAGTTGGGGGCAGGTCAGCATTGCGAAAGATTAAAAAGCTCTCCTTGCTGCCGAGAACTAGAAGAAGGGCGCCACATTCAGTCCGAATGAGAAGGAGCCTTGGGGGCCCGAGATTCGGTTTGCGCGCTCCTGACTCTGGGAGGCGTTTCAGGCCACTCTCCACTTTTGTCCGGGCCTTTAATAAACTCCGTGATTTCGCAAAGTCGGTCTGCTCTATGTTTTAGACCGCACTCCCAAATTGTGAGAACTCGCCACCCTTCCTTGAGTAACTGCTCCCGGTTAAGCAAATCCCTTCGCTGATTTGCTTCAAACTTTTCAGACCAGAATTGCTGTCTGGATGCCGGATTGGTGGTATAGAAGCATCCCTGATGACGATGCCAGAAACAGCCATGTACAAAGATTGCCAGCCGATATCGACGCAAGAAGAGGTCCGGCTTCCCGGGCAGATCGCCCTTGTGAAGACGAAATCGGAAGCCTTGCCGATGCAGGAATGATCTGACCGCCAATTCTGGTTTGGTGTCTTTTCCCCGAATCCCGGACATCATGCGCGAGCGCGTGTGTCGATCTACTTTGTCGACCATTGCTGGCGATCTTTTACGACTGAGAGGAATTCATTAAGGGTTAATAACCCGGACTTCTGTTCGGCTGTATACGACGTGTGCAGAGATTCTGGTAGCACGAGGGACAGTCCGGAGTCTTCCATCTCGCGTGTCTGGTGCTCTGATATAGCGGGCTGAAGGGTCAGCAAATGCTTCTTATCGATGCGCTTGGCTTCGTTCAGGACCTGTCGCCAACGATCCTTGCAGCTTGTCTTGACCCCGAGCATGGTCAAGCGCTCAGCTGGATAAGTCGGGTCCTGATAAGACTGCTTGCCAGGGAACAGGAAATCCGGTTTTGAGCGGCCCTCAGTGTGGGCGCCTCGGTTGAAATGCAGATCATTCTGGAAAAACGTCCACTCGAGATGATTCTCGAGGGCATGTCCAGCGCGGGATTTGCGACGGTTGTGTACGCTCAGAGAAAAATGAACAAAGGCATCAACATCGTCGCTCCATGATGCCGCGTTTGCTTTCAGGTGATCGCTGACGATTTTGCGTTCGAGTTCTCGAAAAAGCTCTTCTTCCCTGTCCATCAAGGTTATGAGAGCAGCATCCGGCGCTTCAATTGCGTTGATAGTTGTTCCGAGAGTTTCAAGAGCGAGAGCTGAAAGGGCTCGAGTTGATGGAAATTGAAGCCCGAATCTGTCCAGAAGCAAATCGAGCCATCGGTCTCCACTCTCGTTCTCAATTTCCAGTCCGATTTCTTCGGCGATACTGGCGAAAATGGAGGAGGATTGACTCTTTGCTGTTGAAGGATCAATAGTTTCAAAACCGGTTCCGGGAAGGCCTGGAAGGCCGAATAGCCAAAGAACTGACTCAAGCAAAGGGCTATCAGAAGAAACAACCAGTAGAACAAGAGCTCCATCGCGACACAGAGAAGCGATCAGCACGTCTTCCGCGGCTGCTCTGTTCATTACTTCATTATCGCTGAAATAGAGTCTGTATTCCGAGCGGGTAGGGTGGTTCTCCCTTGCGTCATACCAGGTAACGGTATCATCAATCACCAAGCGGTCATCTTCATCTTCACCCAGATAAAAAAAACGGGCGAGGAAACGCTGGCGGCCCATGCCAAGATAGCGTTTCATCGCGCTGGTGCCGTTGAATTCATGCTGGTTTGATGTATGACGCTCTGTCTCCACCGCGCTGAGGCGTTTCGCAGAAACGCCAGCGAAGTGGTCCGAGAGTAAGGTCATGGATAATCCTTTTCGCTAGACAAACTCGAATTGGAGGCTTAAACGGCCAGCTCCATTTCAACTTGGGGCCGCTCTCGCTCTAGAGCTTCTTTTTTCAGTTTTCCTTGCATAATCCTGTCTTTCATTAGCCTTGCCACGGCTTCGAAAACAGGCACTGCAACCGAGTTGCCAAACTGCCTGTATGCCTGAGTATCTGAAACTGGAATGATAAATTTGCTCTCTCCGGGTTGGTCAAATCCCATTAAACGCGCACACTCGGAAGGAGTTAACCGTCTCGGCCGATGAGCTTCTTGCTGATTGTGAGTGCTGTAAAAGTCTTGGCTATCATCAAATCCCTGGTCAACAAGTATTTCTGATCCATCCTTATGATAGCGGGCTGAAAGCGTCCGAGCTGTATCGTCTGGCCTCGTCAAACCAAAGCCGAATCCGTTTCCTTTCTCTCTATGTTTTTGAGCGTACTTGAACAGATATTCCCAAAGCTTTGGAGTCAAGGTGTATTTGGGATCGACGTCTTTCTCCAGCAGATCGCCGAATTTGGGTCGTTGAGCCGGGAAGAGCTGCTCGATATTTCTTAGTGTGAACCCTTGGTGGACATTCAGATCTCTGAGGAATCCAACAAGTACGATACGTTCTCTGTGCTGAGGAACGAAATTTGCCGCATCTATGACTTTGGGATCTCTGCCTTTTGGGGCGTCGACGTCAGCAACGTCATAGCCCAGCTCGTCGAGGGCTTCGCATATCACCCGGAACGTCTTGCCTTTGTCGTGACTTTTGAGATTTTTGACATTCTCCAGGACAAAAGCTGGGGGACGCTTAGCCGCTATGATTCGTGCAACGTCAAAGAATAGAGTGCCTTGGGCATCGCATTCGAACCCGTGCTTCCTGCCAAGAGAGTTTTTCTTCGATACCCCCGCCAAAGAGAAGGGCTGACATGGAAATCCTGCCAATAGAACATCATGATCGGGAATAAATTTGCGAATGTTATCGTACGCTTCCTCTTCACTGGCGTTAGCCCTGTCAGACCAAGTTATTTCCCGAATGTCGCCATTGAAGGAGTGTCGCTTGGGATCGCAGTAATGGTTCGCTTTGTATGTTCGCACTGCATACTTGTTCCATTCCGATGTGAACACGCACTCACCGCCGATAGCATCAAAGCCCTTACGGATTCCACCAATTCCCGCAAATAGATCAATAAACGTAAAGTCAGGATTCCCATAGTGTTCAGGTTTCGGTGGAAGAAGCCGTTGGAGCGCCTCGTACTCGGAGTGATAGAGTCGAGGCACCAGCTTGCCTTTTACCCAACGATTTATCGTTTCGCGGCAGCGATCTTCTCCGCCATGTTGGTTCAGGTACTCGGCAACCTGTTTCTGGTCGTAGATCTCTAGAATTTTGTTGAGCAGGTCCAGATTTTCTTGGTCTTTGGAGTTTTGCTCTTGCTCAATGTCCAGTACAACTCGACTATCTTTGGTTTTGGTCATCTGTCTCTCTGGGTCAAACGTGTGACGTGATGTCACTACCTTATTCCAAATTTCGGTTTTTTACTATACAAATAATCGATTAAATAATTATTTATGATTGTTATTTTGTATCGGTGTGACGTGTTGACGCCGCCTCGGAAGTGGAAGATTAAACCCGTGCTAAACATCCACGTCTAAATCAATTAGTGTTGTCAGTCACTTATCTTTACGAAGCCACAAATTGCGCGGTTTGCGATGGATCTACCCAAATCAGTTTATGTCGATTTGCTATTGGCGAATGAAAAGCCGAAGAGGATAGAGGGAATTCTGCAAGAGCAGTTCTTCGAAAGATCCTTGGTGCCAAGGATGAAGGAGGGCACTTCTTTTTCGTTCGGGTGGGCTCGAACGGGAGGGCAATGGGAGCCAACGACCTGGTGGAAAATTATCGATAGCGATAACCCTCATGACGATTCGCTCGCAAACGCAAAGTTCATTGAATTTTTGACCCAGACTTGCGGAGAAAAGGTGATCGAGGTTCATGCTTGCCTGAAGGCAAAGAGCGAAAAAACCGTCGGCCTCGATGTCAATGTTTTGGAGTATCGTGACGGTCAGATATCTCCATCAAAAGCATATCAGGATAAGGTTGAGTTCCGTCTCAAAAAAAAAGGATGGGTAAACCGCAACTACACGGAAAGCAAGATACCGAGAGATAATGAAGCTTACAGGAAGCATTTTGAGGCGCTGTCTGAGCAGGAGCTAAATCGTCTACTGGTCACAAGGATTCTTTTGAATAACGGGCTGGGTTACCCCGTCGATATTGATGTTGTTTTTAGTAGGAATGAAGCGTTTGGGGTTGTGGAGTATAAGCGAAAAGATCCAATGTACGGACATTTCCCTTTCATCCAGCACCGATCGGAAACGGAGAGTTTCCTTAGGCTCTTACAAAAAGATTTCAGAGATTATCTGTCAGAGCAGGACCCTTTGAAAGGTCAGAATGAGCCTGAATTAGATTACGAAACTGCTAGAGAATACCTCTGGAGCTTTATTAAGGACGATGATCGCTGGATAAATGTTAGCGAGTACATAGAGGAACCATGCTTTGGGCTCGATTTGTCGCATTTGAAAACGGCCGAGTTCTGCAGGACGCACGGGCTTCATTATCGTTACCTGATTTGGAATCACGCGAGCCCGAAACCTGGTAAGAGCTTATTGTCCACAAAATTGATACCTCACCTGCCAGATGAAAAGGTGCTTTTTCAAACTTATAAAAATAGAGCTCTTGTGGTCGAGGGACTGAACCTGACGATCGGGATCGACTCGGGGTCATTTACTGAAGACCCAGAATCTGAAGAGGCGAGAGAGCAGAGATTGAAACTGTATAAAAGCATTCGACTGCAGGCTACGTTCCGTAGTTGCGAATGTGGATTTCGTGCTGTGGACCGGTTCCGAAATTTTTTAGAAGATTGATAGGCTATTTCGTGGTTTGGATGTTGGATCTCTGTTCAGTTTTGATGGGTTGCTGCACTCGGTACTCTCCTCTGCTTTTTCAGTGCGAGGATAGCTGCCTCGCCAGCAACAAAGTTGGCTCATAGTGTTAACGAGTTGCCCAATTGACACATAGGGAGTTGCGCGGGGTCAGGGAGTGCGCGGGGTCAAGTCTTGCCTTTTGCTCCCCAGAGAATGAAGGGGCAAGTGCTGAAATGCCCGTTGCAGGCAAATCTGAGATTTTCCTCGAGGCGTCTGCTTACCTCATCCCTTCCACTTGCCATCCCACCAACAACGCCATAGCATTCCCAGTGCTGTAAAAAGGACCCAAGGACACACAGGACAAGGAAGCAGTCGCAATGTCCTACGCGCTCTACGTCACGGGCGGCTATGGCTTTACCGAAACCATACTGCCCAGGTTGTTGTATCCATCTAATGCCGTGGATGTCGCCCGGGATTACTTTACCCGGGGCTACCAGGGCCACCATATCGATTTGCCTCCGGATGCGGATTTTTCGCAAAGCGGCAACCTGACCGACACCCAGAAACGAAAGCTGCTGGACGACCTGCAGGACGGGCGTCTTGTGCTCGCCAGCCGTTATGGGCCCGGGTTTGAACTGTTCACGGAGTCCGAGGCAAGCCCCGACCTGCTGCGCAGCGACTTGCCACCAGCACTTCGGCATCGTCTCCAACAGCACTGGCCAACCGGAGCGCGTGGTGCGTTTGCCCGCTCCGACTCCCTGGCACCGGCCGTCGAGCCCGCTAATCCTGCCCCAGAACCTCCCGTCGCGGAAACACCTTTGCCGGGATCAGGCCCTTACCACGTCAAGCTGGCTTACCACTGGCCCGACGGCACGGGCGTGGCGAATCTTCCTTTTATCCTCAGTACCGATCAGGAGACCGTCAAAGGCACTCTGGATGCCCATGGCGAGGCTCAGATCCAGGGACTGAATGGGCGCTTTGCTACAATCCGCCTGAGTTCGGATGCCTCCGATGGTGATGTCAGCCAGCAACGCCGGGGAATCCAGGCAGCCCTGGAAGGACTGCTCAATCAGGAAAGAAAGGAGGCCGAAGACCTCGCCCGGGAGTACGAGCAACTGCCTTGGTATCGGCGCGGGCTGGTGAGCATTGGCGCCGTATCCCAAGGGTTTTCAGATGCAGGGATGGGGCTTATCCGATTTGTGGCCGGCGTGTCCGATCTGTCCTCCCCCACCCAAACCATACTGGATGGCCTGAAGTCCGCATGGGCGGCCAGTGAGGGAAGCCCGGATGAACACTGGTTCGAGTCCTATCAGGCGAACTATGAAGAGGCCCGCCACCGACGCTGGGTTGAGGATTTGGGGTTCGACCCTTCGGACATCTCCCGCGAGGATATCGCTGAAGCCTATGACCTCGCCAACCTGGTGATGGCGGATCCCGAACTCCGGCAAAGCTTCACCGATTTTGCGGCCGACTACGCCGCCATACAGCACCATACCGAAGTCAGTTACTTCACCGGGGCGGTGGCTTTTGACGTGATACTCACTGCCATACTGGCGGTTGCCACAGGCGGTGTCGGTGCGGCCGGCGCCGCCGGTACTCAAATCCGCCATGCGGGCCGGCTTACTCATTTGGGCAAAACCGTTAAAGCGTTTGGCAAAGCTGTTCGGAAACAGCGTCTGAGGCGTATCTGGCGTGATGCTGATCTGAACAGTCAGACTGTCCTTGAGGATACGGCTCCGAGTCGGGTGGATGGGCTTGAACTGAAGGCAGCTGACGCTGTTCCAAACGCTGCTAAACCAGTGGTCACCGCAGAAGCTCGCGTGAATGGATCGGTTTTTGGCGACGTTAACCAGACTGCGCGTGCGGGTGCGAATGTTGACCAGCCAACATTAATTGCCGAACGAATCGCCGAGAAGAGTGCCCAATCGGGAAAGGTGCTTCCCAATGGGAATATGGGCACGGCGCATGCTGAAGTTGGGGCGATACAACAAGCATTTGACGCTGGCGCAACCTCCGGGGCAGATATGACGTTAACTGTAACAGGGAAAGCTGTTTGTGGATTTTGCCGTGGTGATATAGCTGCGATGGCAAAACAGGCTGAGTTGAAATCATTGACAGTGTATGAGGAAGCAACAGGAAATACTCTATATTGGCAACCTGGCATGAAATCTGTGAAAAAGGCGAAATAATGTTTTCATTTTCTTGGGTAATCGGAAGTGGTGAAAATGCACAAGGTGGCAACACTAATGATGTGCAGCTAGAAAGCGTTCTGGAAACTGTCGACTTGATTTTAGAAAAATCAGGCTCGGTGACATTGGATATGGTTGATGGTGATCAAATAGGCCCAGAAAGCTTACAGGTGGAAACTGACGGGAGTAAGTCAGTTATTTCGCTTGGGGAAAATACCAGCGATGATTATATTGTTCGAACCTTTACAAATACGAGTGGATTGGCCAACGATGAAACAGTCTCTATTCTTGGCAATGAGTGGGATTCAAGGCTAGTTTGCGAGGATTCCGGGATAGTAAAGGCGATCATTAAGGAGTTTCTTTCAACAGGAAATGTATCTAGGGATTTACTGAGTTGAGTCAGTTGTTCCAGACACCGTGAAACTAAATCCAAAGAGCAGGTTGCCAAGAACAAACGGGTACTGGGATGGTGAGCCTCGAAATGGCCGGCTCCTATAGGCAGCCCTAATAGGAGCAGGCCAGACTCGCTATGTCACGTCACGGACGCGGTCCCCGGCCACGAAAGACGTTGGCAAGAACCGAAACCACGAGCAGCACCAAGAAAATAAAGAACAGGATCTTGGCGAACCCGGCTGCGGTACCAGCGATGCCGCCGAAGCCCAGCACGCCGGCGATGATGGCGATAACCAGACACACCAGTGCCCAATACAACATAACGAATCCTCCTTTTTGGAGCCTTCCTGCCGGCGACTGTCGATGCCGGCGATCCAGCAGACTTTCCGTACGTGTCTTTCAACGTTGCACAGGCATCGGTTTAGGGCAAATTCGCGTGGTCTTGATCGTCTTGAAAAGAATCGACAACCTGCTGAATATAAAGCGTAAAGTTTCTTTATTATGGTTTATTCAGCTTGTGTTAATCTGGCCATTTTCCAAAAATAGCCCGCCAACCCGGACACCGGCGTTTCGGGTCGGTATCATCGGGAAAAAGCCTTCCAGGGAACCAGAATGCGAGCAGTAGACAGGCCAGCGCTACCGACCGGTTTTCAGGTCATTCATGCCAACAAGCTGGAAGATCTGCGTGCGGTGACGGTGGAACTTATTCGCACGTTTCCGCTGGATCCACTCGAGAACGATGTCTTCCTGGTCCACTCTAACGGCATCGCCCAGTGGCTCAAGCTGGCGCTGGCCCGGGACGAGGACGACCCGACGCTGCCGGGCAATGGCATCGCCGCCGCCATGCAGTTCCTGCTGCCTTCACGCTTCCTCTGGCAGGTTTACCGGACCGTTCTCGGCGAAGACGCCGTTCCCGAGCAATCGCCGTTCGACAAGGACCGCATGACCTGGCGCCTGATGCGCCTGATTCCGGAACTGGTGACTCAACCAGGCTATGAACCTCTGGCGCGTTTCCTCAGAGGCGGTCAGGAAGCCCGGCGTCGCTACCAACTGGCCGAGCGGGTGGCGGACCTGTTCGACCAATACCAGGTCTACCGGGCCGACTGGCTGGAAAGCTGGGCTGACGGTCAGGATGTGTTGCATGTCCGCGGTTCCGAGGAGCGCGCCGTACCGGCCGAACAACTCTGGCAGCCGGCGCTGTGGCGGGCCCTGATCGCCGATATCGAAGGCAGCGGCGCGAATACCAGCCGGGCCGAGGTCCATACCCGTTTCCTGGAAGCCGCGGCCAAACTGGATGGCGATAGCCGACCGGCTCATCTGCCGCGGCGGGTGGTGGTCTTCGGTCTGTCGTCCCTACCTCAGCAAACACTCGACGTATTGAGCGCGCTGGGCCGCTGCTGCCAGGTCATCCTGTGCGTCCACAATCCCTGCCAGTACCACTGGGCGGATATTATCGAGGACAAGGATCTGCTGCGGGCCGAACGCCAGCGCCGGGCCCGCAAGCCGGGCATGCCCGTTCAACTGGACGACCACAACCTGCACCTGCACGCCAATCCGTTGCTGGCCGCGTGGGGCAAGCAGGGGCGCGATTATATTCGCCTGCTGGACCACTACGATGTGCCGGAGAGCTACGCCCACTGGCTGGATCGCGTTGACCTGTTCCGGGAAAGTGACGGCCATTCACTGCTGCAGGATCTGCAGAACGACATCCTTAACCTGAATCCGGTGCATGAAAGCGAACGCCCGGCGACAGAGGCCGATCGCGCCGACCGGTCGCTGGTGTTCCACGCCGCCCACAGTCCTTTGCGGGAAGTGGAAATCCTGCACGATCAGCTGCTGGCTGCCTTCAGCGCCGATCCGACACTGCAGCCCCAGGACATCATCGTCATGGTGCCGGACATCAACGCCTATACGCCCCATGTGGAGGCGGTATTCGGCCAACTGGATCCGGATGACGACCGCTACATTCCATACACCATTTCGGATCAGGGTCAGCGTCACCAGTCGCCGGTTGTGGCGGCCCTGGAGGCGTTGATGTCGCTGCCGGAATCCCGTCTCGCGGTCAGCGACGTGCTCGATCTGCTGGACGTGCCGCTATTGCGCGACCGTTTCGGCCTGACCGAAGACGATCTGCCCCAGCTGCACGACTGGATTCGGGGCGCCAATATCCGCTGGGGACTGGACGACCGTCACCGCGCCTCTCTGGAATTGCCGCCGGATCTGTTCCGCAACACCTGGCTGTTTGGTCTTCGCCGTATGCTGCTGGGCTACGCCACGGGGGAAGGGGAGCCGTGGCAAGCCATCGAGCCCTACGACGAAGTGGGCGGCCTGGAAAGCCGACTGGCCGGACAGCTCGACGCCTTCGTTCGCCAGTTGCAGCAATACTGGGAATGGCTGAGCGAATCCCGGGCGCCGGCGGACTGGGTGGCCGTGCTGCACCAGCTGCTGCGGGACTTCTTCGGCGAACCCGAGGGCGAGGACGTGCTGCTGTTCAGCCAACTGGAAGCGGCGCTGGACCAGTGGTTCGACGCTTGCGAACAGGCCGGGCTGGACGATCCGCTGCCGCTGCACGTGGTGCGCGACGTGTTGCTGGAGCGGTTGGACCAGGGCGGCCTCAGCCAACGCTTCCTGGCGGGCAAGGTGAACTTCGCCACGTTGCTGCCGATGCGGGCGATCCCGTTTCGGCGGGTGTGCCTGCTGGGCATGAACGACGGCGACTACCCGCGCACCCAACCGCCCATGGATTTCGACCTGATGGCCCGGGATTACCGCCCCGGCGATCGCTCCCGGCGGGAGGACGACCGCTTCCTGTTCCTGGAAGCCTTCCTGTCGGCGCGGGATCAGTTCTACGTGTCCTGGGTCGGGCGCAGCATTCACGACAACAGCGAGCGGCCGCCGTCGGTGCTGATCGCCCAGTTGCGCGATCATATCGACCGGGTCCGTCGTCCCGCCGAGGGCGACGATCCCTTAACGAAGACGTTGACCACGCTGCATCCGTTGCAGCCCTTCAGCACCCGCTATTTCCCGTCGCCGGATGAGCACTCGCCACTGTTTACGTTTGCGAAGGAATGGCGGGCAGCGCTGGAAGGCGATCAAGAGGAGAGTGCGGATGAACACGTCTGGCCGGAAAGCCTGCCGGAAACCGTCTTCGAGCAACCGCTGGGCCTGACCGAACTGGCTCGCTTCCTGCGCCAGCCGTCTGCGGTGTTCTTCCAGCAGCGTTTGGGCGTCTATTTTGAGCGCGCCTCGCAGGACAGCGAGGACGAGGAACCCATCGTCCTGGATGGCCTCGGCCGATGGCAGCTCACCGACCATCTCGTGCAGGACGTGCTCCAGCACGAAACCGATCCGGATCAGCTCACCGACAAGCTACGACAGGCCGCCCATCGGGCCGTCGGGCGAGGGGAGCTGGCACTGGCGGAGGGACTCGCCTCACTCCAGGTGCGTCAGGCCATCGCGCCGTTGCCCGAGCTGTACGGCCGCTATCGCGAATTGCTGGCGTCCGCTCCGCAGGTGGAATCGCTGAGGCCCGTGCGCATCAGCATAGAACGGGGCGATCACCACCTGGTGCTGGAAGACTGGGTCCGGGATCTGCGCTTTGCTGACGACGGCCGCCCCCTCCAGATCGTCCTGAGCAGCAGCAACATCACGACGCCGGATCGCCGCTATCGCTGGCATCAGCTGCTTCGGCCCTGGGTCCAGCACCTGGCGGCCAACGCGGTGGCGGCGCCGGTGACCACCCACGTGGTGAGTCAGGCCGGCGATGTGGCCTTCAATCCCCTGGATCGAACCCGGGCGGAAAGCGCCCTGGAAGATCTGATGCACGCCTGGTTGGACGCATTGCTGAGCCCGTTCCCGGTCGCGCCCAAGACGGCCTTCGCCTGGCTGTCCGCCGAAAAGAAAGGGGAGGAGGGCATGCTCCGCGCGGCCCAGGGCGCCTATGAGCCCCAGTTCAAACGAAACGGTGAAGTGGACGAGAGCCCCTACCTGCAACGATTGTATCCCGATTTTGACAGTCTTCGGGCGACCGGCCGGTTTGCAGCGCTGACCGACCGCCTGTACCGGCCTATTTGGGCCAATGTACACAACGAAGCGGATCAACCCGGCGGAGAGGATAAGGCATGAGCGATATGGACAACCGCCGATTGGACCCCATTACCTTTCCGCTCCACGGCAGCCGGCTGATCGAGGCCAGCGCCGGCACGGGCAAGACGTTCACCATCGCGCTGCTATACGTGCGTGCGATCCTCGGCCACGAGCCCATCGCCGACAACGCCCACGGGCTGACGCCCCGGGACATCCTGGTAGTGACCTTTACCGAAGCCGCCACCAAGGAACTGCGGGACCGCATCCGGTCGCGCCTGGCTGAGGCTGCGGACCTGTTCCGGGCGGATCCGGCATTGATCGATGCCAACCAGCGCGAAAGCGAAACCGACCCGCTCAAACGCCTGCGCAATACCTGCCCGGATGAGAGCTGGGCCGCCAACGCGCGCCTGCTGGAACTGGCGGCGGAATCCATGGACGAAGCGGCCGTGCACACCATTCACGGCTGGTGTTACCGCATGCTGCGGGAGCACGCCTTCGACAGCGGCGGTCTGTTTCACCAGACCCTGGAAACCGACCACTCCGAGCTGCAGGCGGAAGTCGTCCGCGACTACTGGCGCACCTTCGTCAATCCGCTGTCGGAAAGCGCCGTGGAAACCTATCTCCAGGCCATTGCCTCGCCGGATGCGCTGCACGACGCCATCCGCCCGCTGGTGAACAGTCCGGATGTGGAATCCAATGACGAACTGACCGATCCCCAGTCGCTGATCGAGCCGGCCATGGCCGAGCGGGTAGCGCTGTTCGACCGTTTGCGGCCCGCCATCCCGGAGGCCGTCGCCGATTTCCGGGAACGCTTTGAGCGGGCCAAGGCCGCCAAGGAAGTGGATGGCCGAAAGCTACGCGCCGACTGGCTCGAAGGCTGGCTGAACGGGCTGCTGGAGTGGTCGCAGACCGAAGGCGTCGCCTTGCCTGTAGTAAGCGACAAACTCTGGGAGCGCCTGACCTCCGAAGGCGTCAGCGAGTGCTGGAAAAAGGGCACGCCGCCGACCGACGCCGCTCTGGTTAAGGCGGTGGACGACCTGGCGGCTGAACGCGAACGGGAGATCCCACGGGAGATGCTGGTGCGCCAGGCCGCCGGCTGGTGCCGCGTGCGTCTGGAACAGGAAAAGCAGCGTCGTGCCGAGATGGGCTTCGATGACCTGCTGACCCGACTCGACAGCGCGTTGCAAGGCGAGGGCGGCGAACGACTGGCCCAGGCGATCCGGCAGCAGTTCCCGCTGGCGCTGGTGGACGAATTCCAGGACACCGACCCGATCCAGTACCGGATTTTCGATGCGGTCTACCGGGTGCCCGACGACCGGCCGGAAACCGGCTTCTTCATGATCGGCGACCCCAAGCAGGCGATCTATGCCTTCCGGGGCGCGGACATCCACACCTACCTCAAAGCCAGGAACGCCACGGCCGGGCGCCACTACACGCTGGCCCGAAATTTCCGTTCGGCTGAAGCGATGGTGACGGCCAGCAACCAGATCTTCCAGCAGGGCGAGTCCGTCTCTGGCAAGGGCGCGTTCCGCTTCCGGCGCAGCGATGGGATCAACCCGTTGCCATTCCATGCCGTCGAAGCCCAGGGCCGGAAGGAGCGGTTTGAAGTGGCGAGCGAAGGGCCGCCGGCGCTGACTCTCTGGTACGGCGATGAAGCCGGCACCAAGGACGCAACCGTGGAAAGCATCGCCGCATCGTCCGCCAGTGAAATCGTCCGGCTGCTGAATCTGGGCCGACGGGGCGAAGCCGGTTTTCGGGATGCTAATGGAAAACTGGACGCCTTGAAGGCCGGCGATATCGCGGTGCTGGTGAACACCGGCCGCGAGGCCGACGCCGTGCGGGGCGAACTGGCACAAAGGGGCGTGAAAAGCGTTTACCTGTCGGACCGTGCTTCCGTGCTGGACACGCAGCAGGCGGCCGACGTGTTGCTGTGGCTGGAAGCCTGCGCCGAGCCGGAGCGGGAGCGTCCGGTCCGGGCCGCACTGGCCACCGCCACACTGGACCTGGACTGGAACACCCTGGACCACCTTCGCCAGGACGAACTGGCCTGGGAATCGGAAATCGAACGCTTCCGCGAGTTGGGCCAGATCTGGCGCGACAAGGGCGTGCTGGCGATGATCCGCCGTATCCTGTCGACGTTCGATGTGGCTGCGCACCTGCTGCGCCAGGCCAACGGCGAACGGGCGCTGACTGATGTGCTGCACATCGCCGAGCTGCTGCAACAGGCCAGCCAGCATATCGACGGCGAACAGGCCCTGATTCGCCACTTCGAGGAAATGATCGCCGACCCCGGCGCAGACGCGGAAACCCGTCAGGTGCGCCTGGAAAGCGACGCGGATCTGGTCCAGGTGGTGACCGTCCATAAATCCAAGGGACTGGAATACCCGCTGGTGTTCCTGCCATTTGCCTCCGGCGCCCGTCCCGTCACCCCGAAACAGTCACCGATTCGCTGGCACGACGCCGAGGGCCGTCGACAGCTGTCGTTCAATCCTGACGGTGATGCGGTGGCCATGGCCGACGAAGAACGGCTCGGCGAAGACATCCGCAAACTATACGTGGCCCTGACCCGGGCCCGTTACGCCACTTGGGTCGGCGCGCCTTTCCTGCGTAAGGAGACACCGCTGGGCGCGCTGGCATCGCTCGGTGCCTTCGACGACAGCGGCGAGTCGGAGTGGGCCGCCTGCCTCCGGCAGCTGGCCGGCGATTGCGAGGCCATTGCCGTCGTCGAACAGCCCGAGGCGTCCGATACCCGGTATCAGCCGGAGGCGGCGCGGCAGCCCGGGCCGGCCCTGACACCCGTTCGTCAGGCGGGCGAGCACTGGTGGATCGCCAGTTACTCGGCGATTCGCTATCAGCAGCCTGATACCGAGACAGAGGCGGGCAGTGGGCTCCCAGCCGACGCTCGCGAACCCGAAACCCCGGACGCGGAGCGCCTCTCCGAGGAAAGCGAGGCGCCTGCCGCGGTGGCCCTCAAACCTTTGCGCACGCCCTCGACCCAAGAGCGGCGACTGCATCGTTTCTACCGCGGCGCCGGCCCCGGCACCTTCCTGCACGATGTGCTGGAATGGGCGGCAGAAACCGGCTTTGTCCGGGTTCTGGCCGAACCCGAGGTGATGCAGGAATGGCTGACCCGACGCTGCAGCATCCGCGGCTGGGACGCCTGGGCGCAGCCCCTGGGACACTGGCTGACCGACCTGATCCAGGCGGACCTGCCGCTACCGGTTCAGCCGGATGGCACCGCCGGAACACTGCGTTTTGCGGACGAGCCCCGGATGGTCCCGGAGATGGAGTTCTGGATTGCCAGCCAGAGCCTGGACGTGCGCAAGCTGGATGCCGTCGTCCGCCACCACACCTTGGGCGGCCGGGAGCGCCCGGTGGCGTCGCCGCTCCAGCTCAACGGCATGTTGAAGGGCTTTATCGATCTGGTGTTCGAACAGGACGGCCGCTACTACGTGGCGGACTACAAATCGAACTACATCGGGCCGGAGGATGCGGACTACCACCCGGACGCGCTGGCCGAGGTCATCGCCGAGCACCGCTACGACCTGCAGTACTGCCTGTACCTCCTGGCCCTGCATCGCCTCCTGCGATCCCGGCTACCGGATTACGATTACGACCGTCACATCGGCGGCGCTGTCTACCTGTTCCTGCGCGGCAACCAGGCCGAAAGCCGGGGCGTGTTCTGCGAGCGGCCGGATCGGGAATTGATCGACACACTGGATCGCCTGTTCCGGGGCGAATCCGTGACGGGCACAGCGAGCGAAGCACCATGACCACCGATACCACACAACAGATGTTCGCCTTCGACGACGCGCCCCTGAAGGATGCGGAGACGGTGCTGTCGATCCTGCGCCAGTGGGTGGATCTGGAATGGTTGCGCGCGCTCGACCTGTCATTGGTCACGCTGCTGCACGATGAAGCCGTCAAAGCAGGGCAGGCGCCCGACCCGCTGCTGCTGATGGCGGTGGCCCTGGCGTCCCACCAACTGGGTCGCGGGCACGTCTGCCTGGATCTGGCGACCATGAACCGACAGGGCTACGACGCGCTGCTGTCGCTACCGCCAGAAAACGAGGACGCGCCGGAGCAGCGCCTGCTGCCGTCGGAAGTCCTGCTCGGCGTGTCCGAGGCCGAATGGAATCAGGCCTTGAATCATCCATTGCTGGTGGCCAATGGTGCCGACGCAGAGACTCAAACCAACCAGCCACTGGTGCGGAACGGCCTCCGGCTCTACCTGCGCCGCTACTGGCGCTATGAACAGACCATTGCCAACCAGATTGCGCAGCGGCTGGCTCAGGCGGCACCGATCCAGACGACCGGTTCCCAGGAAGCCCAGTTACTGGAAGAAGCCCTGACCCGACTGTTTGGCGCCGCCAAGCCGGAAAGCGACACCGACTGGCAGCGGGTCGCTTGCGCCAACGCGGCCCGGGGTGGTTTCAGTGTGATCACCGGTGGTCCGGGGACGGGTAAGACTACGACGGTCGTGCGACTCCTGGCAGCGTTGCAGCACGTGGCTATGAATCGCCCGGAAGAGAACCGAGAGCTGGTCATCCGCCTGGCGGCACCCACCGGTAAAGCCGCCGCCCGGCTCAACGAATCCATCGCGGGCGCCGTGGACAAGCTGGACCTGGCGGCTTTTGGCGACGGGGAGCGCCTGCGCCAGGCGATCCTGACCGAAGTCACCACGCTGCACCGGCTGATGGGCAGCATCCCGGGATCGCGGCGCTTCCGGCATCATCGCCACAATCCGCTGCTGGTGGATGTCCTGGTCGTGGACGAGGCATCCATGGTCGACGTGGAAATGATGGCCCAGGTGCTCGACGCCTTGCCCGAGAACGCCCGGATCATCCTGCTGGGGGACAAGGACCAACTGGCGTCCGTGGACGCCGGCGCGGTGTTGGGGGATTTGTGTCAGCGGGCCAGTGAGGGCGGTTATCGCGAGTCCACGCTGGAATGGCTGGAATCGATCACCGGTTGTCGGATTGATCGCCAGTTCGCCGCCGAAGACGGTTCGGCACTGGACCAGAGCATTACGCTGCTGCGTCGCAGCTATCGTTTTGACGAACACAGCGGCATCGGCCAGCTGGCCAGGGCCGTAAACCGGGCCGGCACGGGCGACACCCCGGTGAATCCGGCGGACGTGTCGCAGTTGTTTGAGAAAGACTATCCCGACATCGCTCGCCGAAGATTACCGCGAGACAGCGACTCGGTGATCGCCGAGCACTGTATTTCCGGCGGTGCCGAAGCCTTCCCGGCAGCCGGGCAGGGACGGGGCAGCGGTATCGAATCGCCCCAGGGCTACGCCCATTACCTGCAGGTGATGAAGCAAACAGCTCCGGCGCCGGGCGCGGACCAAACCGAGCTGGATCAGTGGGCGAATGCGGTACTGAAAGCCCACAACCAGTTCCAGGTCCTGTGTGCCTTGCGGCGCGGGCCGCTGGGCGTGGAGGGGCTGAACACGTTGATTGCCGGCGCGCTCCAGTCCCGTGGTCTGATCGGCGCGACCGAGGGCTGGTACGCCGGTCGTCCGGTGCTGGTCACCCGCAACGATTACAGCGTGGGTCTGATGAACGGGGATATCGGGATCACCCTGTCGGTTCCGGTGACCGGTGAGGCGGCCGATTCAAACCGGCAGGTCCTGCGTGTGGCGTTCCCGGCCAACGATGGCAGCGGCCGGATCAAGTGGGTGCTGCCCAGTCGCCTGCACGCGGTCGAAACGGTCTATGCCATGACCGTCCACAAATCCCAGGGCTCGGAATTCGTGCACACGTGCCTGATCCTGCCGGATCGGCGCAATCCGGTGCTGACCCGGGAGCTGGTCTACACCGGCATCACCCGGGCGCGGCATTGGTTCAGCCTGCTGTTGCCGGATGAGGGTGTATTCCAGGATGCGATCAGTCGTGGGGTGACGCGGACGTCCGGGTTGCGGGCGGCGTTGGAGGCATAGTTATTATGGTCCCCCGGTAGGTTGGGCTGACGCAGGAAGCCCAACAACATAGGCCTCGCCTTCGTCCGTGTTTGCCTTTGAATCCGATACGGCGATCTGGAGTAAATGGAAGGAGGCGATGGGACATCGGGTCTCGCTGGACAGGCCTGTTGGGCTTCCTGCGTCAGCCCAACCTACGATTCTGCATTCCGGAATTGCAGGCTTATATCTCCCTCTCCCCTCGCGGGAGAGGGCCGGGGAGAGGGGGAGGCGCCACCAGGCGCCCATCAGTCTCACAAGCATCCCGGCGAGGCTTTCGCCTCGTCCCCCTCTCTCCAAACCTCTCTCCCGCAAGGGGCGAGAGGCTTTTAAAGCGGCGGCGTCCGCAAAGCATCGTTGCATTGGGATGCCGGGAGCTCACGTCCATCGATACCCATCACAACCTACGATTCTGCATTCCAGAATTGCAGGCTTATATCTCCCTCTCCCCTCGCGGGAGAGGGCCGGGGAGAGGGGGAGGCGCCACCAGGCGCCCATCAGGCTCACAAGCATCCCGGCGAAGCTTTCGCCTCGTCCCCCTCTCTCCAAGCCTCTCTCCCTTGAGGGGAGAGAGGCTTTTAAAGCGGTGGTGGCCGCAAAGCTCGTTGCACTGGGATGCCGGGAGCTCACGTCCATCTATACCGATCAGCGATTCTCGCTGTCCCGCACCGGCAACCGGTGATTCACCATCTCCGTCAACGCCTGCAACTGCTGCTGCACCTCATCCAGCTTGCGGGCCATGTCGTCCCGTTCGCGGTGGGCCTGTTCGGCCTCGCGACTGTTCTGCTCGGCGCTCATCACCTCCAGGATGACACCGATCATCATGTTCAGGAACACGAATGCCGTCAGGAAGATGAAGGTGATGTAGTACAGCCAGCTCAGCGGATATTCGGACATGGTTTCGTACATCACGTCCGTCCAGTCTTCGAACGTCGCCACGCGGAACAGGGTCAGCAGCGATACGGCCACGTCGCCCCACAGATCCTCGTTGATCGGCGCGAAGAACAGCGAGCCCATGGCGGCGTAGATGTAGAAGATGATGAACATCAGCAGGGCGATGTAGCCCATACGGGGAATCGCCTTGAGCAGGGAGTTGATCAGGAAGCGCAGTTCCGGGATCACCGACACCAGGCGCAGCACCCGGAACACCCGCAACAACCGCCCCAGCAGGACCGCTTCGGAATTGTCGAGGGGGATCAGGCTGCCCACCACGACGATGGTGTCGAACAGGTTCCAGCCATCCAGCAGGAAGCGTTTCTTGTCCGGATACACCGCGAAACGGAAGACGATCTCCAGCAGGAAAAACACGGTGATCGCACCATCCAGGAAGAGGATGGACTGTTCGACTACCTCGGGAAGGTCATAGGTCTTGGCGCCGATTGCGAGCGCAGACAGGATAATGATGGCGATAACCGACGTCTGGAACAGCTTGCTCGATTCAATCCGGCGCAGGCTTCCCAGCACGGACGAGGCATCCGTGGAGTACGACATGGCGGGGAGTCTCCGAAATAAACAGGGTAGCGTTGGATTTTATTCAGTTGCCCGCCAAAGGAGAAGCGTTCTCAGTCTTTATCGCCGTCGTTCTTCTGGCGCCGACGGTTCAGGCGGATGATGACGTCCGCCAGTGAGTGGATCTGGCGATTGGCGACGCGTATGGAGCGATACACCCGGGTGGAGACGTCGTCGTGGATTTCCCGGGCACGCAGGCTGTTTTCACGGATCCGGTCGTCGCCGGACAGGCGATCGATGGCCTGGAAGGTGGTGTCGCTCAGCATACGGTGCAGGACGGCAATCGCCGCGGTGCCGCCATCGACGGAGTCCTGCAGCATCAGGCGCCGGTTGTCGGCCTCGATGCGCTCGAATTCGCGTTTACGTACCGAATTCTCGACCCGGGCGAGCGTAGCTTCCAGGTGTTTGAACCGCTCACCGATGTGCGACGCACGGTGCCAGGCTAGCCCCATCAACAAGGCGGTCGCGGTTATACCGGCCAGCAATATCCAGAGCATGGTGACTCTCTCCGTTAGCGATATTCCACCTTCATTTCCGCTTCGACGCCGCGCTCGGCCAGTTCGGCGCCGACTTCACGCATCACCTGCTGGTACACCCGGCGGCACACCATATTGGGCAGGTGATCCGCCACAATCCGCGCGGACCGGGACTCCCGCTTGGCCACGGCGATCGGGTCCAGCACCCGCACGGTCAATACCATCTGCGGCTCTTCGCTGCGGCGCCCACCGTTCAAAGATTCGATCCGGGACAGGGCGCTCTCCAGCATTTCACCCTGACGCTTGAGCTGGCGATACAGCACAATCGCGGCGATGAGCAGGCCAATCACGCACAAGGCGAGGAACACCGTCACGTTGGAAACTCCTGTTACCATGGTTGTTTCATCGTTGTCGTCCCTACAGGCACTTGGCCTGCGAGGCTTTCCCGCATAGTGTGAGGGACGTCAGCGGCCTTGCGATTGGCCGAAGTGCCGCTTTAATAACGGACGCCCGGAAACCCGCGGCCGCACAGAACAGGGAGATGGCATGAGCCGAAGAACCGCTTTGGTCACCGGTGCCTCCGCCGGCATCGGCAAGGGATTCGCCGAGAAACTTGCCAGTCAGGGTTACGACCTGGTGCTGGTGGCCCGCCGCCGCGAGCGTCTGGAAGCGCTCGGCACGGATCTGCAAGCCCGCTTTGGAGTGGCAGTTCACATCGTGGCCGAGGACCTGGGCGATTCCGGCGCCGTGGACCGCATCCTCCGCGCTGTCGACGACGCGGGACTCCACGTGGACTTCCTGGTGAACAACGCCGGTTTTGCCGCGCGCACGAGCCTGGTGGACAGCGATTGGTCGGTGCTGAACCAGGAAATCCAGGTGATGGTCACGGCGCTGACCGAACTCATGGTCAAACTGGGCCGGCGCATGGTGAAGCGGGGCTACGGGCACATCATCAACGTGGCGTCCCTGGCCGCCTTTGCACCGTCGCCGGCGGGCATGCTGTACACCGGCATCAAGAATTACGTGGTCAACGTCTCCGAGAGCGCCGACATGGAATTTCGTCAGCACGGCGTTCGGGTGACCGCATTGTGCCCGGGCTTTACCTACACTGAATTCCACGACGTCCAGGGTACGCGCGAGCAGGTCAGCCGCCTGCCGTCGATTCTGTGGCAGGACGTGTCGGCCGTCGTCGAAGAAGGCTACCGGGCCGCGTTGGCCGGCAAGCCGGTTTGCGTTCCGGGCCGGTTCAACAAGGTCATCGCATCGGTCAGTGGGTTGCTCCCCGAGTCCGTTCGCTATCAGCTGGGACGGCGGGGCCGCATCTACTGATCGTCTTGAACCGCAGCCCGCAACGGTGCGTATCAAACCTGGATAACCGCTAACGCGTTGGATTCTGTCTATACTGCCTGTTTTGTGCCGCAACCGGGGGAATGGCTATGGAATGGCTCAAGGCTTTTGTCGCTGGTTTTCTGGCGACGCTCCTGTTTCATCAGGGGCTGTTCGGTCTGTTTTATCTGGCGGGCATGGTGCCGGCCGCACCCTACAATATGGCGCCGGTTCCGCCGTTCCATGTGCCCGCCGTGATGTCGCTGGCATTTTTTGGTGGTTTGTGGGGCATTCCCATCTGGGCCATCATCCGGCGCATGAAGCCGCTGATGCACTGGTTTAGCGCCATCGTCCTGGGGGCCATCGGGCCGACCGTGGTCGCCATGCTGGTGGTTTTCCCGCTCAAGGGAATCCCTGTTTCCGGACAGACCTGGATGGGCGGTCTGGTCCTGAACGGCTTCTGGGGCCTGGGTCTGGCGGTGTTCATGGCGTTTATGGTGAATCGTAAAACAGTATAATAATCATAATTCTAAAGAATATTCTTCAGCTACTTTCAGAAAAAGGGATCTCAGAATGAGTCAGGCACCATTCGATATTGTGGTTTTTGGCGCGACCAGTTTTGTGGGGCAGATTCTGTCCCGATACCTGCTGGAGCGCTACGGCGCCGGGGGCGAGGTCAAATGGGCCATCGCCGGCCGTTCCGAAGCCAAGCTGGTGACGTTCAAGTCGGGGCTGGGTGAGGCGGCCGCGGATCTTCCAGTCATCATCGCGGACGCCGGCAACGAGGCATCGCTGACCGAGATGTGCGAACAGACCCGCGTGGTCATTTCCACGGTCGGGCCCTATGCACTTTACGGCGAACCGCTGGTTCAGGCGTGCGTGAATAGCGGTACGGATTACTGCGACCTGACCGGCGAAGTCCAGTGGATTCGCAAGATGATTGAGCGATACGAAGAGCAAGCCAAGAAGACCGGCGCGCGGATCGTGCATTGCTGCGGCTTCGACTCGATTCCCTCGGACCTGGGCGTTTATTACCTTCAGCAGCAAGCGAAAGCTCAGTTCGGTGAGCCGTGCTCGACGGTGAAAATGCGGGTGAAGGCGGCCAAGGGCGGTCTGTCCGGTGGCACGGTGGCCAGCATGATCAACGTCACCAAGGAAGCGGTCGCCGACCCGGCGTTACGTAAGGAGCTGGCGAACCCGTATTCCATCTGCCCCAAGGATTTCCGGCCGGCCCGTCGTCAGCACAACGTGAAAGCGGCGGAATACGATGAGGATTTCAAGGCGTGGACGGCGCCGTTCGTGATGGGCGCCATCAATACGCGAGTGGTACACCGCTCCAACGCCTTGCAGGGCGCCGCCTATGGTCAGGAATTCGGTTATGACGAAGCGGTCCTGACCGGTAAGGGGCTCAAGGGACGCGCGGCGGCGCTGGGTGTGGCTGCAGGCCTGGGCGGTTTCCTCGTGGCCGCGACGATCAAGCCCGCCCGCTGGGCGCTGGAGAAATTTGTGCTGCCCAAACCAGGCGAAGGCCCGACCCCCAAAGCCCAGGAAGAAGGCTTCTTCGACCTGCGTTTCGTGGGCATTTCCTCCAAAGGCGAGATGATTCGAACCAAGGTCACCGGCGATCGTGATCCCGGCTATGGCTCAACCGGCAAGATGCTGGGCGAGGCGGCCATGTGCCTGGCGTTCGATATCGACGATCCTGAGAAGCGCCCCGGCGGTTTCTGGACCCCGGCCTCCCTGCTGGGCCAGAAAGCCATCGACCGCTTGGTGAAAAACGCGGGCCTGCGGTTCGAACTGCTCGAGAACCGTTAGACCCGCATCAGCTTTTCCAATCTTCCGTGGTCAGCGTCCTGTGCATCGGTGGCAGGGCGCTGGCGTCATGGGCCAGTCCCACCACCGTCTTCCCGCTCAATTCAATTTCCAGCGCCTTGGACAGCTGCGCGGCCGTGTCCCGATCCAGGCCGGTAAACGGCTCGTCGAGAATCAGGATGGGCGCATCCAGCAGGAGCACGCGTGCCAGGGCGACCCGGCGGGCTTCACCGCCTGACAGTTGACGGCCCGCTTCGCCGACCCAGGTCATCAGCCCCAGCGGCCAGCTGTCCACGGCTTCCGCCAGTTGCACCACCTCCAGCACGTGCCAGATTTCACCGGAGGTGATGTCCGGGCGCGCCAGCTTGAGGTTGTCCAGCAGGGTGCCGTTGAACAGGTGAGTGCGCTGGGTCAGGTAGGCCACATCCCGCTGCGCGCCGATGCCGTTGACCGGCCAACGGGTTCGACCGTGGCAGCGAATCTCGCCGGTATCCGGCGTCAGCAGACCGGCGGCCAGGTCGGCCAGCGTGGACTTGCCGCTGCCGGACGCTCCGATCAACCCAACCCGGTCTCCGGGGGCCAGTTTCAGCGAGAAGTGGCGTAACAGCGGGTGGTGATCTTCGAACGCAAAGCCCACATCGTGCCATTCCAGTTCGCCGGGCGTGGGCTCGTCCACGGCTTCGGGAGCCTCCATCAGTTCGTAGTGCACTTCGGTATTCAGGCGCCGGGCGGAAGCCACGGTACCGCCGAATTCCGCGTAAGCCGGGGGCAGGGCAGTCAGGATTTCACCGAGGCCCAGCACCGCCAACGCGATAAGCACCGCCACCGGGCCACTGACCGCACCGGATTCGACCCCGCCAAGGCCCATAACCAGTGCCAGCAGGGCAACCGCCTGCACCGTCCAGGTGATCAGGCCCTGCGCCGTGGAAACCGACCGCTCCGTGGCGTACTGCGGGCGCATCATGGTTTGATCGTCGTCCAGCAGGCGGTCGCAATGTGCGCCGATCAGTCCCGCTGCCCGCAGTTCCGCCTGGCCTTCCAGGGTCTCGATCAGTCGGCCCCGCAGGGCTTCCAGGCGCTCGACCCGGCGCGCGGTGCGCTGTCGATTCATTCGGGCCAGACCCAGCGTGATGACGGCAGTCAGCGCCAGCAGGGCGACCAGCACCCAAAGGGCGAGCTGACCGCTGACCAGCAACGCCAGCAGGCTGACAGCGCCAATGGCCAGAATCGCCACACCCAGCGGCGCCAGCAGCCGCAGATACAGGTTGTCGAGTGCATCGATGTCCTGCACCAGACGGCTCAGCCGATCCGAGGCCCGGGCGAACAGGTGCTCATGGGGGAGCTGGTGAGCCAGGGTCGAAAACAGGCGAACGCGCAGGTCGGCCAGCAAGCGCAGCACGGTATCGTGGTTGAATACCCGCTCCACATAACGGGACACGGTCCGGGTGATGGCAAAGAAGCGGATGCCGCCGCCCGGCACGTAGATGTCCAAAAACGCGTGGATGCCTTTGGCCAGCAGGGCGCCGGTGATGGCCGAGGCGGTCAGGAACCAACCGGACAGACCCAGCAGGCCAATGGCGGACAGCACCGTCAGCAGGATCAGCACGCCGCCAATCGCCAAGCGGCCACGACGTTGCAGGATCAGTTTCAGCCAGGGCCAGAGTTCATTCATGGATCAGCCCTCCGTGACGGACGCGGTACACCGTGTCCGCCATATCCAGCAATTGCGGGTGATGACTGGCCAGCACCAGGGTCCGACCATTGGCGACCAACTCGTCCAGGGCCGCGATCACCTGCTCTTCACTTTCCGCGTCGAGGCCGGCCGTGGGCTCATCCAGCAGCACCAGAGGGTAATCCGCCAGGAAAATACGCGCCAGCGCCAACCTTCGGGCCTGACCGCCGGACAGCCCGGCGCCGGACTCGGAGACCGGGGCATTGAGCCGCAGTGGATGGGTGGCCACCAGGTGCTTCAGTCCGGCCTTGGCAATGGCCTCCAGCAACTGCTCGTTGGTCGCATCCGGCGCCACCAGGCGCAGGTTCTCCGCCCAGGTGCCCTGCAGGATAAAGGGGGACTGACCCAGCCAGCCGAAGGGGCGGATGCCCGGCGTTTCACCAAACACGCTGATCGATCCGGACTGGGGCTGGCAGAAGCCGGCAATCAGGTGCAGCAGGGTGGACTTGCCGCAGCCTGAAGGCCCTTCCAGGCCGACAATCTCGCCCGCGCCGATCGTCAGCGACAGATCGGCAAACAGCGGGCCGCGATCGACGAACCCAAACGAGACGTGCTTCAGGTGAATGCCTTGGGCGGTGTCCGGTGTGTCGTAAACCGTTGGGGCCGTCGGAGCACGAGCGGATTCGGCCTCCAGGCGTTCCAGCAGACAATCCGCCGCACCGATTGCGGAGGCGCGGTCGTGGTAATGCTGGGACAGCAGGCGCAGCGGCTGGAAGAACTCCGGCGCCAGCAGCAGGATGAACAGGCCGCTGAACAGCGTCAGCTCATCGGCGCCGCCGAAATGGATATAGCCCAACAGTCCGAAACCGATGTACATGGCGATCACCGCAATGGCGACCGACGAGAAAAACTCCAGCACCGCCGAGGACAGGAACGCCACCTTGAGCGTCTTCATGTTCACCTTACGGAACTGGTCGGTGACCAGGCCCACCTCGCGGGTGGCTTTGTCGGTCTGACCGAACAGCTGCAGGGTCGTGAGCCCCCGCAACCGGTCCATGAAATGACCGGACAACCGGCCCAGGGTTTCGAAGTGCTGTTGGTTCAGCTTCTCGGCGCCCATACCCACCAACGCCATAAACAGCGGAATGAGCGGTGCCGACAGCAATAGGAAGAGGGCAGCCAGCCCGTCGTAGCAGAACACCACCACCAGGATCAGCAGCGGTACGATCACCGACAACATCATCTGCGGCAGGAATCGTGCGAAGTAACCGTGGAGGGCTTCCACCTGTTCCAGCCACTCGCTGGCCAGCGTTGCCGGACTGGTCTGGGACAGCCCCGTGGGGCCTTGGGCCTGCCAGCTGTCGATCAGTTGGCGGCGAACGGATTGCCGGATGGTTTCGCTGGATGCTGCAGCCGCGTTGTCGCGCATGATCTGGAAGGCGCCGCGCAGCAGAATCGCGGCGAGAATGCCGCCAATCAGAGGTGTCAGCGTGGCCAGTTCGACGTGCGTCATCACCACCTGGGACACCAGCCAGGCCGTCAGACCAAGCTGGACCACCATGGCCACGGCGGACGCGGTGCCGCCGACAATCGCGAGTCGAATCTGGGGCCGCGCCGGGCCGGCCAGCTCGTTGAGCCAGTGTCGGACCCGCCGTTGCCTTTCCCGATCGGATGAGGAACGGCTCCCGGCATCAGCGCCGGGAGCCTCGTCAGTGGAGGAGGTTGGTTCAGTGATAGCCGACACCTGCCTTGACCTTGCCGCGGAAGACCCAATACGACCAGGCGGTATAGGTCAGGATGATGGGCACGACGAACAGCACACCCAGCAGCAGGAACAGCTGTGACTCCGGCGCCGAAGCCGCATCCCACAGGGTATAGTCCGGCGGCACCACATAGGGCCAACGGCTCGCCACCAGACCCAGATAGGTGAAGATGAACATGCCCATGGTCGAGACGAACGGCATGCCTTCGCTGCGCTTACCCACGTGCCGGAAAATCTGGTAGGCACAGAACAGCGCCAGCGCCGGGAAGATCCAGATGACTTCGATGGTGGAGAACCACCGATCGCGCACCAGCTCGTCTACAAAGGGCGTCCAGGCGCTGACGATGGCAAACACGACCAGCACCACAAGCAACAGCGGACGGGTGATCTTGTAGGCCCATTCCTGGATATAGCCTTCAGACTTCAGGATCAGCCAGGTGCTGCCCAGCAGCGCATAGCCCGCCATCAGGCCCAGGCCGGTGAGCACGGTGAACGGAGTCAGCCAGTCCAGCGCGCCGCCGACGTAAACGCCGTTCTGGGTTTCAAAGCCTTGGATGTAGGCGCCGACCACGCAACCCTGCGCGAACGAGGCGATCATGGAGCCAACCGCAAAGGCCCAGTTCCACAGATAGCGGGACGTGCGTGCCTTGAAGCGGAACTCGAACGCCACGCCCCGGAAGATCAGCCCGGCCAGCAGCAGGAACACCCCGATGTACAGCGCCGGCAGGAAGATCGAATAGACCAGCGGGAACGCGGCCAGCAACCCGGCACCGCCGAGCACCAGCCAGGTTTCGTTGCCGTCCCAGATGGGAGCGACGGAGTTCATCATCACATCCCGGGCCTGTTCGTCCGGCGCGAAGGGGAAGAGGATACCCAGCCCCAGGTCAAAGCCGTCCATCAGGACGTACATGATGACGCCGAAGCCGATAATCACAGCCCAGATAAGCGGTAGATCGATCAATTGCATGATTAGTGGCCTCCCTTGTTCAGCGGTGCGGCGTGGGTGTCGTGATCACGTCCCGGATAGGGACCGGCTTCGAAAGTGACGTGCGCGGCCGACAGCGGACGCATGGCACGATCGTGTTCCTCATCCACCGGCTCTTCGTCTTCCACGCCCATCTGCAGGACCCGGAACAGGTAGTAGACGCCGGCGGTGAACACCATGGCGTAGACCACGATGTAGCCGATCAGCGTGAACAGGGCCATGCCGCCGGTCAGCGACGGCGTAACCGCCTCGGCCTGGGTCATGATGCCGTAGATCAGCCAGGGCGCCCGGCCCACTTCGGTCACGAACCAGCCGCTGAGAACCGCCAGGAAGGGCGCGATGCTCATCAGTCGCAGGCTCTGCAGGTACCAGACGGTGCTGTACAGCTTGCCGGTGGCTCGCAGGATCACGCCAATCACGCCGGCGAGGATCATCAACAGGCCCATGGCGACCATGATGCGAAAGCTCCAGAACACGATGGAGACTGGCGGCTGTTCATCCGGCGATACCTCCTTCAGGCCCGGCACGACACCGTTCCAGTCGTGGGTCAGGATCAGGCTCGCCATATGCGGGATGCCGATTTCCATCAGGTTGGACTGGGTCTCCTTATCCGGCCAGGCGAACAGCAGCAGTGGCACGCCAGACTGGGTTTCCCAGTTGCCTTCCATTGCCGCTACCTTGGTGGGCTGGTGCTCCAGGGTATTCAGACCGTGCTCGTCGCCAATAAACGCCTGCGCCGGCGCCAGGAACAGGATCAGCCACAGGCACATGGACAGCGCCTTGCGGTTGGCTTCCTTCTCGCGACCGAGCAGCAGGTACCAGGCGCTCACGCCCGCCACCACAAAGCTCCCGGTGAGGAAGGAGGCCATCACCATGTGCAGGAAGCGGAACGGGAAAGAGGGATTGAAGATCGCCTCGCTCCAGGACAGCACGTGGATCACGCCGTCGCGCATCTCGGTGCCCGCCGGGGTCTGCATCCAGCTGTTGGCGACCAGGATCCAGAAGGCCGAGATGAACGTGCCCAGGGCCACCATCAGTGCGGCAAACAGATGCACACCTGCCGGCACCTTGTTACGCCCGAACAGCAGCACCCCGAGGAAGCCCGCCTCCAGGAAGAAGGCCGTCACCACCTCGTAGCTGAGCAATGGCCCGATAAAATTTGACGAGGCCTGTGCAAAATTGCTCCAGTTCGTACCAAACTGAAACGACATGACAATGCCAGAGACCACACCCATCCCGAAGACCACGGCGAAAACCTTCGTCCAGAAGGCCGACAGTCGTTCCCAGGCCGGGTTTTGAGTGCGAAAGAACAGTCCTTCCAGGACTGCGATGTAGGACGCCAGGCCGATCGTGAAGACCGGGAAGATCGCGTGAAACGATACAACGAAGGCGAACTGGATACGGGAGAGGAGAATGGGATCTAAATCCACGGGTACCTCCGGGCACAGGTTAGACAAAGGCGTTCCAGGTCATGCTGGAGCTGCCGCTCAAACGAAAACGAAATGCCATCTGAGGAGCGGGGTGCTGTCTGGTGACCAGAAGACCCCTTATTGTTACCGGCATCCGGAATGACGGACTGTGAGGATCCATGACCAGTCCGAAAATCCTGCTCAGCGTACCTGTCGAGCCATCGCATGCATTGACTGAAATCAATATCGGAAATCAATAGCCTACATGCCTCTAACAATAGTAGTGCGCGAACCGGAGTGTTCAAATGTCACTTTATGAAGATCATGTTTTACCCCATCTGATTAACCGGGCCTGCTCCATCGGACCGGTGATGAAACTGCGCCAGCAACTGGTGCCTCAGGCCCGGGGCGATGTCCTCGAAGTGGGCATGGGGTCCGGGGTGAACCTCCAGTTCTACAATCCCGACAGGGTCAATTCAGTATGGGGCCTGGAACCGTCCGAGGGCATGCGACGGATTGCCGCGCGAAACGTGGCCGCCGCGCCGGTAGCGGTGAAATGGCTGGATTTGCCGGGCGAACGCATCCCACTGGAGGACGAGAGCGTCGACACCGTGTTGCTCACCTTCACCCTCTGCACCATCCCGGACTGGTTCCAGGCCTTGCAGCAGATGAAGCGCGTGCTCAAACCGGACGGCCAGCTCCTGTTCTGCGAACACGGCTGCGCCCCGGAGCCAGGCGTGCGCAAATGGCAAGACCGCCTGACCCCGGCGTGGCGAAAAGTCGCAGGCGGCTGCCACCTGAACCGACCCATTACCCGGTTGCTGGAATCCGCCGGCTTCGAGATCGAATCGGCCGAAAGCCTTTATATCCAGAATACGCCGAGGATTGCCGGATTCGTGACGTACGGAGTGGCGCGAAAGCCGGGTTAGGGGAGGAGCGATATGGTTGAGAATTGACCGATTTGAAGGGCGAGATTGCGATCAGGCACAGCTACTTATACAATCCCCGCTCCTTTCAGCACTCCCTCTGCCCGGGTGGTGAAATTGGTAGACACTGGAGACTTAAAATCTCTTGACCGTTAGGTCGTGCCGGTTCGAGTCCGGCCCCGGGCACCATAAAATTCAGCAACTTAACTAATCACGTCTTCTTTGCGCTTTATCTCTAGCAGCCCATGTGGACATTATGTAGACATAATGAAAGCTAGCTGATTGCTTATCATGGGGCGAATGTTAACCTCGTGTTAGATTCAACTAGTCTTCTGCCAGACAGGGCGACATCAAAAACAACAGCAATATGGCTTCTGAGATGAGAGGGATTTCATGGTTGATTTCAACGCAATGCGGAATGCAAAAAAAACAAAACTTCCGAACGATCCACAAGAAATTTTCAGACGACTTCCGAAGCCACCTCAAATCAATGATTTGTATACTAGCCAGGCAGAAGTTTTGCAGGATTGGTACTCGAACAGAAATGACCGAGACGTTGTTGTAAAGCTGCACACTGGAGGCGGCAAAACTCTTGTTGGACTGCTCATGGCTCAATCAACCCTAAATGAGCTGAAAGAGCCTGTTATCTTTCTTGCACCAACCAATCAGCTTGTAAACCAAACCCTTTTGAAGGCGCAAGAGTATGGAATTAAAGCTTGCGGTTATGAAAGCGGCTCCCCGCTAAATGATGAGTTTATAAACGGCAAGTCGGTCTTGGTGGCTTCCTACAAGGCGCTCTTTCATGGAAAAAGCAAATTTGGCTTGGTGGGCAGTAATAGCGCCGTAAGAGTCGGCGCAGTAATTCTCGATGATGCACACGTGTCATTCTCGGTTCTTCGGGATAGCTTTACCCTCGATATCGCAAAATCAGGAGACAGCGAGGAGCTATACCACGATTTGGCAGGGTTATTTCGCCAAGCGTTTTCCGAGAACTCCCAGATTGGAACATTCGATGATGTTGTCGGCGGGAATGAACGGTCAGTGCTGGAAGTGCCTTTTCATGCTTGGCTGGAAAATCTAGCGGTTGTTAGAGAGAAACTTCGCCCAACCGAGGGAGGGAATCGCTTTGTATGGCCCCTTGTGAGGGATAATCTCCATCTTTGCCACGCGTTCGTGGGGCGAAGATCTTTTACTATTACGCCAATCTTACCTTTCGTCGACATGTTTCCCACGTTTCACGATGCGCCTCGCCGAATCTACATGTCCGCGACAATCGCAGACGATAGCGAGTTGGTGCGAACTTTTGGCGCTGCAAAAGCCGCAGTGCATCAGCCCCTGTGTTCAAGATCATTGGCCGGCGTGAGCGAGCGAATGATACTTACGCCTCAGCTTATGGAATACGGCCCAGATGTGGCGCAGGTTACTCGGGAGGTTTCCGAATGGACAACGAGAAACCAGGGCTTGGGCGTCGTTATATTGTCTCCATCGAACAAACTGGCTCAGGAATGGAGTGATATAGCGACGATTGCGAAGGGATCAGCAGAAGTTGATGATTTAGTGACTAAACTTCAGGCACGTCAAATTAACGGGCCTGTGGTTTTTGCAAATCGTTATGACGGAATAGATTTGCCTGGCGAATCATGCAGGCTCTTGATTCTAGATGGGCAGCCTCAAGGTAGCTCGAACTATGAACTATACAGGGCCAGCGCATTGCAGGGAGGATCGAGCTTGGCTCGCATGTTGGCTCAGCGGATTGAGCAAGGCATGGGTCGCGCAGCTCGAGGATCTGGAGATTATTGCGTTGTTTTGCTGGTAGGGGCTGACTTAGCTGCATGGATAGCTAAAGAATCCAATTTTCAATACCTAACTGCGCCCACTAGAGCTCAACTTGAGATCGGTTCAGATATCAGCAAGAGAATTGGAACCAACGAAGAGTTTAGAGAGACTGTTTCATTCAGTTACGACAGAAATAGTGACTGGAAAAACTTTCACGCCGAATCTTTGGCAGAAATGGTAGAGGCCGCCGAAGCCCACCCATTGCCCATCGAGCTTGCATCAAAGGAAAGGAAGGCGATTGATCTTTGGCGAGATGGTTATCATGAGAAAGCTATTGCAAAGCTCCTTGATGCAATAGGAGAGATTGGAGATTCAGATAGGCCGCTCAAGGGATGGCTGTTTCAAATTTGCGCAAGAATTGCGTATCACTGGGGAAACCAACAGCTAAGTGACGACTATCAGCAGCATGCATTTGGTCTGAATAGGATTCTGCAAAAACCGGCGATCAGACCGCCATATCAGGCAATTAATCCCCCCAGCTCACAGGCGGAAGCACTGGCGTCCTTAGTTGGCCAGTATCGATTTAGGCGAGGGCTGGAGAATGATTTCGATAGCGTTGTAGCCAAACTTGCGCCTACATCTTCTGCCTCCCAGTTTGAACAATCACTTGCAGACTTAGGCCAACTCATCGGGTTTTCTACGGAAAGGTTTGATGAAGGAGGAAAAGGGCCTGATTTGATTTGGTTACTTTCTCCAAGCAAAGGACTTGTCATCGAAGCCAAAAGCAGGAAGTTAATAGATAATCATTTCACAAAGGATGAGCACGGCCAGTTATTGGTCGCCGAGAAGTGGTTCAATAGAAACTATCCCAATATGACGTGTCTCTGCGTGTCTGTGCACCCAAACCACCTTTCTACAGAGGCCGCAGAGGCAACAACCAGCTATGTTCTGACTTACGCGAAACTTCAAGAGTTGGTCGTCGAAGCCCGCGGTATTATAAGAGCACTATCTCGTTGCTTGCTTGAAGGCGAGGCGCTAAAAAATGAATGCGAGCGACTCTTGTACACGTCAAAGATCCGATATGACCAAATTGCCGAACACTTCCTATCTCCGTTCGAGGTGGTTCTCCCTGAAGAGAAAACAAAAGAATAGGGCGGGTTGCTATCATGGAAAAAACTTTTGTCTTCATCGATGAGTCGGGAAATCATGATCTTGAAATAGAAAAAGATGGAGTGACTGGCTATTTTATGGTGCTGGCAGTATTGGTGAATGAGGATCATCTTGCTAACTTGAATCGGGAAGTAGAGTTAATACGCGCAAAACACTTTCAAACGGGAGAAATGAAGTCAAGTAGTGTTAAAGACAAAGATAAACATGCTCGACGAAATAAAATTTTAAGCGCGATTAATGCTCTCGATTTTAAGTTTTACCTGTTGGCGCTAGATAAAAAATCTGTCGAAAAAGATGGCGGTCTACAATATAAAAAGTCCTTTATAAAATTTGTTAACCGGCTGCTTTACTCGTCATTAATTTCATCTTTTGACGATTTAGAAATATATGCTGATAGTCATGGGAATGTTGAATTTCAAAAGAGCTTTTACGATTACATTACTTCATTGGGGACTGACGATCTATTCCGCAGGAAAACCTTGAAATTAGTTGATAGCCAAGATGTTCCATTGGTTCAACTCGCGGATTTCCTGGTTGGCAGCTTTGCAAAGATTTATGAAAAACGAGCCGTTAACGATAGTCTTCGAGAAGCAACTAAGAATCTGCTTTTGTCAAAATGCATAGGGTTAGCTGAGTGGCCAGTAAAAAATAGACTATATCAAAACGTAAATACAGCCACATCCGACTACGACCCCCAAATTTATAAGCATGCTTTGAGCAAGGCCGATGATTTTATATCAAAAAAATCTGGTGCGACCGACTACGAAACAGCCATGCAACTAGTTGCTTTAAATTTCCTATTATTTAAAGATAGATTTGTTAGCGAAGACTCCTATATCCCTACAAATGAAATAATATCTCATTTGCACTCTCATGGCTTCCAGTCCGTGGCCGAGCAGTCATTAAGGTCAAGTATCATCGCCAAGCTCAGAGACAACGGGGTTATTATTGCCAGTTCAAACAAAGGCTACAAAATTCCCCGGTCCGCTGCAGACCTAGTTGCATATGCATTGAGAGTGAACGGCCAGATAATACCCCTGTTAAGTCGTTTGCATAAAGCTCGCAATAGCTACTTGCTAGCCACTAAAGGCGAGTTTGACCTATTAGGCTCTGAGAGTTTCGAGCATCTTCGGCACTTCATTGACGTGCTGCCGGAAAATGCTCTGGCTGACCACTCAGAGTAACTTCTGCAGTACAGTTATTGACAGAACTCCAAGGTGGCGGTTGAACCTCGCCATTCAGCTTCTCCCAGGCATAGGCGGTAGTTGGGTAAAGCGGCGATTTCCGCTTCTGTCACGTCCCTAATCTGGGTTAACTGCTTGAGGCGATCCAGCCACGAGCCATCAGAAACAGCCTTCGGTTCAGCCTTCTTGGGACGCTTGATTTCCCACCGGAAAACCCTCGTCAGCCAATACCGTCCTTGAGCGAACAATCCGAAAAGATTTCCTTTGCTTGGCTCACCAGCCCTTTTGGTACCCGGGCCATTCATGGCTTCGATAAAGCCTAGCCGGTCGCTTCTATCTGCCGCTTGCCGGGCAGAAATGATGTGTCTGGAACATCATTCGTATTTCGATAGCTGCTCAGGTAACAGTGCTAGCTGAGCTAGCAAATCGCCATCGTCGTCGAGAAACTCTATTTCAAAAGCCTCATTTGGCTCGGAAAACTCGGCTACGACAACACCAACTGCACCCGTTTCTAGGCCTTCGTCTGGAATGCCTATCTGGAGTACAACTGCGTCATTGATTTCAAAAGACATTTGGCGGATTTCAGTACAAACTATCTGTAATGATCTAATGATTCCTGAAAGCCCTCGTCAGCCAATCCCGTCGTTGAGCGGGTAATCCGATGCGACTCTCAGCGCAATTTTTCAGAACAATTAACTGATATTAAAATTCACTACTTAGCTCCAATCCGTTCTCATCACGTTTTGCATACAGGGTTTCGTATTCAAATGAAAGTGCGAACGGAAATGGAGTCAGGTTTGACAACGCGCGCACAAATTCCTTTATCTCATCCATTGCATTGGAACGCGAGGGATCAATATCAAAGTAGATTCGCAAACCCACTTTCCAATCAACACCTTCCAATGCTTCTGTCAGAACACTTGGATCGCTCAAATTAGATTTAACTGATATTGAGACATTCGAGTTGGGGAAGTATGCTTCCAGCGAATTATCTTTATTGGTGATTTCCGAGCCTGCAACCGAACCAAGAGCTTGAATAACATCGTCCAATCTTAGACCTTCCGCAGCTTCTAGATTTAAAGTCATCGACATAATTTAATACCTAATTAGAAGTACTTCTTCATCTTTGATCAAATAGAGATTTTCCAACCCATCGACAGGCTTCTCTTGCAAGAATTTCAGCATATCAGCAGGCACTAGTGGAGAATCTGTGAGGTTGAGTACAATATCCGGTGCCTGATGTTCAACCTTATGAGTCATATTATCCCATATAGTATTCGGGTTTTTCGACTTTGGAGAGTAAACATCAGCAGACCTACCGCCAATATCCAAATCCGGATTGCCACCTTTTCTGCCAGAATTTGGTAGGTGTGTTACATCCAAACCTCTATTAGCCAATAACTCGGCTGATTCATTTTGCCTTGTTAGTGATCGCACCATGTCGGCATTAGCATTAGGATGGGGAAGCTCTGGCTCCCCCCTCAAAGTGCCTTGCTTTGGTTTGAGCTTCGTAGTATCCGGAACACTGTCCGTTGCCTTCAGTTCAAGCCCATCAACCCGACTCGGAGCCGTATCCTCAAGGACAGTTTGACTGTTCAGGTCAGCATCACGCCAGATACGCCTCAGACGCTGTTTGCGAACGGCCTTGCCAAACGCTTTAACGGTTTTGCCCAAATGGGTAAGCCGGCCCGCATGGCGGATTTGAGTACCGGCGGCGCCGGCCGCACCAACACCGCCTGTGGCAACCGCCAGTATGGCAGTGAGTATCACGTCAAAAGCCACCGCCCCGGTGAAGTAACTGACTTCGGTATGGTGCTGTATGGCGGCGTAGTCGGCCGCAAAATCGGTGACGCTTTGCCGGAGTTCGGGATCCGCCATCACCAGGTTGGCGAGGTCGTAGGCGTCAGCAATATCTTCTCGGGAGATGTCCGAAGGGTCGAACCCCAAATCCTCAACCCAGCGTCGGTGGCGGGCCTCTTCATAGTTCGCCTGATAGGACTCGAACCAGTGTTCATCCGAGCTTCCCTCACTGGCCGCCCATGCGGACTTCAGGCCATCCAGCATGGCTTGGGTGGGGGAGGACAGATCGGACACGCCGGCCACAAATCGGATAAGCCCCATCCCTGCATCTGAAAACCCTTGGGATACAGCACCAACGCTAACCAGCCCGCGCCGATACCAAGGCAGTTGCTCGTATTCCCGGGTGAGGT
Organism: Marinobacter sp. NFXS9; assembly: GCF_040148665.1. Classification (NCBI taxonomy): domain Bacteria; kingdom Pseudomonadati; phylum Pseudomonadota; class Gammaproteobacteria; order Pseudomonadales; family Marinobacteraceae; genus Marinobacter; species Marinobacter sp. NFXS9. The sequence continues at coordinate 485,020 of NZ_JAGDDW010000001.1, read as the reverse complement.
CTTCGGCCTCTTTTCTTTCCTGCTTGAGCAGTCCTTCCAGGGCAGCCTGGATGCCCCGGCGTTGCTGGCTGACATCACCATCGGAGGCATCCGAACTCAGGCGAACGGTGGCGAATCGCCCATTCAGTCCCTGGATCTGGGCCTCGCCATGGGCATCCAGGGTGCCTTTGACAGTCTCTTGGTCGGTACTGAGGGTGAATGGAAGATTCGCCACGCCGGTGCCGTCGGGCCAGCGGTAGGCCAACTTGACGTGGTAAGGGCCGGATCCCGGCGAAGGTGTTTCCGCGACGGGAGGTTCTGGGGCAGGATTAGCGGGCTCGACGGCCGGTGCCAGGGAGTCGGAGCGGGCAAACGCACCACGCGCTCCGGTTGCCCAGTGTTGTTGGAGACGATGCCGAAGTGCTGGTGGCAAGTCGCTGCGCAGCAGGTCGGGGCTTGCCTCGGACTCCGTGAACAGTTCAAACCCGGGCCCATAACGGCTGGCGAGCACAAGACGCCCGTCCTGCAGGTCGTCCAGCAGCTTTCGTTTCTGGGTGTCGGTCAGGTTGCCGCTTTGCGAAAAATCCGCATCCGGAGGCAAATCGATATGGTGGCCCTGGTAGCCCCGGGTAAAGTAATCCCGGGCGACATCCACGGCATTAGATGGATACAACAACCTGGGCAGTATGGTTTCGGTAAAGCCATAGCCGCCCGTTACGTAGAGCTCGTAGGACATAATGACTGCTTCCTTGTCCAGTGTGTCCTTAGATCCTTCTAAGGAGCGCGGAATACTATGGTTTTGCCGGCGGGATGGCAAGTTGGGACAAAAACGCCCAAGGCTGGGTTCTGATCCAGCCATGTTGTCGGTTTAGCACCTAACCCTTTGCCTCATGTGTTCGTCTGAGATGATGGGCACTGGAGATTTTAAGTCTCTTGACCATCAGATGTTGGCGGTTTGATTCCGCCCCGGGGCACCCCAAAACGCCTGTCATTTTACGCCTGTTTCCTGCGAACCTTGGGCCGTCCGCTATACTGTTTCCCAGAGCAGCCGTAGACCACAGGCACGTGGCCACATTCCTGCACCAGCGGGGTTGGATATGGATTTCCGCAGGCGAGTCACTGAGTCACTTCTTTTCGTTTTCCTTTTCGCGATTCCGACCGCTTATGGTCAGGGGCTGACGTTTGCCCTGGTCAGCAAGAGTCTTCATGACGCCAACTTCATTGCAGCCGCTCGCGGCTGTGAGGCGGCCGCCTCGGAGGATGGGAATCACTGCCTTCACGTCGGTCCTGAAGGGGCGGCGCATTTTCGAAGCCAGGATCTGGCCATTCGGCGGCTGCTCAAGCAGGACGTGGATGGCATTGCGTTGTCGGTCACCAACGGCGCGTACCTGGCGCGGCAGAGTCTGAAGCAGGTCACCAAGCGAAACATTCCCCTGATTACCTTTGATTCCGACTTGCCGGAGGATCTGCATTTCCTGCGCAGCGCCTATGTCGGGCCGGACAACCGGGTGATCGGTCAGCAGTTGGGCGGGATTGTGAATCGGTTTATGGATGAGGGCACCTTGTGCCTGATGTCCGCCAGCCCGTTCGACACCAACCTGAATGAGCGCCTGATGGGGGTGCGGCAGGCGTTGACGGGGGATCCCAAGCCGGACGATCCGGGACTGCTGACCGGGGAGAACGGCTGGACGGAAACCGGGCGATGCCCCTGGTACAACGCCGATGACAAAAGCCGGGCCATCACGCAGGTGTTTACCGCGTACACCTATGAGCATTCGGATGCGATTGTGTCGGTCGGGGCTTGGCCGCTGCTGGATTACAATCGTTTGCGGGAGGCGTTGCTGCCATTCCGTGACGAGCTCCGATCCCGGAGCAAGCTCTTTGTTCTGGCCACCGGCGGGCTTCGGCCGCAGGACTATTCACTTCTGGACGAGGGACTGATTCAGGGCTTTGTCTCGATCGATTTCGAGGCGATGGGGCGAACCAGTTATGAGGTGCTGAAACGCCTGCACGAGGGGAGGGCGGTTCGGGAATTCTGGCCTACGCCGGTGATTCAGGTTTTGGGCGGACCGGCGGGCGTCACGGGAGAGGATTCCGCAAACCCTGAATAGCACCCTGCGCTACGGCGTTTTATCAAGATCGGCCAGCGTTGCCTCCAGTTCCTTGATCCACTCCAGCCCGGCTGTTATCTGGGTCACGCCGTGGCGCAGGGCCATGTACTGCAACCGGTAGTGCCGGGACAGGTTTTCCGGTTGTCGGAAGTAAGTGTGTTCGATGCTGCGAAAGTAGCCAAGCTGCGCCAGCCAGTCCTGCTTGGTTTTTTCAAGATCCCTCTTCAGTGCGTCACTGGACAGCAAATCTCCCGCAAACAGCTTGACCAGCAGCGGGTCTCGGACCGGCGGGCGGGACTGCGGTTTGCTGAGCCATTCCTGAAGGTCTTTCCGGCCGGACAGGGTAAGGTGGTAGCGCTTCTTGTCCGGTCTGTCCGATTGCTCAACGGTTTCCACCAGTAGCTTGTTTTGCTCAAGCAGCCGCCCCAGTTCCCGGTACACCTGCTGGTGACTGGCGTTCCAGACATTGGCCAATCGAGAGCGGAAACGCTGGGTCAGTTCATAGCCCGTTGCCGGTGCCTCGTGGAGAGCCGCCATGAGCGCGTATCGCAATGCCACATTCAATCTCCGACGCTGTCTTATGCATATTGTTGCATACAAAGCTGGAGGTGTCGCATTATGCAATAAGTTGCATGGGGCAGCCGCGACGGGAGGCGCACCGGAAATGAACCTTAACCTGCTTTTGAATGCTTCCATGGTCATACAGGTCCATGTTGCGTCAGCGGTCATGGCGCTGATTCTTGGCGGCTTGCAACTGGTTGGCAGGAAAGGAACGCGCTGGCATCGGGGCCTGGGAGCGATCTGGGTGGCGGCGATGTTTGTGGTGGCGATATCGTCGTTCTTTATTCACCAGATCCGGATGCTGGGTCCCTGGAGTCCGATCCACCTGCTGTCATTACTGACGCTGTTCGGTCTTTGGGGCGCATTGGTCACGCTCTGGAAGGGGCGCTACCGGCAGCACGGGCGCATTATGACGTCGCTGTTCGTATTTGGATTGATCGGCGCCGGGCTGTTCACGTTGTTGCCCGGGCGCCTGATGCGTGCGTTGTTCTTCGGTTAATCGGGGATTCAGGCGTCCGGTTGCGGGCAATGAGCCCTTGGAGCGTCCAGGACTTCGACGCGATGGCCCACGCGAATGCCGTTGGTGCGGAAGAAACCCTGCGGCATTTCCAGGGCGGTGGTGTAGGTGACGCCAGCCGGATACTGCGGGCAACGATCGGGATCGTCGGCAGCGCAGGGGAGCATCTTGCGAATCGCGCGGATTTCACCGGCCTCGCTGATGTAGGCGATGTCCAGCGGGATGAACGTGCGGTACATCCAGAAGGTGGCTTCCGGCGGGCGCGATGCCTGATAGACGAACATCATGCCGTGGTCCGGCGGCAGGGATTCGCGGCCCATCAGCCCCTTGCTACGTTGGGTATCGGTGACCGCCAATTCGGCCGTCACCGGTTTCTGGCCGGTATCGGATTCGATGCAGAGTTGAGCCTGATCGAGTTTTGTCGCCGCCTCTGTTGGCGTCCGACAGGCCTGTAGACCGGTGACAACCGCCACGATGGCCGTGGCGGTGAAAAGAGCTCGGCGGCGCATCAGCTTCTGAGTCGATAGCCGGTTTTGAAGATCATGGCGATGATTACCAGGCAGATGACCATGAACAGGAACGTCATGCCGGCGCACAGGAGTACGTTCACATCCGAGATGCCGTAGAACGCCCAGCGGAAACCGCTGATCAGGTACACCACCGGATTGAACAGGGTGATGGTCTGCCAGATTGGCGGCAGCATGCTGATGGAGTAGAAGGTGCCGCCCAGGAACACCAGCGGCGTGACGATCATCAGCGGGACGATCTGCAGCTTCTCGAAGGTGTCCGCCCAGATCCCGATGATGAAGCCAAACAGGCTGAAGGTGATGGCCGTCAGCACCAGGAACAGGAACATCCAGACCGGGTGGTCGATGGAGTAATCCACGAACAGACGCGCGGTCAGCAGGATGATCAGGCCGAGGATGGTCGACTTGGTCGCCGCGGCGCCCACGTAGCCAATCACCACTTCCACGAAAGACACAGGCGCGGACAGCACCTCGTAGATGGTGCCGGAGAACTTGGGCATGTAGATGCCGAACGAGGCGTTGGAAATGCTCTGCATCAGCAGCGAGAGCATGATCAGGCCGGGGATAATGAAGGCGCCGTAGCTGACCCCGTCAATGTCGCCCATGCGGGAACCGATGGCGGAGCCAAACACCACGAAGTAGAGCGAGGTGGAGATGACCGGCGACAGCACGCTCTGCATCAGCGTTCGCCACATGCGCGCCATTTCGAATTTGTAGATTGCGCGGATTCCGTAAACGTTCATACCTTCGCCTTGACCAGGTTGACGAAAATCTCTTCCAGGGAGCTTTCCCGGGTTCGGAGGTCCTTGAAGTCGACACCCTGTTCGGCCAGACGACGGAGCAGGGTGGCGATGCCCGTGCGCTCTTCGCTGGTGTCAAAGGTGTAGACCAGCTCGGTGCCGTCGTCGGACAGCTCCAGCTGCAGGTCGGACAGGGATTCCGGGACGCTCTCCAGCGGTGCCTGCAGGTGCAGACGCAGCTCTTTCTTGCCGAGTTGCTGCATCAGCGTGTGCTTGTCTTCCACCAGGATCAGTTCGCCCTGGCTGATGACGCCGATGCGATCGGCCATTTCCTCGGCTTCCTCGATGTAGTGCGTGGTGAGGATGATGGTGACGCCGTTTTCCCGCAGGCGGCGGACCAGTTCCCACATGTCCCGGCGCAGCTCGACGTCGACGCCGGCGGTGGGTTCGTCCAGGAACAGGATTTGCGGTTCGTGGGAGAGGGCCTTGGCGATCATTACCCGCCGCTTCATGCCACCGGACAGGGCCATGATGCGGGAGTCCCGTTTGTCCCAGAGCGACAGGGATTTGAGCACTTTCTCGATGTGCGCCGGGTTCGGTGCCTTGCCGAACAGGCCGCGGCTGAAGCTGACGGTGTCCCACACGGTTTCGAAGGCGTCGGTGTTCAGCTCCTGGGGGACCAGGCCGATCTTGGTGCGGGCGGCGCGGTAGTCCGAGGCGATGTTATGACCATCCGCCAGCACGGTACCGCTGGTGTGATTGACGATGCCACAGATGATGCTGATCAGCGTGGTCTTGCCGGCGCCGTTGGGGCCCAGCAGGGCGAAGATCTCACCCCGGCGGATATCGAGGTTGATGTCCTTGAGGGCCTGATGCCCGGAGGCATACGTTTTGTAGAGGTTTTTGACAGAGATGTCGGGATGCACGCGCGCTCCTGTCTGGCCGATTCGGGAAAGAGGCTCCCAGCGGTTCGATTCGATCGGGTGCCCGTTCGGGCAAACGAGCATTTTATACGAAAGCAGGGCCGTCGGGCATGACCCGATTCTCCATAAATCACGCCGAATCCCGCTGTTTTCGGTGATTCAGGTCATGGGTTGTCGTGGAATTTACGTACACTGCATTTGTCCGGATATGGCAACTAATGGAACCTATGTACAATTATGGACAGGAAGAGCACAGAAGAATAGACTGGAATCAGCAATGGGCCGGGTGCCCACGGGAGCAAGCGCGATGACACAACCGGATACTTCAACCGCCACCGACCTCCACGGCGAAGAACGGCGTGGGCAGGTTGCCCTGAAGGCGTTTTTTAACATCACCGCGGAGTGGGGTTGCACCCAGGCGGAACGCCAGAAACTGCTGGGGGAGATTGCGCGCTCCACGCTTAACAATTACGCCCGTCTGCCGGCGCAACGCCTGAACCGGGATCTGTTGGAGCGGATCAGTTACATCATGGGGATCTACAAAGCCCTGCAGATTCTCTACCCCACGCGGGAGCTGGCTGCACGCTGGATCAAGGCGCCCAACGCCGCGCTGCCGTTCAACGGGGTTTCCGCGCTGGCTTTCATGACCCGTGGCAGCATGATGCACCTGGCGGAAACCCGCCGCTATCTCGACGCGCAGCGGGGTTGGTAAATGACGGCATGGCCCGAACCGGAGACCTGCATTCCCGGCTGGGAAGCCCATCGGATCGTGCCGTCGCATTTTCCGCCGATCGAGATTTTCGAATCGGTGCTGTCCCAGGACGAATACGACATGGCCGCCGAGATCGAGGGTCTGACCAACGACCGGCTGCGGGATTTGACGGGCGACATTGAACGCGTTGCAGCGGAGGATCGCGTCTTCGGGGCCGGCTCGACGCCCCTGATGGCGGCCTTCACCCATATTGGCGCTGCCAGTCGGTTTACCGACGGCCATTTCGGCGTCTACTACGCCGCCAGCTCCCTGGAAACGGCCATCCGGGAGACGGTCTTTCACCGCGAGCGGTTTCTGCGAGCCACGCAGGACCCGCCGATGGAACTGACCATGCGCTGCTACATCAGCCGCGTCGTGCTGCCGCTGGACGATATTCGCCCGGAAACCTATGTCAGCCTCCAGCAGCCTGATCTGGAGAGCTATCCTCAATGCCAGGGGTTCGCCGCCCAACGCCGGGCGGCCGGCAGCCACGGCCTGCTGTATCCCAGCGTGCGCCATGCCGGGGGCGAATGCGTGGCAGCGTTCCGCCCGAGAACCATGGGATTACCCTGGCAGGGGCCGCACCTGCGATACGTCTGGAACGGCGAATCCATCACCGACACGTTCCGCATCACCCGGCACCGCTCTCTTTGACGAGATGCCGTTGGCATTTTGTCAAAATCAACGCCAAAAACTCGTCTAACCCGCCTTGCAAACTGTGATCCAGCACCGCCTTCTACCGGGTTAATTTGATAAAGTCATGGAAAACAATAACTTCAAATGGCTTTAACAAGACCACAACGGCGTATCGACAAGCGGAGAGACTTGATGCAGGAACGACGGCGGCGGGAACGCTTACCTTTTATCCAGATGGATGCGCGCGTGAAAGTGCGGCGGAATCTGTTTTCCAATCGCTGGATTGATGTCGACGTCAGCGACTTCAACAAACTCGGTATGGCGATTGTCGGCGACCATGAGTTTCGCGAAGGCGAGAAAATCCAGTTCAGTCTGCGCCTGAACACTGAAGTGGGCGATATCACGGTGGAGCAGGCCCAGGCCGTCGTGCGCAATTCCCGGGTTGGCGACAGCGGGACAATCTTTGGCCTGGAGTTTGTCGATAGCCAGAAAGGCGGTGTGGCCGAATCCCTGAGCCGGATCGAAAGCGTTCTGACCCGCTTCAAGGCCGTCACCCAGCGCATGACGTGATCCGCCGCAGGCGCAGCATGGCATTGCCACTCGTTTTCCCGGAGAATGCAGGCTCGCTTGATCGGGAGGAACGGGTTTGCTGCGCGGATTGTCTGTTGTCGTATTGATCGTCGGGCTGGTTGCCCTGCTGGTGCTTGGGCCGCGTTACCTGCGGTCCACCGATGAGGCGGCCAAGACGTCGGCCGAAATCTGCAACCTGGATGATGGCGCCTGCCAGTGGCGAAATGAGGCAGGCGACTGGCAGATGAGCCTGAGCCGGTCCGGGAAGACCACACCTCCAACCCTTACACTGACGCTGTCTGCGCCGGATAGCGTCGCCTCATCTGAGCGGTTGATGGCCGTGCTGAGCGGTTATTCCATGGAGATGGGGACCTTCCCAATGGTGCTGACGCCGACCGGTGAACCTGGCCAGTTTCGGGGGCAAGGTCAGGCGCCGGTTTGCAGTGTGGATCCCGAAATGACCTGGCAGGTGGCTTTGCGGCAGGGCGGTTCCGATGTCGCGATGTCAAAGGTTGCGGTGTTTCATAACGTGGTATCCGCCCAATAAACACTGTCTTTATCGCCAGCCCAACCTACGCTACAGGCTTCCCTGGGCTCTATACCGAAAGAACGTGAATTCCATCACCTCCAGGCCTACACGGCAGGCGCTGTCGAGAGCCGGACATGTTAAAATCGTGTGAAAGCGATACCGCTCTTATTTTCTCGCTTCACGGATGATGCTATGGACTACGCCGACAGTGTACACAAGGTTCTCCTGCGCAAGATCAATAAGGCCGAGCAGGACCTGATGCAACTCAAACTGGATTATTGCCGCTTTATTTTCGGCCTGACGCACCGCAGTCAGGTGATCGTCGGTGAGACCCATTACCTCGTTCAATCGGTGGATCTGGACAGCATGACCCGGCAGGAAGACGGCAGTCTGACCCGGCCGGTGGTGTGGGGGATTCCGGAAGGAGCCGATCCGGATATTGCGCCGCTGAATCTGGGCACGGACTGGGTTGCTGCAAAAGGCCCGGTTGGCCGGGCCGGCCCCTGATTCTGATTGTCTGAACGGATCAGAGGAGGGCATTCGCCGTCAGTGAGGCATAGAGAGACTGCGTTTCAGGCACAAACCGGCGCTCTTGCCAGTGTTCCGCGCCCTCCAGCCCATTCCGATAGCAATGCAGCAGACTGCTGCTGGTGGTCAGATCCGACAGCATCTGCTCAATCACGATATCCCCGATGTCCAGCGCGTGCTGGATGACCTTGATGGCCGCTTCCAGAATCTTTTCCCGTTCCTTCACGTGACCAAACGCCAGACCGCAGGCCGCACCATAGAAATAGGCGACGGCCAGCGATTTCAGTGTGGGCGCAGCGTCGCGCAGGGTGAGTCCGTGATGGCGCACGTCCGTGAGCTGGATCGACGAGAAGATGTGCAGTTGCGTCACCAGGTCGTTGGCGCGCACGCGATTGCGGGTCTGCCCGACGGCCACTCGCTGGTAGGCATCCCGGGTGGCCTCGGCGGCTGGAAAGGAGGCCCCGGCTGAAGCCAGTTCAACGGACGCCGGCGTGAACGCCGACGTCGAACGAAAAGGCCGCAGACGCGCCAGCGTGTACATGCGATAGGCCATCAGCGCCAGCAGGACAGCCAGACTGATTTCCACACCCGATACGATTAATCCCGTCATACGATCCCTGTCGTGCTGGTCGGTGGTGTTGAGCCCGGATTGTAACTAAATGTTACTGCCAAATATCAGGTCAAAGACGTGAAGGAGTGCAAAATCTTTCGCAAAAGGCGATTCAGTGCCCTTCGCAGGTCATGGAAACCTTGAGTTTCAGGCGGGCACGCACCCGGCGGGAAATGGCATCGACGCCAATGTTAAGGAAGGCCGTGACCAGGATCAGCACCATGGCCTTGTCGAACTGGATGTTCTGGATGGCGCTGTCGACAAAGAAGCCCAGTGTGTAAATCCCCAGAATGCCCAGAATGGCGGTTTCCCGCATGATGATTTCCCAGCGGTAGAACAGGAAGGCCAGGAACGGGCTGTAGAGCCGCGGCAGCAGTTCGTAGCCATAGCGTTCGATGCCCTTGGGGGCATCCGGGCGCAATGTAATCTCGTTGCTGCGACGACCGATCAGGTGGCCGATGATGCCGCCGTTATGCAGCGCCAGGGCGACGATCGCCGGCAGCATGGACGGTCCCCAGAGTTGAAGCAGGATATACGCGATCACGTACTCCGGCGTCGAACGGGCAATGACCAGCACGACATGGCCGAGCCCCCGCCGGGTCGGACCGCCAAAATGGCGGGAAATCAGTGGAAAGGCCATCAGCGTCACCAGGCCGGTCAGCACCAGGGCAATCTGCGTCAGCACCAGGGTATTCCAGATGCCGGGCATCGCCTGGTTGACCGCAAGATCCGACAGCCAGTGCCACAAGCCCGGCAGCCCTTCGCCGTCCTTTATCGGAGACGGGACGATGTCCTGGGTAAAGAACCGCACCACATTACCCCAGACGATGGGCAGCCCGTCGCCCAGAAAGAACGGGGCGGCGATCACGTAGAGCGGAATCAGCCGCGGCCGGGCCCAGACCCGCAGGGTAGCGATCAGCACGTAGAACAACAGGAGCAGGGCGCCCACTTCGGAGTAGTAGCCCTGGGAAAAGGACGATTCCAGGTAATAGCCCAGTGTCGGCAGCCCCACGAACCCGAGCACGGCACTGGAGCGCAGGCCGCATTCCAGTCGATAGGAGGTGTAGGTGATCAGGTGCGGCAGAGCGTCCGGAATGCGCGCGTAGAGAAACGACGACAGTACATCCACCTTACGGGACAGCACGCGCTCCGGCGTGGGATCGGTTTCGTCCAGAATCTCGGAATAGACCTTGGCGAAGATCCCGGCGTAGGGAATGGCGATCGCCAGCACGCCGGTCAGCGGATGGAAGCCGAAGAACTGCAGGAAGATCAGCGCCCAGAACAGCTCGTGGAGGGCGCGGATAAAGGCGCAGAACATGCGTACCGCCCGGAACCGGAACACCAGGGCGAGCAGGAAGCCGCTGATGCTGCCCAGTGCCACCCCGGTGAAGGCGAACGCCAGCGTTCTCAGGAGCGCGGTGCCGATGTGTTCCAGGGAGAAGAAATCCGGCGTGACCATGCCGAGAAAGAGGGCGGCCAGGTCCTGCCAGGGATTGATGGTGGTGATCGCCAGATCCGCCGCAAACAGGCACAGGATCGCAATCGCCACGAAGGCGGCGGTAATCCTGACGGATGTTGACGATAGAAACACGAGGCTGGGCGTCTCCTAGTAGAGCGGCAGGATATCGCTGGGAGTGAGGCGTCGGGTCATGTCGTCCAGTGCAATCTGGCCGTTCTGGATGCCGATGATGCGATCGCAGTAGCGCAGGGCCAGGTCGATATCGTGCAGCGCCACGACGGAGGTGGCGTAGGACTCGGTCATCAGGCCCATGACGACGTGGGCGAGCGGACCGTCCAGCGCGGACACCGGTTCGTCCGCCAACAGGATCTCCGCGTTCTGGAACAGGGCCCGGGCAATCGCCGTGCGTTGTTTCTGGCCGCCAGACAGAGCTGCCACCGGCATACGCAGTTTTTCCTGGATGCCGAGCTTTTCCAGCAAAGGTTCGATGGCCCGGAGTTCCCGCCGTCGCGGCCACACCAGGTTGAGCAGGTTGTACCAGCGCGAGTGCGCGGCCAGCTGCCCCATATAGACGTTATGGAAAACGGGCAGGGACTGGACCAGCCCCTGCTCCTGGGGCACCAGCGCTGCCCGGTCCCGCACCTGTTCGTACAGCAGGTTGAGCAGCGTTGATTTACCCGCACCGCTGCCGCCGACCAGCGCAATGTGCTCGCCCGGACGAATGTCCAGCGAGATCGGACCCAGGACCTGCTGGCCACCGTAGGCGGCCGTCAGGTTGCGCAGGTGGACGGCATCCATCAGTCGATGATTCCGATCTGTTTGGCGGTTTCGCGGATGGAGTCGTAATCCGAGTTGCTGGCCGGGATAAAGGCAGAGCGCGGGAATTTCTTGAGCAGCTCGGGATCGTCCATATTGAGCAGCGCCTGCTTGACCTTCTCCTTGAAGCCCTCGCCGAAACGCTCGTTGACGTCGCCGCGGATGGTCCACTGGTAGTCCTGGTAAGACGGGGTCTCCCAGATGACTTTGACCGCGTCGGTGTCGATCTTGCCGGCGTCCAGTTCGCTGTTCCAGACGGCGTAGTTCACGGCGCCCACCTGATAGGTGCCGGATTCCACCAGACGGATGGTGCGGGAATGGTTACCGCTGAAACCGACGCGACTGAAGACGTCTTCCGGTGCTTCGCCGAAGGTCTGGCGAATGTAGTATTCCGGCATCAGGCGACCGGAAGTGGACCCTTTGGAGCCGAAGGTAAAGGTCATGCCCTTGATCGCCTTGGGCAACGTGTCGGAATGCTCCAGGCCGGTGCTCTTGTGGGCGATGAAATAGGTGATGAACTGGGTGTCTTCCTTGCCCTGGGCAATCGCTTCGGAGCCGGGCACCAGCTGCCGGGCCTGGACGCCGGACAAACCGCCGAACCAGGCCAGTTGTACCTGGTTGTTGCGGAAGGCGGACACGGCCGCGGCGTAGCTTTTCACCGGTACGTAACGTACGTCCACATCCAGCTGTTCGGACAGGTAGTCGGCTACGCTCTGGAAGCGCTCACGCAGTCGGGTTTCGTCGTTATCGGGAATCGCGGTAAAGACAAAGGTGTCCGCCATGACCGGGGCCACCAGTGCCAGGGACAGCAGTAACGCCCGTCGAATCTGTTTCAGCATGTTGTTTTCTCCGTCGATGCCTGGTTCGCCGGGCTTCGCCCCGGCATTGGGTTCTGGGTGCGCAAGAATACCGCCTTACTGCAGGGGATTGAAGCACTCCGCCTGGTGCATCCTGCGCGTTTACACGAGGCGAATGGGCGCCAGCTCATCGCCCGCCTCGAGAATGTTTCCGACAATCGCCGCCTGCCCGTACCCCCGCTCTTTCAGGGCGGCCAGGCATTCCTCGGCCTGGTCCGCTGGCACTCCGGCGAGCAGCCCGCCAGCGGTTTGCGGGTCGAACAGGATCGGGTAGCGGGGATCATCCGCTTTCTCGGCCTGGTTGCTAATTGCCCGCCGCAATCGCACGTTGGCGGGTTGCAGCGAACTCAGGATGCCGTCTTTCAAGGTCTCTTCGGCGCCTTCCAGCAGGGGCAGGCTGAGCAGATCCAGTGCCGCATCGACGCCGGACGGCCGGGTCATTTCCACCAGATGCCCCAGCAATCCAAAGCCGGTGACGTCGGTGCAGGCCGTGGCTCCAAATTCTTTCAGACACCGGGCGGCTCTCTGGTTGGACACCTGCATCTGCGCCAGGGCGCCGTCGATCCAGCGTCCGCGGGCCTTGAGCCGCGGGTAGGCGGCAAACAGGGTGCCGGTGCCCAGCGGTTTGGTCAGGATCAGGACGTTGCCCGGTCGCAGGCCATCCTTGCGCAGGATGGCATCCGGGTCGACCAGACCGTTGACGGCAAAGCCCAGTCCCAGCTCCAGCCCTTCACCGGTGTGCCCGCCAACCAGGGCGCAGCCGGCACTGTTGAGGACATCCACGGCGCCTTTCATCATCTGGAACACCAGATCTTCCACCTTGGACTCGATCCCTGCCGGCACCGTAGCGATGGCCGTGGCGCTCTGGGCCTCGGCGCCCATGGCGAAAATATCCCCGAGGCTGTGGTTGGCGGCAATGCGCCCGAACACATAGGGGTCGTCGATGAACGCGCGAAAGAAGTCGATGGTCTGGACCACCGCCTTGCCGTGGGGAACCGCGAGTACGGCGGCATCATCGGGTGAATGCAGACCCACCAGGATGTCATCACGTTCAACGGGTTGGATCCGGGCCAGGGCACGCGACAGGACGGTGCTGCCCACCTTGGCACCACAACCGCCGCACCGCATGGCCAACGCTGAAATCGCCTGGGCGGCATCCTCGTCGTTCAGCGCGGCCGAGGTATCGGGCTGCTGCGCCGCTTCCGCCATTGCAGGCAAATCATTAAAGCGGGCCATGAAGCGGCGATCGATCCGGTCCTTCCAGCGCCAGACCCATCGGCCGCCGAATCCCAGGGCGCCCCGGGACGCGATGGCGTAGCGGTCGCCGGTGCTGATCAGTGCCAGCCAGTGGCGTTGAGGATGGAACGGCCTGGGTGTTTGTCCGAGTGCAATTCGTCTCAGATTATCCGCCAATGGCCGGCCCTGGCGCACGGCAAATACGCCGGCCTTCTCCCGGGGATGTTCGGAGACGTGGGCGATATCACCGGCCGCGAAGATGCGGTCGTCGGTTTCGGTTTGCAGTGTGTCCCGGGTAAGGATAAAGCCGTCCTCGTCGAGCGCCAGTCCCGTCGTTTTCAACCAGTCCGGCGCGCCGGCCCGGGTGACCCAGAGGGTTTCGTTGACGGCCAGCGAGCTGCCGCCGGCGGTACGAATCTGGTTGGCGCTCACCTTGACCACGGGATCGCCCAGGTGAAGGCGGATGCCGCGGTCCCGGACCACGCTTTCCAACCGAGCGCGAACCCGGGCGTTATGCGTCGGCACCAACGTGCTGTCGGCGTCGAACAGGTGGAAGCGCAACTGGCGCGGATCCTTGTTCAGGGACTTGAACACCTGGCGCAGGCGGTACTGCATGGCGAGGATCAGCTCGACGCCGCCGGCACCGGCACCGACGACGGCAATCGACAGCGGCCCCTGATGATGCTCGCAACGCTCAAGCAGGGCCTGCCAGCGGTTGTTGAAATCGTGGATAGGTTTGACGGGGACGGCGTATTGATCGGCCCCGGGCACATCGCCCAGTCCCGGTGCGGAGCCGATATTGATCGACAGCAGGTCATAGGGCACCGGCGGTCGATTGCGGCAGAGCACCTGTTGGGACGGTCGATCAATGCCCAGCGCCTCATCCCGGAAAAAGCGGGCGCCGGCAAACTCAGCCAGTCGACGCAGGTCGATGTGTACGTCGTCATAGTCGTAATGGCCGGCCACATAACCCGGCAACATGCCGGAGTAGGGGGTATGCGTGTCGCGGCAGATCACGGTCAGTCGAACGCCTGGCACCGGCTTCATGGCAAACCGTCGCAATACGCCGACGTGGCTGTGGCCACCGCCGATCAGGACGATATCGCGCAGGACGGGTTGCTCGGGAGAGCGCATCATTCAACCTCTGACAAGACAAACGGTTGCGTATGATACGCAGACAGACGTTTGACGAGAACCGCCGGACGGCGCTCGGGTCGGATCAACGCGAAGGGGAAAGGCTGGGGGACGGCGCAGTGATCGTCCCCCGGTATTCGAATCAGGAGAGAAGCTTCTTTGCCTCGGCAGACCAGGTGTCGTAACCGCGCATGGTGGAGAACTCTTTCATCTTCTCCTTTTCCTCGGCGGACGGATCGGCGATCTGCTTGATGGAGGTGATGCCTTTGGCCTGCATTTTCTTGGCTGTCGCCGGACCGATGCCCTTGACCTTGGTCAGGTCGTTTTCGTTCACGGCTTTCGGTTTACTGGCGGTGGCCGTCTTGGCGGCTGCGGCTTTCTTCGGTGCGGCGGCCTTTTTAGCGGCGGGCGCCTTGGATGCGGAGGCCTTGCTGGTCGCCGAGGCTTTGGCGGCGGGCTTCTTGGCCGCTGGCTTGGTCGTGGCCTTCTTGGTGGTCGTCTTGGCGGTCTTGGCAGCCTTGTTCGCCGCGGTTTTCGCAGCAGGCGGCGTTGCCTTCGCAGCGGTTTCCTGCGTCTTGTCGGCGACCTTCGCGGTGGTCTGTTTCACTTCCTTGGAAGCGAGACCTACGCGCTCGAGCAGGTGATGCTGCAGTTCGTGGAATTCGTTCAGGCGACGATCCAGCTCTTCGTTGAAGCGCTTCATCTCGCGCTCACGGAGCTTTTCCACTTCATCCAGCAGTTTGCGAATCGGTTCCTGGACCTGACTCTGCAGGGCGTCGAACTGCTTGAATGCGTCGTTGATGAGTTTTTCGATCTGGGTGGAGGTCTTCTCGAATTCCTTGTTGACCTTCTTCACCAGTTTATCGACACCTGCCTTTTCTTTCTTGGCCATGGTTCATTCCCCGTTTGCTCTGGTTTATTGATGACTGCGGTGTTTCGATGCGTTTCCCGTCAGGGGGTTACGCTCAAATCTTAAAGCAGGATTGGGGGAGTGTGACGCCCTTTCCCTGTCTGTCCGGATTGCCTGTGGCGCCATCAATCTGCCACGGGTTTTGTCCAGAATCCCTGTACGATCAGGCCAGTTGCGTGGCGCCGGAGCCACTCTGACTGCGCCTTGAGCGCAACGACTGTTTGCGCTCGAGCACTTCCTGAATGCGACCCAATTTGCCGCGCAGATCCGCGTCGGTGCGGGTCTGCGAGGTTGCAAAATCAATGGAATAGAAGAAATTGCTACAGTGCTTTCTCACCTCAACGACCAGTCCCTGAAGGCCTTCCGCTTCGATGTTGTCGAACGGCATTTGCATGACGAGGTCGAACTGGAGGGTGTCGCCGGGTTCGAAGACTTTGTCTGTTTTCAGGATGCAGCCGTATTCGTCCAGTCCGAAAATACGGGATTCGATCAGTTCCTTCCTGAACAGGCCTTTCTTGAAGCGAAAGCGTGCCGTCAGGTCGGGCAGGGGCTGTGTGCTTGTGAGATCCATTCGATCCATGGGCAAAACCGCTGTTCCGGCAAAATCTACTACCGGTTGAAGACAGGTTCGCACCGTCGGGGTTCCCCGGCGGCACCTTCAATGGGCATCGACTGCGTTCGATCGCACCCTCGACTGACGCCTTTCACCTGCAATATTGCTCAAACTGTAGTCAGCGACGGGCAATATGGCAACGTGATCAGCCTTGTACATTAAACTTTTTGACGTCTTGTTCAAGTTTACAAGGTGTCGTAAGGGGCCAGATGCAGACGCATGGTAACCATTTGTGACATTTTGTGCCACGTCGCCTGCAGCTGGCCCGGGGTTTTACTGGTCCGAGGTCTTGGACACGGAATACATATCCGTACGACGATCCTTCAGGTTGGTGACCGAACCTTCGTCACGCACCAGCGTCAGTTTTTCCAGGTCCATATCGGAGAACATGATCATCTCGGTGTTGGGCGTGGTTTCCGCCATCACCGCATCGTGAGGGAAGGCGAAGTCCGACGGCGAGAAGACCGATGACTGGGCGTACTGGACGTCCAGGTTTTCGACCTTGGGCAGGTTGCCCACGCTGCCGGTAATCACCACATAGCACTCGTTTTCGATGGCCCGGGCCTGGGCGCAATGACGCACCCTCAGGTAACCGTTCTTGGTGTCGGTCCAGAAGGGCACGCAGATGATGTCGACACCCTGGGCGGCGGCGATCCGGCCCAGCTCGGGGAATTCGATGTCGTAACAGATCAGGATGGCGACCCGGCCGGCATCGGTCTCGAACACTTCAAACTGGTTGCCGCCTTCAATGACCCAGTCCCGGCGTTCGTGCGGCGTGATGTGGATCTTGCGCTGCTCGTCCACGCGGCCATCCCGGTGGCACAGGTAGGACACGTTATACAGCCGGTCGTTGTCCAGCAATGGCATGGAGCCGGTGATGATGTTGATGTTGTAGCTGACCGCCATCTCCGACATCTGGTCCCGGAACTGCTGGGTGAACCCGGCCAGGAAACGGATGGCGCGGGTCTGGTCGAGCTGGTCGGTCAGACCCATCAGCGGCGCGTTGAAGAACTCCGGGAACAGGGCAAAGTCGCTCTTGTAGTCGGACAGCGCATCGACGAAGTATTCCACCTGCTTGAGCACTTCATCCACGGACGTGAATTCCCGCATCTGCCACTGGACCGCACCCATGCGCACCTGGGTCTTGCGCGTCTTGAGGACCGGGGCCGGCGGCGTATACAGGATGTTATTCCACTCGAGGAGTGTGGCATAACCCATTGATTTCTGGTCTTCCGGAAGATACTTGTGCATCAGTCGGGTGACCTGGAAATCGTTGGAAAGCTGGAAGGTCAGGATCGGGTCGTAGATCTCCTTGCGATCGACCCGTTCAATGTATTCCGCCGGGGTGAACTGATCGGAGAACTTGTAATAGTTGGGGATCCGGCCGCCCGCCAGGATGGCGCGGAAGTTCCGGGAGCGACACAACTCCTTACGCGCCTCATAGAGACGCCGGCCCAGGCGGTAACCCCGATAATCCGGATGGATGAACACATCCAATCCGTACAGCGCGTCCCCGTCATCGTTGTGCCAGATGCGCTCGTTCTTGAGGATCAGATCGTCGTACGTGTGCGGGTTGCTGAAGCGCTCATAGTTGACGCAGACGGTCAGGGCGACGGCGATCAATTCACCGTTGTCTTCGATGCAGATCTGCCCGTCGGCAAACTGCTCCACCAGTTCCTTGATCGTGTCTTCCGGCCAGGCGCCGCCAATGTCGTCGTAGACAAGATCCATCAGCGCCTTGAGCTGAGGATAGTCGTCGTCGGTCAGGTTACGGAGATTGAGGTGCAGTTCTTCGTGAGCCATCGAGGCATCTCCCGGCTGTATAAGCGTGTTGCAAAGGGTTACAAAAAAGGGCGATCAATAAGGGTTTAGCATAACAGATCGCCATCAGGCCTTGCGGTATCCTGCTGGCCATCCAATTCCGGGCTGCTCGCGTGATCCGCAGGGCCGGGAATCCTCACCGGCCTACCGGCGCTCAATCTGTTGTGCTAACCAGGAGAATGTCCGCATGGGCAGTATGTCATTCGGCCAAAAGCTGCTGACAGCCGTTGCCGTCCTGCTGATCGTCGTGATCAGCGTGTACGCCATCATGGGCGATCGCCGCCTTGTGAAGACCACGGACACCTATGTGGAGGCGATGGTCGACGATTCAATCAACCAGAGTACGGCCAGTATCGCTGAATGGCTCAATGGCCGACTCGACATGGTGGAAGCCACCGCCGACGGGCTGCGCAACGTGGAAAACGAAGCCCAGGCCCGCACGCTACTGCAGACGGCCACCCGGGGCGGCGGTTTCAACGACGTGTATGTCGGTGGCGCCGACGGCTCGATGCTGATGCCGACCGAAGCCCGCGACGCCACGCTGCCGGACGACTTCGACCCGCGCACGCGTCCTTGGTACAAGCTGGCCCGCCAGAATGGCCAGGGCACCTTTACCGAGCCGTTTGTGAACGTGACCAACGGCGGCATTATTATTTCCGCCGCGGCGCCGGTCAAAAGCGGCGCTTTTGAGGGTGTCGTCGGCGGTGACATCACACTGAAAACCATCGACCACCTGCTGTCGTCAGTGACCCTGGCCGACACCGGTTACACCACGCTGATCAACCGCAAAGGCACGATCCTTTACCACCCGAACGCCAAGCTGGTCGGCAAGAACATCAAGTCGCTGCTGGGCAGCCAGCCGTCGCTGGATGGTTCCTCCCACGAATACACCCTGGACGGCGCCGACTGGCGGGTCAGCTTCCATCCCATCGAGGGCGCCCGCGGCGTGGACTGGTACCTGGGGTCTTTCGCCAATGACGACCTGATTATGGCACCGGTGAAGGACGCGCGACTGGCCGGATCGATCGTGGCCGTGATTGGCATCCTGGTCACGCTGGTCCTGCTGCACCTGGTCGTGCGCGCCTTGATGAAGCCCGTCCGCAGCCTGCGGGATGCGATGAAGGACATCGCCAGCGGCGACGCCGACCTGACCCGGCGCCTGTCCGTGGACAGCGGCGACGAGTTTGGCCAGACCGCGGAGAGCTTCAACGCCTTCATCACCAACGTCCAGGGCGTGGTTCGGGACGTCCAGCGCGGCGCTATTGAGCTACGTGATGCCGTGGGCTCGCTGCGCCAGACCGCTCGGGCCAGCCGCGACAGCGTGGAAGGCCAGCAGTCGGAAATCGACATGGTGGCCACCGCGATCAATGAAATGTCCGCAGCAGCCTCTGAAATTGCCCAGTCCGCCCAGCAGACGGCCGATGCCTCCAGCGCCGCCGACAAGGATGCCAAGGAGACCCAGACGACGGTCAAGGCCTCTCGCGATGCCGTCGAACGCCTGTCGTCGGGCATCGGCAGCGCAGCGGATGTGATCGAGACCCTGGGTAAGGATGTCGCCCAGATCAATACCGTTCTGGACGTCATCCAGGACGTGGCCGAGCAGACCAATCTGCTGGCGCTGAACGCCGCTATTGAAGCCGCCCGCGCTGGTGAGGCAGGGCGCGGATTTGCCGTCGTTGCCGATGAAGTGCGCAACCTGGCACGCCGGACCCACGACAGCACTGAAGAGATCAATGCCATGATCGAACGGCTTCAAAAGGGCGCGGATAACGCCGTGAGCGTGATGCAGGACTCCCGGGCCATTTCCAACGTGAGCATGGAAAAGGCGCAGGATGCAATGGACGCGCTGAACCGGATCGCCGAGTCCATTACCGCCATCAGCAACATGACGACGCAGATCGCCACGGCGTCCGAAGAGCAGACCTCCGTCACCGAAGAGCTGAACAGTTCCATCACCCGCATTGCCGAGCAGGGGCAGGAAGCAGCCAGCGCGGCGAGCGACAACGATGTCTACAGCAGCAAGATCGACGACATCGGTCGCACGCTGCACGACAACGTCGAACGGTTTAATGTCTGACGTGGCTCATGCCGGCACCATAGAAGGTGCCGGCATCCTTCCCCTCCGGCCGTGCGTTCTGCCTGGCCCACTCCCAAATACTTAACGCTTCCCTGAAGACTTAACTAAAGTTAAGACACCGCCGGCCGATCTCTTAGATAAGAGCGGTCGCCATTGGAGGTGTAGGCGCCGCCGGCGCTGGATGCGATGGGGAATCCTGGCCTTGCTCCAAGGAGTCCCTTGTTTGCAGTCGCTGCTACAAACCAGGGAAGGGCAATAACTCAAATTCCAACGCTCAGATCGGGGACCCCTTCCATGCGCAGTATGTCATTCGGCCAGAAACTGCTGACAGCCGTCGCCATCCTTCTCATCCTTGTGGTAAGCATCTACGCCGTCATGGGCGACCGCCGCCTGGTGTCGACGACGGACACCTACGTCAATGCGCTGATCGACGATTCCATTGCACAAAGCACGGCGAGTATTGCCGAATGGCTCAACAGCCGGTTGGCGATTACCGAAGGCGCCGCCAGCGCATTGCGCCAGGTGGACGGCGAGGATGAAGCCCGGGCCATTCTGCAATCGGCCACCCAGGGTGGCGGTTTTGAGAACGTATACGTCGGGCGTGCAGACGGCTACATGTTGATGAAGACGCCGGCCGATGACGCTACGCTGCCCGACGATTACGATCCCCGCGTACGCCCCTGGTACAAACTGGGCCAGTCCGGCGGCACTGGCACGTTCACAGAGCCTTACCAGGACGTCAGTAGCGGCAACATGATTATTTCGACGGTGGCCCCGGTGAAATCGGGCACCTTCAAGGGCGTGGCCGGCGGTGACATCACGCTGGAAACCATCGAGCACATCCTGTCCCCGGTGACCCTCGCCGATACCGGTTACGCCACGCTGATCAATGACAAGGGCGTGATTCTCTATCATCCCAACAGGAAACTGGTCGGCAAAAAAATCAACGAGCTGATTGGCGGTGCGCCGCAGTTGGATGGCAGCTCCCACACCTACACCATCAAGGATGCCGACTGGCGCGTGAGCTTCCACGCGATCAAGGGTGCCCAGGGCGTCGACTGGTACCTCGGTGCCTTCGCCAATGACGACAAGATCATGGCGCCGGTGCAATCTGCCCGGGTCACCGGCACCATCGTTGCGATCGTTGGCATTATCGTGACGCTGATCCTGCTCAACATCGGCGTGCGCGTGCTGATGAAGCCCGTTCGCAACCTGCGTGACGCGATGAAGAACATCGCCAGCGGCGATGCGGACCTGAGCCAGCGCCTGGACGTCGATAGCCATGACGAGTTCGGCCAGACCGCCGAGAGCTTCAACGCGTTTATCGGCAACGTGCAGACTGTGGTGCGGGATGTCCAGCGGGGCGCGATCGAACTGCGCGACGCCGTTGGGTCGCTGCGCCAGACCGCCGGCGCGTCCCGCAACAGCGTGGAGAGCCAGCAAACCGAGATCGATATGGTGGCCACGGCTATCAACGAGATGTCGGCGGCCGCCAACGAAATCGCCCAGAACGCCCAGCAAACCGCGGATGCCTCAAATACCGCGGATCAGGACGCCCAATCCACGCAGGAAACCGTGAAGGCGTCCCGTGACGCCGTCGAGCGTCTGGCTGCCGAAATCGGCCAAGCGGCTGAAGTGATCGAAACCCTGGGCAAGGACGTCACCCAGATCAACACGATCCTGGAAGTCATCCAGGACGTGGCCGAGCAGACCAACCTGCTGGCCCTGAATGCCGCCATCGAAGCCGCCCGCGCCGGCGATGCCGGTCGGGGCTTTGCCGTGGTGGCGGATGAAGTGCGCAACCTGGCCCGCCGCACCCACGACAGCACCGAAGAGATCAACGCCATGATCGAGCGGCTGCAGAAGGGGGCGGATAACGCGGTCAACGTGATGCAGGAGTCCCGCGCCGTGTCCAACGTCAGCATGGAGAAGGCCCAGGACGCGATGGATTCACTGAACCGGATCGCCGAGGCCATCACATCCATCAGCAACATGACCACGCAGATCGCCACGGCCTCTGAGGAGCAGACCTCGGTAACCGAAGAACTGAACGCCTCCATCAATCGCATTGCGGACAAGGGGCAGGAGGCGGCTGCCGCAACCAGCGAGAACGACATCTACAGCGGCAAGATCGACGAGATCGGCCAGTCCCTTCAGGACAACGTGGAACGGTTCAAGGTCTGATCCGGGGCCGAATGGTCACTGAATGGGCGAGGCCCGGGAAACCGGTTCCTCGCCCAGTTGGATCCTGACTTTCATGTTCTGAAGCACATCCTTCCCAATGCCCAGCATCCCGCCTGGTAACCAGGGGTTGCCCAGATGGAACACATGGCGGTCGGACAGGTGTAAGGCCTGGACGGGCCTGGTGTAGTAGGCGTGCATGAAATCGGCAAAGCTGCCGTCGGCAATGGCACGCTCCAGACCCAGCTGGATCCGGACCGCCAGGCCGAAGTCGCTTCGCCCCACAAAGAAGTAGTTCGGCATGGTGTAGGTAAACAGCAGCGTGGGCTCAATGACCAGGTTCTTGTCCGACCGCAGCTTCAGGTCGTAGTACACCTCACTGACACCCCGGGCGAAGCATTCGAAACGGCCACCTTCCAGCATATCGAACAGGTTTTCAAAGCCGGGATGAGTGACCACGTCCAGCCCGTTGGCTTCCAGGATCTTGGTGTCCGGCCAGTGGCGCCCCTGACCAAACCGGATCCGGCGCTCCCGAACATCGGCCAGCCGGGTGATGCCCTTGAATCGGGGTAGCATGTCCTTCGTCGTCACGCACACCCGGTATCCCAGCAGGCCACCATCAATCGGGATGGTGACGGCGAGAAGGTTGTCTTCCCGTTCCGGCGTCGTCGCCACATTGGCCACCTGCACGGAGCGCGAACGGTCGCTCGCCAATTCCCTCAGGGCTCGCCCCTGATTCATTTCCGGGCTGCGCACGATCGTGTAGAGGCCATATTCCGGAGTCTTTTGCAGCGCCAGATCCAGCAGCGCGTGTATCGCAGGGCTGTCGTAGTTGCGGTACCAGAGGATAATCTGTTGAGGTGGTTCTGCTTCGGCGTGCTCGTCTGACGGGGATGCGGCAACCGGCTGCATCAGGCATGCGGCAACCAGGCAGCCCCGGCAAAGCGAGATCAGGATATGGCGGATAAGGGCCAGGGGCTCTGCCTGGTCAGCCCCCGATGAGAATCCTCGGCGTAACAACACAGCACGTCCTATGCGGTACCACTTCTGTCAGTGTAGCGGCTTTGGCCGCGACGGATGCCAGTGAAACATTAAATGATGACAAATGTTGTATCCCGGGTCCCATTTTGGGAATCTGCGGTTCACTTTGGGAGGGAAGGCGCCATGCGAAATCGACTGATAGCCATGACCGGCGACTGGCTGGCCGGCCTGGATCCGGAAGCGGGCCTGGAAAAACCATTGAACTGGCTGCAGCGCCATGGCGGCATGCGGATGGTGAACCGGCTGGTGGGATTGTCGATTCCATTCGCCACCCGCAATCGGTTCCGTGTCGAGGCGGTCAGCCGGGGTTATGTGCGGGCGCGCATTGCGCTCAAGGGTAACCGCAATCACTTTGGCAGCCTCTACGCCGGCGCCTATTTCCTCGTGGCGGAAATTCCGGGCGGCGTGATGACGCTCTTTGACCTGGGACCGGAGTACATCCCCATCCTCAAGGAGATGTCGCTGCAATTTCTGGAACCAGCCAACAGTGACGTGACCATTGAATTGAACATGTCCGAAACCACACGCCAAGCGATCCAGGCGGATGCGGACACCACCGGCCGGGCGGCCTTTACGCTGGAAGGCGAACTGAAAGACGAATCCGGCACCCTGGTCGCCCGTTCAGTAGCGCATTACCGGGTGCGCAAGAAAGGATTTGAGCAAGCCATTGGTCACCCGTAGGTTGGGCTGACGCAGGAAGCCCAACAGGCGTTTTCGCAAAAACGAAGCCAGTGCCCGACGGTTGTGGCCAGTCGCCAGAAATGGATGGTGCCTCAGAGCGGCGCGCAATCCGGAAATATTGAGATGCCTGGACATGATTTGTTGGGCTTCCTGCGTCAGCCCAACCTACAGTCAGCCCACGCAGGATTGCCAGGTAAAGCTCAGTCCAGCGTCCCAAGCACCTCTAAAAACTTCTCGCCGTATTTTTCCAGCTTCGCGGCGCCGATACCGCTGATTTCGCCCATGGCCTCAAGATCCCGGGGCTTCTGGTCCAGCATGGCGAGCAGGGTGGCATCGTGGAAGATCACGTAAGGAGGGACGCCCTGTTCGTCGGCCAGCTCCTTGCGGCGGGCGCGGAGTTTTTCCCAGCCATCGGGATCGCTGACCACCAGCTGGCGTTTGCTGCCACTGGCGCTGCCTTTGCTGGTTTTCTTGCGTTCCGGATCTTGGCGCAGCCAGACCGTTTCTTCGCCCCGCAGAAGAGGGCGGCAGTGTTCGGTCAGGCTGAGCGCGCCGTAGCCTTCGGCATCCGCCTGCAACGAGCCATTGGCCACCAATTGCCGGAACACGCTCTTCCATTGCCGGGCTGACATATCGGCGCCAATGCCAAAGGTGCTGACCTTGTCGTGCCCCATGCTGCGGATGCGTTCGTTATCGGCACCGCGCAGCACGTCGATCAGGTAGTTGACGCCGAATCGCTGGCCGGTACGGAACACGCAGGACAGCGCTTTCTGCACGGCCACTGTGGCGTCCCAGGTTTTCGGCGGCTCAAGGCAGGTGTCGCAGTTACCGCAAGGGTCCGGCAGTTCATCGCCGAAGTAGCGCAGCAGAACCTGACGGCGGCAGTCCACCACCTCACAGAGCCCCAGCATCGCATCCAGCTTCTGACGCTCGACGCGCTTGAACTGATCGTTGCCCGGCGAGGACTCCAGCATTTGCCGCAGTTTGATCACATCTTGCAGGCCGTAGACCATCCAGGCATTGGAAGGCGCGCCATCTCGTCCCGCGCGGCCGGTTTCCTGGTAATAGGCTTCGATGCTTTTGGGCAGATCGAGGTGGGCGACAAATCTCACGTCGGGTTTATCGATCCCCATGCCAAAGGCGATGGTGGCGACAATGATGATGCCGTCTTCCCGCAGGAATCGCTCCTGGTGCGCGGCTCGCGTATCCGCCGGCAAACCTGCGTGGTAGGGCAGTGCCGCATAGCCCTTGTCGCTCAGCATCTTGGCAGTAGCTTCCACCTTGTTGCGCGACAGGCAATAGACGATTCCGGAGTCGCCCTGATGTTCCTCTTTAATAAATGCCAATAACTGTTTGTTGGCATTGTCTTTCTCAGCGATTCGATACTGGATGTTGGGTCGATCGAAGCTGCTGACGAAGTGACGGGCGTCGGTCAGATGCAGACGCTCGGCGATTTCCTTGCGGGTGCGCTCATCCGCCGTGGCGGTCAGGGCGATCCGGGGAACAGCCGGGAATTCCCGCTCCAGCATGTCCAGGGACAGGTAGTCTTCCCGGAAGTCATGACCCCACTGGGACACACAGTGCGCTTCATCGATGGCGAACAGGGACAGCGGCGCCTGGTGCAATAACTGCTGCATGCGCGGCTGGAGCAACCGTTCCGGCGCGCAGTAGAGCAGGTCAAGTTCTCCCTGGACCAGCGCATTCTCGATATCCCGGGCTTCGTCCGGCCACTGGGTGGAATTCAGGAAGGCAGCGCGAATTCCGGCCTGGTTCAATGCGGCCACCTGATCCTGCATCAGTGCGATCAGCGGAGATATGACAATGCCCACACCCGGCCTCACCACGGCCGGCACCTGGTAACAAAGCGATTTACCGCCGCCGGTGGGCATCAGTACCAGGGCGTCTTCGCCCTGCAGCAACGCCTCGACCACGTCGCCCTGGAGCGGCCGGAAATCCTCGAAACCGAAGGTGTCGTGCAGCACCGTCTGGGCACGGGCTTTGAGGCTTTCGGGATCGGTGGCCGGTGGCGTTTCGGTCAGGGTCATAAAGTTTCTGGGCGGCAGATGAATGGAAGGCGAGCAGGATACCAGAGACGGGGCCTTTTTCTCACCGTCGGGGACGGTACAATGTCGCCCTTTGATCTGGCGCGGTAGAATGGCGCCACCTAAACTTGCCGACAGGCCTTTGACTCGGCGACCTGAACGTCGCTCACCCAAGGCCTTGGCATGGATGGGCATAGCCAACGGTTATCGCCCCAAAAAATATCCAACAAGGACACCATGCAGGATTTTGATGCAATTCGGCCGTACCGGGATGATGAAACCCCGGATGCCATCAGCCGCCTGGTCAACGACCCGGAGTTCCTGACGCTTATCGGCCGCTTCAAGGCGCCCACCATGACCCGTCTCGCGCCCGCGGTGACCCGCTTCTGGATCAGCCGCTGGCTGAAGCGCGAGTTCGGCAGTGTGGATTCCATTGGCAGCCTGCAGGCTCGCCTTAACCCCCTCGTGGGTCAACTGATCGAGAGAACCACCACCCGGCTCAGTCATTCCGGACTTGAAGGGCTGGATAAGGACACGGCCTACGTGTTCATTTCCAACCATCGGGACATTGTATTCGATCCCATGGTGGTCAATTACCTGCTACATGAGAACAAGCAGCAGACCACGCGCATCGCCATCGGCGACAACCTGCTCCAGAACCGGCTGTTTGCCGAGATGATGCGACTCAACAAGAGTTTCGTGGTCAAGCGCAACATGTCGAGCCCGCGGGAGATGCGGGACGCCTACCAGACGCTGTCGGCGTTCATCCATCATTCGATCGAGGACAACCAGAGCATCTGGATCGCCCAGCGTGAAGGGCGCGCAAAGGATGGCCTGGACCTGACGGATCCGGCGATCATCAAGATGTTCTACATGAGCCAGAAGAAGTCCGGCATCAGCTTTGCCGAATCGATGAACCGACTTCGCATCGTGCCGGTTTCCATCGCCTACGAATACGACCCCTGCGATGTGCCCAAGGCGCGCGAGCTGGAGGCTCGTGCCCGCACCGGCTCCTACCAGAAGCACGCCGATGAGGACACCGATCAGATCGTGCAGGGCCTGACCGGATTCAAGGGCCATGTGCACGTGCATTTCGGGGCGCCCATCAGCGACTCGCCGGATTCGGCGAAAGAACTGGCCGCGCGCATCGATGAGGACATGCATCGCCATTACCACCTGCACGCCTCCAATCTCATCGCCTACGACATGAGCCAGGTGAACCAGCTCAGTCATCAGACGGAACCCCAGGTCCCGGAAACCATCGAAACAGCAGAGGCCTGGTCACCGGCGGATATCGAAGCCGCGCGGTCTGAACTGGAGCGGCGCCTGGGTGCCGTGGACCGGGCATTACATCCTTTCCTGCTGGCGATGTACGCCAACCCGGTGAACAGTATGCTGAAAGCCCTGGCGCCGCCGCTGACAGACGGCTGATCCGGTCATGAACCACCTCGCGCACCTGTTTCTGGCCCAGCCGACAACGCCCTCACGCGTCGGCAATCTGCTGGGGGATTTCGCCCGGGGTGTGGATACCGAGGCGCTGTCGGCGCCGGTTCGTCATGGCTTGCAGAATCACTGGACGGTGGACGCCTACACCGACCAGCATCCGGAGGTCCGGGCCTCCAAGGCCCTGTTCTCGTCACGCCGTCGGCGTTTTGCGGGCATTGCGCTGGATGTTCTGTACGACCATTTCCTGATTCGCCACTGGGGCACCTTCGCGGCGATCGATTTCGACGCCTTTGTGGCCGGGGCCTACGCCGACCTGGAAGCCGGCGAGCACCTGATGCCGTCCCATATGGCGACGGTGGTCGGACGGATGATTCGTCACGACTGGTTTGATGCCTACCGGAATCTGGAGCAGGTGGGTTTCGCGCTGGACCGGATTGCCGGCCGCATCCGCTTTGCCAATCGCTTTGACGGTGTCATCGAAGAGATCCGGGCCCATGATGAAGAACTGGAGCGCCATTTCCTGGAGTTCATGCCCGAGCTGATTGCCCACGTGCAAAGCCGCCAGACGGAAACACCGATTGAATCCACCGCAGGTGAGCCCTGGCACTGGATTCGATACACTGCCGACGATTCCCAATCCTGAAAACAGACGCTGTGAGGTAATTGTGACCACACTCAAGACCATTGAACTCGAAACCCGGCCGAATCCCGATGCCGCCGTCATCTGGCTGCACGGCCTGGGTGCCAGCGGCCACGATTTCGAACCGGTTGTGCCGGAACTGCGGCTGCCGCAGGACGCCGGTATCCGGTTTATCTTTCCTCACGCGCCCAACCTGCCGGTGACCATCAACGGCGGCATGCACATGCCGGCCTGGTACGACATCAAGGCAATGGACATCGACCGCACCGTTGATGAAGCGCAGCTGCGCAAATCCGCCGATGCGATCGTGGAGTTGATCGAGCAGGAGATCGCCCGGGGCATCGACAGCAAGCGGATCGTCATCGCCGGCTTCTCGCAGGGCGGGGCGGTGGCCTATGAAGTGGGGCTGAGCTATGACAAGCCACTGGCAGGTATTCTGGGCCTGTCCACCTATTTCGCGACCGCCCAGTCCATCAAACCGTCCGAGGCCAATCGAGGCATCCCCATCCGGATCTACCACGGCACCCACGATCCGATGGTGCCCGAAAGCCTGGGCAAAAAGAGCGTACAGACCCTGCAGGACATGGGCTACGACGTCAGCTACGAAACCTATCCGATGGACCACAGCGTCTGTCTGGAGGAAATCCTGGATATCGGTCAGTTCCTCAGCAAGCACCTTAACCTGGGCTGATTGCCGTGTTTTTTCGCCGACGTTCTAGAATGACGCCACAAAAAGTGATTGTGCGCGTCACCATCCTGGCGCTGCTGATCATGCTGGCGTCGGCGATTTCCAAGGGCGTGCTGTTTCATTCGGTGCTGGCGCCGGACGAGACCGGCCGCCAGCCGATTGAGAAGGCATCCGCGGACAAGGCGGTGTCAGGTTCGCCAGAAAGCCGGCGAGAAGAGGATAATCACGCTCAGTAGCTCCAGACGCCCCAGGATCATGCCGGCGCTGAGAATCCACTTGGCGGCGTCCGGCAGGGACGCGAAATTGCCGGCGGGTCCGATCACCGGGCCAAGGCCTGGCCCCACATTCGTTAGCGCCGTAATGGACGCGGTCAACGCCGTGGTGAGGTCCACGTTCATCAGCGACAGGCACAGCGTCATCACCGCCATACACATCAGGAACACAAAGACGTAGGCAATCATCGACGCGATGATCTCGTCACTCACCGCCCGCCCGTTAAAGTTCCGGGTCAGCACCGCGCGAGGGTGCAACAGGCGCCGGAACTGCTCCCGCAATACCATGAACGACAGCTGGAAGCGGAAGATCTTCATGCCGCCGCTGGTCGAGCCGGAACAGCCGCCGATAAAGGTCAGGAAGAAAAACGCCACGCTGGTGAACGAGCCCCACTGCAGGTAATCCTCCGAAGCGTAGCCGGTGGTGGTCACGATCGACGTTACGTTGAACAGGGCGGACACGAACAGGTCCACCGGATGCTCCTCGTGCATCCAGAGCCGGTAAACCGTCATCACCAGCGCCGCCACCACCAGTAGCCCCAGGAACGCCCGCACCTGCTGGTCGCGGAACAGGACCCAGTGCTGGCCATGCAGCTCCCGCACGAACAGGAAGAACGGCATGCTGCCCAGAGCCATAAAGATCGAGGATTCGAACAGGATCAGGTTGGAATCGAACTGGCCCATCGACTGATCGGAGGTGGAGTAGCCCCCGGTCGAAATCGTGGTAAAGGCATGGTTCACGGCATTGAACAGACTCATGCCGGAAGCCCAGTAAATGAGGATGCAG
The DNA here is from genome assembly GCF_040148665.1 of Marinobacter sp. NFXS9. Lineage (NCBI taxonomy): Bacteria > Pseudomonadati > Pseudomonadota > Gammaproteobacteria > Pseudomonadales > Marinobacteraceae > Marinobacter > Marinobacter sp. NFXS9. Next base: position 455,337 of record NZ_JAGDDW010000001.1, on the reverse strand, counting down.
GCCAGCGTCAGACCACAGTAGACAAACAGCAGGCCGCGACTCAGGCTCTTCATCCGCGGCAGCGCTTTTTCCGTCCACTCCGACGATTCCGTCGCGAACAGGCGCATACCACCAATCCCCAGGAAAGGCAGGACGGCCACGAACATGCCGATGATCCCGATGCCGCCGATCCACTGGATGATCGAACGCCACAGCAGGATGTCCGGCGACATGGCGTCCAGGCCACTCAGCACCGTGGAGCCGGTCGTGGTGATGCCCGAGAAACTCTCGAAAATGGCATCTGTCATCGACAGGTCCAGGTTGCTGTAATACAAGGGCAGGGCGCACAGGATAGAGATGATCAACCAGCTGCTGACGGTCAGCACGAACATGTACCGGGGCTGGAGGCGATGCGAACGGTTGCGGGTCAGCAGAATGCCGATGACGGCTGCCGCGAGGACACCGATGGCCGGATAGGTAAATGCGGTCGTGTTGGCGCTGGCATCACCCAGAAACAGCACGGCAGGAATGGCCATGAAGATGCTGAGCAGCACCATCATGATGCTAACGATATAGGTAACGGGAGACAGGTTTCTCATTCAGAACAACGTCATTCCATGAACGGCCGGCCGGTCGCGATGCGCGAAGGGTACCTTCAAGCGCCGCGAAAGGCGAATGTTGTCATAATCCTAGTCAATAAGGGAGGCCATGACCGCTGTTTTCATGTTTTCCATCGAAACTGACCGGCAACAGGTTTCCGGGGAACCATCCCGGTCTCTGTGACTCGAACCAGAAACATACGGTACACACCGCTTCGCCCGGCAGAAATGACAACGTTCGAGGCCACCGCCATGCCATTGTCCCGACGCGTTTTAATCCAGGGTTTCCTGGTTCCTGTTCTTGCCTTCAGTCTCTCCAGCGCCGTGGTCGCGGAGCCGGTTAAACGCTGGGAAAGTGGTTCTGAATCAACGGATACCATTGAACTCTTCACGTCCGAAGGCTGCAGCAGCTGCCCGCCAGCAGACCGCTGGCTGTCATCCCTGAAATCCAGGCCCGGTGTGTTCCAGTCCTTCATCCCGCTGGCTTTCCATGTGGATTACTGGGACTACATCGGCTGGAAGGATCGTCTGGCCGATCCGGCCTTCAGTGCTCGCCAGCGGGATTATGTGGTCGCAGGGGATGTCAGCCAGGCCTATACGCCGGGCATCGTCGTTAACAGCCACGAATGGCGTGACTGGTTTCAGGGGCACCGTGATTGGCAGTCCACGCCAGCCAATGTAGGCAAGATGACCGCCACACTGGACGGTCAGGAGCGGCTGACGGTGGCGTACGCGGGGTATCAGCCGGGGCAACGGCTCAATGTGGCCTATCTCGGGATGGGGATGAAGTCCGAAGTGAAAGCCGGAGAAAACCGGGGCCGCGAGTTGACCCACGATTTTGTGGTGCTGGGTGTGGCTCACCCGGAAGGCGGGTCACCGTGGTCGGTCACCTTGCCGCCCAGGCCCCAGGCCGGGCAGGCACGCACCGCGCTGGCTGTCTGGGTGTCACCGCCGGACAGCCCGGAAATCGTCCAGGCTGTCGGCGGCTATCTGGATTGATGGCGTCGGCTTACATCGGCAGACGATCGGCTTTGTCCAGGAATGCCCGGGCCTCATCCGGAAGTACCTTGACGTCGAGGTGACTGTCGACGCGGGATGACCGCATGCGCACTTCGACAGGGCTGCTCTGACTGGCAATATACTGCAGCGTCGATTCATCCAGGTTGGCCACGCCGTATTCAGTGTGGGCACACCCGTAATCATTGCAGGTCATGTCCGCGCCCTGCCAGGTCAGCGGCAGGGTGACCGGCTCGCCGTTCCGGCTGAATTGCAGCTGGTCCCAACGTTTCCAGTCTTCGGAATTGACCAGCAGGTTGATCTGATAGGCCTTCTGGCCGCTCTGTTTATCGATAGACGCGGCGAAGAAGTAGTCGGATGGCGACGGAAAGCCGGTAAAGGGCTGATCGTACAGCTCCGAAGTGACGAGGATCTGGTCCTGGAGGTCATCCGTCGCGTATTTGACCGAGATGCCATCGGTCGTGGTGGTGGCACATCCGGTAAGCAGGCCTGCAGTCAGCAAACCCAGGCCTAACAGCGTGTTGCGTTTCATTCGTCGTTCCCTCTCTGTCTTGCAGACATCGCCTACATTATACGGCGCGCGCCGGCTCACAGACGATGGTTGAAAGTGCTCATGTAAGAGACGCTATGCTCGCGCGACCCGACGTTTTATTGAAGTGGCGAATTCGACATAAAAGGTGTCAGAAATGCCAAACCGAACCCGCAAATCTCATTGGCGGTCGTGAAACGCTCAGGTCGATACCACCTGTTCACAGATCACGTTCAGGCAGCCGGGTTGGCAGGTCACATCCAGTGGTGTTTTGCCGGCCACGTCACCGTCGGCCGTAACGGTCTTGGGCTTGCGGGTGACCACGCGGCACCAGGGGCTTTTCAAGTGCACGACCGTATCGGTGTGCCCGGGCGAGCGACGCAGGATACGCACTCTCAGGAAGGTGAGCAAAAGCCGGAGCAACGATCGGGGTTTGACGGCGACAATATCCAGCTGGCCATCGTTGGCGGAGGCTTCAGGAATCTCATTGCCGCCGCCAAAAAACGCCCCGGTTGCTACCGCGATCGATAACCAGCGCCCGGCGACGGTGCCGTTCTCACACTCGATAATGGCCCGGAAACCCCGTTTGTCCGTCACCCGGCGCAGTAATGTGGCAACGTAACTGAAGCGCCCCAGGAGCCGCTTGGTCTGACCGGACGATTCCCGCACCGGCCAGGTTCCCAGACCGATGTGGGCGACATTCAGAAAAATCTGGTCGTCAAAACGGGCCACATCCAGCCAATGCGTTTTACCGCTGGCTATCAGTTCACACAGGGCGACCGGATCTTCGGGCAACCCCAGATTGCGGGCGAAATCATTGGCGGTCCCGGAGGGCAGGATGCCGAGGGTGGCACCGGTGTCCAGGCACAGGGCGGCGGCGCGGTTGACCGAGCCATCACCACCGGCGGCCAGCACCCGGTCACCGGATTGCACCCGCTGCATCCACCCCTGATCCTCCAGGTCGCAGGTTTCCAATCCGGTCACGCCCACGTCGGTGAGCCGTTGAGACCAGAAATCGGCACCGCGCTGGCCGTCGCCCGCCTTGGGATTGGCTATTAACCAGGTCGTCATGGTGTCCTTACCCTCACTGGCCGGGATCGTCTGAAGTGGTACCCATCCTTTATAGAGGAGCCGGCCCCTGGACGCCATATCCACGACAGGGACGCCGGCTTCGTGGAAGGATCAGTGACCGGTGTGGGCCTGCCAGACGGCTTCGACCCGGGCCAGCGCCGCCTGCTTGTCGGCGTCGCTCAACCAGCTCCCTTCAAAGCTGTTTCGTGCCAGTTGCACGACTTGCCCGGGCGTCAGGTGAAGATGCTCGATCATGGCGTGGAAGTTGGCGTTGACGTAGCCGCCGAAGTAGGCGGGATCGTCTGAGTTCAGCGTGACGTGCAACCCTTTTTCCAGCATGGTTGGCAAGGGATGATCATCCAGCGTGTCGACGACGCATAGCCGGAGGTTGGACAGGGGGCAGACCGTCAGTGTGAGGCCTTTCTCGACAATCAGCGCCGTGAGCTGTTCGTCTTCCAGGGCCCGGTTACCGTGGTCTATGCGTTGAATTTCCAGTTGCTTGATGGCCTGCCAGACGTAATCGGGCGGGCCTTCCTCCCCGGCATGGGCGGTGACCTTGAGCCCCAGGTCCCGGCAACGTTTGAACACCCGCTCGAACTTCTCCGGCGGATGGCCCATTTCCGAGGAATCGAGTCCGATGCCATCGATTCGGTCGAGGTAAGGTGTTGCCAGCTCCAGCGTCTCGAAAGCACTGTCTTCACTCAGGTGACGCAGGAACGAAAGAATCAGACGGAAGCTGATCCCCAACTTGTCACGCCCATCGCACAGTGCCTTGTAGATGCCATTGAACTGGATCTCGAAGGCGATGCCCCGTTCCAGGTGGGCCTGAGGATCGAAGAACACTTCGGTATGGATGACGTTATCGGCCTGGCAATGCTCGAGATAGGCCCAGGTCAGGTCGTAGAAATCCTGTTCGGTCAGCAGAACCGACATCCCGCTGTAGTAGAGATCCAGGAATTCCTGCAGGTTGTTGAACTGGTAGGCCTGGCGCAACGCCGCTTCGTCCGGGTAGGGAAGGCTCACACCGTTGCGGCGGGCGAGGGCGAACATCAACTCCGGCTCCAGGCTCCCTTCCAGGTGCATATGGAGCTCCGCCTTGGGCAGTTTGTCGGCGAGGGCGAGAGTGGACTCGGTCATACCATTTCCTTGAAAGCAATTTTCGAAAACCTTATCACAGTCGCTCAAGCCGCGTCCCAGCGGGCTCGGACGCTGATTAGCCGATGCCATGTGAATGTTTAATTTTTGCACTCGGCCATTTGCGTCTACGCTTTTTTAACAGCACCGAAGGACGTAGTGGTGCCAGCGCGGCAAGGGAGGCCTTGCGCTGCCCTTGCCGGGATAAAAACTCCGAGGAATGGAGAAAAAAATGAAACTGGCTATATCGAATGTGGCCCTGGGACTGGGGTCATGTCTTCTTGCTTTCAACTTGCAGGCAGCGCCTCAGCTGCCGATCGATCAACCCTCCACTAGCGACCTGCTGAACCGCTTCTGGAGCCCGGATCACCTGGGTTTCTTTGAATGTCGCGCCGGCATATTGAACAGCACGCCGTTTGGGCTGCCACGCTGCATGCAGGTGGAGAACATCAAGTATCACGAGCAGATGTTGTACAGCATCGCCCAGGCCAACGACGGCAATCGGGCGGCCGGTCTGCCTGGCTACCAGTCGTCCGTGGACTATGTGAAGTCCACGTTGGAAAGCGCGGGTTACGATGTGACCGTACAGACGTTCCCGTTCACCGCGTTCTATCCCGAAGCCGACGGCGAACTGGCCGCAACGGCGCCGACGCCCGAGAGCTATGTCTGGGAGGAGGACTTCAACTACCTGTCGCAGACCGAACCTGGCAACGTGAATGGCCCCGTCGTTCCGGTTGATCTGGACCTGGGCGCGGGGAACGCGTCGACCAGTGGCTGTGAGCCTGCGGATTTCGCAGGCTTCCCGGCAGGGGCCATCGCGCTGGTGCAACGAGGCGCCTGCAACTTCGGCCTCAAGGCCGAGAACGCCGCAAACGCCGGCGCCGTTGGCGTAATCATCTTCAATCAGGGCGACACGGAAGATCGAACCGGTCTGATCAGCGCCACCCTGGGTGAAGACTATTCCGGCGGTATTCCTGTGTTCTTTGCAACTTACGACAACGGCGTAGCCTGGGCCCAGACCGACGGCCTGGAACTGAACATGGTCGCCAACGTCGTGCGAGAGCAAACCGAAACCTACAACGTCGTGACCAATTCCCGGCGCGGTGATTCGGATAACGTCGTGATGGTTGGTGCCCACCTGGACTCGGTCTACGACGGTGCTGGCATCAATGATAACGGCTCTGGGTCTTCGGCGCTGTTGGAGTTGGCGCTGCAAATGAAACGGGCGCATCCGCGTAATCAGGTTCGCTTTGCCTGGTGGGGCGCGGAAGAAGCCGGTCTGGTGGGGTCGACTTACTACGTCGACAGCCTGTCGGACGAGGAAAAAGGGCGCATCAAGGCGTACCTGAACTTCGACATGATCGCCTCGCCCAACTTCGCCTACTTCATCTACGACGGCGATGGTTCGGACTTTGGTCTTGAGGGACCGCCCGGATCGGCTGCCATCGAAGGTCTGTTTGAGGAGTACTTCAGTCTCCGCGGACTGCCGTCCGAGGGCACGGAAATCGATTTCCGCTCTGATTACGCGGCTTACTTCGACAACGGCATTGCCTTCGGTGGCCTGTTCACCGGCGCGGAAGTGCTGAAGACACAGGAGCAGGCCGACAAATTCGGCGGCGAGGCGGATGTGGCGTTCGACCCCTGCTATCACGCCGCCTGCGACGACATCACCAATCTCGATGACGAGGCGTTTGAAATCAACGCCGATGCCGTCGCCTTCGTGACCAGTTGGCTTTCCCTGTCGACGCGCCTGATCGATGACGAGATCGAAGCCGCTGAGTCCTCAGAAAGCACCCTGGGAGCCCGGGCACTGTCGGTTGAACAGGCTCACGACGTCACCCACTGGGGGAATCACTGGATTAAGTAATTCTGGAGGATGTATCAAACGAGGGGCGCCTGTTTAGGCGCCCCTGTTTTTCTTTCGTCTGTACGTTTTCCGGTGGGTCTAATCGGACTGAGAGGGGGCCGATGACGCGTCTTTCTGCTCCCACTCTTCCGGTACCAGGGATGATTGAAGAATATCCAGCTTGGGTTTGTAGACGTCCGTGCGAACTTCAAGCATCCCCAGGATGGTATGGAAAACGTTGTCCTGGGAGAACCGGTCATCCTGGTGCTGCCGCAGCTTGGCGATGTCCACACTGTCGTAGCTGCTGCCAAACCACATGACGGCCGGCACATGCTTCTGCTCATCCGGTGCGATCATGTACGGCAATCCATGCAGGTAAACGTCATATTCTCCCAGGGATTCACCATGGTCGCTGAGGTAGAACATGGCCGTTTCAAATTCAGGCGTGTAACGCTTCAGGACGCCAATCACCTGGTCCAGAAAGTAGTCCGTGTACAAAATGGCATTGTCATAAGCATTAATGATTTCTTCCTGACTGCATTCCTCGAGCTGACTCGTTTTACAGACGGGCGTATACCGCTCAAATTCCTTGGGATAACGCTTGTAATAGGCTGGCCCGTGATTCCCCATCTGGTGCAGCACGATAAAAATGTCGCCCTTGGGGTGATTGCGGATGTAATCGTCCAGTCCGGTCAACATTCCGGTATCCCGGCATTCCTCGCCGCTGCACTCCGGGTTCAAGTCGGACGATTTATAACTGTGGTATTCGACCCGGTCGGCCACGCCTTTTGAGCTGGAGTTGTTGTCCAGCCACAGGACGTTCGCGCCCGACTTGGCCAGCACATCCAGTGCATTGGACGTGCTGTCCGCTTTTTCTTCGGAATAGTGATCCCTGTCCAACTCGGAAAACATGCAGGGCACCGAGACCTGCGTGGACGTTCCGCAAGACCAGAAATTACTGAAGTTGACCAGGTTTTCCTCTTTCTCAAGGAAGGGATTGGTGTCCCTCTTGTACCCGTTGAGCGAGAAATGATCGGCCCGTGCTGTTTCACCCACGACCATGATCACCAGCTCACGGTCCTGATCTTCCGGCGGAATGTGGGCATCGTCGCCAATCGATGCAAATGCCCGGGGAGCGGTTTCAACATAGCGCCCGGCAAATTTGATCGTCGAGTAGATGTAGAACGTGGGGTTGGCGTAGTAACGAAGAATCTTGTGCTCGCGGAAAAAAGACGCGTAATAGTTGCCCAGGCTGACAATCAACACGGCGGCCAAGGCCAGCGATCCGCCGAACATCTTGGCTGAAGACAGAAGATCCTTCTTGAAGGGCACCGGCTTGATTTGTACCCGCCAGACGAACAGGGACGGCAGGACGCCCATCAGAACCACATAGGCCACCAATCGCCAGGAAAACAGATCGCCGGCTTCGTCGACATTGGTGTGCACGACATTACTGAGCATGTCGGCATCGATCACAACGTTGTAGCTGTCCATGAAATAGGCGGCAAAGGACGACAGCATCAGCAACAGGATCAGAATAGGGCGGGTACTTCGTCCAAAGCAGACCAGCGACAGCAGCAATACCAGTGCGGCCGTGAACACGACGGCAATCGACGCAAGAAAGGGCGCTGTGGACCAGTCCAGCGGATAGACCTTGGTAATGTTGGCAAAGAACTGCTGATTGCCAACCAGCATCAGGAAAACCGAAACCAGCAGGATCAACTGGAACTTGGTCATCGTTGGCGAGAAAAGCCTGGAACGCGCCATAAATACCCTCGTCTGAAAATCTAGGTTCGTGCGGCTTCGCTAGTCCAGCCATCGACCCGGGTTGGGTGTGGTGAATACTTTGCGCTTGTCCGGATTGGGCGCCGGACAGGTCGGCGTCATCGCATCCCGCGACAGCAATATCCACGTTTCACTGTGCGCCACTCCCATGGATTCGCCGTCCTGCATTCGGAAGCAGTCCAGTTTTTCGCGACTTGAAACCAGCACATAACGGTGTTCGGCAGCTTTCATCCACTGCCAGGCGGTTCGTTCCTGAACCTGGGGAGGGTTGAAATAGCCAAACTGCGTCACGTCCATTTTAGAGAACAAGATGAACTGTTCCTTAAATTCGATGAGCCCAAGTTCCGCATCGGGTTCACCAGCGACGGTACTCTCCACATTGGCAAGCACATTTCGGGGCGTACGGAACGGTTCGAGCACCGAATAGCCCCAGGTCGACAGCAGCGCCCATGTCAGCGACATTGCAACCAGCAGGCGCAAAAGTGCGTGTTGCTTGCGCAGGAAAAACAACGAGAGCAGCCAGATCAGACCGGCCACAATCAACACGCTGCCTGCTTCGTGCAGCTGCCCAAGATCCTTGGTGTAATCCGCAGCTTTCTCGACCAGTCTGGGTAGATTGCACCAGGCCAGCACGCCGACCGTGATCAGCACGACCCCAAGCAGCGCCTGCAAGCCACCCATCAGGGGGCGGAACCAGCGTGCGAGCGGGTATCCGGTGTACATCACCGACAGGGACAAGGCGAACATCGGCAATGCCGGCAGAATATAAACGCCTCGTTTGCCCGGGCTCATGCTGAAGAAGACGACGACCAGAACAATCCAGCCCAGCATAAGGAAAACACCCGGCTCGTTACGCCAGGCCTCCCGAAGACGGCCCAGGCCCGCAAGGAGCATCAACGGTAACGGGAACCAGAGCGATGGAATGACGTTGGCAATGAAGTAATACCAGGGTTGGATGTGCCCCCAGGAGTGCGCATAACGCTCGGCGGTCTGCTTGAACAGAATGTTGTCGCGATACTGCATGAACATCTCAGAGCCGCTGGCGTTCACATACAGCACCATCGGCACGAGCCAGGCAGCGGCCACCAACAGCATGACCACCGGTCCCAGCAGGCAGGTCCAGGTTGGCGAAACGGCCAAGGCCCCTTTACGGCGCCACGCCAGGTAAAATACCGGGATCATCATCAGTGCCGGCAGGAACCCGACGCCCTTGGTAATGATGCCCAATCCCATGAACGCCCAGGCCACAAAATACCAACCCCAGGCCGGCCCGGCCAGGAAGTGGCGCAGCAGGCCGTAGCAGCCGATGGTGATCCAACAGGCCACCATCATGTCGATCTGGGCGCTTTTAGCCTGCACGATGAACTGCGGCACCAGAAGCAGCAGGAGCATCGCGTTGCGACCGACGCGCACATTCCAGAGGCGGGCCCCCAGATCAAAAACCAGGAATGCCGTAATCAGGCCACAAATCGCGTTGGGAAGCAGGAAGCCGGCTTTCAGACTGCCGGTGAGCCAGTAGAAAAAGGCAATCGACCACATGAAAACCGGCGGCTTGTCCGGGTAGGGCTCGCCGCCCCGCATGGGAATGAGCCACTGGCCGGAATCGACCATTTCCCGGGCGACTTCCGCAAATCGCGGCTCGTCGGCCGGCCAGGGAGAGCGGAGCCCAATACCCAGGAAAATCAGTACAGTCGCAAAGGCCAGCAGAAACCAGACAACCCGGCTGTATTCATCGCTGGTGAGCGTTTCATAGATTTGCTGCGACAGGGAGACAGAACGATTCATGGGACTTCACAGATCCTTTGTAACCAGTTCACCGATTTGACGGCTGCTGCGGGTGCGATAAAGGTAAATGCCGATGATGGAGGCGACGATAAACAACACGATGCTGAGAATCATCTTGCGGTGGTCGGATACCCCGATACCGGCGCCCAGTAGAGCAAACACCGCCATTTGAGGGATGTAGCCGACGAAACTGCCCGCCAGGAATGGCAGTAGCCGAATGTGCGTCGCGCCCGCCAGGAGATTGGTGATGAGGTTACTGCCCACCGGGAGAAGCCGGATCATCAGGACTTTCAGGGCCGTCCTGTCAGCCAGCATGACCTGAACCTTGTCCAGGCGCTTGCCGAAACGACGTCGAGCCCAATCGCCGACCAGAAAACGGGAGACCAGAAAGCACACCATAGCCCCCAGGGTTGTCAGCAGCGTCGAAACCGCCATCCCGATCCAGCCGCCCAGCGCGTACCCGAAGACAAAGGCGAGAACCTGACGGGGCCCGCCTGCGGCGGTGTAAACAATCGCAACCGCTGACATGAGCAGGAAAGCGGGCCAGCCTTCGTGGGCAAGGTAATCCGCCACCCATTGGCTATCGGCGATATGGACAAGCCAGTCCTGCTGCACGACAAACGCAGCCAGCGCCATCACGATCACCATGACGGACACTTTTTTCAGAAAACGCATGGCTAACCGGCCTTTGTATCATCAACACGGGCAATAACCGGCACCTTGGCGCGCCGCTGCAGCCACATGACACCGAACAGATCGACAATACCCACCCACACCCGGTTCCAGGCAGAGTATTTGGACTGGCCACGCTGGCGATCGCGGTGACTGACCACCACCACTTCGATATCGCCGCCCTGGCTGCGAATCAGCGCCGGCAGGAAACGGTGCATGTGGTCGAAATAGGGCAGAGACAGGAACGTCGAACGAGGGAACAGCTTCAAACCGCAGCCGGTATCCGGACAGCCGTCATGGAGCAGGGCGTCCCGCACCCGGTTGGCAAGCTTCGACTGGAACCGTTTCCAGGCGGTGTCCTTGCGCGCCTTGCGGTAGCCGGCAATGCAGAAAATGTCGTTTTTCATGGTCTTGGCACATTCGATCATCGCCGGAATATCCGCCGGATCGTTCTGCCCATCGCCATCCATCGTCACGATCCACTCACCATCCGCATGCCGAACTCCGGTCAGGACGGCGGTACTCTGGCCAACACTATGCAGGTGACGGACGCATTTAACCTCACAACCCAGACGCTCTCCGGTCTTGAGTGCGACGTCGCCAGTACCATCGGTGCTGCCGTCGTCAACGACAATCACCTGAAAAGGTACAACCCCGTCAACCGCCCGATGGATTTCCGCCACAAGTGGGTCAATATTCTCACTTTCATCCTTGGCAGGAATGACGACAGAAATTTTCAAAGCGGAAACTCCAGAGTCTTAATAGAACGAATCAATACAACAAAATGGAAACGACATGAGGGGGTTGTGCGTGGATCCTGCCACAGCAGAGTGTTACGCAGCACCAGCGCGCCTAGGGTAACCCCGACAATATCAAAATAAAGTCAAAGCCACCTAAAAGGTCAACGTATTGGCGGCTGCTGACAAAACGGAGTGAAGTTTAGGCGGGTAGCGTTTAATTTTACAGTCACCGAAGTCATGAATGTTGTAATTTATAGCAATCTGAAACGATTGGCCTGCCAGACTTCATTCTATGGCCGTCGTTTGGGCCGCATCCCGAACCAGTCCGGCGTTCTGCAAATTCATGCGCAGGGTCTCGACCCGATCCCGGTTAACCCCCAAATCATAGAGCCCGAGCAGTGACTGGGAGCGTACCTGAAGATGGTGCCCATCCTCGGTCACCAATATTTCCAGGTAATCCGGAAACCCAAACACATCGCTGTAGCAAGTGATCTGCGCGTAACCAAATCGGGCGTTATCCAACGTCGCACCGGGTAGATCGAGGGCCACCGACAGAATCCTTTTCCAGGCATTTTCAGTCAACGGTCCGGTCAGGGGCATACGAGGCACGTTATACAGGGATACCGAAGACTCGCTCGATACACAGTTGAGAAACGGCGTGCACCCATCGAGTTCAAAATCGGTCCCGGTCGGGGGAACCGTTCGCGTGGCACTGCATCCGGCCAGAAGAAGCAGCGCGCATAATGCGGAAGCCATGTGTCGCATCGCTGAGAACATACCTTGTTTGAAAAGTGGCTTACCCAGTGTGATAGCAATAGAGAGCTATAGAGGTACGACGACAAGCTCGGGCTGTATCTTCGATTTATTGCTCTTGGCGAGAGAGAGTAGCAGAGGCGGTTAATTAGAGCACCGCCGGGTAGGACCGGAGGATGATATGGGTTTCTATCCAAATATGGTATTTAACATAATATACATTATGCGCAGTACAGTAATTGAACGGCGACTAACTGGCGATCTTTTTTGCCGATTTGGACCCCGAGGCTACTCAACATACCCCCTGGCTGTCTCCAGCAATTCTTTTTCGTGTTGGAATATGTCGTTCAAGGTCTCAATTGGGTATCGCGTTTCGTTCTTGTCGCCATCGAATATCCCAATGTACTTCTGAGACCGGTTAAAGTGCATCCGGCATAGTGGCTTGCGGTTATTATCATCGATCAGCACTCCGCAGTAACTCTTAGTGTCACGCATCACCACTCTCTCAGGATCGATAGTCTTACGGACAATCGCTTTTACCAGGTTGTAGCCTTCGACTTCATCCTCGGTTGTTATGATTCCGTTGTCCGAGGCTTCCTCAACCTCCTCCATGTCATCAAGAGGATCCGAGTAACGATTCATAGCGCTTTGTAGCCGATCATTTATCTGTTCATTCAGAAACTGATTGATGGCTTTTTTTATGATTGGTTTGAAATCGCTTTTGACCGATTGAGTCAGCTTGCCCTCATATACCGAAGCGGCCAGCAGCTTGATCATGTCATCACTTGGATCCCGCAGCTCCTGCTGCAGTACTTTTTTGATTTGATTGGAAAACTTCATTTCCCCCGCAGAATTGAGCACATCCTCGAGGTCAAATTTTTCCTTGGTTAGCTTCTTGAGTTCCGGTACCAGGCTTTCGTCGAGATTTTCGAAGTCAAGCTCTAAGAATGGGCGCTCATCCATCTTATTGGTCGCATCCAGATCACTGAAGAACTCGTAAACAGTTCCGTTGGTCAGAATCGCAATGCGCGCGGAGGTCACAGAGAAATATCGGTAGAGCTGAGAGGCGTGTTTTAACTTGAGCGGTTCGCCATATTTTTTGGCCTCAACGAGTATCTGAATTTCGCCGTCATGCTTGATAGCGTAATCGACCTTCTCCCCTTTTTTGGTGCCAGTATCCGCGGTGAACTCGGGCACCACCTCGTTAGGATTAAAAATGTCATACCCCAAAACCGAATGAATAAAGGGCATGACAAGAGCATTTTTAGTTGCCTCTTCAGTATTCAGTTGATCACTAACTTTTTCTATTTTTGAGACTAGATCGAGTATTTTTTCTTTGAATTCCATATTTTTCTCCAACCCATGAATAGGAATAAAGTTAGTGAGCTGTCCGGAATTCGTCAATAATGGTTCTGGAGGCTTGGTACTTTGTGTAGTCCTGTAGACATAGTTATACGCTACATGCGTGAACCATATTTGTATTCAGCGGGTGCAAAAGCCATACAACGATTGAGTGCACGATAAAATTCGCTGACAGGGGGTCGGTTTTAATATCTGTAACCTGTGTGTGAGCTAAGCCGGGTTACATCAAATATTCAGATTCTTGAATCAATCTAAATTGACATACCCCGATCCACTTTTTCGCCTATTCAAAACTCTGCTTAAGACGTGCCCTCTTCATCAACAACTTGATCCGGCCGAGATTTTTCGCGCGAGAGCGCCAAATGTTCAGTCAAAACGGCATCCAATTCCTGAATGGCTTTGTGCTTATTCGTCCACCAATCAGTGGACCACACTCTAAACAACGTCCAACCCAGACCTTCCAAGACACCTTGGCGGATCTTGTCCCGTTCTCGGGCATAGGCCGAGCTGTGGTACATAGCACCGTCACACTCTACGCCCGCCAAATAAATTCCAGGCTTATCGGGGTGAACGATGCCCATGTCGATGCGGTAAGCGGAAACACCGATTTGGGGATGCACGGCCCAGCCCTTTTCCTGCAAACCTCTAGCAACAGCCACCTCGAAGGGAGATTCAAAATCGCCCATGGAACCATGCACTGCAGAACCCAGCGCGGAGGCGCCGCGCTCGGCATATTCTAGGAAGTGCTTTAGGTCTGCCACAGCGCGAGCTTGAGTACGGGCCAGATCAATACGTTCTGGCGGCATGGTGGAGAACACCATCATCTCAGACCGTGCGCGGGTCATGGCTACGTTCAACCGGCGCTCCCCACCAGTTCGGTTGAGCGGACCGAAGTTCATGGTAACGTGGCCGGTTTCATCCGGGCCGTAGGTAATGCTGAACAGAATCACGTCCCGTTCATCACCTTGTACTGTTTCCAGGTTCTTCACGAAAACTGGTTCCAGCTCATCTTCGGAGAAGGCCCACTCGATGCCCGGATCTTCCGATCTAGCTTTGTCCAGCAGATCCTCAATCAAACTTTGCTGCTCGGTATTGAACGTCACCACACCAATAGATTGGTCGCGAATTGCGGAATCCTCCGACGTCAGGCGACGAATAATCTCAGCGACAATCGCTTTGGCCTCCCCTTGGTTATGACGGGCCTTGCCGCGCGCATAGAAACCTTCCGGTTTCACCAATGACACGCCTTTGTCCGGATGCACCGGCGCCGGGAAGGTAATCAAAGAGCTGTCATAATAGCGGCTGTTGGAGAAGGCAATCAGGCTTTCCCGCCGGGAACGGTAGTGCAGGTTCAGTACACGCTGTGGAATACTGGCACCGATCAGTTCATCCAGAATACTTTCCAAATCCCCCTCACCATCAATGTCGCCATCTGGGTCATTATCGGAGCGACCAAAGAAATTGGTGGGCGGCATCTGTTTCGGATCACCGGCTACAATCACCTGCTTGCCACGTGCCAGAGAGCCTACTGCGTCCCACACGGTGATCTGAGAAGCTTCATCGAAAATCACCACATCGAACTGCGCTTGCCCCGCAGAGAGGAATTGTGCAATCGACAACGGCGACATCATCAGACATGGTGCCAGCGTTGTTATCACATCGGGGATTGTTTCTATCATTTCCCGAACAGGCTTGTGGCGCATCTTCTTCTGCAACTCATGGGCCAGCACCCCCCAAGAAGATTTCTTGCTGGTGGTCTCCTGATCCGGGATCTCCCCCGCTAGATTGGCCGCAATATATTTCGCCGTCAGATCACTGAACTGCGTATCCAGCTCCCGAAAATTATGAATAGCTGCCTCGTGTTCTGGAGAAGAAAAGGTGCGTAACACTTCATCCTCACCGATCACCGCGGACGACCACCAACTGCAGTATGCGGCGTCAAATACTTCTTCTACTTGATCTGGGGGGACTGAACCATTTTCGATGGCATCGACTAGCGGACCAAGTTGGTAATCCAGTGCCTCGGAGCGACGTCGTACCCAGGCACACCAATCGCGCAAAGCAATATGGTTGTCCACAATCTCTTTACACTGCATGCCGATAGACTCAAGGGCTGGCACGTCATCAGGCAAACGACTGTCCAGTGAGGCACCGATCAGCATTTCGAATTTTTCTTTGTGGGTGTTGAACGAATCAAGCGCCGCCTTGAAGTCGTTAATAGTCAGTCCCACTTGAGCATCAGGTGCCAACAAGTCGTTGGCATCGTAGAGCAGTGTGCGAATCTTACTGCGCAAAGCTGCGAGTGATTCCGCATCATTCGCTAGCTTGCCAACGGCAACACGAGCCCGGGAACCAAGCTCCTTTAGTGCAGCCATGGCATCGGGGTCCGAATTATAAGAATCCCATTCCCTCAGGCCTTTCAGCAGACCATCGAGACGATCAATATGGCTACCGGTCTCCCGCAATTGCCTCAGCACAGGAATGTCATTGGTTGGGTCAGGATCACCCTGTGCCCCGCCCTCACGCATCTGCTTGACGACTTTACGCTTGGCAAACCAGCTCTTGGGCCACCAGCTGCCATTCGCTTCATCCCAGGCCTGCCCCAGCGCAGTCGCATCCAGCTTCTGCCAGGCCAACGCCTCAAAGGGACAGCTCAACTTCGCCTGGATCTCGATATAGGCTTTCAGTTGAGTAACGGCCTCTTCCAACGCCTCCAGTCGATCCGTTGCATCCGGCTCCAGCGCGAAAGACGCGTGCTTACGATAGGCATCCAGCAAAACCTGGCCGCACTCCGCGATGGCAGTTAGCTTGGGCAAGTTCACGACTCCCAAGCTGCACCCCATCGACTTCTCCAATGATGTCAGCTTCTCGGTCAGCTGCGCCCCACTTGCTTTCAGGCTACGCGCAGCCCCCACGACCTCCTCTTCCCATTGAGGCCGCCACTCGAAATTGCTGATCAACCCCAGAGGGTGGTCCGCCAAACTACCCACTGCCCTGGCCTGAACAGCCAATAACCCAGCCATTTCACGCAGCTTCTGCAGTTGCACTTCGTCATGATAGTCTGCGTTTGGCCAACTCAACTTTACCTTGGCAGCCAGATCCTCATCACGCACCTTCACACCGATAGCATAGTGTGCCGTCAGACCATTTCGGTGCCGTTGATGCAACGCATTCACTACTCGGTTCAGGCGGTCACGCAATGCCTTTAGGCGTTCCGCCTCGACTTTCCAGTCACTGATCGCGGACTTGGAGGCGCTATGCCAGGACGTTCGTAGCTGATCCAGAACATCCGCCTTCTTGGCTTTGTTCGAATGAAGCTCCAGACAGAACTGTCCCAGGCCAATATCCTTGAGACGTCGATGCACCACTTCCAGAGCGGCGGTCTTTTCAGATACAAACAACACCTTCTTGCCTTTTCCCAACATATGCGCAATCAGGTTGCCAATGGTTTGGCTCTTGCCGGTGCCGGGTGGGCCGATGATGACGAAATCCTTGCCTCGATCTGCTGTGGCGATCGCCGCCATCTGAGAGGAGTCCGCCGGAAGCGGCGTCAATAGGTCTGCGGGAGTGTATTCCCGGTCAATCTCTTTGGGATCAACAAACCGAATATCACTTTCGTACGCGTCACGTGGCGTATCCAGCAAGTGACGTACAACCGGACTTTCTTTCAGGGCTTCGGAACGGTCAACCAGATCCTTCCACATTAGGTACTTGGCAAAGGAAAAATGGCCCAGAACCGTTTCTTCAACAACCTCAAAGCCTGGGACGTCTTTGATAGCATGGCGTACCCGGTTCCAGATGCCAGCCACATCCACACCACTTGCATCCTCAGGCAACGCACCGCTTAGACCATGGATTTCGATACCGAAGTCCTTTTTCAGCAACTCCAGCAAGGTGGTATTAAAGCGGGGCTCATCGTCATTGGCTACCATCTTCACGCCACTGCGCACAGACTTCCGCTCCAGTGAGACAGGTAACAAAATAAGCGGTGCACGATAGCGGCGATTATCCTTGTCTTTGGGTTTCCACAACATAAACCCCACCGCCAGGAACAGCGTATTGGAACCCCCCTCCTTCAGCGACGTCTGCGCTTTGCGGTATATATCCACCGCGCGTTTGTCCAAGTCCTCTTGGGTCAACTCCACCAGCACCTGCTTCTTGGCTAGCGCATCACGGGCATACACCTCTTTCAGTTCTTCCCCGGTGCGCTGCCGGTGAATATCCGAATCCTGATCTTGGTTTTTTAAATGTGGGAAAGGCGCAATGGAAATTCGAGCTCCCGTCGCCAACACATCCTCCAGCTCCCCTGGGTCAGCGCACACTAGTGTCAAACTACTTTTGTTCGGCTTCTGATTTAGCAGTGGGTTACGCGCTGACAGATCCAGCAGCTTGCGCTGCCAACGCTCCAAACGACCGCCCGGCGTATCGTCTGGCAAATCCGCTTCCACATGCACATTTGCTGAGGGCAAATCTTGCGGAGCCTCCTCCAACCCAGGCTCGATGACCTCCACCAAATCCGCAGATTCGCGCCCCCCTGCAACCTGTGTCTTAAGGCCAATCGGATTAATGCGATGTGCCCGAGCCCGGCGAATATCAATGGCAGCAACAAATTCGCTGTCCTTGTCCAGTGCTACCTGCTTATTCCCGTCCTTCACCGCCTGGGAGAATGGCGGTGCGGGGTGATTGGTCAGGAAGGTGGATTCAATTAGGATCAGCTCTTTCAGGGGAATGCGCTGACGCAGGGTTTCCGCTTCATCGACCACCACACTGGAAAGGTCTTCCTTATCCAGCCATAGACCGACCAGTGCATGCCCCCGAGTAAGAATCACTAACGGGTTAAGTTGGGCCTGTTCCAGAGCGGCCGCAAACAACAAAGTGGTATCCAAGCAAGTCGCCACTTTTGCGCTTTCAATTTGGCTGGGCAAGCGAATCTTCTGGCCATTGCTCTCGAAGCTGGCCGGCGGCAGTGCATACCCCACCTGCATTTTCACGATGGCAGAATAAATAGCCGATGCCATCAACCACACTTGCTCTCGGCTTCCGGATTCATAGCCGTTGATACTGCCGGACTTGCCTGCCTTACGAAGAATCTGACTGGCCTGTCCCAACAAGCGATCCACCGTAGGATCGTTCGGCGTGCAAAAAGCGGCCAGCAACTCAGGAATATAGGTAGCACCGCCCCACTCGTTGTGGGCCAACAACTCCACTGGAATCGCCGATTCTGCAAGGCACAACTCATCCTGCCAGACTTGGATCGTCACCGTACCGCGCATGGATTCCGTCAGCCCCAGCAGGAAACCGCCATCCAATTCCAGATCACGATCCTTCATAGCCAACGAACTACCTGCCGCCAGGCGATCCACTGTCCATGTTTTTGCTTTTACAAAGGCCGGAGATGCCTCCAACATCACCGTCAGGTCTGACAAATCCTGCTCTTCATCCAAATTCTCGACCTGCAATTCTCGCAGCACGGCAAAAGCGCTCTGGTGGCAGGCAAAGTTAATTTTTTCCACCAGTGTGGTGTGGATTTTGGTTTTTGACGTTTCCTGGTCAGACATACTCTTCCCTAAAAAACTAATATTGATTGTCATGAAGTCTTATTCTGCGGGACGGTGCCACTGTCTGCGATTAGTCCGCGCAATCTTGCCAGATGCTCCAAAGTTCTTTCACCCGAACAATCGTATGTCCCTACTTGGGCGCACGAGAAATCCGCCATCTAATTCTGATTGCCGATAACTCCACCATGAGTCATTAGGGTGACTGTCGAATCACCCGCACCAAATAACGTTCCTTGCCGAAATATCGCACAGTTTTTCTTACAACGCAGAGGAGCGCTGCTGTCAGCAATTCTTTATAGTGCATTCTCGTGTGTCGTTGTGGAGAGAAACGCCCAATTATTGTTATCGGTCAATCGCAACTACTGGCATGCATCAAAGACTTCTGGAAACATATTCAGTTTATGTCGCAATAATAGGCAGAGGGCGCCATGAGCACAACTCGACAGACCTCTCGACGGCCGGGCCAAATCCAGCTCAACCGGCTGCTTGATCATCCTGCATTCGCCACGGGGGTTACGCTGCTGATTGTGTACTCTGTGCTAAGTTTTTCGCTCCAGACGTTGCCTGATCTGGCTCAGGAGGACCGGCAGTTCTTGCGTTATTCGGAATATGCGGTAGTCGGAATCTTCACTGCGGAATATTTGGCTCGGCTGTATGCAGCGGAACGGCCGCTGCGGTTCATCTTCAGCTTTTTCGGGATAATCGACCTGCTCGCCATTCTGCCCTTCTACCTGACCTTTGCGATCGATCTGCGGACACTTCGTATTCTGCGTTTCTTCCGATTGCTACGGATACTGAAGCTGGCTCGCTACAGCCAAGCCCTCCGTCGTTTCGGACGTGCGGTCCTGGTCGCGAAAGAGGAGCTGGTCTTGTTCACCCTGGCGAGTGTCATGCTCCTGTATCTAGCCGCCGTTGGGATTTACTATTTCGAGCACCCGGCTCAGCCAGAGGCCTTCGGATCGATTTTCGACTGCCTTTGGTGGGCTGTCGCCACGCTAACGACGGTCGGCTATGGTGACGTTTATCCGATCACCATGGGCGGCCGGTTATTCACGTTCGCGGTCCTGATGGTGGGCTTGGGGATGATTGCAGTCCCCACCGGGATATTGGCATCAGCTTTGTCTTCCGTTCGACAGGTGCCTAATCAGTGAGTAATGGCAACGAAGGAGCCTCCCTGAAGACGCATAATTGCGATTCTATTGAAAATGGCTGATGAATCGCGCATTCACCCAGTTTTACCACGGCTCTAGCATGCTAATTACGATATTGACCAGAAGAAGTTTTCGTCACTACTCACTGCTGCGCATCGGCTTCAATGCCTCCGCCCACTTCAACAGTTCCTTGAGCAGCACTTCGGCCGATTCTTCATGAGGCTTTTCCGGTTGGAAGCGACCGTTTTCATCAATGAGTGTCCATGGCATCTGAACCATCACCCCTTCAAACATCGGCATCATCTTGACCGCCGTTACCCATTGCTTGGCCAACTGGGCTGAACGTAAACCTCCGGACACGCCGCCGTAGCTGACGAAGCCTGCGGGTTTGTAATTCCACTCGGAATACACGTAATCCAGTGCATTGGTGAACGAAGGCGGTGGGCAGAAATTGTATTCAGGGAGTACGAAAATGTAGGCATCCGCCTTGGCAACGCTTTTGGACCAGGCCTTGGTGTGGTCGTGTTCGTATTTTTGCATCTTGGGGTGATTGGGCTCGTCGTAGACCGGCAGCTTGAAATCCGCCAGATCGACAAGTTCGCATTGGAAGAGCTGTTGTTTTTCCGCCCACTCATAAAACCATTTTGCAACGGCCGGCCCGACCCGTCCCGGGCGCGTGCTGCAAATGATGATCTGCAGTTTCAGGCTCATCTTGCCACCTCTTTACGGTTCGTTTCTGTTGTCATTCTGACGAACATGCCCACGTTCCCTGTGGGCGCTACCGCGAACA
Source organism: Marinobacter sp. NFXS9 (assembly GCF_040148665.1). Taxonomy (NCBI): domain Bacteria; kingdom Pseudomonadati; phylum Pseudomonadota; class Gammaproteobacteria; order Pseudomonadales; family Marinobacteraceae; genus Marinobacter; species Marinobacter sp. NFXS9. The sequence continues at coordinate 434,566 of NZ_JAGDDW010000001.1, read as the reverse complement.
GGCTACTTCTGCTGCGAAGCGAAGCTCTGCATCAGATTCGCGTAATGCGGCAGATGGCTCGCCAGAATGCCTCCAAAGCCTTCGATGTTATTGCGCCAGTCCCGATGCAGTTCGCCGGCGACGCTGAACCAGTTCATCATCTGGGCGCCGGCCGCCTCCATGCGGCTCCAGGCCGCGTCGCGGGTGACGCTGTTGAACGTCCCCGAGGCATCGGTGACGACAAACACATCGTACCCTTCTTCAATAGCAGACAGCGTCGGGAATGCAACGCAGACATCGGTTACGACGCCGGCAATCAACAGCTGTTTCTTCCCCGTTGCTTTCACGGCGTTGACGAAATCCTCGTTATCCCAGGCATTGATCTGACCGGGCCGCGGGAAATACGGCGCATCGGGGAATGCCTCTTTGATCTCGGGCACCATCGGACCATTCGGGCCGTCTTCGAAGCTGGTGGTCAAAATGGTGGGGATACCAAAAAACTTGGCGATGTCGGCCAGCGCCAGCACGTTGTTCTTGAAGTCGTCCGGGGAAAAATCCCTCACCAGGGAAAGCAGCCCCGCCTGATGATCAACCATCAACAGGGCCACATCGTCTTTATCCAGTCGCTTGTAAGTAAAGGCCATCACTTATCTCCTTGTTTTCCTGATTATGTTGTCGGCCGGTCGTTTGATCGGCATGGGTCGCCATCGGGCCTGGGCCTAATGGCGCAGCTCACCGAATTTCCCGCTTTGAAAGTCGGAAATGGCTTGCTGGATCTCTCGGTGTGACGTCATGACGAATGGCCCCTGCCCGACTACCGGCTCATCGATGGGCTCGCCACTAAGCAGAAGCACGTGCGCCTCGTTGTTGGCCTCGAGGGTCAGTCCTGAGCCGGAGCGTTCCAGGCACGCCAGTTCAGCGTCTCGCAAGACATCTGCTCCGTTGATCTGAATCGTTCCTTTCAGGGCGACAATCAGCGCGGTATGCCCTTCCGGGACGTCCAGCTCGATGTGGTTTCCGGGTTGAATGACGAGATCCCAGACATTGATGGGAGTGAACGTCTTCGCGGGCCCTCGGTGTCCCTGGAAGTCGCCTGCGATCACGCGAAGCTGTGCGCTTTGGCCGGCCGGCGATACAACTGGGATCTCGTCATGCAAGAGCGTTTGATAGGCCGCAGGCGTGCTTTTGTGCTGGGCCGGCAGATTGACCCAGAGCTGAACCATCTCCAGGGTTCCGCCCTGCTCGGTAAACGCGCTGGAGTGGAACTCTTCATGCACGATGCCAGCACCTGCCGTCATCCACTGGACGTCGCCCGCGCCGATAAATCCACCGGCGCCCGACGAATCGCGGTGCTCCAGTTCGCCCGCATAGACCAGCGTCACCGTCTCAAAACCGCGATGCGGATGCGGCCCGACACCTCTGCGCTCGTGACCACGGGAAAACGTGGCCGGCCCGGCGTAGTCCAGCAGCAGGAATGGGGAAATATTCTCTGCCCCCATGCGGTTGTAGGAGAGGAGCGAACGCACGGGAAAGCCGTTGCCAACCCAATGGCCCTGCGGCGGACTATAGATGGTCTTGACCTGTTTCATCGGCCCCTCCGTTGTGTCGTGGGAAACATCGTCCAAACCACGATAGACCTCGACGACTGGGCTGAGTAGGCATTAAAACTTATACTCAGCGTTCCATAGATAGGACGGCGATATATGCAGGACCTGAACGATCTCTACTACTTCGTCAAAGTGGTGGAACATGGAGGCTTCGCGCCGGCGGGACGCGCTTTGGGGCTACCGAAATCAAAGCTCAGTCGCCGTATCGCGGCACTGGAACATCGCCTGGATACGCGTCTGATCAACCGGTCAACTCGGGTCTTTACCGTTACGGAGCTGGGCAAGGAATACTATCGCCACTGTCAAGCGATGCTGGTGGAAGCGGAGGCCGCCCAGGAAGTCATCGATCGGTCCCGGTCCGAACCCAAGGGGTGCATCCGGATGAGCTGTCCTCCGGGGTTGATCTATTTCCTGGTGGCGCCCCTGGTGGTTCGGTTCATGACGCGCTATCCGGAAGTGAATATTGAACTGGATGCCACCAGCCGGCGTGTGGACGTGATCAAGGAAGGCTATGATCTGGCCCTTCGGGTGCGCTACCCACCGCTGGAGGACAGCGGATTGACGATGAAGGTATTGAGCCAGAGTCCACAGTGCCTGATGGCGGCGCCCTCCGTTTTCGAGCATCACCCCAGGCCAACGACGCCAGAGGATCTGGCGCGCCTGCCAAGTATCGATTTTGAGCAATGGAATGGCCAGCACGTCTGGTGCCTGGACGGCCCTGAAGGCGCGTCGGTTCAGATTCATCATCAGCCCCGATTGGTCACCGACGATGTGTTTACCCTTCGGGAAGCGGCGCTGTCTGGCCTCGGGGCCGTCAAGATGCCGATGATTGTTGGCGGGCGCGACTTGATCGAGGGCCGTTTGGTCAGCGTGTTACCGGAGTGGCGACCACGCGGCGGTATTTTCCACGCCGTCTTCCCGACTCGCCGGGGCCTGCTGCCGGCCATCCGAACCTTTCTGGACTTCCTGTCGGAGTCTCTGGACGACGTGGATTTCAGGATTCCGCAAAACACCGATTAGACAGACGGCCGGCACCGCCTTCGCCACCGACTAGTTGAGGGTCACGCGATCACGGATGATCCGGATCGTGTCGATGTCCATGGTGACGTAGGCCTGCTGGACAAACAGGTCGTATGGCAGTTCGTCGCCAATACCTTCCACATAGCGGGCACAGTAACGAAAGCGAACGAACAGGGCGTCGGGCTCCGGCTCCTCGATCGTCATCGTCAGACTGCCCCCGGCAACGTCTGCCGTTGGAATAATGTCGTACTGCACGCTGTGCTGTCGGTCGAAGGTCACTACGTCATGAACCACGACGCCGGGCAGCTCCAGTCGACGTTTCAGTCGGGTGTCGGATTGCCACTCCAGGTCGAACTCATCCAGTCCGACAACGAACCGGTGGGGTTCAGTGGCTCGCAGGGCGATACCGTCCCAGAGCTGCGCCCGGGTGATGTTCGGGATACGGTCGTCCGTCAGATCATTAACCTGCACCACGTGCTCAAACTGCATGCCCTTCCCCTCCTGTTTTGGCGCCGCAGGCCTGTATGTTCCTCGCGCCGACCCCGATAGCCAAAGTCAGGGCGATCCCCCACAACGGCATGAACAACGTTGCCACCAGTATCAACACCGACACGCCAAGCAGGATATGGCGCCCCGCATGGCTCAGTACCAAACGGTCCCTGACGAACCAGAGTCCCATCAGATACAGGCTGACAGGAACGGATATGGCGTACAACGCGATCCGGTAGCTGGTTCCGGATTCTCCGGTCAGCACATCCACCATGGCGGCGATACCCGCACCCACGGCAGCGCCGGCCATGTAGGTCACCAGGTGGCCATACCCCCAGACCAAGGCCAGGGACAGGCGTTTTTGGGCAATGTGCTCTTCCTTTGAAAAATAGGCCCACCACAACGAAAACACGATAACGAGCGCCGATCCCGCAACGCTCAGCAAGTCGAGATCCAGATGCCCGACGTCTGCGTGCTGCAGCGCCATGGCGGCTGCCAGCAAGGTTTCGCCAAGGACAATCAGGTTCAGCAGCCCATAGCGTTCAATCAGGTGATGACGATGCCAGGGGGTTGTCACATGGCTCTCGGCGTAAACGGGGACCGACAACTCCAGCATCGCTCCCAGGGCATAGAGACTGAACAGAAATGTCGGAGGCATCGGCTGGGCAAGCATCAACCCGACCCAGAACACCTGGACCAGCGCAATACCGCCGGCATACCGGTAGGCCGTCTTCCGTCGATCGGAATCGTGATAAGCGGCACGCAGCCAGAACAGGACCATGGCGATGCGCATCACCACAAAACCCATCACGATCATGTCGATGCGCGTGCTCTCGAAAAATCGATGAATCCCTGCCGCCATGATCAGCGAACCGGCCATCATCACCATGGTCAGCAGTCGGTGCAGGCTGTCATCGTTGTCATAGGCGGACGCATACCAGGTGAAGTTCATCCAGGCCCACCAGATCGCAAAAAACGAGGCCAGAAAGCTGACAACGCCCTCCCCGACGTGACCAGACGCAATGGCGTGATGCAGTCCGGCGGCCGCTGAGGCAATGGCAATGACAGACACGAGATCAAACAGCAACTCGAGTGGTGTCGCCGCTCGGTGGGCATCCTGATCATCTCTTGGGCTCAGTGGACGCAGGCCAAAGTGCCTTAAAGGTAGACGCGGTGAAGCCGGGTTTGTCATTGGAATCCATGCGCAAAGGTGGTGACTTGGGCCAGCAAAGCCTTCAGGGAGGGCGCGTCGGCGATAGAAAAGCGACAATCCGAGTGACGGCCGCGCCCATTCATCCGTAAACATAACGGACGGCATTCACGGGTAACAGCCATTTCTTGTGAACACAGCGTTCTATCGATAGCACGATAGCTTTCGGGTGATCGCAAGACCCAGCGTGCCTTCAAAAATAAGTGGCAGACAGACCAATAGCCCCCCGATTACAGCGATCAGCCCGTCGTCCCAATGCAACGGATGCAGGTTCAACAGCGCCGATATCTCGGGAACCTGGATCAGGATGAACGCAGAGACCACGGCGAGGCTCGCCACCAGCCGCGCGGTTCCGCTGCGCAGTCGACTCAGCACCGTCGTGATCCCCACGTTGGCGACAATAAGCGCAGCCAGTGCCATCGCACGGGCATGTTCCACATCCAGCCCACTGCCAAGGGCGCGATCGTAACTCCAGTAGACCAGCGCCGTCACAAGCACGCCGGTCACGATGATCACGGCCGTTTGCTCGGTATTGAAGAACCTTAATCGCCCTTTCGGAGGCTGCCGCTGCAGCACACCCAGGCCCGGGGCGGCTTGAAAGACAAGCAGCGCAGTGGGATGGATGATCAATTCCAGCCACACAATATGAATGGGTAAGTACAGGATCGGGAAGCCCAACAGAGGAATCAGGGCCGCGGTCAGGACCAGTGGTATGTGGACCATTAACAGATACTGGAAACTCAACTGCAGATTCGAAAAAAGCTGGCGCCCTTCTTCGATGGCCCCCACGATGGTCCGGAAGTTGTCGTCCATCAAGACAATGGCGGCGACTTCCCGCGCGGCCCGGGTGCCACGCTCGCCCATCGCGATTCCGACGTCGGCCACCTGTAAGGCCGGCACGTCGTTGACACCATCCCCGGTGACGGCCACCAGCTCCCCTTGACTCTGAAGGTGTTTCACCAATGCGAGCTTTTGAGCGGGCCAGAAGCACCAGGGCTTCCGTATGGTCACCGGTAAACCAGAAAATCACACTGGTGCCGAGCAGGAACCACAGCATCGGATCGCGCAGGGTGTCTTTCAGCAGTTGCTGCCAGCCACTATCGGGCGTTTCAACAATGAGGTTGGTGCCAAATCGTTGTCGGCTGTTGAGGAGGTCCGGTAATGAGAGGCTCTGCGTTTCTTCCGGTAAAAAGGGAAGGCGATCTTCAGGGATGATTCGGTTCATGGCCGCACTATGCACAGGTACTCTGGAGATGGCCAATATGTATCAGCCAAGCGCCCTGCCCGCGTTGCGCCACGTCAACTCCCTTTTAAATAGCCAGCCACGGTATCCATCAGGATCCCGGCAAAGGAATGAACTCGTCTTCGTCTCCCGGAACCAGGGGAAACCGACCGGCTTTCCAGTCGGCCTTGGCCTGCTCCAGTCGATCTTTGCGGCTGGACACGAAGTTCCACTCCATGAATCGCGGAGCAAACGGCTCGCCGCCGATCACGGCGATGCGGGATTCTTCGCCCGCTGTGATCTTAATACCGGACTGAGAGCCGAAAATGGCCATCGAATGCTGGGGAATAGCGGTCTCTCTGGCCTTCAGGGATCCACTGGCGACGTAGACGGCGCGTTCGGTAGCCTCCGGCAAAACGAGCGACTGGCCTTTCTGCAGATGGGCTTCCACGTACAGCGTCTCTGAGAGGGTCTTCACCGGTGATGTCGCATCGTAGGCCTGCCCCATAATCACGCGGACGGGTACGCCATCTATATCCAGAGCGGGAATGTCCGCGCTTGGGTAATGATAGAAAGCCGGCTCGATCTCTTCCCTGTCCTCCGGCAGCGCCAGCCAGAGTTGCAGACCATGCAGGTTGTGGTCGGTTGCGGTGACTTCCGGTCGCTCGCGTTCCGAGTGGACAATCCCCTTCCCGGCCACCATGAGGTTGATATCACCCGGCCGGATCGGCTGAACGCTGCCCAGGGAATCCCGGTGCAGAATTTCACCCTCGAACAGATAGGTCACAGTCGCCAGGTTGATGTGGGGATGCGGTCGAACGTTGATGCCAGAACCGGCCGGAAAGCGGGCTGGCCCCATATGGTCGAAGAAGATCCAGGGCCCGACCATCTGGCGCTCACGGGTCGGCAGGACGCGCCGGACAGAAAAACCGCCGAGATCCTTGTCCCTGGGCTGGATCATCAGCTCGATGGCATCACACGAATGATCGGTTTGACAGTCGGCCGTGACCGATTCGCTGAGGTTGCTCATGGCTGTCTCCACACAGTCTGTTTACCAGGGACGAGAAGTTCTGACAGATCTCAGTAAACATAGCGTAAGGCGCTAGTGAGCAATAGTCATAGAATCTGAACACAACGTTCCATGAATGGGACAAAGGGAGTGTTTCGAGGAGAAGGGTCAATGCCTTTGGAATGGTTCGGGACAGTCTGACAGCGATCGAAAACGAATCCCCTGTTTTGAGAGCTCACCAAAGCCGGACACGTCACGGTGGGTCCGGCTTTTAAACATTTACGGGAGCAGCGTTCAAGCGTCGGCCAGCGTCCACTTGATTCCCAGGGTCCCGTTCACCGAATCCCGGATTTCACGATAACGATCCGGCTCGGTGATCAGTGTCTCCAGGTTGTCCTCCGGGAACATCTCTTTCAATTTCCCGCGGGCGGCTTCTTTCTTGAAGACGGCGGGCAGCATTTGCTCGAGACAACGCAGCATCACTTCAGGGGACACCGAGGCTCCCGGCGATGCCCCCAGCAGCGTCCCGTAGGTCTTGTCGCTGGAGACCAGAATCTCGGTGCCCATCTGCAAGTCGCCGTCCCGAATGATCTGCACGCGCTGGCCGGCATCCACCGCTTTCCACTGGAATTTCTTGCTCATGCCCGGAGCAAATTCCTCCAGTTCCTCGAACATGCTCTTCTCGCCTTTGAAGGTCTCTGAGACCAGATACTTCACCAGCGGAAAATGCTCAATGGCCACGTTGAGCAGTCCGGGAATGTCGTGCAGGCGCATCGAACGCAGGTAATCCAGGAATCCGCGGCCTTTTTCAAGAACGGGCTTGAACGATGCGAACGGACCGAACAGCAAGTAGTGCTGTCCGTTCGACACTCGCAGATCCAGGTGCGGCACCGACATGGGAGGCGCGCCCACCTTGGCCTTGCCGTAGGTTTTCGCGCGGTATTGATCCGCCTGTTCCTTGCTGATGGGGGCCTGCAGGAAGCGTCCACCCACGGGAAAGCCGGTGAACCGGCTCCGGAAGGGAAGATGGCTTCTCTTCAGAATTGGGAAGGCGCCACCGCCGGCACCCACGAACAGGACATCGGCCTTGTGCCGAACTGAACGACCGCCCTGCTCTGTCTCCACAAGCCAGCTGCCGGACGGGCTTCGATGCACCCGCTTCACGTGGGTGCCGTATTCAATCTTCACACCCAATTCATTCACGGCATACGCCGCCATTTGCTCCGTCAATGCCCCAAAATTGACGTCTGTACCGGTCTCGATGACCGTAGCGGCCATCTTCTGCTGCCGGGGGCGACCTTCCATCAAGTACGGAATCCAGCTCTTGATTTCATCGAAATCTTCCGAGAATTGCATTTGCTCAAAGAAATGATGAGAGGACATTTCCTTGAACCGCAGTCGCAACTCATCAATGGACGATTCGGAAACAATCGTGCAGTGTTTGGTCTGGTTGATGACCGACCGGGGGTCCTTGATGGCCCCTTTCTTGATCAGGTATGCCCAGAACTGTTTGGCCACGTTGAACTGGGCGTGGATCTTCAACGCTTTCTCTACCGAAATCTCTTCTTCATCGACCGGGGTGTAGTTGAGCTCACAATTCGCTTCATGACCTGTGCCTGCGTTGTTGAAAACCCAGGAGTTTCCAGCACCGGGGCCGTCGAGTCTTTCCAGAATGGTGACATCCAGTTCTGGGGCCAATTCCTTCGCCAGCGTGGCAAAGGTGGTGCCCATAATCCCTGCACCAATAATGATCACATTCATAGGGTCTGCTCACTTATCTGAGATGGTCTGATTTCTGCCGGAAACGTTTGTTTTAAAACTACCATGCCTGGGCCTGCCACCGATAACTTACGGGGGGCTCTCTGTTTTTGCCTTTAATCTGTTTTTGCCTTTAATAAGTGAACGTCGGGCTTTCGAATCTGAGCCCTGGACGCCCCGGCGTTCGCCCTGCTGGTCTCGGTTATCCCGCCAATGTGGCCTGTATCTGCTGCCGGAGCCAGGCCCTGAGCGGATCTTCATGGGTCCGTTGGTGCCAGGTTTGCAGGATGTCCACCTCAGGCAGTTCGATCGGCACTGGATAACGGACCAGATCCGGCATTCGCCGGCACGCTTCCTCGGCGACAGAATGCAGGCAGGTGATCAACAGGTCACTGCCTTCCACCAGCGACGCCGGTGACATGAAGCTTGAGAGTCCCGCAACCACATGGCGTTTTCGGCCCTGCTGCTCGAGCGCCTTGTCGACGATGCCGTCCAGGTCTCCCGTTAAGGTGGTCACCAGATGGTCGCAGGCGAGAAACGTCTCCAGATCCAGTTTGCCATCCAACGTCTGGTTAGTGCGGCTCGCCAGCACACAAAAGCCTTCCGAATGGATCTTCTGCTGGTAGAACGTCTCCGGCAGTTGATCGAAAAAGCCGGCAATGGCCAGGTCGCAAGCCCCGGTCTCCAGTTCGCTCCTGGGCAGTCTGCCGCGGGTATTGTGGAAGACCAGTTGGAGATTGGGCGCCTGATCCCGAACGATCGGCAACAGCTTGGGGACCAGCAACTGCTCGATGTAATCCGTGCTGTAAATCCGGATGCGGTCGTCGCGCATCAAAAAGCTTTGTTCGTCGCAATAGTCGTAAAACGATTCCAGTGAGCGGATCAGTTGCTGCACCAATGGCGCAAGCTGATGTGCCCGGGGCGTCGGTGTCAGTCCGCGGGGCGCCCTCGCAAACAGCGTGTCATCGAACTCGGTCCTCAGCTTGGCCAGCTTATGGCTCAACGCGGGTTGGCTCAGGTGCATGCGCTCGGCTGCCGCTGAGACGCTTCTCTCCTGATAAAGCACCTGAAACAGCTTCAGCAGATTGAGATCTTTGACCGTGATATTCACTTTTCGAATCTCTGTTATTCAAACAAGCCATTTAATTTATAACACGGTCTTCTCTACCATGGCGACCTGTTGATTAGGATGCGCTCTTTTTCCGGACAAGCGCCTCATATCGTCATCTGTCTCTGATGGCTCGATTCCTCCATCCGCTAACGAGAGGTTGAAATGACTGATCTTTTTTCCCCACTACAGCTCGGTGCCTTGACCCTGAACAATCGCGTGCTGATGGCGCCGCTAACTCGCCGCCGGGCCGACGCCGACCACGTACCGACCGACATGATGGTCGAGCACTACGCCCAGCGAGCCTCTGCCGGCCTGATCATCGCGGAAGCCACCATGGCCATGGAGGGAAATTCGGCCTTCTGGCGTGAGCCGGGGATCTATTCCGAAGCTCAGGTGGCTGGCTGGAAGCGAGTCACCGACGCGGTTCATGCCAAAGGCGGCAAGATCTTCCTCCAGATCTGGCACGGCGGTCGGTCCTGTCATCCGGTTTTGAACAACGGTCGCGTTCCGGTCGCGCCTTCCCCGATTGCGATCACCAGTGACGAGGTGCATACCCCGGAAGGCAAGAAGGCCTATACCGTGCCGCGCGAACTGGGTGATGACGAAATCCCGAGCATCGTCGAGGGTTTCCGCACTGCCGCCGAAAACGCCAAACGTGCCGGCTTCGACGGCGTCGAAGTCCATGGGGCTAATGGCTACCTGCTGGACGAATTCCTGCGGGACGGATCGAATCACCGGGAAGGCCCCTACGGCGGCCCGATCGAGAACCGGGCTCGTTTGCTGCTCGAAGCCATCGAAGCGGCTTCCGATGTCTTTGGGAGCGATCGCGTAGGCGTGCGCTTGTCGCCGCTGAACAGCTTCAACAGCATGAAAGACAGTGATCCGGTGGGTCTGGTGACCTGGCTGGCCAAACGCCTGAACGACGCCAACCTGGCGTATGTTCACCTCATGCGTGCGGACTTCTTCGGCGAGCAACAGGCCGACGTCGTGACCCCGTTTCGCGAGCTCTACAAGGGCAATCTGATCCTGAACATGGGATACAGCGGTGAGGAAGCCGGTTCGGCGATTCAGGCCGGTCAGGCCGATGCCGTGGCCTTCGGCGTGCCGTTCCTGGCCAACCCGGACCTGCCCGCCCGCCTGAAAGTCGGTGCCGAATTGAACGAGCCGGATCCGAACACCTTCTACACTCAGGGTGAGGAAGGCTACATCGACTACCCGACCCTGGAAGCCCTCGCCGAGGCTTGATGCAAGACGATACAACGGGGGCTTCGGCCCCCGTTTGTCGAAGGAGAAGACCGAAATGATTCACGTCATTGCGACAATCGAAGTGCAACCCGGTCAGCTAGACGCAGTGATGTCAGAGCTGCTGAAGGTTCAGCCCATGGTGTTGAACGAGCCCGGATGCTGCAAATATCAACCGCTTGTCGATGCGAAAGTGGACCTGCCCCTGCCGGTGCGCCATCGCGAAGACACCATCACGGTCATCGAACAGTGGGCCTCACTCGCACACCTGGAAGCCCATATGGCCGCGCCGCACATGAAGGCCTACAAGGAAGCCGTGGGGGACAAGGTAAAGGACGTGAGCCTCCAGTTACTGGAGAAGAACACCCCGGGCCATCGGCAAGGCTGAGAAATAATCAGGGTAACAAGCAACTTTAAATAATATTTATATATAGCTGTTATAATTGAATTAATGATATCGGAAACGAACATAAAAGCCGGGAGAGTCAAAGACCGCCTCTCCCGGCTTCGCGATCAGGCCTGGGCCTTACTGTAGCCCAGTTTCCTGGCGTCGCGTGCCAGGCCCATGTACAGGCTGATGCACATCAGTATGAGGATAACGGCAAACGGCAACCCGGCCGTCACCGCACCGGCCTGCAGTGCTTTCAACGCCTCCGACCCGCCGCCAAACAACAGCGCAGCCGCAATGAGGCCTTCCATTGTGGCCCAGAACACGCGTTGCGCGACGGGGACGTCTTCCTTGCCGCCCGCGGTGATGCCGTCAATCACCAGCGACCCGGAATCCGAGGATGTCACAAAGAAGACCAGCACCAGAACGATCGCCAGGAACGAGATCATCGACGTCATCGGCAGGCCTTCCATCATCTGGAACATGGCCAGCGGGACTTCAGTCAGCCCCTGGGTCAGGGCGCCGGTACCGGCCTGGATTTGATCGATGGCATCGCCACCAAAGGCCGTCACCCAGACACCGCAGACGATCGTGGGCACGACCAGAACGGCGAGCATGAATTCACGCACGGTCCGCCCCTTCGAGACGCGAGCGATGAACATGCCCACGAAAGGCGACCAGGAAATCCACCAGGCCCAGTAGAAAACCGTCCAGCCGTGGAACCAGGCTTCATCGTCACGCCCGACCCAGTTGCTGAGCGGGCCGATGTTCCGGATGTAAGAACCGAACAGTTCGATGAGGTTTGAGAAGAAGCCGGTGATTGAGCCCAGCGCAATCACCGCGACCAGCAGAATGAACGCAATGATCATGTTGATGTTGCTGAGCAGTTTGACACCGCCTTCGAGCCCCCGGACCACGGAAAATATCGCAATCGAGGTGATGAAGGCGATCAGTGCGATCTGGGTGCCGATGCCGTTCTCCACGATGCCCAGGTAGGCCAGACCACTGGCCGCTTGCTGCGCACCCAGACCCAGCGACGTGGCGAGACCGAAGATCGTAGCCAGTACGGCCACAATATCGATGGCGTCGCCGATCGGGCCCCAGGTCCGACTGCCAAGAATCGGGTAAAACGCGGACCGTACCGTGAGAGGAAGTCCCTTGTTGTAGGCGAAGAAGGCCAGGGACAGACCGACAATACCGTACATGGCCCAGGGATGAAGGCCCCAGTGGAACATCGTTGCACCCAGGGCCAGCGACTTCCCTTCTTCGGTCAACGCCGCAACGCCCAGGGGGGTGCCATACCAGTCGGTGTAATAGGCAACCGGTTCAGCAACGCTCCAGAACATCAGGCCGATGCCCATACCGGCTGCGAACAGCATCGCAAACCAGGACATGGTGGAAAATTCAGGCTTCGCCGTCTCCCCGCCTATGCGGATTTTACCCACCGGCAGGAATATCAGGGCGAGGCAGAAGACCACGAACAGGTTGCCGCCGGCCATGAACAGCCAGTCAAAATGCGCAATCGCCCAGTTTCGGGCGTCGAGCAACATGCCATTGGCGGCTTCGGGGGCCAGCAAGGTACCGATAACGAAGATCAGGATCAGGACGGCACTGATACCAAACACCGGATTATGGATGTCGAATCCGGCAATTTGGATATTGTCCTGCCCGATCTGGTAGTCGACGTCATCGTAGGGACTGTCGACATCGACCGCTGGTTTTACACGTTCGGTCATGAGGAGACTCTCCAGAGTATATCGTTATTATGGGGTTCTTGTGGGAACCGGAGGTCATCTCGAATAAGCCCGCAGGGCCGGTGTTCGGGTCGCAGCGATCGTGAGTCCGGCTGATTCGATCTGTTCCGGTATCACTGATGGTATGGAATTGGGAGCCGGCACAGATTCCCAGCTGCGACATGGATGGGTGGTTGCGTGTCTTAAAACGGCAATGGTGTTTGCCGGCTTTCGTTGTGGTGCCTCAACTAGCGCACCACACCTTCCGAGATCAGCAGCTCCATGATGGCCGTCGCCTTTTCCTGGTCTGTTCCTTCCCGGATGACGGATCCACCCTGGCCCTGGGGCTTTGCGGTAGCCGCCTTGAATCGATCGGCGGCGGACTTGGCCTTGGCCACGTGCAAGCGTTTGGGGCGGGGCTTCGCCGGAGCGCACGTCCATTCCTGGCGGGCCTGATCGACCGGTGCGTCGGTGATGGCATCAACCAGCCGCCCCCGTCGGGCCGCCCCGAACGCGTATTGCCGTGCGTCGGCCGCCGCACTGTCGACGGTTGCAATGAACGGCAGCGGGACGCGCAACAGGCGGCGCTGGCCACGCGGCAGTGCCTGCAACACCTCGGCACGTCCGCCTTCCACCTTCCGGATATCGGCAATGTGGGACACCAGCGGCCAGCCCAGTTGCTCAGCCAACAGGTAGGGCACCATGCCTGATGCTTCGCCCTGCTCCGCATGGATGCCCGTCAGGACAATGTCGAAAGAGGCTCCTTTGAGGTATTCGAGGAGAACCGGTACCGCATCCGCCTGTTCGTCGGCGTTCAGCAGCGTGATTTCCGGCAGGCCCATGCCCAGATACTGATCCAGACCGCCCTCCCGGTCTCCATCACCCACATGGATCACCCGGGACGTAGCACCCGCCATCTTCAATCCCAGCTCAACGGCGCGTGCATCCTGGCTGGCCCGTCGGGAGCGACCCGACTTGGGGTGTTGCCCGTTGGATACCAGTGACGCCACTTTCAGGTCGGGATCAGGCCACATGACGCGCCTCCTCTGTCATATCGGTGGCCGCATCATCCGATGCGGTGTCGGGGCTGCCCTGCCGCGCCTCCGCGAGGCGCAGCAGCTCGCCAAGAATCGCCTGGCTGTCGCCGATAACGCTCAGGTCGGCCCGCTTGATCATGTCGCAGCTCTCGTCGAGGTTGATGGCGATCACCTTGTCACACTGGCCAATACCCTGCAGATGCTGGATGGCGCCGGAAATCCCCACAGCCACATAGACCCGGGCGGTCACCCAGGTCCCGGTCGCACCAACCTGCCGGCCGCGGGGCATGTGACCATCATCCACGGCCACACGGCTGGCACCTTCGGTGGCACCCAACGCCGTCGCAACCGCGTGGAACTGATCCCAATCCCGGATGCCGTTACCTGCAGAGAGGATGAACTCCGCTTCGCCAAGGGCGATCTTGCTCGGATCCACATCAACCGGGCCGAGATCTTCGATCAAGGCGCTGACGTCCGGGATGGCATCGAGCTCAATCGGTTTGGCTTCGTGCCGCGTCTCGTCGACCGGCAACGCGCATTCCTCGGCCAGAAGCAAGACTCGCGCCGTAGGACGGTGCCAGTCGGTCCGTTGGGTGCCGCCCCGGCACACGGTCTGTTGTGCATCCACTTTCCAGGCGTGGACCGCGGGCCGTTCGCCCAGGCGCGCCGACAGACGCGATCCCAGGTCGGCGCCGCCGTGGATGGAATCCGGGAACAGCCAGAAGCGCGGCGCCAATTGGGACTCAACCGCTTCCAGGACCGCCAGTCTGTGTTCCGGGCAATAGCCCGACAGCGGCCGGCCGTTCAATTCGGTCAATGAAACCAACCGGTCGGCCCCGGCCAGTTCGAAGTTTGCTTCGCGGGCTTCGCCCAGGGCCACCGCCACCACGGCGCCCTGCTCTTCAGCCGCCTGGGCCAGCAAACGGGCCTGCCCCAGGATGTCCCTGTCGTGGCTGCTGAGACGCCCCGCCACCAGGTCCACCACGACCGCCACATAGAAGTCCGGATTATCGACCCGGTGCAACGGAAGCTCGACCTCGGCGCCGGTGGAACGCCCCCGGCCACCTGACGATGAGCCGGAAGCGCCACCGGACAGACCGGCACTGCGATCGATGCGCCTGATGCCTTGGGGTCCGATAAAACCCACCGCATGCGGGTTCTTTCGCAACAACCCCGTGGGGCCCCGTGTCGGCCCGTTCTGGGCCGCTGCCAACATCTCGTGTTCCGGATGAAGCCGGTTCCGCAGGATCCATTCCATCCGGGGATTGCGTCTTGGCGTGTCGCTCATCAGTGAACCTCCTCCGCCAGGGACGGCCTGGCCGTCGAGGTCGAAGCCGACTCGGCTGCATCCACCATCAGGCCCTCAGCCACCAGCTCCGCCAGGTCGCGGATCTCGGGCCGGGGCTCGACCACCCCTTCGAGCATGGCCGTGCACTGCTGGCACGCCACGGCGATGGTCTCGGCCTCCACCTGGCGGGCATCGTCCACCCGCATGTCCGCGATGCGGTGTTCGCCCGGGATGTCCGTAATCGGCGCGCCACCACCACCGCCGCAGCAGCGCGAGCGGTAACCGGAGCGTTCCATTTCACTGACCTGGATGCCCAACGCGGCCAGCAACGCCCGGGGCGACTCGTATTCCCCGTTGTAACGACCGAGATAGCAGGGGTCGTGATAGGTCACGGCGCCGCCCTTGAATCGATCCAACTGGATGCGGCCCTGCTCCACCAGTTCGTTGATGAATGTGCTGTGATGCATGACGTCATAGTGACCGCCGAAATCGCCGTATTCATTCTTCAGCACATGGAAGGCATGGGGATCGGTCGTTACGATCCGACCAAAGCGGTATTTGCCCAGCGTGGCGATGTTGTGTCGGGCCAGCGTCTGGAACGTGGCATCGTCACCCAACCGCCGGGCTACGTCGCCCGAATCGCACTCTTCGTTGCCGAGGACCGCAAAGTCCACATTGGCCGCTTTCAGGATCTTGACGAAGGCGCGCAGGATGCGTTGGCTGCGCATGTCGAAACAGCCATCGCTGACCCAGAACAGCACATCGGCTTCCTGCTTGTCGGCCATCAGCGGCAACGCCAGATCCGCGGCCCAGTTCATCCGGCTGTCGGGCTCGTAGCCCCCCGGGTTGTCCGTGGCGATCAGGTTATCCAGCACCTCGGCGCCCTTGTTCGGCGTTTCGCCGCGTTCGAGCGTCAGGTGTCGGCGCATATCGACAATGGCGTCGACGTGCTCGATCATCATCGGGCACTCCTCGACGCAGGCCCGGCAGGTGGTGCAGGACCAGAGCGTCTCGGCACTCACCAGACCGTCCACGATCGGTTGATGAGGGCTACCCTGGGCCTGCCCGACATCGCGGCCCGGGTAAGGGCTGCCGGCATAATGCGCATCGGTCCCCCCGGCCAGACCCACAACCATGTCCTGAATCAGCTTCTTCGGATTCAGCGGCTGGCCGGCTGCGAACGCGGGGCAGACCGCTTCACAACGCCCACACTGGACGCAGGCATCGAATCCCAGCAGCTGGTTCCACTTGAAGTCTGACGGTTCGGCGACGCCCAACATGCCGTCCAGATCGACCGGTTTGAGACCGGTTGAACGGCCACCGCCAAAACGTTCCGGACGACGATGGAAGGCCAGATGCAGGGCGCCGGCAAAGGCGTGCTTCATCGGACCGCCCCACCCCATGCCGAACAGCAGCTCGGCCAGACCCAGAGTCACGCCGATCAGCAGCACGCCCGTCAGCACCCAGTGGCCGAAGTTTTCAGGGAGCACGTCGGACGCCAACAGGGTCAGCAGGAAGAACGAGGCCGAAAACGTGAGCAGACTTTTCGGCAAACGCATCCACGGCCCTTTCGACAGGCGCGCCGGTGGGTTGCGGCGGCGGAGATAAACGAACACGGCGCCGGTAAACATGATGATCGTGGACACCAGCAGTGGCAGGGTCAGCCAGCGGCTGTCCAGTCCGAACACATGCACCGGGATGATCAGCAGCATGGACAACACGAAGCCCCCCGCGGTGGCGACGTGCGTATTGGACATCGCCTTATCGCGGGCCACCACATGGTGCAGGTCCACCAGATAGCGGCGCGGCATGGCCATGAGCCCGGCGATCAACCGGACCGGCTCAGGACGGCCCGCACGCCACAGCAGGATGCGCCGGAGCGCACCGACCGCGAACAGGACCAGCGCCATGATTACCAGGGCGGGAAGCAGCCATTCAGGAAGCATGGAATACCTCACTGGATCGAACTTGAGTTAGCGAGCCTCCGAATCCGGGGCTCCTAGAGGTCCTTGCACAGCCGGAGCGCATCATAGATCGCCGCATGGGTGTTGCGCTGGGAAACGCAATCCCCCAGACGCCACAGGATCATCCCGCTGGCGGCGTTCTCCAGGACGGGCTGGGCCTGGCAGGCGTACAGGGCCTCCACGTCAATCTGCCCCTTGTTGATCGAGCCGGGTTTCAACGCGTAATACAGCTCTTCATTGGGACGCGTGCCGTTCTCGATGACCACCTGGTCGACCACCCGTTCTTCCCGGTTGCCGGTGTACTCGTTCTCCAGCACCGCGATCTTCTTGTCGCCCTCGGCGTAGACCTTTTCCAGAACCAGATCGGAGCTCATGATCACTTCCTGCTCGTACAGGCTTCGGTAGTAGGTCGGGAACGTGGTGCCCCCGATCCCGACGCCCGGCTTGATGTCGTCTGTGACCAATTCCACCTGGGCGCCCTTCGACGCGAGGTAGTCGGCGGCCGACATGCCGGAGAATTCGCAGATGGTGTCGTACACCAGGACATTTTTGCCGGGTTCCACCTGGCCACTCAGGATGTCCCAGGAGGACACCACGAGACCGTCGTCATAGCCCCACTCTGGGTTCTGCTCCATGAACGGCACGCCGCCAGTGGCCAGGATGCACACGTCCGGCTGGAAGTCCCGCACCACCGACGCATCTGCGGAGGTATTGAATTGCAGCTTCACACCGAGGCGGTCCAGCTCCAGCGCGTACCAGCGGGTAATGCCGGCTATCTGGTCCCGCTGGGGCGCCTTCGCGGCCAGGGTGATCTGGCCACCCAACTCGCCGGCCTTTTCGATCAGGGTGACGTCATGGCCCCGCTCGGCCGCCACGCGGGCCGCTTCCATTCCGCCAGGCCCGCCCCCGATCACCAGCACCTTGCGCACCGGCCCTTCGGTTTTCTCGATGATGTGCGGTAAACCCAGGTGCTCCCGGGATGTCGCTGCGTTCTGGATGCACAGGACATCGAGCCCCTGGTACTGGCGATCGATGCAGTAGTTGGCTCCGACGCACTGGCGAATCTGATCCACCTGGTTCATCTTGATCTTCGCAATCAGGTGCGGGTCGGCAATGTGAGCCCGGGTCATGCCCACGAAGTCGACGTAGCCTTCCTGCAGGATGCGCTCGGCCTGGTTCGGATCCTTGATGTTTTGGGCGTGGATGACCGGCACATCGACCACTTCCTTGATGCCCGCCGCCAGGTGCAGGAACGGCTCCGGCGGGAAAGACATGTTGGGAATGACGTTCGCAAGGGTATTGTGGGTGTCGCAACCGGATCCGACGACGCCGAAGAAGTCCAGCAACCCGGTATCGTTGTAGTACTTAGCGATCTGCTTCATGTCCTCGTGGTTCAAACCATCCGGGTGGAATTCGTCGCCACAGATGCGCAGGCCGACCGCAAAATCGCGCCCCACTTCTTCCCGGACCGCCTTGAGCACTTCCATACCGAACCGCATCCGGTTCTCGAAAGTGCCGCCCCACTCGTCCGTCCGCCGGTTGACCCGGGGTGACCAGAACTGGTCGATCATGTGCTGGTGAACGGCCGACAGCTCAACACCGTCCAGGCCGCCTTCTTTGGCCCGGCGGGCCGCCTGGGCGAAGTCGCCGATGATCCGCCGGATTTCCTCTTCCTCGATGGTCTTGCAGGTCGCGCGATGAACCGGCTCCCGGATGCCGGACGGCGACATCAGGTTGGGCCAGTTTTCACCGTCCCAGCGGGACCGCCGACCCATATGGGTAATCTGGATCATGATCTTGCCGCCATACTTGTGCACGGCATCTGCCAGATTCTGGAAATGCGGAATGATGCGATCGGTCGACAGATTGACCGAACTCCACCAGCTTTGCGGACTGTCGATGGACACCACGCTGGAGCCCCCGCAAATGCAGAGACCGCATCCCCCCTTGGCCTTTTCCTCGTAATACTTGACGTAACGATCCGTGGTCATGCCCCCATCGGTGGCGTAAACCTCGGCGTGGGCGGTACTGACCACCCGGTTACGAATGGTCAGCTGGTTGATGTTCAACGGTCGAAAAAGCGATTCAAACTGGGACATGATCTCTCACCTGCGTCCTGTCCGGAGGTAGGCGTGGGCCAACCGACTCCCCCAATCACGCGTGCGGGCGTGATCGAAGCAGCGAATCGGATGGCCTCAGCGCCGGACTGTCTCCGGTTCCGGAAACCTGTTCTAGTTGATGGTCTCGAGGGTCGACTTGGGCGTCACTTCGAACACCCCGTACTCGACACCCTCTTCCGCGGCACTCTGCGTCTGCCGGGCCACCGTGCGGACGTCATACCCGAGGTCCTGCGCGATCTGATCCATGGCACCGGCAAACCAGCCGGTAAACATGTAGTCGATCTTCCGGCCGACCTTGCCGTAGTGGTAAACGAACGCCGAATGATCCAGGCGCACCCGGGCCTCCCCGCGGGCGATATCGATATGCTCAATCGTGAACAGTCCCCAGCCGCGCTGGGACAGGCGCTTCATGTAGTGATCGAACACCGCCCGCCCTTCAATGCAATGCAGGGCCGCTTCCCGTTCGCACCAGTGCCAGGCGGATTTGTAGCCCGCCTTATAGAGGATCTCGGCATAGCGTTCGGGACCGATTTCTTCTTCTACGGCCTGATGGTTGTTGATGAAGAAATGCCGCGGCACATAGAGCATGGGCAGCGCATCCGTGGTCCAGATGCCGGTTTCGCCATCCACGTTGATGGGCATTTCAGGTGCGTGCGTCGCCATAATTATTCTCCCCAGACCTGGTTGAGAACGCGCAGCCAGTTCTCGCCCATGATTTTCCGGGTCAACTCCTCGGAAAAACCATTGCGCAACAGCGCTGCCGTCAGATTCGGAAATTCGCCGATGGTGCGGATGCCTTCCGGGTTCACGATCTTGCCGAACTCCGTGAGGCTGCGGGCATAGCCCTTGTCGTGGGTAAGCCAGTCGAAGAAGGCCTTGTCCTGCCCCTGGGTGAAGTCGGTACCGATGCCGACCTGGTCTTCACCGACGATATCGATCACGTAGGCGATGGCCTCGACGTAGTCGTCGATGGTGGCGTCCGGCCCTTTCTTGAGGAACGGTGTGAACATGGTAACGCCGACAAAACCGCCCCGCTCGGCAATAAACCGCAGCTCGTCGTCGGACTTGTTACGGGGATGCTCTTTCAGGCCGGACGGAAGACAGTGGGAGTAGCAGACCGGCATGTTGGACTCGAGGATGACCTCCTCCGACGTCTTGCTCCCGACGTGGGACAGGTCGCACAGAATGCCGACGCGATTCATCTCGGCGACCACTTCCCGGCCGAAGCCGGACAGACCGCCATCACGCTCATAGCAACCGGTGCCGATCAGGTTCTGGGTGTTGTAGCACATCTGCACCACGCCCACACCGAGATCCTTGAAGATCTGGATGTAGCCCAGCTGGTCCTCGAACGCGTGGGCGTTCTGAAACCCCATGATGATGCCGGTCTTGCCGAGCTCCTTGGCTTTTCGGATGTCGGCTGTGGTCCGGACTTTCATGACCAGGTCGCTGTTGTCTTCGATCAGCTCGTTGACCGCCACGATGTTATCGACCGTCGCCTGGAAATCCTCCCAGACGGAAACGGTGCAGTTGGCGGCCGTCAGCTGGCCCTTGTGCATGTCCTCGAACAGTTCTCGACCCCATTTCGCAATGATGAGGCCATCGATAACGATGGCATCCTGGTGCAATTCGGTTGCGTTCATGTCGGCACCCCGGTGGCTGTTTGGTTGACCCTAGACGCAGTGTATCCATGGCCTGTGCCGCCAAATTCACTGGAAGCGACAGCGCAAACACCAAAATCGGCAGCGACGTCGAATGAGAGACAGGACCGGCAGGATCGCCAGCGGTGAGGAATCGCCCAACAAAAAAGGGGGCCAAAGCCCCCTTTGTGTCCCTGACGGGATGTTCGTTTCGTTCAATCAGCCAGACGCGGCGACGGCATCGCCAAACGGCAGCGGGTCAAACATGAAACTGACCGCCCCATAGGAGGGTTCCGCCTGGGCCAGTCGCAAAGCAGCGTTGGATGAACTTGGCAGCGCCTCCACCGTCTGGCTGGGCGATTCCAGTCGCTTGAACGACCAGACCGCAGCCCGCTCCTCCTTGGGCGAAATGCCAATGTACTTGCGATAGCAGCGACTAAAGTGCGGGGCCGACACGAAACCGCACATTGAGGCCACTTCGATGATCGAATACGTGGTCTGTTTGAGCAGCTGCCGGGCTCGGTCAAGTCGCAGTTTCAGGTAATAGCGGGAAGGCGTGCAGTTGAAATGCTTCAGGAACAGCCGCTCCAGTTGCCGACGTGAAATACCAACGAAGCTGGCCAGTTCCTCGAGCTCGATGGGCTCCTCAATGTTGGCGTCCATCAGTTCCGTGACCTCGGCCAGCTTGGGCTGCGCCGTGACCAGCAGACGCCGCAGCGGAGTGCGCTGGGTTTCGTTGTCCGGGCGAACCCGATCACAGACGAACATGTCGCAGATGGCATTGGTGAGGGCCTTGCCATGCTGGCGGGTGATCATGCTGAGCATCATGTCCATCGGCACGCTGCCGCCGGTACAGGTCATGCGATCCCGATCGAGGGTGTAGAGATGGTTGGTGCAATGGACCCGTGGGAACCGTTCCTGCAGTGAGGCGAGACACTCCCAGTGAGCGCTGCAATTGTAACCGTCCAACAATCCGCCACTAGCCAATGCATAAGCGCCGGTGCACACCGCTCCCAACAGAACCTTTTTCTGTGCCTGAATCTGGAGCCAGTGCACCTCTTTGGAACCGAAACTGCGGGTGATATCGACACCACCGACCACAATGACGATATCAAACACCTTCCTGTCTTCGATGGATCCATCCGGAGAGATTGAAATGCCATCGCTGGCTTTCACCGGCTCGCCGTCCTGGGACAACAACTGCCACGTATAGAGCTCGGTACTGGTTAACTGATTGGCCATGCGCAACGGCTCTATCGCCGACGCCAAAGCCACCAGGGTAAAGTGATTGAGCAGTAGAAAACCAACCCGGTACGGCTCTGAACCCACTGTTTTCTCGTTGGAAACAGCATTCTCTCTCATCGATGAACCCCTATTATCTGTATTGCATACCGTCCTTCTGGTCAGCGGGGGCCGAACTGAGCTCGGGTCGACTAACCACCTTTTACGCCTTGGTGGATCTCCAGAAGATGGGTCATCTCACCTGAAGCGATTCCTTAACATCTTGTACGGGTCATGAGCAGTGTGGCCGGCGTTTGTCAGTCGTTCCGGACACTGGCTGCCTCGATTCTGTTTAGCAGTTTCTGTTCCAGCTTCCTGGCAATGCCATTTATTGTTATGCGACGGATTGCCGCGCCGGATTAGAGAACATATTACGGCCAGTGACGCGTGCGCAACTGTTCAAAAACGTCGGATTGACCCTTTTTTTCGTACTAAAAACGACACAGGGGTTGCAGAACCGTCGATGACGCCGACGGTTCTGCAAGTGGGCGCTGGGAGCGATTCGACCAAGGTCTAACCGTCGATGCTCAGATTGGAAGTTGGGGTACTGCAGCAGGAAAGGATATAGCCGTCGTTCAGATCTTCCTCGGTGATGCCGCCATTGTGCTGGATGTCGACGTCACCGGAGGTCTTGCGCACCTTGCAGGTGCCACAGATACCGACACCACAGGCCTTGGGTATGTTCAGCCCCAGGCGGCTGGCTGCGGCATGGACGGTTTCGCCCGGCAGCACCTGAATGCTGCGGCCTGAAGCCTCGAAGTCCACGGTAAAGGTATCCGCGTCCTTGTCTTCCTCGGCCTGCTTGACGGCGAGCTCGGCCTGCTCGAGCGCATCCTGGCTGGCCTCCTCGGGCGTCGCGCCGAACGATTCCTCATGGTAATAGTCCATGTCAAAGCCGTTCTCGATCAGGAGCTTCTTGACGGCCCGCATGTAGGGCGTCGGCCCACAGCAGAAAATCCGGCGATTCAGGTAATCCGGCGTCGCCAGCTTGAGCTTGGCCTCGTCCAGGAATCCCCGATAGCCGTTCCAGGCCTGCCCGATTTCAGTGCGCTCACAAATGATGATGAGATTGAAGTTGGGCACCCGTGAACACATGTGTTCGAGCTCACGGCCGAAGATGATGTCCCGCGGGGTTCGGGCACTGTGAATGAAGGTAATGTCCACATCGGCATTGGTGTCGAAGAGCCAGCGGGCCATCGACATCATGGGGGTAATGCCGACACCGCCCGAAAGCAGCAGGACCTTTTCGGCCGGGTGATCGATGCAGTTGAAGTTCCCGACCGGCCCGTGCACGGCCAGCTCGTCGTTTTCCTTCAGATTGTCGTGCAGCCAGTTGGACACGTACCCGCCCGGCACCCGTTTTACCGTGATGGAGAAGCTGTAGGGCACCGAAGGGGAACTCGAAATCGTATAGGAACGCATGATCTGCTCCCCATCAATCTCAAGCTCGAGGGTGACAAACTGCCCCGGCTTGAAGAAGAACATGATGGATTGCTCAGCGTTGAAGCAGAACGTTTTGACATCCCATGTTTCCTGTATAACCCGGACACATCGGACCAGATGGCGCCCGTTGGCCCACACCCGGGTGTTGAGCGCATGAAACTGGGCAGAGGGATCAGTGGCTTCGGTAACGCTGGTCATGGATCGTTTCTCCATCTTCGGTGAATGGCACCCGTGGAACACTGCGAATCCATTCTGGGGAAAACCCGCCGTCTCGGGTTAGCCATTTACGACATGGACTTGATCAACTTCTCCAACCTTTAACTCTCGCCCTCTCCTTTGTCCCTGACCGCGTCGAATTAAAAACGGACGATGTCGTAAACGGACAACTGACGCAGGCACCGCCATTCGAGAATGGATTCACCGACATTCCGGCGCCGGGGGGCACACCGCGGCACGTGCTGACTTCCACCATTCCGAGGACACACCGCAATGACCGAACAAGACCTGCTCAACATGACGTACAGCAATATCGAGGACGCCCGGCGGGAGATGAGTCAGACACTGAACGAACGCTCCCGCCAGCTGTCCCTACCGCGGGCGCTCTACAACGATCCCTTCCTGTTCCGCATCGACATGGAAGAGGTGTTCATGAAGGAATGGCTGTTTGTCGGCATGACCTGTGAAGTGCCCAAACCCGGCGCCTACATCACCGTCGAAATCGGACAGAACCCGGTGCTCATTGTGCGCGACCGGGACAATCAGGTACGGGCCTTCCACAATGTCTGCCGCCACCGCGGGTCGCGCGTCTGCACCGCCGATAAGGGGCTGGTCGCTAACCTGACCTGCCCGTATCACCAGTGGACGTATGACCTGAAAGGCAACCTGCTTTACGCCGGTACCGAAATGGGAGACAGCTTTGACAAGAGCGAATTCGGTCTGAAGCCCGCCCACTGCGAAACCGCTGGTGGTTTTATCTATGTCTGTCTCGCCGAGGGCGAGCCCCCTGAAATCGATGACTACCTGAGCGAATTGGATGCCTACATGGATCCGTACGACATGGAAAACGCCAAGGTGGCGGCGGAATCCACGCTCGAGGAGAACGCCAACTGGAAGCTGGTCATCGAGAACAACCGTGAGTGCTATCACTGTTCCGGCTCTCATCCAGAGCTGCTCCGAACCTTGTTGGAGTGGGACGACACCACCGACCCACGAGCCACGCCCGAGTTCAAGGAGTACTACGCCCGCCAGGCGGCAGAATGGGACCGCGAGCGGATTCCGCACAAACACGTTGAATTCGGCCTGCAGAACCGCATCGTCCGCATGCCGTTAAAAGAAGGCACAGCCGTCATGACCATGGACGGCAAGCCCGCCTGTCGCAAGAAGCTGGGCCGAATCCAGAATCAGAACCTGGGATCCATGCGCATCCTTCACCTACCCAATTCCTGGAATCACATGCAGAGCGATCACGCGATCGTCTTCATGGTCCAGCCGGTATCGGCACAGAAAACATTGGTGACCACCAAATGGCTGGTCCACAAAGATGCCGTTGAGGGTGTGGACTACGACGTCAGCCGACTGCGCTACGTCTGGGACCAGACCAACAAGCAGGACCGGGAACTGGCCGAGCAGAACCAGCGCGGCATCAATTCGATCGCCTACCAGCCCGGCCCCTATTCGCAAACCTATGAGTTCGGGGTGATCAACTTCCTGGACTGGTACACCGAGACGGTTCTGAAAAACCTGATTCACGACAGCCTGTAACGCTGCTTTTGTCGGCGCGCCAGCCCCCTGGCGCGCCGCTATCGATCCCCATCACACACCGCTTATCTTCGATAACGCCCGCAGGCTGGTACGGCTTACTTCCGACAGCCGGGCACAAAAAAGCCCGCGCTGCACGCGGGCTTCTTTCCTGTTTACCTGAGGCCGTCAGGCCGCGACCGAAGCATGAGGATCGATCACGAACTTCTTCGCGGCGCCGCCATCAAAGTCGGCGTAACCCTTCGGTGCCTGGTCCAGACTGATCATCTGTACGTTCACCGCATCGGCGATAGCCACCCGATCGAACAGGATGGCCTGCATGAGCTGGCGATGGTATTTCATGACCGGGCACTGCCCCGTATGGAAGGAGTGGGATTTTGCCCAACCGAGGCCAAACCGCATGCTCAGGGAACCTTGCTGCGCGGCCGCTTCGGCGGCACCCGGGTCTTCCGTCACGTACAGACCGGGAATGCCGATTTCGCCACCGGCACGGGTGACCTGCATGGCCGAATTCAGCACCGTGGCCGGCTGCTCGTGATGATGGTGGTGTCCACAGGCATGCGCCTCGAAGCCCACGCAGTCGACGAAGCAATCCACTTCCGGCTCACCGACGATCGATTCGAGCATATCCGGCAGATCGCCGTCCTGCTTCAGGTCGATCGTCTCGCAACCGAAGCTGCGGGCCTGGGCCAGACGCTCATCGATCATGTCACCGACGATCACGCAGGCCGCCCCCAGCAGTCGGGCGCTGGCCGCAGCCGCCAGTCCCACCGGACCGGCGCCGGCAATATAGACGGTGGATCCCGGCCCCACGCCCGCGGTAACGCAACCATGGAATCCGGTCGGGAAAATGTCGGACAGCAACGTCAGGTCCTTGATCTTCTCCATCGCCTGATCCGGGTCAGGGAACTTGAGCAGGTTAAAGTCGGCGTACGGCACCATCACATACTCCGCCTGACCGCCAACCCAGCCGCCCATGTCGACATATCCGTAGGCGGCGCCTGGACGAGCCGGATTCACGTTGAGGCAAATACCGGTCTTGCCTTCCTTACAGTTGCGGCAGCGGCCACAGGCGATGTTGAAAGGCACAGACACGATGTCCCCCTCGCGGAGGAATTCCACATCGCGACCGCATTCCACGATCTGTCCGGTGATTTCATGGCCCAGAACCAGGCCCTGGGGAGCGGTGGTGCGTCCGCGCACCATATGCTGGTCGGAACCGCAAATGTTGGTGGTCAGCACTTTCAGGATAACGCCGTGATCACAGCGGCGATTGCCCAGGGCGAGCTGGGGAAAAGCGATGGATTCGACGGTGACATGACCGGGGCCTTGATAGACGACGCCACGGTTGGATGCGTTGTTGGTCATTTGATCTTCCTTCTATATGGACTGTTGTGGTGGAAGAGTTCCTCCCCTACTCTAGGTTTCCTGTGATTGGGCTCATGCCTGAATGCGACAGCTTTGATCGCGCAACAGACACATCCTTCCAACTGCGGTGATGGAATGTCGCCTATGGCCACCCAACAGTCCGGAACTCCACCCTCGTCCTCACCGGGCATACCGTTGATCGACACCCCCCGGCGCGTCGCCTTTATCCTTCGTGAGCATTTCTCCATGGTTGCGTTCACGGCAGCCGTGGACACCCTGGTGACAACCAACCTCGTCACACCGGAGCCCGTCTTCGAACACATCACCATCGGGGTCGCGTCGGGCACGGTACTCAGCGATCTGGGCATTGAAGTCTCAACCAGCACAACCCTCGACCATTTCCGGATCCATGCGGATCGGATCGACATGCTGGTGGTGTGCGGCGGGTATCGGAGTCCACTGGAGGTCACGCCCCGCCTTCTGCACGCCCTCAAAGCTGCCGAGCAGCAAGGCATCCGGATCGCGGGCTTGTGGAACGGTGGCATCGCATTGGCCCAGGCAGGCCTGCTGAACGGTCGGGAGTGCGCGCTGCACCCGGACAACCATGCCTACGTCAAAGAGCATTTCCCGGCTATCAGCGTGTCAACGAACGCGTACGTGATTGACGGCGCCTACGCTACCTGCGCCGGCCCGGTCAGCACGCTGGAAATGATGCTGAAGCTGATTGGACAGATGCTGCACAACGCCCAGATCGTCCGCGCTGTCCGGGAAATACTGAGTTGCGACCAGGTGGCCGAGCAGGTGGGGCCAATGCCTTTGAACGTAGGCGATGACCCGACCTTCCCGGCCGCCGTGCAAACCCTGCTGGCGTTAATGCGGGCCAACATTGAAGAACCGCTGTCCCTGACGGAACTGGCCGAATGTGCCGACATCTCACGGCGTCAGATGGAACGCCTGTTCCAGACCCATCTCGATACGACGCCGTCCCGCCACTATCTGGAACTTCGGCTGGTCCATGCCCGCCGCCTGCTGATGCAGACCAACAAGACGATCCTCGACATCGCCCTGGCCAGTGGCTTTGTCAGCAGCAGTCACTTCAGCAACTGCTTCCGGGATTACTACGGCATGGCGCCGACCGTGGCTCGCCATGAACGGGACGAAAAAGACAGCACCGACTGACCGAGCTCCACCCTGCCCGCCCATTCCTGCCGCGGCTTCCGGTCGCAACCTATTCAATCTCCTGACCGTCCTGTCGCAAATCCTTGCCTGCGTGTCGTGCCAGAGCAGATCGGCCTGGCCGCAAAGGCCTACTATTTTCGAATCACGTCACGCCTGGCTCTTCAGGTTCCAACCCAAACAACAGGATTCAGGACGCATGTTCGACAAAAGCCAAACCATTCACGTTTACGACGAAGCCCTCTGGGCAGCCATGCAGGACGAAGCGGCCCGCCAGGAAGACCACCTGGAGCTGATCGCTTCGGAAAACTACACCAGCCCGCTGGTGATGGAAGCCCAAGGCTCCTGCCTGACCAACAAATACGCCGAAGGCTATCCAGCCAAGCGCTACTATGGCGGCTGCGAACACGTCGATCGCGTCGAGCAGTTGGCCATTGACCGCGCCAAGAGCCTGTTCGGCGCCGACTACGCCAACGTCCAGCCGCATTCCGGTTCCCAGGCTAACGCCGCGGTCTATATGGCCCTGCTGAACGCCGGTGACACGGTCCTCGGCATGAGCCTGGCCCATGGCGGGCACCTGACCCACGGGGCTCATGTCAGCTTTTCGGGCAAGCTGTACAACGCCGTTCAATACGGTCTGGACGAAGCCACCGGGGAAATCGACTACGACCAGGTCGAGGCGCTGGCCCGGGAACATCAGCCGCGCATGATCGTCGCCGGTTTCTCGGCCTATTCGCGGGTTGTTGACTGGGCCCGTTTCCGCCAGATTGCCGACGAGGTGGGCGCCTACCTGATGGTGGATATGGCCCATGTGGCCGGTCTCGTGGCCACCGGTTTCTACCCCAACCCGCTGCCCCATGCCCATGTGGTCACCACCACGACCCACAAGACCCTGCGCGGCCCACGCGGCGGCCTGATCCTCAGCAAGGGCCAGCCAGACCTGGAGAAGAAATTCAACTCGGCGGTGTTCCCGGCCGGCCAGGGCGGTCCGCTGATGCACGTGATCGCCGCGAAGGCCGTGGCCTTCAAGGAAGCCGCTGAACCTCAATTCCATGCCTATCAGCAACAGGTGGTGATCAATGCCCAGGCCATGGCCGATGTCTTCATTGAGCGCGGCTACGATGTGGTATCCGGCGGAACAGATAACCACCTGTTCCTGCTGAGCCTTGTCAAGCAGGGGCTGACCGGCAAAGCCGCCGATGCGGCCCTGGGTGACGCCCACATCACCGTGAACAAGAACGCGGTGCCGAACGATCCGGAATCGCCATTCGTGACCTCAGGTCTGCGTATCGGCTCGCCGGTCGTCACCACGCGCGGCCTGGGTGAGTCGGACTGCCGGGCGCTGGCCGGCTGGATCGCCGACATCCTGGACGCCATGCAGCAGGGTGATGCCACCACGACCATCAGTGAGGTGCGCGAGAAAGTCAGCCAGCTTTGCCGGGATTTCCCGGTCTACCGCTAGCGCCGCTGCGCAGCCATCAGTCGCTCTTATCGGTCTAAACTGATAGGAGCGGCAACCTTTCATACACCCATAAAGGACGTTGCCATGGCTATCAGTCTTTTCGATATGTTGAAGATCGGCATTGGTCCGTCCAGTTCCCACACGGTCGGGCCTATGGCTGCCGCACGACGTTTTGTGCGGGGTCTGGCCAAGAATGGCCGGCTCACCGACGTCGCTCGTGTCGACATCCAGCTATTCGGCTCGCTCGGTGCCACCGGCAAGGGCCACGGTACCGGGCCCGCTGTCCTGATGGGGCTGGAGGGGCATCGGCCCGACCGGATCGATCCCGAGATGCTCCAGCCCCGGGTTGAGACCATTCTCAGCGAGGGGAGACTCAGCCTGAACGGGGAGCACAGCATTGCCTACAATGACGCCGAAGACCTGACCTACCACCGCAAGGAAACCCTGCCCTATCACCCTAACGGTATGCGGTTCACAGCCTTTGATGACACGGGCGCCGTGATCCGCGAACGCACTTACTATTCGGTAGGCGGTGGTTTTGTCGTGGATGAGAAGGCGGCCGGGGCCGACCGCATCGTCGAGGACCAGACGCCCTTACCCTATCGGTTCAAGACCGGCGCCGAACTGCTGGAACAATGCGACACCCACGACCTCTCCATCGCCGAAGTGATGATGGCCAACGAGCAGGTCTGGCGGTCGGAGTCCAAAGTCCGTGATGGCATCCTGCACATCTGGCAGGTCATGCAGGAGTGCGTCCAGAACGGCATCCGCAATGAAGGCACACTGCCCGGTGGCCTCAAAGTCAAACGCCGCGCCGCCTCGTTGCACAGCCTGCTGATGGCCGCGGACCGGAAGGATCTCATCTCGCCCTCCCTGAGCGCCATGGACTGGGTCAACCTCTATGCCCTTGCCGTCAACGAAGAAAACGCGGCCGGTGGGCGCATGGTGACGGCGCCAACCAACGGCGCCGCCGGCATTATCCCGGCGGTGTTGCATTACTACTGGAACTGGTGCCCGGAAGCCGACGAAGACGGCGTAATCCGCTTCCTGCTGACCGCCGCCGCCATCGGCATCCTGTTCAAGGAAAACGCCTCCATTTCCGGCGCGGAAGTGGGCTGTCAGGGCGAAGTCGGCTCCGCCTGCGCCATGGCCGCCGCCGGGCTCGCCGCCGCGACGGGCGGCTCGCCGCGACAGATCGAGAACGCCGCAGAGATCGGCATGGAGCATCACCTCGGTCTCACCTGCGATCCCATCGGGGGGCTGGTCCAGGTGCCCTGCATCGAACGCAACGCGGTGGGCGCCGTCAAGGCTATTAACGCCGCCGTAATGGCGCTGCGCGGAAACGGCGAGCACTTCGTGTCACTCGATAAAGTCATCCGCACCATGCGGGACACCGGCCGCGACATGCTCGACAAGTACAAGGAAACCTCCCGCGGCGGTCTCGCCGTCAACGTCATCGAGTGCTGACCACCCTCCATTGCCGGCCATCCCTGGCCGGCATCCTCAAATCCTCAGCCACCCTGTCGCAAATCCTCACGGTCGTGTCGCGGTCAAGCAGATGGGCCGCCGGACGCACACATACTATTTCTACATGTCAGCGCCATCGCGGGCCGGCCGCCCAGAGAACCGGCGCTGATTCCAAATAAGCGAGCCAGACTTGACCACCGTCTTTACTAGGAGCCAGTCATGCAGAAATATTCCGGATTCGGGCTGCTGAAACACGCCCTGACCTACCACGAAAACTGGCAGCGTGTCTGGCGTAACCCTAAACCCAAGCGCAAGTACGACGTCATCATCGTGGGTGGCGGTGGTCACGGCCTGGCAACGGCCTACTACCTGGCCAAGGAACACGGCATCACCAACGTGGCGGTGGTTGAAAAAGGCTACCTGGGCGGCGGCAACACGGCGCGTAACACCACCATCGTCCGCTCCAACTACCTGTGGGACGAAGCCGCCCTGCTCTATGAGCACGCGATGAAGCTCTGGGAGGGCCTGTCCCAGGACCTCAACTACAACCTGATGTTCTCCCAGCGCGGCGTGCTGAACCTCGGCCATACCTTGCAGGACATGCGCGATATCCAGCGCCGGGTCAACGCCAACCGTTTGAACGGCATTGACAGCGTCGCACTGGACACCCAGGGGGTGCAGGACATCGTGCCGATCATGGACTGCAACGCGAACCGGCGTTACCCGGTGCTGGGCGCATCCTGGCAGCCCCGTGCCGGTGTCGCCCGGCATGACGCCGTCGCCTGGGGCTTTGCCCGCGCCGCCGATGCCATGGGCGTTGATTTGATCCAGCAGTGCGAAGTCACTGACATCGTCACCGAGGATGGGGCGGCCGTTGGCGTAGAAACCAAGCAGCACGGCGTGCTTCGTGGTGACCGCATCGGTTGCGTCGTGGCCGGGAACTCCGGTGTGCTGGCCAAGATGGCCGGCTTCGAGCTGCCGGTGGAATCGCATCCCCTGCAGGCGCTTGTCTCCGAACCGATCCGCCCCATTCTGGACACGGTGGTCATGTCGAATCACGTCCACGGTTATATTTCCCAGTCCGACAAGGGCGACCTGGTGATCGGGGCCGGTATCGACGGTTACAACGGCTACGGTCAGCGGGGCTCCTATCCCACGATCGAACATACGCTCCAGGCCATCGTGGAAATGTTCCCGATCTTCAGCCGGGTGCGCATGAATCGTCAGTGGGGCGGCATCGTCGACACCTGCCCGGATGCCTGCCCGATCATCTCCGATACGCCGGTTGAAAACCTCTTCTTCAACTGCGGCTGGGGGACCGGCGGCTTCAAGGCGACACCCGGCTCCGGTCACGTCTTTGCCAGCACGCTGGCCAAAGGCAAGGCCCACGAACTGGCCAAGCCCTTCTCCATGTTCCGGTTCCATAACGGTGCGCTGATCGACGAACACGGCGCTGCAGGCGTCGCCCACTAACGGAGGACATTCCATGTTTTATATCTACTGTCCCTATTGCGGCGAGCACCGGGAAGAAGAAGAGTTTCATGCCAAGGGCCAGGCGCACCTGGCTCGCCCGGCCGATCCGGATGTCTGCAGCGACGAGGAATGGGGGAATTTCCTCTACTTCCGCTCGAATCCCCGCGGCCTGTACCACGAGCTCTGGGTCCACGCCATAGGCTGTCGCAAATTCTTCAACATCGCCCGCGACACCCAGACCTACGAGATCCTGGAAACCTACCGGATCGGCGAGTCGCCGAGCCTGTCCCAATCCACCGAACAACTGCAGTCCTGAGAGGCGAACCATGACCCAATCCAACCGTCTCCCGCGCGGCGGCCGTATCGATCGCAGCCGCCCGCTGACCTTCCAGTTCAATGGGCAGACCTATCAGGGCTTTGCCGGCGACTCTCTTGCCTCCGCACTGCTGGCCAACGGGGTCGACGTCATCGGTCGCAGCTTCAAGTACAGCCGCCCGCGCGGCATTGTGGCCGCCGGAGCCGAGGAACCGAATGCGGTTTTCCAGATCGGCGCCACCGAAGCGACCCAAACCCCCAACGTCCGGGCCACACAACAGGAACTGTTCGAAGGACTGGTCAGCCACCCCACCAGTGGGTGGCCGAACCTCAAGTTCGACTTCATGGGGGTCATGGGGACGATCCTGGGGCGGATGCTGCCGCCGGGCTTCTACTACAAGACCTTCATGTTCCCGCAGGCCGCCTGGGACACCTACGAGAAATACATCCGCAAGGCCGCCGGTCTGGGGCGCTCCCCCCGTGAGCCGGATGCGGACATCTACGATCACCTGAACCAGCACACTGATGTGCTGGTGGTGGGCGCCGGTCCGGCCGGCCTTGCGGCCGCGCTTTCGGCGGCCCGTTCCGGCGCGCGGGTCATTCTCGCCGACGAACAGGCTGAAATGGGTGGTTCGCTGCTGGATGGCGGCGATACCCTGGACGGCCAGCCCGCCGCGAAGTGGCTGAAGGCCACACTGGAAGAGCTCGCCAGCTACGACAACGTCCTGCTGCTGCCCCGCTCCACCGTCAACGGATATCACGATCACAACTTCCTGACGATTCATGAGCGGCGCACCGACCATCTCAGCGATCGCGCGCCGGCTGGCCAATCCCGCCAGCGTCTGCATCGGGTGCGCGCCCAGTGGGTCGTCCTGGCGACCGGCGCCCACGAACGGCCGCTGGTGTATGGCAACAACGATCTGCCGGGCTGCATGCTCGCGTCCGCTGTATCGACCTACATCAACCGCTACGCCGTGGTTCCAGGCCAACGTCTGGTGCTGATGACCACCAACGACAACGCCTACCGGACCGCCTTCGACTGGCAGGATGCCGGGCGTGAGGTGGTGGCGATCGTCGATACCCGCCAGGGTGCCGCCGGTGCCTGGCAAGCGGAAGCCCGCCGGCGGGGCATCAAGGTCCTGACCGGCCATGCCGTGATTGAGGCGCGGGGACGCAAGCACGTCCAGGGCGCGGTCGTCAGCGGACTCAGTGCCGATGGCAGTCAGGCACTCGGCAGCGACCAGGTGCTGGTGTGCGACACCATCGCCACCTCCGGCGGCTGGAGCCCGGCCGTGCATCTGTCCTGCCATACCGGCAGTCGCCCGATCTGGGATGACGATGTGATTGGCTTCGTGCCGGGGAAAACCGTTCAGAAGCAGCTGGTGGCGGGAGCCGTAGCCGGCCACTTCGGCCTCAACGAATGTCTGGAAGAAGGCGCCAGCCTCGGGGCCCTGGCGGCCACCAATGCCGGCTTTACCGCGGAACCCGCGGCCGTGCCTGCGGCGGAAACCCGCCCGGAAACCCGACCGATGGCGCTGTTCTGCGTGCCGCACCACAAGCGCAACAGCCGTGCGCCCAAACAGTTCGTGGACTTCCAGACCGACGTGACCGCTGCCGCCATCGAGCTGGCCACCCGGGAAGGTTTCGAGTCCATCGAGCACGTCAAGCGCTACACGGCGATGGGCTTCGGTACCGATCAGGGCAAGCTGGGCAACATCAACGGCATGGCGATTGCCGCCAAGTCGCTGAACCAGACGATTCCGCAAACCGGCACTACCATTTTCCGGCCGAACTACACCCCGGTGACCTTCGGCGCCATCGTCGGTCGGCATGTGGACGACCTGTTCGATCCGAAGCGCTACACCGCCATGCACGAGTGGCACGTCAAACACGGCGCCAAGTTCGAGGACGTCGGCCAGTGGAAACGTCCCTGGTATTACCCGAAGCCGGGTGAAACCATGCAGCAGGCGCTGAACCGGGAGTGCCTGGCCACCCGCAACAGCATAGGCATTCTCGATGCCTCAACGTTAGGCAAGATCGACATCCAGGGCAAAGACGCCCGGGAGTTTCTCGGCCGGGTCTACACCAACGCCTGGGCCAAGCTGGCGGTCGGTAAATGCCGTTACGGCCTCATGTGCCATGAGGACGGCATGGTATTCGATGATGGGGTCACATCGTGCCTCGGTGAAAACCACTTCCTGATGACCACCACCACCGGCGGTGCGGCCGGCGTTCTGGAATGGCTGGAACTCTACCACCAGACCGAGTGGCCGGAGCTGGAAGTCTACATGAACACCGTCACCGACCACTGGGCCACCATGACCATCGCCGGACCGAACGCACGCAAGCTGCTGGCGGAGCTGACCGATGACATTGATCTCGACCGGGATACCTTCAAGTTCATGGACTGGCGCCAGGGCACCGTCGCCGGCGTACCGGCTCGGGTCTTCCGCATCTCGTTCACCGGTGAGCTGTCCTACGAAATCAACGTCCAGGCGCATTACGGCCTGCACGTCTGGGAAAAGCTCTTCGAGCACGGCGCCAAGTATGACCTCACGCCCTACGGCACCGAGACCATGCACATCCTGCGCGCCGAGAAAGGCTTCATCATCGCCGGACAGGACACCGACGGTTCGGTGCATCCCTACGATCTGGGCATGAGCTGGGCCGTGAAGGAAGACAAGCCGTTCAGCTTTATCGGCAAGCGCGGCATGAAGCGGGAAGACTGTGTACGGACCGATCGCAAGCAGTTGGTCGGCCTGAAGACCCTCGACCCGGGCATCGTCCTGCCGGAAGGTGCCCAGGCCGTGGATGACCCGAACCAGCCGAAGCCGATGCGGATGCTGGGCCACATCACTTCCAGCTATTACAGCGCCAACCTGAAGCGTTCGATCGCCATGGGTGTGATCCGCAACGGTCACAACCGTGAAGGCGACATCGTCTACTACCCACTGGAAAACGGCCGCGTCGTCGAGGCGGAAATCTGCGGCACGATCTTCCTGGACCCGAAAGGAGAGCGTCAAAATGTCTGAAGTCACCAACACGGCTGTCGAAACGGCCGTTACGCCTGGCGTCGCTTTGATGGATCAGCAACCGGACAGCACGGTACCGGCCCGCAGCCCGCTCCATCACGTTGCCCGCGCCCAGACCGGTCAGACTTCCGCGAACGCGCGGGTTTTCATCTGGGAAGAGGCGCTCAAAACCCATCTGGTGCTCCGGGGTAACGCCGAGTCCGCCGGCTTCCGGGACGGCGTGAAGGCGGCGACCGGCCTGGACCTGCCTGACGCACTGCAAAGCCAGTCCAAAGGCGACTGGTCGCTGAGCTGGATCACGCCGGACGAATGGCTGCTGGTCGGGCCCGGGGACCAGGCCTTTGCGATGGAAAGCCTGCTTCGGAAGCACCTTGACGGTCACTACGCCGTCATCAACGTCGGCGGCGGGCAGTCCATCGTCCGCCTGTCGGGTGCCGAAGCCCGGTCGGTCCTGATGAAAAGCTGTCCCTACGACGTCCATGACCGCAATTTCCCCGTCGGCAAAATCGTGACGACGGTCCTGGGCAAGACCCAGGCGACGTTACGACGCCTCGGAGAGAGCGACTGGGAGCTTGTCGTTCGTCGCAGCTTCGCCGACTACATCTGGCGCTGGCTGCTGGATGCCGCGGGTGAATACGGTGTGCATGTTGGACCACTGCTCACCGCCGTCAGGGGCCAGGCCAGCCAGAAAGCCGACGCCAGCACCGTGTAGACCGGGTTTTCGAAGACCGACCTCGTCCACCCGGAGGCGGCGCAGAGTAGCCGGACTCCGGGTGAATGCCTTACTGACAACAACGGCCTGCTGAAGAAAACCGGAAGGTATCAACGCCATGACCGCACATGAAGATCTCTGGATACTCACGGCCCAGTGCCCCAGCCGACTGGGCACCGTCGATGTGGTGACCCGTAGCCTCGCAGAGACTGAGAACTATGTCTTTGCGATGAATTCCTTCGACGATCGCGCCACGGAAAGCTTCAGCATTCGCGTCGAACTCCGCCCGCTGGGCGGCCAGCAGTCGCTGGATCGCTTTTGTCAGGTGTTCGAGGACCGGGCCGCGGCTTTCGACATGCAATGGGAGCTGAAAGCACCGGATCATCGCCCGCGCGTGGCGATCCTGGTGTCGAAATACGACCACTGCCTCAATGATCTGCTCTACCGCTATCGCAAGGGCGAACTGGCGATGGACATCCCCCTGATCATCTCCAACCACCCGGATCTCAAGCCGTTGGCGGATTGGCACGGTATCCC
Organism: Marinobacter sp. NFXS9; assembly: GCF_040148665.1. Classification (NCBI taxonomy): domain Bacteria; kingdom Pseudomonadati; phylum Pseudomonadota; class Gammaproteobacteria; order Pseudomonadales; family Marinobacteraceae; genus Marinobacter; species Marinobacter sp. NFXS9. The sequence continues at coordinate 397,725 of NZ_JAGDDW010000001.1, read as the reverse complement.
CTACTTTCACCTGCCCATCACGCCCGACACCAAACCCCGACAGGAGGCCGAACTCTGGCAACTGATTGAGGATCACAACTGTGAACTGGTCGTGCTTGCCCGGTATATGCAGGTCCTGTCGCCGGAACTGGCCGCCAGGCTGGATGGCCGTGCCATTAACATCCACCACTCCCTGTTGCCGGGATTCAAGGGGGCCAAGCCGTATCACCAGGCCTGGGAAAAAGGCGTAAAGCTGGTCGGTGCCACCGCGCATTACGTAAACGACGATCTCGATGAGGGTCCCATCATCACCCAAGGCGTGCAGTCGGTGGATCATGGGCACTACCCAGAGGATCTGGTGGCCAAGGGGCAGGACATCGAGAGTCAGACCCTGGCTCGGGCCGTGCGCTACCACATCGAAAAACGGGTGTTCCTGCACGGCAACCGGACCGTGGTCTTCCCCGATTGAGCCCGTTCGCCCAGGGTGGCGCTCAGGCGGTCAACGCCCGAACGAATAGAACTCCTCGTTCGGGCGCATGTTGCTGACATTGGCGATGCGGTTGGACATGCCGAAGAAGGCCGAGATGCCTGAAATATCCCAGATGTCGTCCTCGCTGAAGCCATGCGCTTTCAGCGCATCGAAATCGCTCTCTTCGACCTGCTGGGCATTGCGGGACACCTTCATGGCGAAATCCAGCATCGCCTTCTGGCGATCCGTAATGTCCGCCTTGCGGTAGTTGGTGGCAACCTGGTCGGCGATCAACGGGTTCTTCGCCCGAACCCGAAGAATCGCGCCATGGGCGATGACGCAGTACTGGCATTCATTGGCACTGCTGGTGGCAACGACGATCATTTCCCTTTCCGCCTTGGTCAGGTTACCGGGCTTTTCCATCAGGGCATCGTGATAGGCAAAGAACGCGCGAAACTCATCCGGGCGGTGTGCCAGGGCCAGGAACACGTTGGGGATGAATCCTGATTTCTCTTGAACGGCCTCGATGCGCTCGCGGATATCGTCAGGCAGTGTTTCGAGTTCAGGTACGGGGAAACGGCTGATGTTCTTGTTGGCTGTGTGTTCCACGTTGTTCTCCATCGGGTGGACGAATCGATACAGGGGGCTCAGTGAGTCCGCGCAAACGGCTGGCCATACTCAGGCCACTCGGAATCCGGCACGATCACAATCTTGCCCAGGTAACCGCTGCCCCGATTGACGAAATAGCGCTCCGCGTCGTGCAGGTCCGATAATTTGAAGGCCGCATGCAGGACCGGTTTGAGCTGGCCGCCGCGGATCCAGTCCACGAGTTGTTCCGCTTCCTCGCGTGTGCCGTGAGAGACGCCGAAGATCTGGACCTGGTAGAGGTAGATTCGCGTCCACATGATTTCCGTGACGTTATCGGCGCTGGCGCCCGCAATGCTCAGCCTCGGATAGTCCTGGCGCGAATTCATATCGAAAATCATGGCGTCGATGAAGTGATTGGTCATCTCACCGCCCGCCAGATCCATCACGGCATCCAGCGGCGCGCCGCCGGTCACTTCTTTTACTTGCTCCTCGAACCGGCTCATGTCGGATCGGTCCAGCACCGCCTCGGCACCCAGGGCTTTCAGTTCATCGGCCTTGCTTTGTTGGCTCAAGGCATACGGGATGGCGCCGACAATGCGGCAGAGTTGAATCAGTGCCGTGCCGACACCGCCGCTGGCGCCGGTTACCAGGACCTTCTCCCCGGCCTTGATCCGGGCCGACGTCATCATGTGATACGCCGTCTGGTAGGAACACATGCCCATGGAAGCCAGTTCGGCATCCGCGAGTTCCGGGTTGGGAATGTAATGGAACTGATCGGAGGGCAAGGCAACGTATTCCGCGTAGCCGCCGTCGGCCCCGTGGCCGTAATAATCCGGCGTCAGGTTGATGTCCCGCCGCTCGTCCGCGTAGATGTTGAAATCCAGCAGCCCACGCTCGCCAATCCGGGACTCATCGACGCCCTCACCCACGGCGACCACGTGTCCGACGATGTCCGCCCCCTGGATGCGCGGGAACGTCAGCGTCGGCTTGCCCCCCATCGCAAAGGATGTGACGTCGCCTTTGTCCTTGGTGGGATAAAGCCCCTCTCGCGCCTTGCGATCGGTGTTGTTCTTGGCCGTCGCCGTCACTTTCACCAGCACTTGGCCCGGTTGGGGTCTCGGCGTCGGCACGTCCTGATAGACCAGTTTGTCCACGTCGCCGTGGCCGGTCAGCACCATCGCCTTCATCATTCCCGGAATCGCACCTTCATTCATATTGAGTTCCCCTGTTCGATATGGAGGATGACGGCATTGCGTTATCTGGAAACCTTATCAAACCCGATGTCAGATCGCCTATCGGCGATTGCAAACCGGCCGATTCGCTTTGCAATGATTAACGGCAGGCAGGCTACCGCCGCAGCCATCAGCGCCAGCCCATCCGGTGGCAGGACACGGCGACGTTCAGAGGTGAGAATTCGTTTCATGGGCCGGTCGGCCTGATGGCACCCGAAGGCGTTATCGTCTGTTTAGCAGATGACGCGGGTCACCGGGTTGCTCCATATCAATCTCCGCTCAGGGATCATCCCGGAAGACCATCGCTCCGTGGCCGCATCAGGATCCCGGCATAGCGCAGCAGGAACAGGGCGAACGCCAGCATCCAGAGCAGACCGCTCAGCATGACGCCGGACTGCCAGGCAATACCCCCCAGCGCGGTCACCACGCGAACCACGGCCGCTGCCTGGATGGCGAGAAACGCAACGACCATCCCCCGCGGCAGTGTCAGCGGGCGACCTGTGTGACCGAGCGACACCCGCGCCATCACACCGAGGATCAGGCTGGCGACAACCCCAAGGCCGGCGGCATGGGTCCAGACGCTGGCCGGCCAGCCGAAGAGTGAACTCCCTGCGAACAGGAGCAACGCCACCGGTATCCAGAGCAGCGAAAGGTGCAGGATCCACAACAGCGGGTTGCGTGTCACCAGCCAACCTTTCCAGCCGGCAAGGCGCGCCAGCATCAGCGCCGCCGCAACCAGGGCCGTGACCATGGATCCCCACCGTGCGCCTGAGAGGACCATCAACGACAGCCCCAGCATGGCGGCGACCTGAAGCGCATCAAGCGTCGGTGCAACCCGGATCGTTGTCGCCTCGTCCCGACCCTGTTGCCGCAGCCAGCCTGTCGAGAACGCGGGAGTAATCCGACCGCCGATAATCCCGGAGAGCGCCATGGCCAATACCAGCGCACCGGACACAAAGACCGGGTTGAAGGTGCGGACATAGGCGATCTGCATGAACCACAGCAGCCCGAGAACCACTAGAAGCATCAACTGCCGACGTTGACGTGCGCGCCAGATGCGCCAGCCGGCGTCAGCCATGACCAGCGGAATGAACGCCAGGTTGACACCCTGGACCAAAGCCTCGGGCCAGCCCTCCCCCAGCGCCAGCAGCAGGCGCCCGGCCAGCCAGACCAGCCACAGCCCCATCAGGCGAAGCCCGTGGGTGCGCTCGGTCTGTGTCCAGACGCAGGCTGCCGTCAGCAGGAATCCGGCAATAGCGGCGGAGAGGAAGCCGAACAGCATTTCATGCCGGTGCCAGGCCAGGGGTGGCAGAGCCAGCGGCAGGTCCAATCGGCCTGTCACGACCGCCACCCAGAGCGGAACCCAGAGCAGCGCCATAACGGCAACGGACAGGAAGAAGATCCTGAACGGATAGTTGAACAGCTGCCCCGGAGAGGCGGCATCGAGGGATACAGACTGGCTTTGCATGGCACGACATTCCATCGTTGACTCTGTAGCCAGACTAAAGGTATTTCCTTTATTTTAAATACACCTCAATGAGTACACTGACATACCCCCGATGACAGTGGACGCCAGGAAATCACCATGTCGCTCCATATTCTCCTGAAAACCATTCATGTTACGGCCGCCTGCCTGACGGCTGGGCTGTTCACACTCCGTCTGGGCCTAGATGCCCTTGACCGCCCGGGTTGGCGTCACACGCCACTGAGATGGGTGCCACACCTCAATGACACCATCCTGCTTGCGGCCGCTGTTGGCCTGCTGTTCGTCACCGGATGGATGCCCGGCGTACATGGCTGGCTGACGGCAAAGATCCTTCTGCTGGTGGGCTATATCGTAGCCGGGCGCTTCGCCATCAAACCGATGTACAGTCGAAACACCCGAATCGTGGCGGCCATCCTCGCCCTTGGGCAACTGGCCCTGATTTTCTGGCTGGCCATCAACAAGCCGGTGCTGTAGTGAATGTGGGGGCAAAAAAAGGGCGCCCCGAAGGACGCCAAGGTCTAACCCGTGCGTACCCCTAGCACGGATAGGGGGCATTGCGCCTGGAGTAATACCACCAGGTCAGCAGCATGCAACTGGCATAGAAGACGATGAAACTGATCAAGGCGGTGGCGACGCCGCCGGTCAGGTCAATGGACGTGCCATAGGATTTGGGAATGAAGAAACCTCCGTATGCCGCGATGGCCGAAATGAAACCCAGCACCGCCGCAGATTCCTTGTTCGCCGCCTTTTCGGCCTGGGCCTTGTCACCTTTGCCCGCCTCACCCATCAACAGTTCGCGGAAGATGATCGGCACCATGCGGAAGGTGGAGCCGTTACCGATACCGGAGGCCGCAAACAGCACCAGGAACATCAGGAAAAAGCCCCAGAAATTACCGCCGCCCGACTCGCCTGGCAGGAAGCTAAGCACGCCAAGGATACCCAGGATCATCACCGCAAACGTCCAGAAGGTTACGTTGGCGCCCCCCAGTTTGTCCGCCAGAATCCCTCCGACAGGCCGGGTCAACGCGCCGACAAGCGGACCCAGGAAGGCGAACTTGACCGGATCGACGCCCGGGAACTGCATGCCCGACAACAGCGGGAACCCGGCGGCAAAGCCGATGAAGCTGCCGAACATGCCCAGATACAGCCAGCACATACGCCAGTTATCCGCGCGGCGGAAAATCACCGCCTGATCTCGGAAACTGGACTTGGCATCGGCGATGTCGTTCATACCAAACCAAGCCGCAACCGCTGCAATGACGATCAGGGGGACCCAGACGAAGGCCGCATTCTGGAGCCACAGCACATCCCCGGCGTTGCTGCCCGTGACCACGTTCAGGCCGTCGCCTGCCCAGTCACCAAATACACTGCTGGCGATGACCAGGGGGGCGAGCAACTGCATACCGGACACGCCCAGGTTGCCGAGGCCGGCATTCAGGCCCAGGGCCGCGCCTTTCTGGGACTGTGGGTAGAAAAAGCTGATATTCGCCATGCTGGAGGCAAAGTTGCCGCCACCAAAGCCACACAGCAGTGCCAGGATCAGCATGACCAGGTAAGGCGTTCCGGTATCCTGGATGGCAACGCCGATCCACAGGCAGGGCAGGAGCAGCGATGCCGTGGAGATGGCGGTCCAGCGCCGCCCCCCGAAAATCGGAACCATGAAACTGTAGAAAATGCGCAGAGTGGCCCCGGATAGCGCCGGCAGGGCTGCCAGCCAGAAGAGCTGGTTGGAGCTGTAATCGAAGCCAAGCTTCGGCATCTTGACCACCAGGATGCTCCAGATCGTCCATACTGAGAAGGCCAGGAACAGGTTGGGAATCGAGATCCACAGATTACGGCGGGCAATCTGTTTGCCCTTACTCTCCCAAAACTCCGCATCTTCCGGGTGCCATTCGTCGATAACCAGGCCGGACGGGGTGGACAGCTCGGGAAGGTCGGTCTTCTCCTCCTTCTGTTTCCATTCCAGACGCTCGGCGGAACGTATCGCGTGGTGCATCCAGGTGAGCGCCGCGGCTACGATCACGAACAGCAGCATGAAGCAGCTCTGCCAGATGCCGAGAACGTCGTTGAGCATCCCGAAAGTCAGTGGCATCAGGAAGCCACCGAGGCCGCCAATCATCCCGACTACGCCGCCGACAGCGCCAACGTGGCGTGGATAGTAGACCGGAATGTGCTTAAACACAGCCGCTTTGCCCAGGGACATGAAGAAGCCCAGAACAAAGGTCACGACGACAAACACAGGTAGGCTCATCGCCATCCGGAATCCGATGTCGCCACGAATGCCCAGGATTGTATAGTCGGTGGGCGGATAGCTGAGCAGAAAGGTGCAGACGACCGACGCGATCAGGGTCCAGTACATAACCCGCCGGGCACCGTAACGGTCGGACAGCCATCCCCCGAGGATACGGAACAGCGACGCGGGCACGGTATAGAGAGCGGCAATGATACCGGCAGTGGCGATATCCAGCCCGTAGACTTCAATCAGGTAGTGCGGCAGCCACAGCGCCAGCGCCACGAAGCCACCGAACACGAAGAAGTAGTAAAGTGAGAAGCGCCAAACCCGGAACTCGGACAACGGGGCCAGTTGCTGCCGGATCGTTTCCCGGCTGCGGGTTTGGCGCTCGGTCGCAAGAGGGTCTTCCCGGGCGATGATGAAGAAGACGACGCCCATGATGGCTAGCACCGTGGCATAGACCTGGGCGGTCCCCTGCCATCCCAGGGCCAGGAGCAGGAAAGGCGCGCCGAAATTGGTCAGGGCAGCCCCCACGTTCCCGGCCCCGAAGATACCCAGCGCGGTCCCCTGCCTGGACGGCTCGAACCACGCAGCGGTATAGGCCACCCCAACGATGAATGACCCACCGGCCAGACCCACACCGAGAGCGGCAACCAGGAGCGTCGTGTAGCTATCGGCAAAGGTCAGCAGGTAAACGCAGGCGGCCGTCAGCAGCATCACCATCGAAAACACACGACGCCCGCCGATGCGGTCCGACCAGATGCCCAGGAAGAAGCGACTGATCGAGCCCGTCAGTATGGGCGTGGCCATCAACAGGCCGAGCTGGGTTTCGGAGAGCCCGAACTCCTGTTTCAGTCGAAGACCGATGATGGAGAAGATCGTCCACACCGCAAAACAGAGTGTGAACGCAAGCGTTGATATGCCAAGGGCCCGATACTGGTCTCCTTTGGCAGGGATTACTGATGTCGCCATATTGTTCTCCAGATGGCTTTCAGAGAGTTATGGCAACTGTAGAGAGGGCACCGTAAACGGAAATTGATATTTCTCAAGCCGCACCCGCCACCTCCCGTCCAACCTGGGAGATGCGCGCGCACAGGTTAATATTTCTTTTTATTTTCAGATGCTTAGAGGTATATACCACCGATTGGGTAAGGCCTAAGAAGGCGGGATTCATCGGAGGTATCCCGCTTTTTCTTCAGCGGTCCGGCGGCGGTGCGGGCAGCCACGCCTGGCTGTATTGCGCAACCGCCGGTGGGAGGGGTCAAAGTGCATATGCGGCAGGTACCTCTGGACGCACGACGACGTCCAGGATTGAGCGTAAGGTCTTACCTCACACCCACTTCAACCGCCCAGACAGCCACCTCGACCCGGGAACGCAGGTTGAGTTTCTTGAGCAGGTGCTTGACGTGAACCTTGACGGTACCGTCACTGATATCGAGGCGCCGCCCTATCATCTTGTTGGAAAGCCCATCGGCAATCAGCTTGAGAATATCCCGCTCGCGGGGGGTCAGGCTCTCATAGTCCGGCTTTGCCTCAACCGGCGCCTTCTGTGAGCGCAAGGCCTGGGCCAGGAGCGTTGTCAATTTGTCGCTGATCACCATCTTGCCGACGGCCGCCTGCTTGAGCTGATCGATCATGTCCAGCGGTTCCATGTCCTTGAGCAGGTAACCGTCCGCACCGGCCCGGAGCGCGTCCACAACATCGTCCTCATGATCCGATACCGTGAAGATGACGATACGCGAACTGATGTTCTCGGCGCGCAGCTGCTTCAGCGCCTCGATGCCGTTCATATCCGGCATGTTGAGGTCGAGGAGGATGAGATCGGGTTCAATCTCCAACGCCTGTCGGACGCCGTCAGGAGCGTTGCTGGCCTCCCCCGCCACCGTCATGGCCGGCTCCATTTCGATCAGCTGCTTGATGCCCTGGCGTAACAGCGGGTGATCATCGATCAGCAGGATGCTTGCAGGGACGTCGGTCATAGATGCTCCAGGCTCTTTCATTTGCTCGTTTATTATCGATTCACGGCCACCACGTCAGCCGGCCGAGACCTCAGAGGACATTACGTGGCGACTCTTCGGAACGAAGGTTAACAGGATTTCCACTCCACCGTGCTTTCGATTGCCCACAGTCAGTCTGCCCCCCAATGTCCTGGCGCGGTCCTGCATGATGATCATGCCGTAATGCTGCAGCGGCTGGTCGCCCCCCGGCAGGCCAACGCCATTGTCCAGGATGGCGACCTGTACTTGCGGCGAACGGAAATTAACGTGGACGACCACCTCGGTCGCCTGGGCGTGCTTGACCGCGTTGGCCAGCGCTTCACGGATAATCTGCAGGATATGGATCTCCTCATTGGGCGAGAGGATCCGATCGGGCAGTTCGTACTCCAACTGCACCGGGGCTCCAAGGCGTTCGGCAAATTCACCCACTGTCTGCCGTACGGCGGTGGCCAGATCCGGCGTGTCGAGCTTCAGCCGGAAGGTGGTTAACAGTTCCCGCAACTGGCGGTAGGCGCTGTTCAGGCCATTGCTCAACTCATCCAGTATTTCGGCGTGGAATGCACTTTGCTCACCGGCTACTTCCAGGCGGCTGAGCCGGGCGACCTGCATTTTCAGGTACGTCAGGGATTGCGCCAGCGAGTCATGAAGCTCCCGGGCAATCACCGCCCGTTCTTCCGCCAGCGTCAATTGCTGCTCTTCGGTGATCTGACGTTCCAGGAAAATGGCAGTAGCCAACTGGTCACAGAGCGTTTCCAACAATCGCCGTGACGACTCAGGCAATGGCTCACTCGCCGGATACCACACTTCCAGAGTGCCCAGCAGTTGGTCGTTGGTACGGATGGGCAACAGCAAGCGTCGTCCGTCGTTGCCATCGGATGGCAGGGCATCATATTGCTCTGGCGTCACAAGACAGGCGTTGCAATCGTGATCCCGGCAATAGAAAGGGCGCTCACGGGTAGCCGTGACGATCGCCTGGACAGGTTGCGGCATGTTTTTATCGTGCAGGAACAGGCGTATGGGCCCAATGCTGAGCAGTTGCTCCAGTTCCTGCAACATGGGGATGGCGCCGTTGCAGAGGTCGTGACTGGCGAAGAGTGTGCGACTGGTTCGGTGCAGCAGTTCCAGGGCCGCGTTACTGCGCTCCAGCTCCACGGTTTTCTGCCGCGTTTCCGACTCGAGTTGTCGGTAGCTGCGACTGAGCTGGCTGGTCATCTGATCAAAAGCGCTGCCCAGGCGGGAAAGTTCGTCGGAACCGCCCAGGCGGGCTTTCTGGGAAAAATCCTTGCGGGCCACGGCCCCGGCCACGTCCACCAGTCGGCCCAGCGGCTCGATCACCCGTCTTTTCAGGTCCACAAAAAGGAACAGGAAGATCAGGATGGACAGGACCAGGCTGGCGACCTGAACGACGTTCATTACCTGAACGCGGGCTTCGGTGCGTTCCTCCAGCAACAACACAAATTGGTTGATTTCGCTGACAAAGCGCTCGATGTGGTCACGTAAACCCTGCTCAAGAGCCTGCGTCGGCGTTAACGCCATTAACGGTCTGATGTCGTCTTTCCAGCGGCTGAGCACCTCTTGGTATTGCTGGTGCAGGGCATGAGCTGAATCATCCGGCAGGGTATGAGTCAGTTCCGGGGAACGGAGCCGGTCGCCAAACTCATCCACTTGCCGGGACAAATCGTCCCCAGAACGTGTTGCACCCGCGCGGTCGAGCTCATAGACGTCCGAAAGCAGGCCGTAACTGTGCAGGCGCAGCGACCCGGCGATATTAATCGCGGTCGCACTGCCCTGAATGCTGGTGGAAATCATCAGCGACGCCAGCATGTTGGTCAGCGCAACCAGCGTTATGGCGCCGACGAACAGTGTTATGCGGTGTACAAGTGAAGTATTGGATGCCATAGGGATTCGATAAGCCCGTCCTATCTGCCTCATGATAGCAAGTCACGTCCTTTCGTCATCCTTTGTTCCACGCAAACGACGCCCCGCCAAGTGTGATCTACCTCCAATGGCTAACCGCCTACCCCCTGCGGTCATCTCTCTTAAGATTCGTTGCACTCCAATTCCCGCACGCGAAAACTGAATAGGTACAGGAACATCCGACACCCCAGATCCATAGGCGGTGGAGCGCCAGTAATGCAATGAAAGCACCGCAGATACGAAAAGACACACTGCTGTCACTAACAGGTATCCTGCTGCCCAACTATGTCGCCTTCTTTGTCGCATTTGGCTGCTGGACGCTACTTGCGGTGATCGGGGTTCATATCCGGACGCAACTGACCCTGACCGACGTCGAGTTCGGAACCCTTCTGGCGCTCCCCGTCCTTTCAGGCGGTCTGTTGGCCATCCCGGCTGGCATCGCCACGCAAAGGTTCGGCGCCAGACGTGTGATGCTGGGATGTCTGGCAGGACTGGTGCCGGTGCTGGCGAGTCTGGGCCAGGTCGAGAGCCTGTGGGCCTACTTTCTGGTCGCCTGCGGACTCGGTCTGGCAGGTGGGACGTTCAGCGCGGGCCTTCAGTTTATGTCCAGCCGTGCTCCGCCCCGGCATCGCGGACTGGTGCTCAGCCTCTTCTCCACAGGTATGCTCGGAGCCGGGTTCAACTACTACCTGGTCTCGCTAATACACGAAGCCTACAGTTGGCGTTCAGTCTCCACAGCCTACATCATTCTGCTGGTGTTGGTGACGCTCCTTTACGCCCTCCTGACGGACAGCGATCCGCCGGCAGCGGATCGGTCGCGTCAGAGCCGGATCAGGGATCAACTATCGCTGCTCCGGCATGCGGATGTGCAACTGCTGTGCGTGCTTTTCGCCCTGAGCGGCGGTGGAATACTGGCCCTGACACTGTGGCTGCCGGATTTCATCAGCGCCAGCCTGGGTCTGCCGCTCAATACCGGCGCCCTGCTGGCAACGGGGTTTATTGTCCCTGCCTCCGTTTGCCAGGTGCCTGGCGGCTGGCTTGCCGACCGCCTGGGAGCGGTCCCGGTTTTACGTCGCGCCCTGGCGGCGTCCCTGCTTCCCGGGCTACTGCTGTCCTACCCCAGCATGTCGCTGGACGTCGAAGGTGCCACCCACATCCTGCACCTGCAGTTTGGCTGGTCCATCATGGTTGAAGTGAGTTTAATCACCCTGTTGGGCATGCTGTTGGGAGTCGCCTTTGGCAGCCTGTTGCGACTTCTTGTGGAGCTCCAGCCGGATCACGTTGCCTTTACCGCCGGCCTGGCGTTGCTGTCCGTTTGCCTTTCCGGCTTTCTCCTGCCGCTGCTGTTCGCGATGGCGAATCAATGGATTGGTGTTCGCAGTTCTGCCTTCATGCTCCTTTTCGGTTTCTCGGCGCTAACCCTCCTTGCACTGACCCTCCATAGCCGACGGCATATGCGCCACCGGCTGCTAAAGGGGGATAAGATTCTATCCCCTTGGGGGTAGAACCCGGCTATGTCGGGGTAACCACGCAGATTCCAGGGTTTTTCCTGTTCACAATGAGTGTCGTGCAATAACGATCTCGGGGAGAGACCATGAGTCATCTGATCGATAAACTGAGTTACTTCAAGAAGAAGCGCGAGCCCTTCGCCAACGGCCATGGCGAGACTCATGCCGTCAACCGCGATGCCGAGGACGGCTACCGCGGCCGCTGGCAGTACGACAAGATCGTACGCTCCACCCACGGCGTGAACTGCACCGGCTCGTGCAGCTGGAAAATCTATGTCAAGAACGGCCTGGTCACCTGGGAAACCCAGCAGACCGACTACCCGCGCACCCGCCCGGACCTGCCTAACCACGAGCCCCGCGGTTGCCCGCGCGGCGCCAGCTACTCCTGGTACATGTACAGCGCCAACCGCCTGAAGTACCCCCTGGCCCGCAAGCACCTGCTCAAACTCTGGCGCGAAGCCAAGGTCCGATACAGTGACCCGGTGGAAGCCTGGGCCTCCATCGCCGAAGACCCGGTCAAGACCGCCGAATACAAGACCCGCCGCGGCATGGGCGGCTTCATCCGCTCCAGTTGGGACGAACTCAACGAGCTGATCGGCGCCGCCAACGTGTATACCGCCAAGACCTACGGCCCGGATCGTGTGGTCGGCTTCTCGCCGATTCCCGCCATGTCCATGGTGTCCTACGCCTCCGGTGCCCGCTACCTGTCGCTGATCGGCGGTGTCTGCCTGAGCTTCTACGACTGGTATTGCGACCTGCCGCCGGCCTCCCCGCAGACCTGGGGCGAGCAGACCGACGTACCGGAATCCGCCGACTGGTACAACAGCGGCTACATCATCGCCTGGGGTTCCAATGTGCCCCAGACCCGGACCCCGGACGCGCACTTCTTCACCGAAGTCCGCTACAAGGGCACCAAGACCGTGGCCATCACCCCGGACTACGCTGAGGTGGCCAAACTCTCCGATGAATGGATCAACCCCAAGCAAGGCACCGACGCCGCCCTGGGCCTGGCCATGGGCCACGTGATCCTGAAGGAATTCCACGTCGACAACCCCAGCCCCTACTTCACCGACTACGTGCGCCGCTACACCGACATGCCGCACCTGGTGATGCTCGAACCACACGAAGACGGTGGCTACGTACCGGGTCGGTTCCTCCGTGCCAGTGACCTGGTGGACGGTCTGGGCGAGAGCAACAACCCCGAGTGGAAGACCGTCGCCATCAACGAGAACGACGGCAGCCTGACCGCACCCAACGGCTCGATCGGCTACCGCTGGGGCGAGAAAGGCAAGTGGAACCTGAAGCAGAACGCCGGCGGTGAACAGCAGGATGTCACCCTGCGCCTGTCCCTGACGGAGGCCCACGACGAGGTGGTCAAGGTCGCCTTCCCCTATTTCGGCGGCATCCAGCACGAGCACTTCAAGCACGTGGAACTGCGTGACACCCTGACCCACAGCCTCGGCGCCCGGAAAATCACCCTGGCCAATGGCGAACAGGCCCTCGCGGTGACCGTATACGACCTGATGATCGCCAACTACGGCATCGATCGCGGTCTGGGCGAAGATGACGGCGCCACGTCCTACGACGACAACGCCCCCTACACCCCGGCCTGGCAGGAAACCATCACCGGTGTGCCGCGCGACAAGGTCATCCGCATTGCCCGTGAATTCGCGGACAACGCCCACAAGACCCGCGGCCGTTCCATGATCATCGTCGGTGCCGGCATGAACCACTGGTACCACATGGACATGAACTACCGCAGCCTGATCAACATGCTGATCCTGTGTGGCTGCATCGGTCAGAGCGGTGGCGGCTGGGCCCACTACGTCGGCCAGGAGAAGCTGCGCCCGCAGACCGGCTGGCAGCCGCTGGCGTTCGGTCTCGACTGGCAGCGCCCGCCGCGCCACATGAACGGTACCTCCTTCTTCTACGCCCATTCCGGACAATGGCGCTACGAGAAGCTGGGCGTGGACGAAATCCTCTCCCCACTGGCGGACAAGTCGAAATTTACCGGCAGTCTGATCGACTACAACGTACGCGCCGAGCGCATGGGCTGGCTGCCCTCCGCGCCCCAGCTCAACCGCAACCCGCTGACCATCGCCGCGGAAGCGGAAAACGCCGGTCTGGATGTGTCCGATTACGTGGCCCAGTCCCTGAAGAACGGCTCCCTGGCATTTGCCAGCGAGGATCCCGAGGCACCGACCAACCATCCGCGCAACATGTTCATCTGGCGGTCCAACCTGCTGGGTTCCTCCGGCAAGGGGCACGAGTACATGCTCAAGTATTTACTCGGCACCAAGAGTGGTCTGCAGGGCAAGGACCTGGGCGAAACCGGTGGCGTCAAACCGCAGGAAGTCAAATGGCATGATGAGGCCCGGGAGGGCAAGCTCGACCTGCTGGTAACCCTGGACTTCCGCATGTCTACCACTTGCCTGTACTCGGACATCGTCTTGCCGACGGCCACGTGGTACGAGAAAGACGACCTGAATACCTCGGACATGCATCCGTTCATCCACCCGCTCACCGCGGCTACAGACCCAGCCTGGGAAGCCCGTAGCGACTGGGAGATCTACAAAGGCATCGCCCGCGCTTTCTCCAAAGCCGCCGAAGGACATCTGGGTGTTGAGAAGGACGTGGTCACGCTGCCCTTGCAGCACGACGCCCCGGCCGAGCTGGGCCAGCCGTTCGACGTCAAGGACTGGAAGAAAGGCGAGTGCGAGCTTGTTCCGGGCAAAACCGCGCCTAACTTCGTCACCGTAGAACGTGACTACCCCAACACCTATGCCCGCTTCACCTCCTTAGGCCCACTTCTGGAGAAACTCGGCAACGGTGGCAAGGGCATCAGCTGGAACACCGAAAAGGAAGTGAACTTCCTGCGCCAGCTGAACTACCAGCACATAGAAGGCGCCAACGCCGGGCAGCCGAAAATCGAGAGTGCTATCGATGCCGCTGAAGTCATCCTCACCCTGGCACCGGAGACCAACGGCCAGGTGGCGGTGAAAGCCTGGCAAGCCCTGTCTGACATGACTGGCCTGGACCACACTCATCTTGCGACCAACAAGGAAGAAGAAAAGATCCGCTTCCGCGATGTAGTGGCCCAGCCGCGCAAGATCATCTCCAGCCCGACCTGGTCGGGACTCGAGGATGAGCATGTGTCCTACAACGCCGGCTACACCAACGTCCATGAGCTGATCCCCTGGCGCACCCTGACCGGCCGCCAGCAGTTCTACCAGGACCACGAGTGGATGCGCGCCTTTGGCGAGAGCCTGTTGGTCTACCGCCCGCCGATCGACACCAAGGCCTCCGGCCCGATGCTGGGCGTCAAGCCCAACGGCTTCAAGGAGAAGGCACTGAACTGGATCACCCCGCACCAGAAGTGGGGCATTCACAGCACCTATAGCGAAAACCTGCTGATGCAGACCCTCTCCCGCGGCGGCCCGATCGTGTGGATGAGCGAGGACGACGCCCGCGAACTGGGTATCGAGGACAACGACTGGATCGAACTGTTCAACCTCAACGGCGCCATCACAGCCCGAGCGGTGGTCAGCCAGCGGGTCATGCCTGGCCTGGTGATGATGTACCACGCCCAGGAGCGCCTGGTGAGCATCCCTGGTTCGGAAATTACCGGCACCCGAGGAGGTATCCATAACTCGGTCACCCGTGTGTGTCCAAAACCGACCCATATGATCGGCGGCTACGCCCAGTATTCCTACGGGTTCAACTACTACGGCACGGTCGGTTCCAACCGGGACGAGTTTGTCGTGGTGCGCAAGATGAAGAACGTCGACTGGCTCGACGGCGAAGGCCAGGACGAAGTACAGGAGGCCGCCCAATGAGAATCAGATCCCAAGTCGGCATGGTGCTCAACCTCGATAAGTGCATCGGTTGCCACACCTGCTCGGTCACCTGCAAGAACGTCTGGACCAGCCGCGAAGGCATGGAATACGCCTGGTTCAACAACGTCGAAACCAAACCGGGCATCGGCTACCCGAAGGAGTGGGAGAACCAGGACAAATGGAAAGGCGGCTGGCTGCGCGACAACAACGGCAAGATCCGACCGCGTATCGGCGGTCGCTTCCGGGTACTGGCGAACATCTTCGCCAACCCGGACCTGCCGGAAATTGACGACTACTACGAGCCGTTCGACTTCGACTACCAGCACCTGCATACCGCCGGTGACAGCAAGCACCAGCCGATCGCACGGCCCAGGTCGGCGATCTCCGGCAAGCGTATGAAGAAAGTCGAATGGGGCCCGAACTGGGAAGAAATCCTCGGCACCGAGTTTGCCAAGCGTCGCAAGGACAAGAACTTCGACCAGATCCAGGCAGACATCTACGGCCAGTTCGAAAGCACCTTTATGATGTATCTGCCCCGCCTGTGCGAGCACTGCCTCAACCCGGCGTGCGTGGCCTCATGCCCGAGTGGCGCGATCTACAAGCGCGAGGAAGATGGCATCGTTCTGATCGACCAGGACAAGTGCCGGGGCTGGCGGATGTGCGTCTCCGGCTGCCCGTACAAGAAGATCTACTTCAACTGGAAGACCGGCAAGTCCGAGAAATGCATCTTCTGCTACCCGCGTATCGAAGTGGGCCTGCCCACCGTGTGCTCGGAAACTTGCGTGGGTCGCATCCGTTATCTGGGCGTGCTGCTGTATGACGCCGACCGCATCGAGGAAGTGGCCAGCACTCCGGGCGAGCAGGACCTGTACGAGAAACAGCTGGAGATCTTCCTCGACCCGTTCGATCCCAAGGTGATCGAGCAGGCCCGCAGGGACGGCGTACCGGACAGCGTCATCCAGGCCGCCCAGCGCTCCCCCGTCTACAAGATGGCAGTGGACTGGAAGCTGGCCCTGCCACTGCATCCGGAATACCGCACTCTGCCCATGGTCTGGTACGTGCCGCCCCTGAGCCCGATCCAGTCTGCCGCCGAGGCCGGCAAGATCGAGTTCGAAGGCGTACTGCCGAAGATCGAGAACCTGCGTATTCCTGTCAAGTACCTGGCCAACCTGCTCACCGCCGGTGACGAAAAGCCGGTGCTGCGGGCGCTCAAGCGGATCCTGGCGATGCGTTACTACAAGCGGGCGGAAACCGTGGACGGTGTCGAGGACCTGTCACCGCTGGAGGCCGTCGGGCTCAGCAAGGCCCAGGCCGACGAGATGTATCGCTACCTGGCCATTGCCAACTACGAGGACCGCTTCGTCATCCCCACGACGCATATGGAGCTGGCGAAGGAAGCCTTCCCCAATCGCGGCGGCTGCGGCTTCAGCTTTGGCGACGGCTGCACCGGCGGCGACAGCGAGTTCAGCCTGTTCGGCGGGCGCAAGCAGACCACCAGCATGGTACAGAAGCTGAGCACCGTGAAACAGGTCGACCCGAAGCAGCTGCAGGACTGAGGAGAACAACATGCAAACCCTACGTGTGATCGCCCGCCTGCTGGAGTACCCCACGGCGGAACTGCAGGCGGCCCAGGACGAACTGGTGGCGGCGGTCTTGGCGGACGACCGCCTGCCGCCCCAGCAGAAGCACGCCCTGCTCACCTGCATCGAACGGCTGTGTGTCGGCAACCTGATGGACCTGCAGGAGAACTACGTGTCCCTGTTCGAACGCGGGCGTTCCCTGTCGCTGCTGCTGTTCGAGCATGTCCATGGCGAGTCCCGCGACCGCGGCCAGGCCATGGTGGACCTGATGAACCACTACGCCGAGGCCGGCCTGGAGCTCGACGTGCGTGAGCTGCCCGACCACCTGCCCCTTTTCCTGGAGTATCTCTCCACCCGCGGCTGGCAGGAGATCCGGACCTGGCTGGAAGACATTCACCACATCCTGGGCCTGCTCGCCGAGCGCCTGCACCAGAGGGAGAGCTTCTACCAGTTGCCCTTCGACGCGTTGCTGACCCTCGCCGGCCAGGCGCCGGATCGGCAGGAACTGGCCACGTTGGTCGCCGCTGAAGAACGGGACGACACCCCCGAAGCCCTGGACAAGGTCTGGGAAGAGGAGATGGTCAAGTTCCTCGACGACCAGGGGGAATCCTGTGGTAACAGCAACTTCGTCGGCCAGCGCCGGCAGGAGCTTGACCAGGTTCAACGTGTCCACCTCAGTGACGAGCTGATGCAGGACGCCATGAAACAGCAGATTGGTGGCGCCTGAGGCGCGGGAGAACAACCATGGACTACTTGAACACACTGCTCTTCGGAATCTACCCGTATATCGCCCTGTCAGTGTTCGTTATCGGCACCTGGGCGCGCTATGACACGGCCCAGTTCACCTGGAAAGCCGGCTCCAGCCAGATGCTGGCCAAGGGCGGGATGCGGGTGGCCAGCAACCTGTTTCACGTCGGCATCCTGGTGATCCTGTTCGGTCACATTGTCGGCCTGCTGACGCCCCACTGGGTCTACGAGCCCTTCATGAGCGCCGGAACCAAGCAGGTGATGGCGATCGTCGTGGGTGGCGTGGCGGGTGTGGCCTGCCTGATCGGCGCCGCGATGCTGACCTACCGTCGCCTGACGAATCCGCGTGTGCGGGCGGCCGGCAGCGTCGCCGATATCCTGATCATCGTGATCCTGCTCATCCAGGTCTCGCTGGGGTTGCTCACCATCATCCCCACGCTGGGCCATCTGGACGGGCATACCATGCTGCTCTTCGGATCCTGGGCGCAATCGATCTTCACCTTGCAGGGCGGCGCCGCCGATTACATCCGGGACGTGCACTGGATCTATAAAGTCCACATCTTCCTGGGGCTGACGATTTTCGTGCTGTTTCCCTTCACGCGGCTGGTCCATGTTTTCAGCGCTCCCCTGGAGTACCTGGGGCGCCGTTACCAGGTTGTCCGTCGCCGTATCTAGTCGCCCAACCCCGAACAACCGGGAGCTTCGGCTCCCGTACGGAGCAAACCAATGAACCTGATCAACGCCATCGACGTCAGCGACCTCAAAGAACACCCGTTCCCGGCGGTCCGGGTCGCCGGCGAGGAAATCCATGAAGACCGCATCGCCACGGAACTGCAGTATCACCCGGCGGATGAGATCGGGGAGGCCTGGCATCACGCCGCCTGCAGCTTGGTGATCCGCGAACTGCTGCTGCGCAAGGCCGTCGGGCGGGGTATCGGCGACGACCTCGACGAGGAGGAACGCATCGCGGCGTTGATTGACCAGGTCATCGACGTGCCAGAACCCGACGACGCCAACTGCCGGCGCTTCTTCGACGCCAACCCGGACCAATTCCGCACGCCGACGCTCCTGGCGGTCAGCCACATCCTGCTGGCTGCCGCGCCGGACGATATTGTCGCCCGGTCCGAACAGGAAGACACCGGCAGGCGACTGATCGCCAGCCTGGCCGACGGTCGGGCCGACTTTGCCCGGCTCGCGCTGGCCCACTCCGCCTGCGAATCCCGCAAGCAGGGCGGACAGTTGGGGCAGATCGCCAAAGGCCAGACCGTAGAGGAGTTTGAGCGCGTCGTCTGGCGACTGCCGGAGGGGCTGCACCTGCAGTTGGTCGAAACTCGCTATGGCTGGCATGTGGTTCGGGTCGACCGGCGGATCGAGGGACAACCGCTGTCGTATGAACTCGCCAAATCCACCATCCGACGCTATCTCCAGGAGAAGGTCACCCGGCGCTGGCTACGGCAGTATATCCAGACGCTGGCGCTGGAATACGGCGTCGAAGGTGTTGACCTGGAACTCCCCGACTCGCCGCTGATGCAGTAGGGTTTCCCGCCCTGATGGTCCGCCCCGGTGAATGCGATTCCACCGGGGCCTTCCCCGCCCGGATATACCCCAATACACCCACCCAAATACCCCCTCTGGGGGAGCGAACAACGTGCCTCCCCGCCGTACCATGGAAGACAGTAGAAACCTGATTTCCCGGAGGATTCCCGTATGTCCCATGCCTCGGCTGACAGCCCGTTCCAGTCACTGGATATCGCCATTCTCACCGTCTCGGATACGCGAACCCTGGCCAACGACCAGTCCGGCGATACCCTGCAACGCTGCCTTGAGGAGGCCGGCCACCGACTCACCGAGCGCCGGCTGGTGAAGGACGACATCTACCAGATCCGGGCCGTAGTGTCGGACTGGATTGCCCGCGCCGACGTGCCGGTCGTGCTGGTCACCGGAGGCACCGGGTTCTCCGGTCGCGACAGCACACCGGAAGCGCTTCTGCCCCTGTTCGACAAGGTGGTTGAGGGTTATGGAGAACTGTTCCGGCACCTCTCCCTGGCCAGCATCGGCACCTCAACGATCCAGTCACGGGCGGTCGCGGGACTGGCGAACCGGACGCTGATCTGCGCCATGCCGGGCGCCCCGCGCGCCTGCGCTTTGGCCTGGAACGACATCATTGGGCCCCAGCTTGACAGTCGTCACCGCCCCTGCAACTTCGTCGGCGAACTGGTCGCCCGACGGGACGAGCACTGTGCTTCACGGTCAGAGGGGGAGCCGGCCTGATGAGCGACTGCATCTGTGATACCGAAAGCCCTGCGGCCCGCGACGGCAAGCGGATGAACATTCTGATGCCAATCTCCGCCGTGCAGGCGGCTCTGGAACGTGAAGCGGAATGCCTTGCGGGTATCGAGAAATTGCCACTGGCCCTCTGTCGGGGTCGTATCCTGGCCTCATCCATCACCGCCCCCCTGTCCGTGCCTCCCCGAGACAACAGCGCAATGGATGGTTATGGCCTGCGACTGGCCGATCTGGACGATAGCGCTGAATTGCCCGTCTCCCAACGAGTGCCGGCGGGCGTGCTGCCCCCGGCACTGCAACCGGGTTCTGCGGCCCGTATCTTCACCGGTGCTCCGTTGCCGGCAGGCGTCGATACCATCGTTCCGCAGGAACAGGTGGAGCCGGTGGGACCGGATCGCATCCGGATCAACTCGTCCCCAACCCGTGGGCAAAACATTCGTCGCGCCGGCGAAGATGTCGAGGCCGGGAACCTGCTCCTGAACGAAGGGACCCGCCTGGAAGCTCCGGAGATGGGGCTACTGGCCAGCCAGGGGCTGGCCGACATCAACGTTCGCACACGCCTGAAAGTCGGCATCCTGACCAGCGGCGACGAGGTCGTATCGCCCGGTCAGGCGTTGGAGCCGGGACAGATCTACAACGCCAACGCCTTCTCGCTGCGGGGTGCCCTGGAGCGCCTTGGGTGCGATGTTGGGCCCGTCATCCAGATTCCCGACAACCGGAAGGTAACGCGCCTGGCCCTGGAACAGGCCGCCCGGGACCACGATCTCATTATCACCAGCGGTGGCGTCTCGGTTGGTGAGGAGGACCATGTTCGCCAGGCGATCAGGGAATTGGGATCGCTGAGCCTATGGGGCGTGGCGATGAAACCCGGCAAACCTTTCGCTTTTGGTTACGTCGGGACAACGCCGATCATTGGCTTGCCGGGCAACCCCATGGCCGCCCTGCTTACATTGGAAGTCCTTGCAGGCGACTACATTCGACGGCTGATGGGCCTGGCCATGCAGCCGATCATCCCCATCCGCGTGCACGCCGGTTTCAGCCGGACGCGAGCCATTCCCAGGCAGGAATACCTGCGCGTCAATCTTGAGAACTGGCGGGGCCAGTGGCACGCCACCCTGTCGGGATCACAGGGGTCCGGACTGTTGTCCGTCGCCTGCCGCGCGGACGGCTACCTGATCATTCCGCCCTATCAGGCGATCATTGAAGGAGCGCAATATGACTTTGTCCATCGCGACCAGTTCTACCGCTGACAACATCGTCCATCACGCTGCATTCTGCGGTGACGATGCGACAGAGGCGTTGCGCCGTCATGCCCTTTTCAACCACCTCAGCGATCGGGATTTCCGGGCTCTGTCGATGCGTGTCCGGCGGATTAACCTGTCCCCACACGAACTCATCTACAGGCAGGATACCGAAGCCCATCATTTCTATTTCGTGGTATCCGGGCAACTGCGTCTGTACCGCCTGGACTACTCCGGGTTCGAGCGCACGCTGGATAGCCTGACAGCTGGCGACTGCCTGGCGGAGGTCATGATCTATGCCAATCCGGCGCGTTACGCCTGCTACGCCGAGGCTCTCAAACCCAGCCTGGTACTGAGTATTCCTATCGACGCCTACCGGGCGTTGATCCGGTCAAGCACCGACTACGCAGAAAACGCCCTGGCCCACTTCGCAGCGCGAGCCGTTTCCCGTTTCCACGACCTGGAAATCATGACGGTGCAAAGTGCAAGGGAGCGGGTCATCCGCTACCTTCTGGACCTGCTACCGGCCGACGCCAAACAGGAGAGCGAAATTGAATTACCACTGCCCAAGTGTCTCATTGCCTCGCGCCTGGCCATGCAGCCGGAGACCTTCTCGAGGCAACTCAATGAGCTCAAGAATAATGGCCTGCTACAAGTTTACGGCAGCCGCCTGGTGATCCCAGACGCCCGGCGTCTGATGCAGCTCAGCCGATAGGAAAAACGCACCAGAAAGCACTCGGGAGGAGGAATGACGACAGCAAGCGAACCCCGCAAGAACCGCCCTTTGATCTACGCCTGCTCGGGATGCTCCGACGTCGCCCAACTGGCAAACAACGCCGCGGTGCATCTCGACCATGCCGGCGCATTTGAGATGTCGTGTATTTCCGGTGTCGGCGGGAAGGTCAAACCGCTGGTCAATGTCGCACGGTCCGGCCGGCCGATCACCGTCATCGACGGCTGCCCCCTGCACTGCGCCAGCGCCTGCCTCGAGAACATCGGGGTACACCCGGGGCGCCATATTCGACTCTACGAGTACGGCTTCAGGAAACATTACGGCCAGAGTTATGGCGAAGACGCCGTGGACGACGTCTGCCAGCTGGTCCTGACCGGCAATCTGGATAGTGATGCCAGGAAACAGCCCGGCCATACGACAAACGAGAGAACGACCAATGATTGAAAGCTACCGCGACCTGATCGAGGCTGCCGATACCCAGCCTGAGCCCCAGCGTTTCCTGTTCGTGTTCTGCCGGGCCGAATTGCCTGAAGACGCCTCGGTCGAAGAACAACGTCGATTTGACCGTGGTGAAGGCGGCACACTGAGCCCGGTCATCTGCGTCGACAAGCCTCTGCAAGACGTTCGCCATTTTGAAGCACTGGTTGAGGAATCCCGCGCCACCGGTCAGGACTGGGACGTGGTCTTCGTTGCGGCGATGTCCGGCCGTGGCGGGCAGGCGCCCACTACCGATGAGGCACAGCAACCGCTGACGATGATGGTGGAGACGATACGGTTGGGGAATGTGGGGAATTACCTGGCGTTTTCGCGGGAGGGGGAGTTGCTGGCGATCGGGTGATGGACAGTCAGGTATCCGATAGGCGCTTCCCCCTCTCCCCCGCCCTCTCCCTCGAGGGGAGAGGGCGGGGGAGAGGGCGTGTACGACGTAACTTTTGGAATACTGGGACTTTTGCAACACCCTCTTTGGCTTCGGAGCAGCCGTCAGGCTGCGGGATAGCAACGACCGAGCTCACCCGCCCGTCATGTTCATAAACCGCAGAATCTGCACGTCCCCGTCACTGCTGAAGTGATGCCGCTCCGGCTTGAGGTCCATGGCCTTGATGATGGTTTCGCGCAGTTTGCCATCACCTTCCGGATAGCCTCGCAGCACGCGCCTCAGGTCCACCGAATGCTCATTGCCCAGACACAGCAGCAAGCGGCCCTCGACAGTCACCCGCACGCGGTTGCAGGTGGCACAGAAGTTATGGGAATGGGGAGAGATAAAGCCAATCCGCACCGGGCTGTCCGGCATGCGGAAATAACGGGCCGGACCACCGCTGTCGTCGGTAGTGGGAAACAGGTCGTGGTAGCGGCTGATCCGGGCACGGACTTCATCGCTGCTGCACAGGCTTTCGCCCCGATCGTGGTCGGTGATCTGACCCAGCGGCATTTCCTCGATAAAGCTGATGTCCACCTGCTTGCGCCGGGCAAACGCCACCAGATCAAGGATTTCATCGTCGTTGCGGCCTTTCATGATCACCGCATTCAGCTTGATGCCCCGGAATCCGGCATCGCGGGCGGCATCGATGCCGTCCAGGACCCGGTCCAACTGGCCGGTTCGGGTGATCTGCAGAAATCGCCCGGCATCCAGCGTATCCAGACTGATGTTCAGCCGCTGCAGACCGGCTTCGCGCAGTGGTTCGGCCAGTCTCGACAACTGGTTGCCGTTGGTTGTCATGGCGAAGTCGCGCAGGCCGAGACGACCGATCTCCCCCACCAGATCCAGGATGTCCTTGCGGACCAGCGGCTCGCCGCCGGTGAGGCGAATCTTCTCGGTCCCCAGGCTCTGAAAGGTTCGCGCCAGGCGGGCAATCTCCTCGAGGGTCAGCACCTGCTGGCGCGGCAGGAAGGTCATGTCCTCGGCCATGCAGTAGACGCAACGGAAATCGCAGCGGTCCGTCACCGACAGGCGCACGTAGTTGATCGTGCGGCCAAAGCGGTCCTTCAAGGGCTGAATCGTCTTTGCGGGCATAGCCTCCCCTTAGCCGCCGGTCACCGGCGGGAACAGCGCCAGCTCGTCTCCGGGCATCACGTGATGGGGCATTCGCACCATGGTCTGGTTAACGGCCGTCATCAGCCGCACATCTTCGAGGGCTGTCGCCAATCCGGGAGACTGTTTCAGCGAATCCACGATGGCAGAGAGCGGCATTCCGTTGGCGGGAAGCTCGTAGTCAAATCCGTCGATGCCCGACAACTCCCGGAGCTGGGCAAAAAGGCGAACGGTGATGGAATGTGTCATAACGGGGCGTTCGGTGATGGTTGGAAAGTCCCATTGTTGCAGGCGTCCAACCATCGGCCGATACCCCGCTTGGGGTAGGCTGGCGGATCATTGGTGACATAACGAATGCGACCCACAGGCCGGACCGGGCGACTCCGGTGGATCAGTCCATTCAACACGGCTCAAGTTCGCCAGGGTACCGGGCTTAGGTAGATTTTATGGCTTCACTTTAGAGCCGGCGTCCGAATCGCAATGGTCGTCGGTTCCAGGCCCGCAGCAGCCACCCTTTTTCTGTGGTTTGCCCGATGTCGAGCAGCTTGAACCCTCGGGTTCGGCATCATCGATTGAGCAGGAGTCATCCGCCGGGACAACCGTCGCACCCGGAACTTCGATGCTGTCGTCACTATCCGCCCGTTTCCATTCGCGCCAGGCTTCGGTGAGCACCTGCCAGGCCGAATGAAGGAACAACACCGCGATGGCCAAGCCTACGATCACGTCCGGCCACGGGGTTCCGGTATAGGCAACCAGGCCCGCGGCAATAATGACACTGGTGTTGGCGAACAGGTCATTCCTGGAACACAGCCAGGTCGAGCGCATGTTGAGGTCGTCGCTGCGGTGTGCATTCAGCAACAGGAAGCAGGCGGTGTTGGCGACCAGTGCAACGAGGGCGATCGCGCCCATCCACTCAGCTTGGGGAACGATCCCGAGCAGGCTCTTGTTGATGGCTTCGATAATAACCATGACACCGAACAGCAGCATGAAGATGCCTTTCACCATCGCTGCGCCGGCGCGGGTGCGGGCGCTGCGATGCAGGGCGTACAAGGTCAACGCGTAGACGGTGGCATCGCCGAACATATCCAGCGAGTCCGCAAGCAGCGCGGTGGATCCGACCCATAGCCCGCCGAAAAACTCGAACAGAAACATGGCCGTGTTGATGGCGAGAACGATGTAGAGCACTCGTCCCTGCCGCCCTTTCAGTTCAGCCAGTTCTCCTGCTTTGTTCTCGCAACAGCTATCCATCCAAACACCCTGATCCGATACACATTGTTTAAAACAATAAAGGTTGTAGTCGTTACAGGGTCAAGCGAAAACGCTGCGGTGCCGGCGAGGCCGGAAGTCTCCATAGCCTCGCCGAAGTGATGATCAGAAAAGCCGCATTAATCCGCCTCATGCTTAGTGGGCGGCGTACGGATCCGCTCACACGGGATACCCTGGAACCTCCACGCTAGGATGTAGAGCCGATCGTGTCGACACCATACCGCTGGCGGGCCACTCAGTGGTGGGATGAATTTATCGTCATGTTCCTTAACGCCTGAGGATTTGTTAGACAACCGCCGGATGATCCATGCTGGTAGCTTCTACAGGCACTTTGAGGGGCACATGCTTGGCTTCCCAAGATTGATCTACACCTTGTTTGTCGCGGCAACCCTGTTGCTTGGAGTGGCACTCTCAATCTGGAATCCATACGGGCTCATCCCCTGGGCCATACTCCCCCTGCTGGCCGTGGTCGGCGCTTTCGATCTTCACTCGAAACATAATGTGCTGCGCAACTACCCGATTCTGGGCCACTTGCGGTACCTCTTGGAATTTGTCCGCCCCGAACTCCGGCAGTATTTTTTCGAGTCCGAACAAAGCGGTCGCCCGTTCAATCGCGAGCAGCGGGATATCGTCAACAAACGAGCCGACGGGCAGAGCGACACGGTGCCATTTGGCACCCGGCGCGATGTCGAGGGCGCGGGCGCCGATTTCGCCCAGCATTCCATTGCGCCCAAGCAGGTCGATCCTACCTACGGGCGGATCAAGATAGGCGGGCCGCAGTGTTCAAAACCCTACAATTCCTCGCGGTTGAACATTTCCGCCATGAGCTTTGGCTCATTGTCCAGCAACGCCGTTCTGGCCATGAACAAGGGCGCCAAACTGGGCCACTTCGCCCAGGATACCGGCGAAGGTGCCATCAGCCCCTACCACAAGGTGCACGATGGTGACCTGATCTGGGAAATTGCCAGCGGCTATTTTGGCTGCCGCACGCGCGACGGCCGTTTCGACAGCGACGAGTTCGCCCGGAAAGCCTCGGACAACCAGGTGAAGATGGTCGAGATCAAGGTCTCCCAGGGCGCCAAACCCGGCCACGGCGGACTGCTTCCCGGGGTCAAGGTCAATCGGGAGATCGCCAGGACCCGGGAAATCGAAGAAGGCAAGGACTGCCTCTCCCCGGCCCAGCACCCTGAATTCGATACCCCCGTCGGCCTGCTTCGATTCATGCAGCGCCTGCGGGAGCTCTGCGGCGGCAAACCGGTCGGCTTCAAGTTGTGCCTGGGCAAACGCGACGAATTCATGGGCATCTGTAAAGCGATGCTGGATTCCGGGATACAGCCGGACTTCATAACCATCGACGGTGCCGAGGGCGGCACGGGGGCCGCACCGGCGGAATTCGAGGATTTCATCGGGACGTACATCAACGAAGCCCTGCCCTTCGTCGACAACTGCCTGAAGGGCATTGGCAAGCGCGATGACATCGTCGTGATCGCCAGTGGCAAGGTCGCAACGGGCTTCGACATGGTCACCAAGCTCGCCCTGGGCGCGGACATGTGCAACGCCGCCCGAGCGTTCATGTTTGCCGTCGGTTGCATCCAGGCCCAGCGTTGCCATACGGACACATGCCCGACCGGCGTAACGACTCAGAACCCGGCCCGTTCAAAATCCTTGGACGTGCCATCCAAGGCCTTGAGGGTGCGCAACTTCCACAACGCCACCGTCCAGTCCCTGCTCGATATAACCGGAGCCCTGGGGCTGACCTCGCCGGACCTGCTCGGTCCCGAACACATCTATCACCGCCCCGAATATGGCCCGGCCTGTACGTATCGGGAAATGCATCCCCGGGTGGCCACCGGCGACTTTCTATCCGGAGCATTACCATCCGACTACGCCGCGGATTGGGAAAAAGCCAGTGCCAGCCGGTTCTAGCGTCGATCACGATCCCTGCGGCAGACCGGTTTTCGATCACGCCTTGTGATCCTCTAAGCAAACCGACTGATCGATTGGAGGAGTCATGACACAGACAGTAAGCGATTTTATTGTTGAACGCCTGAAGACCTGGGGAATCGGCAGGGTTTACGGCTACTCGGGTGATGGCATCAACGGAATGATGGCCGCACTACGCCGGGCCGAGCCCGACATTCGTATGGTCAAACCCCAGCATGAGGAGATCGGGGCCTTTATGGCCAGTGCCCACGCCAAGTTTACAGGGCAAGTCGGCGTGTGCATTTCCACCTCCGGTCCGGGAGCGGTCCATTTACTGAATGGGCTTTACGATGCCAAGAAAGATCATATGCCGGTACTGGCCATTGTTGGCCAGCAGTCTCGCGCAAGCCTGGGTACCGATTACCAGCAGGAAATCGACCTGACGTCGTTATTCAAGGACGTTGCCGGCCATTACGTGCACATGGTGTCCGATCCCGTCCAGGCAAGGCATCTCATCGACCAGGCCATCCGCATTGCCCTGGCACGACGGACCGTCACCACCATCGTCGTACCCAACGATGTCCAGGATCTGGAAATGGAAATGCCGTCAGCCTCCCACGGCGCTGTTTACTCCGGTGTTGGCTATCGCAAGCCGGCCTGGCTGCCGGCTTCCAACGATCTCGACGAGGCTGCCGCCATACTCGACGAGGGGCAAAAGGTGGCGATTCTGGCCGGCGCCGGCTGTAAGCATGCTGTCGACGAGGTTATGGCGCTGGCCGACAAGATCGGCGCCGGGGTCGCCAAGGCCTTGCTCGCCAAAGTCATTGTCCCGGACGATCGTGACTTCGTGACCGGTACGATGGGACTCCTGGGAACACAGCCCAGCCAGATGCTGATGGATAACTGCGATACGTTGCTCATGGTTGGCACTCGTTTCCCCTATGCAGAATTCCTGCCTCCTGAGGGTCAGGCAAGAGCCATACAGATCGACATCGATGCCGAAGCGCTCGGACTTCGCTATCCCACCGAGGTCAATCTACACGGGGATGCGGCGGCTATCGTCCAGGCGTTGATCGAACGCGTGTCCCTAAAAGAGGATCGCAGCTGGCAAGAAAAAATCATCGAGGAAACCCGGGATTGGTGGGCATTGCTCGGCAAACGAGCCCAGACTTCCGCGTCGCCGATCAACCCCCAGTATGTGTTCTGGTCACTCAACCAACAACTCCCGGATAACGTCATGCTTGCCTGTGATGTCGGTTCGGCAACCAACTGGTATGCCCGTTACCTGAAGATTGGCAGCGACATGATGGGATCGGTGTCAGGCGGACTGGCGTCGATGGGTAACGGGGTCCCCTACATCCTTTCCGCCAAGTTTGCCTACCCTGATCGTCCCGGCGTGGCGATGGTCGGTGACGGCGCCATGCAGATGCTCGGCAACCAGGCCCTGATCGGCATCTCACAGTACTGGCAGGAGTGGGAAGATCCCCGCTGTATCGTTCTGGTCCTTAACAATCAGGATCTCAATCAGGTCAGCTGGGAGCAACGCATCATGGAAGGCGATCCCAAATACGAAACATCCCAGGACCTTCCCGATTTTGCGTACGATCAGTACGCGGAGATGCTCGGTCTCAAGGGTTTGCGCATGGCTCAGCCGGAGGATGTGGATCGCGTCTGGGAAGAAGCCCTCAACGCGGACCGCCCCGTCGTCATCAATGCTTACGTCGATCCGGAAATCGGCCCTCTGCCCCCACACATCAATTTCGATCAGGCCAAGGGATTCATCGCCTCGATGATCAAGGGCGATCCGTCAGCCTATCGCATGATGAAGCAGTCCCTGAAACAGTTGGCGGCCAAACACTGACATTGACAGCCACGATCCGCCACCAGAGGCTGTCAGCTCCGGGGCGACGCGAACGTCAATGTTACGCACATCAAGGGAGGGCAACCGTATGCAAAAGACCACCCATCATTTCGCCCGGCGCGTCAATGATCTATCGGAATCTGCCATATTCCGCGTTGGCGCTCGCGCAAAGGCCTTGACTCATGACGGTCACGACATCGTCAGATTGGATGCTGGCGAACCTGACTTCAACACGCCTCAAGGAATTATCGATGCGGCAAAACGGGCCCTGGACGACGGCTTTACCCGATACACTGAAATTGGTGGCTTACCGCAATTAAAGGACGCTATCCAGCGTAAGCTCGAGATCGAGAACCACCTTCACTACAGTCATGAGCAGATCATGCACACCTGCGGTGCCAAGCAGGGCCTTTTCAACGCGTGCCTGTCGCTGCTTGGACCGGGTGATGAGATTGTGATCCCGACACCTCACTGGGGGACCTACCCGGCCATTGCAGAGATCGCCGCTGCAAGGATCGTCAATGCCACCACTCATTACGAAGACGGTTTCGTGTTGACTCCGGAATCGCTCGAGTCGGCTCTCACTGACCGTACCCGTGTTCTCATTCTCAACAGCCCCAATAATCCAACCGGTCAGGTGTATAGCCGTGAGGATCTGGCGGCATTGGGTAATGTGCTTTTGAAATACCCAAACGTCGTCATACTGTCTGACGATATCTATGAACATTTGCGGTTTTCTGACGAGCCCTACACCAACATCGTCAATGTCTGCCCGT
Organism: Marinobacter sp. NFXS9; assembly: GCF_040148665.1. Lineage (NCBI taxonomy): Bacteria > Pseudomonadati > Pseudomonadota > Gammaproteobacteria > Pseudomonadales > Marinobacteraceae > Marinobacter > Marinobacter sp. NFXS9. The sequence goes on along the minus strand of NZ_JAGDDW010000001.1, from coordinate 368,038 downwards.
CATTAAAGAATCGCACGGTCGTCATCAATGGGGTGTCCAAGGCCTATGCCATGACCGGGTGGCGAGTGGGCTTCGCGGCCGGGCCTGAAGATATTATCCAGGAGATGCAAAAGCTCCAGGGCCAGACAAATTCGCACACTGCTGCTGTCTCACAAGTCGCGGCGACGGCCGCTTTAAATGGGGGGCTCGACGAGGTTAAAAAAATGACGCAGGTGTTTTCCGACAGAGCTCGCCAGGTTGCCGATGGCCTGAAGAAGATAGAACGGATCAAATGCCTTCCTGCTCAGGGCAGTTTCTACTGCCTGCCAGACTTCTCTCCCGTCATCGAATCCCTGTCTGACGTTAACGATGATCGGGAATTGGCCGATTGGCTGTTGGATGAACTGGGCATTGCCATGATCCCCGGCTCTGCGTTCAATGCACCGGGACATATGAGACTTTCTTTCGCGGCGAATGACCAATCCATTCAAAAAGGTCTGGTTCGCCTGAAGCAGGCTTTTGCGTAACCAGTTTCCGGCGGCGGCAAGGACGCCGATGCACGTCTTACACAGAACGCCAGTCAGACACCCTCACGACGGGTTTCGCAGGGACCACGTTGATCGTGGTTCATACTATCCCATAAAAAGACCCGCCGCTTTTTCCAATGAAACGTATGGCGGGTCTTTATGCTCAACGGCTACCACTCAACACAAATCTTGCCGAAATGCTGGCCACTTTCCTGATAGCGGAACGCATCAGCCAGTTGCTCGAAGGGGAAGGTGCGGTCAATCACCGGTCGAATCCCGGTCTGGTTCAGGGCGGCGACATACGCCTGTTGCTGGCGGCGGTTGCCTACAATCAGGCCCTGTAGCCTTGCCTGTTTGGCCATCAGCGCCCCGGTGGGAATGTCGCCCTGACGGCCGGTCAGCACCCCGATCAGTGCGATGTGACCGCCCACGGCAACCGCATTGATCGACTGGGCCAAGGTCCCTGGGCCGCCCACCTCCACGACGTGGTCGACGCCTCGTCCGTCGGTAAGATCCTGAACCGCGCTGCCCCACTCCGGCGTGGTGCGATAGTTGATCAGGTGATCGGCACCCAATTCCTGAACCCGCTTGAGCTTGTCATCCGAGGACGACGTGGCAATGACGGTAGCTCCCATCGCCTTGGCAATCTGAATGGCCGCGATGGATACGCCGCCAGTACCCAGCGTGAGCACGGTATCCCCGGCCTTGATTCCACCATTCACGACAAGGGCTCGCCAGGCGGTCAGGCCGGCCGTGGTGATGGTGGCCGCTTCTGCATGACTCCAGCCTTCAGGTGCATGGGTGAAGGCCGTCGCCGCCCTAACCACCTGCGTGGCTGCAAAGCCATCGATACCGTCACCCGGCGTTCCCGCAAAGTTACCGACGGACGGAATGGGTGCGCCATCCAGCCATTGCGGGAAGAAACCGGAAACCACGTGATCTCCGATGGCGAACTCGGTGACGCCGTCACCCACCGCCTCGACCACGCCGGCACCGTCGGACATGAGTACCCGCTGGTCGTCTGACGGAATCATTCCAGCGGCCACCAGTAGATCGTGGAAGTTCAGGGAACTGGCCTTGATGGCGACGCGGATTTCTTCTGGACCGGGTTCGCCCGGATCCCGGGATTCGATGGCTTCGATTCGATCAAATCCGCCCGGGGCATTCAGTACCATGGCTTTCATTCCAGAGCCTCCTCTCCTGTCGGGTTAGGGCCGTTGGCCAACGTTTCCCCGCTCGCCGGGAACGTCGACTTGACCGTCATCGATCATGGTACGTCACCTGACGCCACACCGATTGCCGGATACTCCATCAGGTTTGCGGCTCCGTGTTTTCGGTCAATCGTTGCCAACCTGAATAAATAGCGATGCTTGTGAAAGAGCAGATGCCCACAAAAAAGCCCGGATGCGGAACATCCGGGCTTTCTCCTGCCGTGTCGATTTATTCGGACGCGGCGATCAGACTGGCGTTACCACCGGCTGCGGTGGTGTCTACACACAGGTGACGCTCAAGCACGAAGCGCTGATCCAGGTTCTGCTCGGTGATCAGTGGGATCAATACCCCATCGCGCTGGGCCAGTGCCAGGCGGTAGTCTCGCAGGACTGCCGTTTCTGCGACGCTGACGACGGCGTCAAAACCGTTGGCTTTGGTCAGCGCCTCCGCTTCCAGGATGCCATTCACTCCAACGATCGGCAGTTCGGCCTTGGCGGCTTCGGCCACCGTCTTCTCGACGTCCGGCGCCACAACCACGACCTGATTGCCTTGGGACAACGCCACGCCGGCCTGCTTCAAGGCGGATTCCGCGTCCGGCCCCAGGCACAGGATGACGCCGCGGGCGTAATCCGTCAGGCGGTTCAGCTCACCGGTCGGTCCCGGCAGATCCTCGGAATGACCATCCAGTGGCGCCGGCACGTCACCGAAGATCGGCTTGAGCAGGTCTTCGCGTCCTTTGGGCTTGGTGGCCTTCTGGCCTGCGGCCTGATCGATCAGCTTCTGCAGTCCTTTGGCGTCAATGCGCTTGGCGCTGTTGTCCAGCGGCTTCTCGATCTTCTCGTTCTTGAGGAAGCGACGTACGTAATGCGGACCGCCTGCCTTGGGGCCGGTGCCGGACAGACCTTCCCCACCGAACGGCTGGGAACCGACGATGGCACCGATCTGGTTGCGGTTGACGTAGGTGTTGCCCACCTTGATGCGGCTGGCAATACGCTCGACCCGGCGATCCACCCGGCTATGAATGCCGAACGTCAGGCCGTAGCCCTTGGCGTTGACCGCATCCACGACCTTGTCGATGTCCTTCGCCTGGAAAGTAGCGACGTGCAGGACCGGACCGAAGATTTCCTCTTCCATCTCCTCAATACCGCTGACCTTGATGACCGCCGGTGATACGAAACGGCCTTTCTCCGGCACGTTCATCGTCTTCAGCAGCTGGCCCTTCTTGTCGTACTTGGCGCAGTAGTCGGTGATCTTCTTGTGGGCGTTGTCATCAATAACCGGACCGACGTCCGTCGACAGCAGCCACGGATCGCCGATGCCCAGCTCTTCCATCGCGCCGTAAAGCATTTCCAACAGGTGATCGGCGATGTCCTCCTGCACATAGAGCATACGCAGCGCTGAACAACGCTGGCCGGCACTCTGGAAGGAGGACGCCAGCACGTCACGCACCACCTGTTCCGGCAGCGCCGTGGAATCGACAATCATGGCGTTCAGACCGCCGGTTTCGGCGATCAGGGTGGCGTCCGGCGCCATGTTCTCGGCCATCTTGCGGTTGATGTTCTGCGCGGTTGCCGTTGAGCCGGTGAAGCACACGCCGGCAATGCGGGCGTCAGAGGTAATCGCCCCGCCCACGGTGCTACCGGTGCCCGGCAGCAACTGCAGAGCGTCTTTCGGGATGCCGGCTTCGTGCATCAGTTGAACGGCGCGGTAGGCCAGCAGTGACGTGGACTCGGCCGGCTTGGCGATGACCGCGTTACCGGCGGCAATGGCGGCCATGATCTGACCGGTGAAGATCGCCAGCGGGAAGTTCCACGGGGAGATACAGACCATCGTCCCGCGGGCGTCGCCAGCATCCTTGTAGCGGATCGCTTCATTGGCATAGAACTGGCAGAAATCCACCGCCTCGCGAATCTCGGCGACCGCATCCAGCAGTGACTTACCCGCCTCCCGAGTGGTTAGCGCGAACAGCTCGTGGGCGTGTTCTTCGTACAAATCACCGACCTTGCGCACGCATGCAGCGCGCTCCTCGACCGGTTTGGCCGACCAGCTGTTGAAGCCATCCTGGGACGCGTTGATGGCCACTTCCACATCGGCGTCCGATGAATAGGTGATGTGGCCCACCAGATCTTCCGGATCCGCCGGATTGCGAACCACCTGGACTTCAGCGCCGACCGGCTCGCCGGCGGTAATCGGGCCGCCTTTCCAGCGATGGGTCTTGAATGCACCGCGGCCCTGCTCGATCTCCTCGATGGTGACCGGGTCGGTGATATCCCAGCCCTTGGAGTTGCGGCGCTGCTTGCCGAACAGATCGGCCGGCCGCACGATCGCCTTGCTGGAGATGTTTTCCCCCATGGACTCGACCGTATCGATCGGGTCCTTGGCGATTTCTTCCGGGGTGATCCGGGTGTCGACAATCTGGTTCACGAAGGAGCTGTTAGCGCCGTTTTCCAGAAGACGACGTACCAGATAGGCTAGCAAGTCCTGGTGGGCACCCACCGGTGCGTAAATACGGCAAGGCACGCCACTGTCCTTCAGCACCTGATCGTGAAGGGATTCACCCATACCGTGCAGACGCTGGAATTCGAAGCGATCTCGATCCACATCCTTGGCCAGTTCCAGAACCGCGGAAACAGAATGCGCGTTGTGGGTCGCAAACTGCGGATAGATGCGGTCGGTCATGCCCAGCAGCTGTTTGGTACACGCCAGGTAGGACACGTCACTGCAGGCTTTGCGGGTGAAGACCGGGAAGCCGCTCAGGCCCATGACCTGGGCGCGCTTGATCTCGGCATCCCAGTAGGCGCCTTTCACCAGACGGACCATGATGCGGCGGTCCAGCTTGGCGGACAACGCGTAGAGCCAGTCCAGCACGTGGGACGCCCGCTTGCCGAAAGCCTGTACGACCACACCGAAACCATCCCAGCCGGCCAGTTCCGGATCGGACAGGATCGCTTCGATCACGTCGAGCGACAGGTCCAGGCGATCCGCCTCTTCCGCATCGATGTTGAAGCCCATATTGGCTTTGGCCGCTTTTTTGGCCAGCTCCAGGGCGCGGGGCATCAACTCGTTCATGACGCGCTCTTTCTGGCCGTATTCGTAACGGGCCAGCAAGGCGGACAATTTGACGGAAATGCCGGGGTTGGTCCGCACATCGCCTTTGCAATTCTTGGCAATCGCGTCGATGGCGTCGGAATAGGCGTTGTAGTAGCGAACGGCGTCTGCATCGGTCCGCGCGGCTTCGCCCAGCATGTCGTAGGAGTAGGTGTAGCCACGGGCCATGTAGCTCTTGCCGTTGTCCTGGGCTTCTTCAATATCGCGACCCAGCACGAACTGGCGCCCCATCTCTTTCATGGCCTGGCCAGCCACCGTACGCACCACGGGCTCGCCCATGCGCTTGACCATTTTGCGCAGGGTTTCGCCCACGGTCTGGCGCTCGGAATCCTTCAGCAGGTTGCTGGTCATCAGCAGGGCCAGCGTGGTGGAGTTGATCAGGCCGGACGCGGCCTTGCCCACGTGAGCGCCCCAGTTCCCGGAGGTAATCTTGTCTTCGATCAGCGCATGGATGGTGGTGTTGTCCGGCACCCGCAGGAGCGCTTCCGCCAGGCACATCAGCGCAACGCCTTCCTTGGTGGTCAGACCGTATTCGGCAAGGAACTTCTCCATGATCGTGGGGCGCGCGTTGCTGCGAACATCACGCACCAGTTCGGCGGCGCGTGCAGTAATCGCCTCACGCTCGGCCTTGGACAGCTGGGCGTCAGCAATCAGCTCACGGATGACTTTATACTCGTCAGCCAGGTAGTACTGGCGGATCGCCTGGCGGCTCTCAATGAGCGATGGAGTCGTTGATTGCTGCGGTTTCATAGCTGTCACCTCGTCATTGTTCGTCTCTCGTTGCATTCTACCGAGAGAGACGGAGTCATTTTTCCTGTTAAAACCATTTGCATGCGACGGTTTATCTTTTTTCGACCTTTTACATCGCTGCATTTCCTGGACAAAAAGTTAAAAACAGGAAATGTGGCCTTTACCTGTATCAGAGCGTGCCATTGATCGTGTGTCAGGCCACTTCAGCGCCCAGTTCCCGCAGGACTCCGTGAGCAACAGAAAATACTGCACAATCAATGACATTCGTCGCCTGCATATCCGCCAGCATCTGTTGCCAGCGTTGTATCTGCGTTTGCTTCACGTCGTGCCAGACGGCAAGCAACTGTTGAGGCGTTCCCGCCTTGTCACTGGTATGGAAAACACTGGCGGTCAGGTTGCGGAGCTGATGATCCAGCTCATCCCGGTAATGACTGGTAGCAAGTGACTGCCAGTGCCCCTTGGCACGGAAGGCCCGCATCTGACGATCCAGCCACGTCAGTTTCAGACCCTCACCCAGTGAGAAGTAGACTTCAGCCACTGCAGACAACGGCTGATCGAACTGTCGCGCAACCTCGATGATGTCCAGCAGCCAATAGCGACTCTCTATCGAGGCGCAGTTGGCGGCCAGATTATCGGGTACGGACTCGTCTACATAATAAGCATAGCGCTCTTTCCAACGACTTTCCGGGATCACCGCCTGAAGCGCTTTGACCGAGGTCACCACCTCGGCGAGCGACGGCGAATAGCGCGCCTCGCAGGCGGCGGCGTCCAGCCCTTCGGGCCGATTGCGCAAAATCCAGGTGGTGCTGCGTGTCACCAGCCGGATCAGATCCCGGAACAGCTCCAGTTGCACGCTGGACGGAATCTGGCCATCCAGCGCTTCGATCGCGGCCCATTGGGCGTCTACCCCATAGATACGCATGGCAATGCGGTAGGCGATCACCACTTCGTCCATATCCGCTCGGGCGGTGTGCAGGATTCGGTCGATCCACGTGACGCCCATCCGGTTGATCAGGTCGTTGGCCAGCTGGGTGGCGGTAATATCCGCACGCAGCGGGTGATGGTGGATCGCGTCCGGGAAGGTCTCGCGCATTGAGGCGGGGAACGCACTGAACAAGGCATCCAGGAAGCGGTCGTCCAGAACCCGAGGCGACGCCTGCAGGGACTGTTCCAACTCGAGCTTGGCGTAGGAAATCAGGACGGCCAGTTCCGGTCGGCTCAGTCCACTGCCATGCTCGCGGCGCTCCTGCAGGGCCTCATCGTCCGGCAGAAACTCCAGTGCCCGGTCGAGCCGGCCATCGGATTCCAGGCGCCGTATCAGGCGTTCGCACTCGTCGAGGCCGGCCATACCGCCCGCATCGGCGATACTCAACGCCATCGCCTGACGGTAGTTGTTCTTGAGCACCAACTGAGCCACTTCCGGGGTCATCTCGCGCAACAGGCGGTTGCGCTGGTCCATGCTCAGCGCACCGTCGCGGACCTGCGCATTGAGCAGGATTTTCATGTTCACTTCGTGGTCGGAGCAGTCGACGCCGCCGGCATTATCGATAAAGTCCGTATTCGCCGCGCCGCCACGACGGGCAAAGTCGATACGCGCCCGCTGGGTAAAGCCCAGGTTACCGCCCTCGCCCAGCACCCGGCAACGCAGCTGATTGCTGTCCACCCGGACCGGGTCGTTGGTTTTGTCGCCGACGTCCTCATGGGATTCGCCCGGTGCCTTGACGTAGGTGCCGATGCCACCATTCCAGATCATGTCCACGGGGGCTTTCAGCAGCGCACTGATCAGGTCGTTCGGGGCCATGCGGCCCGCTTTAATGCCCAGCGCCTTGGCCATCGGCTTGGAGACGGGAATGGACTTGAGGGCGCGCGAGAACACACCACCGCCCTCGCTGATCTTCGCGGCGTCGTAGTCCGCCCAGCTCGAACCCGGCAGTTCGAACAGGCGCTGACGTTCCGTGAAGGAAGTAGCCGCGTCCGGATTCGGATCGACAAAGATATGCAAGTGATTGAAGGCGCCGACCAGTCGGATCTTGTCCGACAGCAGCATGCCATTGCCAAACACGTCGCCGCCCATGTCCCCGATGCCAACGACGGTAAACGGATCGGATTGGGTGTCGATGCCTTTCTCCAGGAAGTGCCGCTTCACCGATTCCCAGGCACCACGGGCCGTGATCCCCATTTTCTTGTGGTCATAGCCCTCGCTGCCACCGGAGGCAAAGGCGTCACCCAACCAGAAGCCATAGTCGCCCGCCAGACGGTTGGCGATGTCCGAGAAGGTGGCCGTTCCCTTGTCAGCCGCAACAACCAGGTAGGGATCGTCGTCATCGTGTCGCACGACCGCTTCCGGCGGGACGATGGTGCCGGCATCCAGGTTATCGGTCAGATCCAGCAGGCCACGGATGAAAGTCTGGTAACAGGCGATGCCCTCTTCCTGCAGCGCCGCCCGGGAGGAATCGGCCGGCGGCTGCTTGACGATAAAGCCGCCTTTGGCGCCCACCGGGACGATAACGGAGTTCTTCACCTGCTGGGCCTTCATCAACCCAAGAATTTCTGTGCGATAGTCTTCCGCGCGGTCCGACCAGCGCAGGCCGCCCCGGGCCACCGGTCCCGCCCGCAGATGCACCCCTTCCACCCGGGGCGAATAGACGAAGATCTCGAACCGTGGGCAGGGCTTGGGTACATCCGGGATCGTCTGAGGGTCGATCTTGAAGGACACGTACGGCTTGAACTGCCCGTCTTCCTGCTGGTAGAAATTGGTTCGGGAGATCGCCTTGATCAGCACGAAGAAGCGCCGCAGGATGCGATCGTCATCCAGGCTCTCAACGCCTTCCAGGGCGGCCAGGATCGCCTGCTCCACCTCCGCTTCCTGCTTTGCACGCTTTTTGGGTTTGGCAATGTCCGGCTGGAATCGTACCTGGAACAACCGGATCAGTTGGACGGTAATGTCCACGTGACGACACAGGGTCTCCGCCAGGAAATGCTGACTGAAACCAAAGCGCAACTGCTTGACGTAGCGTGCGAAGGCTCGCAGGACGGCCACTTCACGCCACCCCAGCCCCGCCACCAGGATCAGCCGGTTGAACGTGTCGTTCTCGGCGAAACCGTTCCAGATTTCCCGGAAGGCCTCCTGCAGAAGGCCCCGGATGGCGTCATCTCCGGCGCTCGCCGGCTCGCCCAGCACTTCCACGGTAAAGTCGCTGATACCAAACACCTTGCCGTCGCTACGCTCGATCACGTAGGGATGCTCGTCGAGCACGCGCATGCCCAGGTTTTCGAGCAGGGGCACCACGTCGGAAAGAATCACCGGCTTGCCGCTGCTGTAGAGCTTGAACGACAGGGTGTTGCCGTCCTGATCCCGGTCGGCGTGGAAGCGCATCGGCACATCGGCACTGACGGCAATGGACTGGAGCTCGGCCACATCGTTAACAGCGGCCGCGCTGGAGAAGCGGTTCCGATAGCCCGTCGGAAAGGCGTTGGCGTAGAGCGTACCGTTGAACTCGCCCATTTTCTTGCCAAAAGCGTCCAGAAGCCCTTTCCGGAATTCATCATCCCAGGAGCGCGTCTGCGCCATCATGCTGGAGACCATTTGCCGTAATCGGGCCCAGCTTTCCGCATCCTGGCGGTCGTCTTCCATGGCGGCGGCGAGTTGTTCAAGCAACGTGTTCGGGGATGGCGGTCGGCTGTCTGTCATCAGGCATCTCCGGAGAAAGCCGGTGAATATAAGGGGTGAAGCCAGGCGTCTGCGCGGCAGAGATCGCTGGGCTGCGAACGCCTCTCTGTGGACGCTCTCGCCTGACGCGCTTTTTACCGCGCAGACTCATAGCCCACAGTATAGGCAATCGCCCGAAGTCGCTTTACCCATTTAGTTTTATTGCGCAGCCGGTTTGTTTATATTTAGCACCCTCGCTAGCCATAAATCTTACCGGGACGAAACATCATGGGCGAACTGGACAGAATTGATCACTCCATCATGCGCGAATTGCAAAAGAACGCCCGGATCACCGTAACAGAGCTGGCTTCCCGGGTCGGTCTGTCCAAAACGCCCTGCCAGGTCCGCATGCGGCGCCTGGAAGAACAGGGCTACATCACAGGCTATACGGCGATGATCAACCAGACAAAACTGGGCCAGAGCCACATCGCCTTTGCGCAGGTCACCCTGAGTGACACCAGCAGCAAATCCCTGGCGGCATTCAATGAAGCCATTCGGCAAATGTCGGCGGTGGAGCAATGCCACATGATCGCCGGCAATTTTGACTATCTGTTGAAAGTCCGCACCCGGGACATGGCCGAATACCGCCACGTCCTGGGTGAACAGATCTCCGCCCTGCCCCATGTCTTGCAAACCAGCACCTTCGTGGTCATGGAAAACGTCAAGGACTGAACCGGGCGACCAGCGCCGATTCAAACACCCCTTCGAACGTATTCGCTGCACACTTCTCCATATAGATATCCTTGGAGCGGCTCAGTTCCAAACAACTGGGCCGTTCCCAAGTGGGTCCGTCCGACAGTTCCGTGCCCCACGGGAATCCCGACCCCGTACCTGCCTCCCGCCCTTGAGTTCCGCCTTAAAGCGACTCCTGCCGCTGCGAAATGACACCGCCTGACATTGACCGAAAAAAACGATTCTGTGGCCTGTTGCACCATCGTCAGCGGAATGAAACCGGCCTACGCTTGCAGGATCTAATAATAAAGATTGAGGAACGAGACGTATGGGCGACACTACGCCACATATCGTGATTGTCGGTGCGGGATTCGGCGGCCTGGGTATGGCCATCCAACTCAAGAAAGCCGGGATCGAGAACGTGACACTGCTGGAAAAAGCGGACAGCGTCGGCGGCACCTGGCGCGATAACACTTACCCCGGTGCTGCGTGTGATGTGCAATCTCACCTGTACTCCTTTTCTTTCGAACCCAAAAGCGACTGGACCCGCAAGTTCGGGCTGCAGCCGGAGATCCGGGCCTACCTCGAGCATTGCGCCAGCAAGTACGGCTTGCGGGAGCATATACGCTTTAACACCGAAGTCACCGGCGCACAGTTCGACAAGACATCCGGTACCTGGACTATCGAAACCGCCGGCGGCGAATCCATTTCCGCGCAGGTGCTGATTACCGCCTGCGGTCAGCTGAACCAACCGGCGACGCCGAACATTGAAGGCATCGATCGTTTTCAGGGAAAAGTCTTCCACTCGGCCCGCTGGGACCACGACCACGACCTCACTGGCAAGCGGGTCGCAGTGATCGGTACCGGCGCCAGCGCCATCCAGTTCGTGCCGCAAATTATCTCGAAGGTAACCTCCCTCAAACTGTTCCAGCGATCCGGTGCCTGGGTCCTGCCCAAACCGGACCGGCCGTTCACCGGACTCGAACAATGGCTCTTCGGCCACTTTCCACTGGTCGACCGCAGCTACCGCAACCTGATCTACTGGCGCAATGAGAGCCGGGCCCTCGGCTTTACCCGTTTTGGCTTTCTGCTGAACGCCTTCAAGTGGCTCGCAAAGCGCGAAGTGCGACGGCGGGTTCGGTCTCCGGAAAAGCGGAAGAATCTGATTCCGGATTACCCCATCGGCTGCAAACGGATCCTGATCTCCAACGACTGGTATCCGGCCATTGACCAGGATCACCTTGAGCTGATTACTGATCCCATCGATCGCGTTGAACCCGATGCCGTCATCACGAAAGACGGCACCCGGCACCCGGTCGACACCCTGATTTTCGGAACGGGCTTCAAGGCCACGGACTTCCTCACGCCCATGGCCATCACCGGTCTGGACGGGTTGGACCTGAACGACGCCTGGCGGGACGGCGCCGAAGCCTACAAGGGCATCAGCGTGGCCGGTTTCCCCAACCTGTTCATGCTGTATGGCCCCAACACGAACCTGGCGCACAGTTCCATCGTGTTCATGCTGGAGTCCCAGATTCATTATGTGATGCAGTGCGTGAACAGGCTCAACGATCCCGGCCTACACTTCATGGACGTCAAAGCCCAGCGTCAGCAAACCTATAATGAGGGTGTCCAGAGAGCGCTGACCCACAGTGTCTGGGAGGCCGGGTGCAACTCCTGGTACAAGACGGCCTCCGGCAAGAACACCGTCAACTGGCCCGGTTTCACCTTCAGCTATCGCCTGATGACACGCAAGCTGGACCTGCAGGATTACGAGCTGTACTCCAGACCCGCACACGGTGAGCCACTGACAGAACAGTGAGAGAGACATGAATAATAACTACGACTATGACTTCATCATCATTGGGTCCGGATTCGGTGGCAGCGTCAGCGCCTGCCGCCTGAGCGAGAAAGGCTATCGCGTGCTGGTGGTTGAACAGGGGCGGCGCTGGACGCCGGAAAACCTCCCCAAGACCAACTGGAAGTTCTGGGATTATCTGTGGCGCCCGGTGGCCGGTCTCAAGGGCTTCCTGAGCCTTCGTCTGTTCCGCCACGTCATGATTCTTCATGGCAATGCGGTGGGCGGTGGTTCCATCACCTACGCCCAGACCCTGCTGGTACCGCCGGATTCGGTCTGGCGCGAGGGCAATTGGGCGGGCCTGGATAACTGGGAAGAGGTCATGCCGGAGCACTACGCCAGGGCTAAACAGATGCTGGGCGTCACCCGTAACCGGCGCCCGGCGCTGGCAGACGAAAAACTCAGGGACATGGCCCGGGTCGCCGGCGTGGAAGACAGCTTCTACTACACCGACGTGGGCGTGTTTTTCGGGGATGACAACGATGCCCAGGGTACCGAATATCCGGATCCCTACTTCGACGGCGAAGGCCCCGCCCGCAACTCCTGCATTGCCTGTGGCGGCTGCATGGTGGGCTGTCCCTACAACGCCAAGAACACGCTGGACAAGAACTATCTCTACCTGGCTGAGCGCCGTGGCGCTGAAGTCCGCGCCGAAACGCAGGTGGTGGACGTCAAACCCCTGGGCAGCACGGACGGCGCGGACGGGTACGAAGTGATCACGGTGCCCACGTTCGCCCGTGGCCACAAACCGGAAACCCGCATCACCGCACAACAGGTCATCGTCTCCGGGTCGTCGCTGGGCACCCAGGAACTGCTGTTCAAGCTAAAAGACAAAGGCTCCCTGCCGAATATCTCCGACGATCTGGGCAACCGGGTCCGCACCAACTCCGAATCAATCCTGGGCGTGCGCTACCCTGGCACTCACGAGGATCTGTCCAAAGGCATCGCCATCGGGTCCGGCATCTACATCGACCAACATACTCACATCGAGGCGGTCCGCTACCCGGACGGTTCCAACCTGTTGAGCAGTTTGCTGACGGTGCTGACCGGCGGTCGCCCCGGACCGGTGCGCATCCTGTACTGGCTCGGTGCCGTGCTGCGCCTACTGATCAAGCGTCCGATAGCCGGTTTCCGCAGTCTGTTGCCCTGGCGCTTCTCGCGGGAGACAGTCATCTTCCTGGTGATGCAGACCATCGAGGGGCATATCAACATGCGTTGGCAGCGACCCTGGTACTGGCCCTTCTCCAAGACGCTGACCAGCCACGGGGATCGCATCCCGACCTTTATCCCCGAAGCCAACGCCTTTACCCGGAAGGCGGCCGAAGCCACCGGCGGCGTGGGCCTGAGTTCGTTCTCCGAGATCAGCTTCAACGTCCCCATGACAGCCCACTGCATGGGCGGTTGTGCCATGGCCGACAGCCCGAACCGCGGTGTGATCGACGCGCAGAATCGGGTGTTCAACTACAAGAACCTGTACGTGGTGGACGGCTCGATGCTTTCAGCCAACCTGGGGGTCAATCCCAGCCTGACCATTACCGCGCTGGCGGAACGGGCCATGAGCTTTATTCCGCCCAAGAACGCTATTGCCGTTGAAAGTGAAGCAACCGAGGAAGCGCCCGCAGGCCTGAAATAACCCTCGCCAAACAGACGGGAACGTCCCTGCTCAGGGACGTTCCAGCAGTTCCATGAATAGATCCCGCGCCCGATTGGCCCGGCCGTGGGACCGGGTAATGGCCGTGACCTCCAGCGCATAGTGTTTGGTGTCCGGCACCAGCGCCTGCAGCTCCCCATCCGCCACCTGTCGCTCGACGTAGCTGTCCGGCATAAACCCGATGTAGGCGCCGGAGAGAATCATGGCGAGACGCGCCTCGTAGAAATACGAAATCGCTGCCTTGTTCATGTCCGCCAACTGCGCCCCCACTTCGGGGCTGGTATGAATACCCGCGTGAACCACCTTGCTGCCCAACACCCGGTCCAGCAGGTCACGAGACGGAGCCGCATCGAATAGCGGGTGGGTACGACTGCAGTACAAGTGGCATTGATCCACGTAAAGCGTCTGGTAATCCAGTCCAGACAGCTGCCGATGCAGCGGAATAAATCCGATGTCCGCCTCGTCGTTGAGAATCATGCGTTCGATGTCGTTGAGGGCTTTGACGTCCAGCAAGACGTTCACACCCGGCGCGGTCTCGGAAAACCGCGCTATGGTTTCCGGCAGGCGAGACTGGGGGTCCATGCAAATGGCGTCGCTGGCGATGACTCGCAGCTCGCCCGTCAACGAGACGTGCAGCGCGTTGACGCCGGAGCGGAAGCTTTCCAGGGCCGAGAACAGCCCCTTCATCAACTCGTAGACTTCGATCCCCTCCTCGGTCAGCGAAAAGCCGCCCCGCCCTCGGCGGCACAACTTGAGATCGAGTCGCTCTTCCAGATTGGCGATGTGGATGCTGATGGTCGACCGCCCAATGCTCAGCTCGCTCTCGGCCGCCGCGAAGCCACCACACTCGACAACCGCCTCGAACACCTTGAGCAGCCGGATCTCGTAATCCCCGACCTGGCCCAGCTTGACCTTCAGATCCTTCTTCATTGTTTGACTGCTCTCAACCTATAGATCGAAACATACTCATTTATCACACATACACGCCGGATTACCATCTCCCCATTGCCATATATCCGTGAGCTCAGGCAGCTCGCCAACCCGATGGGACACTGTTATGACGCTGAAACTGGATCATCAGGACCTGTTCCGCCAGCAGGCCTACATCAACGGCCAGTGGGTTAACGCGACCAAAAACCACACGTTTCCGGTCTTCAACCCCAGCACGGGCGACAAGATCGCCGACGTGCCGGACCTCGGCGCTGAGGAAACCGCGAGCGCCATTGATGCCGCCGATGCCGCCCTCAAGCCCTGGCAGGCTCTGACCGCCAAACAGCGTGCCGCCCACCTGCGCCGCTGGTTCGATCTGATCATGGCCCACCAGGACGACCTCGCCCGGATCATGACTACCGAACAGGGCAAGCCGTTTGCCGAAGCCCGCGGCGAAGTCGCCTACGGAGCGTCGTTCGTGGAGTGGTTCGCCGAGGAAGCGAAGCGCATCTACGGCGATGTGATTCCAGCCCATGGCGATGACAAGCGACTGGTCACTATCAAGCAGCCGATCGGTATCGTCGCGGCCATCACGCCCTGGAACTTCCCCATTGCGATGATCACCCGCAAAGTGGCGCCGGCCCTGGCCGCCGGCTGCACGGTGGTCATCAAACCGGGCGAGGACACGCCATTGAGTGCCCTGGCCCTGGCCGAACTGAGTCACCAGGCCGGTATCCCCGCCGGCGTCATCAATATCGTGCCCACGCTGCAGGCGCCGGAAGTCGGCCGCGTGCTGTGCGAGGACAGCCGTGTTCGCAAGCTGTCGTTCACCGGCTCGACCCCGGTGGGCAAGCTGTTGATGCGCCAGTGCGCGGATACGGTCAAAAAGGTGTCGCTGGAGCTGGGTGGCAACGCGCCCTTCATCGTCTTTGACGATGCCGATGCGGACGCCGCCGTCGCTGGGCTTATCGCTTCCAAATTCCGCAATGCCGGCCAAACCTGCGTCTGCACCAACCGTATCCTGGTGCAGGACGGCATTCACGATGTGTTCGTTGAAAAGCTCAACGCGGCGGTACGCGAGTTGAAAGTCGGTGACGGCTTTGGTGACGGCATCACCATAGGCCCGCTGATTAACGATAAGGCGGTCGCCAAGGTCCGGGGCCTGGTGGACGACGCCCTTTCCGCAGGCGCGACGATCACCCAGCAGGATCCCAACACCCCGGACAACCCGAATTTCTACCCGCCGACCGTGGTGACCGGCGTCACCCCGTCCATGCGGATTGCGCAGGAAGAGATCTTCGGCCCGGTGGCCACGGTATTCCGCTTCACCGATGAGGACGAAGCGGTGGCACTCGCCAACGACACGCCGTTCGGACTGGCCGCCTACTTCTACAGCCGCGACATCGGCCGGGTCTGGCGCGTGGCCGAGGCCCTGGAATACGGCATGGTCGGCATCAACGAAGGGCTGATCTCCACCGAGTTGGCGCCGTTCGGCGGCATCAAGGAATCCGGCATCGGGCGCGAAGGTTCGCGCTACGGCATCGATGATTTTGTAGAAATCAAATACCTGTGTATGGGCGGCATCCGCTAAGCCCGGTTATTGAAGGAGACACACGCTATGTCCAACCAATCCCTGCACGATCGCCGCGCCCGGGCCATGGCCCAGGGCCAGGGAGCCCTGCATCCGGTCTATGTCGACAAGGCACTGAACGCGGAAATCTGGGATGTCGAAGGCAATCGATTCATCGACTTCGGCGCCGGTATCGCCGTGAACAACACCGGCCATAACCACCCGAAGATCCGGGCCGCGGTTCAGGCCCAGGTGGAGCGCTTCAGCCACACCTGTCTGATGGTGACGCCCTACGAGTCGGCGGTGGATCTGTCCGAGAAGCTGAACGCGGCGGCGCCGGGCGACACGCCCAAGAAGAGCATCTTCGTAACCACCGGCGCCGAGGCGGTGGAGAACTGCGTGAAGATCGCCCGCTCCTACACCGGGCGGCCCGGCGTGATCGCGTTCAATGGCGGCTTCCACGGTCGGACCAACATGACCATGGGACTGACCGGCAAGGTGAAGCCCTACAAGGCGGGCTTCGGACCGTTCCCGAGTGAGATTTTCCACGCGCCCTACCCGAACGCCTACCACGGCATCTCGATGGCCGATTCACTGGCGGCGCTGGACGACCTGTTCACCTGCGATATCGAGCCGAACCGCGTTGCGGCGATCATTATCGAGCCGGTCCAGGGCGAAGGCGGTTTCTACGCCGCTCCAACGGCCTTCATGCAGGCGCTGCGCACCCTGTGTGACCAGCACGGCATCCTGCTGATCGCCGACGAGATCCAGACCGGCTTCGCCCGCACCGGCCGAATGTTTGCGACGGAATACGCCGGCATCGAACCGGACCTCATGACCATGGCCAAAGGCATTGCCGGCGGCTTCCCGATTGCTGCCGTGGTCGGCAAGGCGGAGATCATGGATCAGCCGGGCCCGGGCGCGTTGGGTGGCACCTACGGCGGCTCCCCCATCGGCTGTGCCGCCGGCCTGGCAGTACTGGACGTGATTCAGGAAGAAAACCTGATCGAGCGCGCGGTCGCCATTGGCGAACGCATGACCGATCGTCTGAAGCAGCTGCAGAGCCGTTTCCCGCAGCGCATTGGCGAGGTCCGCAACCTGGGCGCGATGATTGCGATGGAGCTGGTCGTGGATGGCGATGCCAGCAAGCCCGACGCCGAATTGACCAAGGCCCTGATCGGCGAAGCCCGCCAGCATGGATTGATCCTGCTGTCCTGCGGCATTCGCGGCAACGTCATTCGTTTCCTGCCAGCACTGACCATCAGTGACGATCTGATTGACGAAGGTATGGATCGCCTGGATGAGGCATTCGCGGCCCTGAGTTAATCCTTCCGCCGGCGCTTCGGCGCCGGCTTTTTTATCCCCGCCAGCAAGACGCCAACGCCGAAAAACAGTCGGCACACCCCCTGTTCATTCTCTGCTCAACTCCCTGGCAGCCCTTGCGCGCACCGCTTTTGCGCATGATCGACACCCCTTATTCCACGCTGCTTCAGCCCTGCATTACTTGCTCTCCAAAAATATACCCAGGGGGGTATATCACGGGATTGTCACTTCTCCGTAACGTTGTATCCAAGCCAACACTGAACCGGCGAGCCGTCAGAACAGCCGGTCAAGATTCAACGATGTTTTCGGGAGCAACACCGTGCTTACAACGTCACATACCAACTCCTATTACGCGGCGTCCGCGAACGACAAGACCGTTCGTCCGACCCTGCAGGGTCACATCAAGGCGGACATCTGCGTCATTGGCGCCGGCTTCACCGGCATGTCCACCGCCCTGCACATGGCCGAGAAAGGCTACAAGGTAGTGGTCCTGGAAGGCAGCCGTATCGGGTTCGGCGCTTCCGGGCGCAACGGCGGGCAGATCGTCAACAGCTATAGCCGCGACATCGACTTCATCGAGCGCCATTACGGTGAAAAGGTCGGTGCCGAGATGGGCAGGATGGCCTTTGAAGGCGGGCGCATCCTGCGCCGCTTCGTGAAGGACTACAACATCCAGTGCGACCTGAAAGAAGGCGGTATTTTCGCGTCCTGCAACAGCAAGCAGTTCGATGAACTGGTCGAGAAGAAAAAGCTGTGGGAAGCCCACGGTCACGAACAACTCGAACTGCTGGACCAGAAAGCCATCCGCGAGCACATCGGCTCCGATCGTTACACCGGCGGCCTGATCGACCATAGCGGAGGGCATTTCCATCCGCTGAACCTGGTACTGGGCGAAGCGGCAGCCGTCGAATCCCTGGGCGGCACCATCTACGAAAACTCCCCGGCCCTGCGGATTCGTGAAGGCGACAAGCCGGTGGTGCACACCGAGGAAGGCTGCGTGGAAGCCGATTACGTGCTGGTGGCCGGCAATGCCTACCTCAAGGGTCTGCTCCCGGAGCTGGAATCCAAGGCGATTCCCTGCGGCACCCAGATCATTACTACAGAGCAGCTACCTGAAGACGTCCAGAAGCGCCTGCTCCCGAAAGACAACTGCGTCGAGGACTGCAACTACCTCCTCGACTACTTCCGCCTGTCCGGCGATGGCCGGCTGATCTACGGCGGCGGCGTCACCTACGGCGCTCGTGAGCCGGGCAAGGTCGAATCCCTGATCGTTCCGAAGATGCTCAAGACGTTCCCGGAGCTGAAGAATGTGAACGTGGATTACGCCTGGACCGGCAATTTCCTGTTGACGCTCATGCGCCTGCCCCAGTTCGGCCGCATCGGCAGCAATGTCTATTACGCGCAAGGCTACAGCGGCCATGGCATCACCTGTACCCACCTGGCGGGCAAGGTGATCAGTGACGCGATCCAGGGCCAGGCGGAACGGTTCGATATTTTCGCCGGCCTGCCCCAGTACAAGTTCCCCGGCGGTCGGGCGATGCGAATCCCGCTGACCGCCATGGGCGCCTGGTTCTACAACCTGCGAGACCAGCTCGGCTTTTGATTTCTCCTGCTGATGAGGCCCCGCTGATGAACGCCTGAAGCGTCTCTGCGCACTCAGGACTCAGTCAGAGGCTCCATAACAACAACCGTGGCGCAAAGGCGCTGACCCGGTGAAATCGAATTGCCATAAACCCCGCGGTGACGGCTCTCATCGCGGCTCCATAAAAAAGCAAGAGACGGGTAATATAATGACTGATGACACGATGCGTACCCAAAGCGGGATCACACCGGGGGATGACGGCTTGACGGACAGCCCCGGTCAGAAAACGTTCTATTCCATAGTCGGCTACGGCGCCATCCTGGCCGCCTTCGCTTATATGTCCACCTGGCATGTCGAAGGCGATTCATACGGTGTTTTGAGTTTGCTGCCGTCCCTGTTGATTGTTCTCGTCGCCGTCAAAACCAAACGCCCCCTGGAATCCATCTTCGCCGGTATCATCGCGGGCTCCCTCCTGATCGACCCCACCAACCTGTTCAGTAGTCTGGGCGAATTGTCCATGAACGTGGTCCAGAACGAGACCATCGCCTGGATCGTACTGGTCTGCGGCATGATGGGCGGGCTGATCAACATGCTGGAGCGCGGCGGCAGCGTCCTGAGTTTCGGCGACATGCTGGCCAAACGCATCAAGACCAAGCGCGGCACCATGCTGACCACATCGTTCCTGGGCCTCGCGGTGTTTATCGACGACTACCTGAATTCCCTGGCGGTGTCCGCGTCCATGAAGACGCTGACGGACCGCTTCAAGATTTCCCGTGAGAAACTGGCGTTCCTGGTGGATTCCACCGCCGCACCGGTCTGCATCCTGGTTCCGATTTCCACCTGGGCGGTTTACTTTGGTGCGCTACTGGAGGAGAACGGCGCCGCCGCTGACGGCCAGGGCATGGCGCTCTATATCGAATCGATTCCCTACATGGCCTACGGCTGGGCCGCGTTGATCGTCGTTTTCCTGGTCGCCATGGGCATCCTCAAGGACTTCGGCCCGATGAAGAAGGCCGAGGAACGCGCCAGTAAAGGCCAACCGGTTCCCGATGGCGTTGAAGATCTGGGTTTTGATACCAGCAACGTCCGTCGCACTTCTACGACTGTTGGCCTGATGAATTTCCTGCTGCCGATGGCCGTGCTGATCATTGCCAGCGTCTATTACGACATCGATTTGCTGCTGGGTGCCCTGGTGGCGTCCATCTTCACCATGGTGCTGTACTTCTGGCAGCGCCTGATGACCTTCGGCGAACTGACCGATTCCATGCTGGACGGTTTCAAGGTCATGCTGCATCCGATCGCCGTCGTATGCGCCGGGTTCATGGTCAAGGCCATCAACGATGAGCTGGGCATGACCACCTACATCATCGACACCATCACGCCGTACCTGTCACCGGAACTGCTGCCGGCGCTGGTGTTCGCCACCATGGCAGCCGTGGTGTTCTCCACCGGGTCCAGCTGGGGTGTGTTTGTGGTGTCCCTGCCGATCGTCATCCCGATGGCTCACGCCATGGACATGTCCATGCCGCTGACCGTGGGTGCCCTGCTGTCGGCGTCTGCGTTCGGCAGCCACGCCTGCTTCTTCAGCGACTCCACGGTGTTGTCATCCACCGGTTCGGGTTGCACGCCAATGCAGCACGGTCTGACACAGATCCCGTACGCCATGATTGGCGCGAGCCTGGCGTTCGTGTCCTTCCTGATCATGGGTTACGCGATCGCCTGAATTATCGCGATTTAATAGCCGGGCCTGGCGTATGCGCCTCGTCCGGCTTTTTTGTGTCTGGGGTGGTGGATTTCGGGCATTGCCTGACAATGAGTCTGTGATCTGGACTGGGAGTCTGAAACCAATGGACGCCATCGCTTCCGTCGCCTAAGAGGGCCTTCCGTGGCCGCTTATGCGACGAGGACATCCTGTCCTCTGCTCCAGCGATGGCCTCCATTGGTTTCGATCGGGCCTTGTGCAGAACGCCTGGAAGATACTGCTTGCTTGGATAGTGAGCCGAAATAATGGGCGCCTGGTGGCACCTCAGAAGCTAAAGCATCTGCTACATGCTCGAGTTGACTGGCAAATGTAGCCGACGCTTTAGCTTCGGAGGGCCCGGCAGGGCCCCGGGATATTGACACCCAAGCTGATTCAATTCGGGAATGCCGCGGAATGCAGCAGGCAAAAAAAGACCGGCTCAGAAGGCCGGTCGAAGTGGAGACAAGCGATGAATTCAAAACGGATTCAACACTTGGCGCTCTGCTGAAGGAAAGACGCCATCCAATGGGCCACCTGCAGCGAGTCGGTGTGGGCGGACTCGTCATTCAGCCCCACCAGCGCCTCATCAGCCGCAGCCGGCGGAATCGGGCCATCCCGACGTGACAACAGCAACTGGGTTTCAAACTCGACGTTGAATTCCGGATGTGCCTGCAGGGTCAGAATGCGGTTGTCGTACTGCAGCGCCGCAAACGGGCAGAAGGAGGAATAGGCGATCACCTCGGCCTGCTTGGGCTTGCTGAGCACCTGGTCCTGATGCACGGCGCTCAAGGTGAATTGCCCGCCAAGACCGTCCAGCTCCGGCACGTCTTTTTCGAGCTGATAGGTGTGCAGGCCAACGCCCCAGCCTTCAGGATACTGGCTCACGTCGGCGCCAAAGGCTTCCGCCACGATCTGATGACCGAAGCAAATGCCGACTATCGGACGACCGGTCTGGTAGATATCGAGGATCAGCTCTTTCAGGCGACTCATCCACGGTGTTTTTTCGTAGACGTTGGATTTGGAGCCGGTAATGATCCAGGCATCGTGCGCATCGGCGGCGCCCGGGAAAATGTCGTCCCGGACATCGTAGGTGGTGAAGGTAAAATCGTAGCCGGCCTGACCGAACAGTTTTACGAACATGTCGGCGTAGGAGCCGTGCTTTTCAAGCAGGTCGTCCGGTGTGATGCCTGTGGCGAGAATGCCGATTTTCAGACTCATCGGGTACTCCTGGCGTGCGGATCAGGCGCACGCGCTGTCTGGATAAAAAATTCAGAGCAGGCCCAGGTAGGCCTCGTACTCCACATCGGAAATGCGTTCGTTCAAGCGACGACGCTCCTGGCGCTTGGCTTCCGCGTAAACGCGGACAAACTCTTCACCCAGGTATTCGCGCAGGATCTCGCTCTGGTCGAAGCGGTTGGTCGCGTCCTGCCATTCGCACGGCAATGGGTATTCCGGGTTCTCTTCGGCGTAGGCGTCGCCTTCGACCGGTGCGTTGGGCTCGAGCTTATTGTCCATGCCGTAGAGTGCGCCTGCCAGCACGGAGGCCAGCACCAGATACGGGTTGGCATCGGCACCCGACACGCGGTGTTCGATTCGCCGCGCGACGTTGGGGCTTTCCGGCACCCGCAGGGCAACCGTGCGGTTTTCATAACCCCAGCTGGCGTGGGTTGGTGCATAGGCGCCGGGCATGAAGCGGCGATAGGAATTCAGGTGTGGCGCAAATACCAGCATGCTTTCAGGCATCAGTTGCATAAGGCCGGCGACAGCGTGGCGCAACAGTTCGCTGCCCTCGTCCGTGCCGTTGTCGAAGACGTTGTTGCCGTCCTGGTCGAGCAGGCTGAAATGCACGTGGAACCCGTTGCCGCTTTCCTCGGCATAGGGCTTCGCCATGAAGGTGGCGGAATAGCCATGGCGACGGGACACACCGCGCACCAGGCGCTTGAACAGGATCGCCTGATCGCCGGCGTTCAACGGATCGGCCACGTGGTTGAGGTTTACCTCGAACTGGCCGGGGCCCATTTCAGCAATGATGGTGTCCGCGCCAATGCCCTGTGCCTGGCAGGCTGCCCGGACGTCGGCGAAGAACGCCTCGAACCCGTCCATCTCTTCAACGGCGTAGCCTTCAGTGTTCGACAGGCGCCGGCCTTTCCCGTCCGCCAGCGCCGGCGGAATCGGGCGCTGGGTGCTTTCGGATTCAGCATCCATGAGATAGAACTCAAGCTCGGTAGCCATGACCGGTGTCAGGCCCTTTTCGGCAAAGCGGTCCACCATGCGTTTGAGTACCTGGCGTGGATCGGCTTCAAACGGTGAGCCGTCCGGGTTGAACATCATGGCCAGCATCTGGTCCCGGGGTGCTTCCGACCAGGGTACGGGTATCGGATCTTCCGTGACGGGCATGCAGACACCATCGCTGTCGCCGGTTTCAAAAACCAGCCCGTTTTCCAGCACGTCGGCCCCCCAGAAGTCGAAGCCAACCACGGAACGAGGTAGTTTGAGCCCTTCCTTCCGCGCCTTTTTCAGGCCGCTGGCCGGCATGCGTTTTCCGCGTAGATTGCCGTTCAGGTCCGTAATAAACAGGTCCAGGTCACGGTGCTTGTCCTGATTCTTGTTAATGGTCATACGCATCACTCTTGAACGCTTTTTCGAAAGTCAGACAGTCAAGATATCCCATCGCCAACGGCGTGTATCTATCACCCGGGGGGTATCTGAAGCCGCTCATGCCACCGTTTTACTCACTCGGACACCTATACCCTTAGGGGTATATCCCCCCAATCACGACATTCCCTATGGTTAACCTGGACCCTGACCCCGCCGCGTCCGAAATAACGCGGCGAGTACTCTCATCCTTCTGGAGGCTGTCATGCCGTACACAACAACAAGCCCTACATCCGGAAACGCGGTGCGCGAATTGGACGCCCGCCACCACCTGCACCCCTTCACCGACACCCAGGCCCTGAACCGAAAAGGAGCCCGGGTCATTACCCGCGCCGAGGGCGTCTACGTCTGGGATTCGGAAGGTAACCAGCTGATCGACGGCATGGCGGGCCTGTGGTGCGTGAATATTGGGTATGGCCGCCAGGAGCTGATCGATGCCGCGTCCAGCCAGATGCAAGTGCTGCCCTACTACAACACCTTCTTCCAGAGCACCCACGAGCCGGTCACCCAACTGGCCCAGACCATCGCCGAAATCACGCCAGGCGACCTGAACAGGGTGTTCTTCGCCAACTCCGGTTCGGAAGCCATCGACACGGTGATCCGGATGGTGCGCCACTACTGGACCCTCAAGGGCAAGCCCTATCGCATGCTGCTGATTGCCCGTGAAAACGCCTATCACGGCAGCACCCTGGCCGGTGCCAGCCTGGGCGGCATGGGACACATGCACCGTCAGTGCGCGCCGATGCTGCCGGGGATCCACCGTATTGGTCAGCCCTACTGGTACGGCGAGGCCGACGGTCTGTCAGAGGATGAATTCGGTCTGAAACGCGCCCGGGAGCTGGAAGAGAAAATACTGGAAGTGGGCCCGGACAACGTCGCCGCCTTCATCGGCGAGCCGATCCAGGGCGCCGGCGGCGTGATCGTGCCGCCCCGGACCTACTGGCCCGAGATTCAGCGGATCTGCCGCAAGTACGACGTGCTGCTGGTGGCGGACGAAGTGATCTGTGGTTTCGGGCGCACGGGGCAGTGGTTCGGTTGCCAGACCTATGATTTCCAACCGGACATCATGTCCATGGCCAAGGGCCTGTCCTCCGGCTACCTGCCGATTTCCGCTGTCGCCGTGGGCGACCGGATTGCGGATGTTCTGACCGAACACGGCGGCGACTTCAATCATGGATTCACCTATTCCGGCCATCCGGCCGCGGCGGCCGTGGCCCTGGAAAATATCCGGTTGCTTCGGGAAGAAGGCGTGATCGAATCCGTCGCATCAGACACCGGCCCCTATCTGCAGGCGAAGTTGCGGGAAGTGGTTGGCGAACATCCGATCTGCGGACACATTGAAGGTACCGGCCTGATCGCGGGTCTTGCCCTCGTCAAAGACCGCAAGAATCGTACGGTCTTTGACGAGGATGTGGGCACTATATGCCGGGATGAGTGCACCAAAGCCGGTCTGATCGCCCGAGCCTGCGGCAATCGGATTGTGCTCTCTCCGCCGCTGGTAATCCGTCGCGAGGAAATTGACGAGATGGTGGATCGTTTGCGTATTGCGCTGGACAGGACTTATGAGCAGGTCAGCAACCTGTCCGCGGCATGATCGTTGCGGTGGACCGGGCTGGCGCCGGTCCACCAACTGGCTTAGCCTTATAGAATCCTCGAAGAAGCCCGTGCTGTAGTGAGCCATCCATGGGCATCGCTTTCAACGGGTGACATTCCGTGGTGCGCTGAAAGAATAAAAAGGATGGTGATGAGAGATCGCGTTAATCAGATACAGGCCAATGAGAGCTGGCAGAAGAACCTGGCGGTCCTCATCGAGCACCAGCGACTACGCAGCTTTCCCTCGATGCTGGAGGCCTTCCTCTCGACCCTGTGTTTCTTCGACACCATCCTGCTGCTGACCTACAAGAAATCCCTGCGACCTATTCTGGTCCACCCTTCCGATCCCGAAGAGCAAAGCGACACACTGCGCCAGTACATCAACCACGCCTATGTGCTCGACCCGCTCTTCCACGCGATCAAGAACGGTGCGGCACCCGGCATCGTGCGGCTGGCCGAGATCATGCCGGATTCCTTCAAGAGTACGGAATATTACCAGACTTGCTACCAGAACTTCGGCCTGGTGGACGAGATCAATCTGCTGATTCGCCTGGATGACAAGGTGACCTGTGCGATCACACTGGGGCGAAGAGCGTCCCTGGAAAGCATTTCCCGCACCGA
Source organism: Marinobacter sp. NFXS9 (assembly GCF_040148665.1). NCBI lineage: Bacteria > Pseudomonadati > Pseudomonadota > Gammaproteobacteria > Pseudomonadales > Marinobacteraceae > Marinobacter > Marinobacter sp. NFXS9. Next base: position 342,557 of record NZ_JAGDDW010000001.1, on the reverse strand, counting down.
ATTAAACGCCCTGCAGGAATTCTACCCGGTGATCAGCGCGCTGGTGCGGCAATTCTGGCAGGCACAGTCCGGGGAGTTCCTGCAATACGGGCGCTCGGACGGGCCCATGAAGCGGGCCCTGCGCACCTTCGCCAGCGGCGTCCTGACCCAGCGCGAGCGGGAAATTACCGACCTGATCCTGCGGGGCTTTTCATCCCAGGCGATTGCCGACCAGTTGACCATCAGCGTCGGCACAGTGAAGGTGCACCGCAAGAACATCCACGCGCGGCTGAACACCTCCACCCAGGCGGAAATCTTCACCCAGTTCATTAACCACCTGAGCCACCTGGAAGAAAACGCCTAGTGTCCAGATTGTCCGCCGCCGGCCGACCGCTACCGGGCGACCGGATCAGAGACTGATCCAGACGGTTTTGATGTCCGTGTACTTCTCCAAGGCATGCAGGGATTTGTCCCGGCCGAAGCCCGACGCCTTCATCCCGCCGAACGGCATGGTGCTGTCACCACCACCCCAACCGTTGACCCAGACCATACCGCTCTGAATCTTCCGGCTGACGCGGTGCGCCCGGGACAGGTTGCCGGTCCAGACGGACGCACCCAGACCGTAGCGGTTGTCGTTGGCCAGATGGATCGCTTCCGCCTCATCGCTGAACTCGCCCACGGCCAGCACCGGTCCGAAAATTTCTTCCTGCACAAACTGCATGCCGTTATGGGCATCACCGATGATGGTGGGCTGAACGAAATAGCCCTGCCCCGGCACCGCCTCGGGGACGCCACCGGTCAACACCCGGCCACCTTCGTCGATGGCCGACTGAACGTAGCGGGCGACGGTCTCCAGTTGGGTCTTATCGACCAGTGCCCCCATGCGGGTTTCCGGGTTGAGCGGATCCTGGGGCTGGTAGGCCTTGGCGGCTTCCAGCAGCGCTTCAGTGAAGCGCTCGCGGATGGACGACTGAACGTAAAGCCGGGAGCAGGCGATGCAGACTTCGCCCTGGTTGGAGAAGATCGCGGCCGCTGCGGTGCCGGCGGCCTTCTCGATGTCTTCGCAGTCCTCAAACACCAACATCGGCGACTTGCCGCCCGCCTCGATCCAGACCCGCTTGAGGTTCGACTGACCGGCGTACTCCATCAGCAGCCCGCCGACCCGGCTGGAGCCGGTGAAAGCGAGCACGTTAACATCGTTATGCAGAGCCAGCGCCTTGCCGGCCGTGTGTCCAAACCCGGGCAGCACATTGAAGACGCCATCGGGAATACCCGCTTCTTTGGCCAGTTCCGCCAGGCGCAGCACGCTCAGGGCGCTCTTCTCGGACGGTTTGAGAATGACCGAATTGCCCGCCGCCAGAGCTGGCGCAATCTTCCACATGGCCATCATAAGCGGGTAATTCCAGGGGGTGATGGCGGCGACCACACCAGCCGGTTCGTGGCTGATCAGACCCAGCGTGTTGCTGCCGGTGGGTGAAATCTCGCCGTACAACTTGTCGATGGACTCAGCGGTCCAGCGCAGGCAGTCGATGGAATCCGGCACATCAATGGCCACCATCTCGCTGATCGGCTTGCCCATATCCAGGCTGTCCAGAACCGCCAGTTCATCGCCATGTTGCTCGACCAGATCTGCGAAGCGCAACAGCGCCCGCTTGCGATCGCCCGGCGACAACTCCGACCACACGCCAGAGACGAACGCCTTGCGGGCCGCATCGACGGCCAGGTCCACGTCGGCCGTATCACAGCTGGCAATGTCCGCCAGCTTGGTTTCCGTTGCCGGATTGATCGCCGGGAAGGTCTCGCCGGACACGGCGCTCTGGAATCGACCATCGATAAAGGCCTGTCCGTGCAGGGTCACCGACTCGCTCAGGGCTTTCCATTCCGCGCTGGTTTTCATGGTCTTCTCCCGACATTGATTGACTTTGCATCAAGCCTAACCGGCCGGGACATTTCGGCTCCATATCCCCCAGTGGGTATACAAAGCGAGAATTCTACAGCCGTTCCGGCAGACACCCTTCACAAATGCTCAAAAGGACCTCTGGAACCCACTGCATATGCATGTCATATATAATCAGTTTATGGTCTTGCTAACAACACTGGACCATTGGCTTTTCAAGCCATCCACATCAACTGAACGCATGGCAAAGTACCATGTTCCCCGGTCCAGCCCAGTAATTTTGAGCTCCATGGACTGGCCGTCCTCCACAACCAATTCATTAGACATGCTCTCAATGTCCTTTTCGGTACCATAGCGAAGGACATAGCCATCAAGTTCACCCATAGCGAGGGCTGAGCCGTCTTCTCGAGTCAGCGGTGGCTGCCAACTCAACGTGGCGGAGTTCAAATCAGCCTCAGAGCTTTCTTCTACACGGGCACCAGATCCCTCGTCCGGCGCCTCCTGGCTATCAGCTTCGTCACTAGAATCTTCTTCGGGATCACCTACCACGTTTCCGTCAAGGTTGTTGCCCGCCTCTAATTCAAGGCCATCGTTACGCCCTTGAACTGATCCGGCAGCCGAAGTCTCCTCTAAATCCTCACTGGAAGCCGCATTAGAACCAGACGTTGAGCCAGAATCTATCTCCGATCCCGAAATACTTCCCTTAACTTGCCCCCCATCAGACGATTCATCCTCTTCTGTTGTTCCCAATTTATCCGGATCTGGGGCTGGATCAGGCTGAGGCCCTGTTTCAGTATGTGCTTCCGTCGAATCCAGAGCGTCGCTTGGAAAAGACTCGTATCCTGTCGAAAACAGCGTACCCGTCAGACTTTCAATCGTACCTTTGATCTCACTGCGCGATGAACCCAGCTCGCGACTGGATCGTTCATAAAAATATTGGGCCTGCATCAAGGCGGACAACGCGATCAGCTCAAGGCTCATCGAAAACTGATTACCGGCTTCAACCGGAAGTTGCCCCGCGCCAGACATAGAATTCTCGGCAGCATCGATAACTTCGCTCAACGTTTTCCAGCGCTGCCCATCAACCAAAGCCATGAAAGCTGCGTTAACAAAAGCCGCCTTTAGCTCTGGAATTGATGCGTAACCATTTTCGAGGGCAGACAAATCCAATGGTTTCATTTGCAGGGTGCCGGAACCCAGACCGAACTGGGCCTCAATCCCCTGATCTGCGTAGCCCCTCTGAAATTCAAGATCTCCAGAATGCAGTTGATGATTGGCAACCAAAGTGCCTAAAGGCGTTAGCGAAATCGCTGGCGAATTGACCGATGACTTCGCAAGGGTAACCAATCGAAGATCCGGTCCCGGCGAGAACCAATCTCCGAATTCGACATTGCCGCCCAAAGGATCAACACATTTTGGCAATACGTCACAACGCATCATCGTTTGGGAGTCTGCTCGCAGCACAACCTTCAACAGGTCGTTCGAGTACTCTCCAGGCACCGAAAATTTGAAACTACCGTCCGATTGAGTCCGGGCATTCGTGTCCAGAGGGGTCCAACTATACTGAGAGCCTGATGTCTCCAGGCGCCAAACCCTAACAAGGCCATTGTTGATTGCACCTTTTACCGCATAGCCCTCTATCCACACGGGCCTTTCCAGTATGTCGGGCATCGACGAGGGCTTCGACACCTCGCTTGTCTCCGGAGGGGCAGTCGTATTCGCTGGCGATGAACCACCTTCACCCCCGCCGCAAGCACTCAAAACCACACTCATGGCTAACAAAGCTGAGGCGACAAAGTACTGTTTTGAATTGCAAGGATTCATAGCATCTCCAGACGAAACGAACGATGCTATGGTAGGAGACGAGGCTGTCAAATAACGTTAAAGCCGTCGACATTTTGACCCATAATTGCGCCATTTTTCCGACACCAATCCCGATTCCTTTCACTTGGACATCCGATCATTTCGCAAGATGTCCTGCATCCTTTATCGCTCAAGCTAGAAAAATTTCGGTTTCATCAATACCCCTGGCCGTTTAAAACGACCAAACCAGGGGAATCAATCCAACAACAACAACACCGGAAATAGCACTGAGAGGAAAACCAATTCGCATATAATCCGTAAATCGATACCTTCCAGGCCCATACACCATTAAATTGGTTTGATAACCAAGCGGCGTAATAAACGACGCAGATGCAGCGAACATCACTGCGACAATGAAGGGTAAAGCACTCACACCCAAATGTTCTGAAACGGACAGAGCAATTGGGAACATGAGGACAGCAGCCGCGTTGTTTGTCATCAGCTCGGTAAACATAGCCGTGATGACATAAACTACGGCCAGAAGAAGCCATGGAGAGAATGTGCCGGCATCAAGCAAACCGTTTGCCAACCAGTCGGCTGCTCCCGTTTCCCTCATTGCATTTCCAAGCGCAAAGGAAGACGCAATGACCAGTAGAACTGGCAAATCGACACTGCGCCTGGCACGACTTCCCGTAAGGCAGCCGAGCGCAATCATCGCACCGGCGGCCAAAAACGCAGCTTCAAGTATAGAAAGCAGTCCGATTGCACTCACCAGAACCATAACTGACAGGATTGCCAGCGCGCGGGGCGCTTTATGAAAGTCCGGTGGCGTCGAATCGTTAAGCGCACTTACCAGCAAAAAATCACGTCGAAAGCGATACTGCTCGACAAACTGATGGCTAGCTTCAAGTAAAAGCGTATCTCCCATACGGAAAGTGATATCACCCAGTTTGCCTGGAACCCGTCGCCCCTCCCTGGATACCGATAAAACGACAGCGTTGAAACGGGTGCGAAATCGACTGTCGCGGATAGTCATGCCCAGCGCTGGAAACTCCTGCCCGAGTACGACCTCAACCAGGCAACGCTGATGATTTTCTATCTCGAGTTTGTGGACGCTGCCATTCGCTGCCTTCAATCCCTGAATACGGCGCAGTTCACTGGCACACTCCGGTGCGCCGATGAAGTAAAGGTGATCACCGGCCTGGAGAGTCCGATCAGGCTCAACGGCTGTAATGAGACGGCCATTCCGGTTTATCTCTGCCAGATACCCATAACTCAGAGCTCGCAAACCTGCCTCGGCAATCGTTTTACCAACCAAAGAACCTTGCCCCACGACCTCGACTTCAACTCCGTATTCACGAGCCTGTTCCAGTTCCTCATTCACCCCACCACGATCGGGCAAAAGTCGACTCCCGAAAAGCACCAGGAACGCGCCGCCAACCAGAAGCAAAGGAACGCCAACCCAGGCCAACTCGAACAATCCGAAACCAGTCCCAAACTGGCGTCTCACCAGGCCATCAACCACCAGGTTGGTGCTGGTTCCAATCAGTGTGCAAGTACCACCCAGAATGGCGGCATAACTCAGGGGAAGTAAGAGTCGGGAGGCAGAAATATTCAGCTGTTTGGCCCAATCCTGGATAGCGGGAATAAACATGGCCACAACAGCTGTGTTGTTCATAAAACCACTGAGGATTCCGGTCGGAACGACCATACGGAATAAGGCTCCACGCTGCGTTTCCGGGTGTCCAAGCAGCATTCGGGCAATCCACTGAACGGCGCCGGTTTCCTTCAAGCCGGCTGCGACCACATAGAGCGTTGCAATTGTAATAACCCCGGGATTTGCAAAACCTGCCAGGGCCTCTACCGGGGTCAGAATACCGGTAATCAGCAGTATGGCAAGCGCTGCCATGAACACGAGATCGGCCGCAACTCGCGTAAAAACAAGTGCCGACAAAGCTGCTCCAAGGGTCAGTAGCGTCAGGACAGCCTGCCACGTCACTGTATATGCACCTCTGACTGACTCATTATCCTTCGTCCTAGCGGGCCGAAATCAACTGGCTCGAAACCAGATATTCCACAAGTGAATCAATACACTCGTCGACGGATAGTCGGGAGGTGTCCAGCGTGACTTCCGGATGTTCCGGCGCCTCATAGGGTGAATCGATTCCCGTGAAATGCCTTATCTCACCGGTTCTTGCTTTTTCGTAAAGGCCTTTCGGGTCTCTTTCCTCGCAGACCGTCAGAGGCGCATCCATATAAACTTCTATGAACTCACCTGCCGGGAACAGGTTTCGCACCATTCTCCGATCACTGGTGAACGGAGAAATAAACGCACTCAAGACAATCAATCCAGCATCCGTAAACAGCTTGCTGACTTCACCAATGCGACGAATATTCTCTACACGATCGAGATCCGAGAAACCCAGATCTTTACAAAGTCCATGCCTGACATTGTCACCATCCAATAGAAAGGTATGGTAGCCCCGCTGATGCAAGGCCACATCAAGGGCATTGGCAACCGTCGACTTTCCAGAACCACTCAAACCAGTGAACCAGAGCAGGCAGGGCTTCTGAGCTTTATTATCAGCTCGCTGCGCTCGAGTAATTTTGTGATCGTGCCAGACAATATTAGAGGACACTATAAGTTTCCTTTTATAATAGAATTTACCTCAACGATCAATAATCAAACAACTTAATCCAGAATACCCGCATCTTTAAGCCTCTAAACATTTAACAGCTTTAACTAGATTAGCAACAACTACCATTCTTACTTTGAATCAAAGAATTAATTCTGTAACTTTCTTTGATAATGCTTCTCTAACTCTTGAATTTTGGGCCCATTAGGTCTTAACTGTAACGCACGCGAGATGAGCTTATGAGCCATTTCCGTTCTATTCTCCTGATCCACAATAATGGATATATCCCTGAGATAGTCGGCCTCTTTGTATGCTCCTTCAGACATAGCTTTCAGTTGGCGATCAGAAAAACCGAGCGCACCACCAGTAGTTATGCGGGACATATCTAGCATTGCATTATAAAAATCAGGTCTTGCTAAAAGTGGTGATAATACTTGGGCCGATTTCCGAACGACAGGATTGGAGGATTCGAAACCAGAACTCAAAGCATCACGAAGAACAGATCCTATTTTCGGGTTTTTAGCCAAAAGCAGGTCAGTAATACGATTGATTGACTGAACTTTCTTGTTAGAATCGATAACAGGCGAAAAAAATTTATAATTATTATAAAATAATTTTTTATCTAACCCAAAAATATCTGCCAACTCTTCACGGTAGCATTGAAAGAAAGAATCTGCTTGAGCAAGTTCTTCTTCCGAGTACAGCGAAAATTTTTGCCCACCATTTTCAAAGTAGTCGTGAGAATACCTTTGTAAAACAGCATCAACTTCTGCCATAAAAGGAAACGAAATATTCTCAACCAGCGCATTTAGACAACGTTTATAATCCAGTGCATCGGCGCAATATGACACATTCACTTTGCTAGGGCGAATATGAAAATTCTCGGTATGACCCACTCCTATTGAATACAGAAAATCATCGTATATATTTTTATTCTTAAAAGAATCGTTCTCATAAAGCCGAAAAACAACATTATTTTTTCCATACAGATCGACCCACCTCTTTATCAGTTCGCCAGTGTAAAACGGCTCTTTTCTATTCATAACTCTTTTCAAAGCAACAGAGAATGGAGCTTTTTGACCAGCCCTTTTCACCGACTGATTATATGATGACTCAACTAGATCCAGTTGGTTTCGAAAATAGACTATTACTTTGGCGGCAGGTGCAATTCTGTGCACTATTTCAGGATGACCATAGAAGGCTTCACTCGAAATCAAAACATTATTCGACTTACTTTTTTTTAGCAGCTTATCGAGATGAGCCCTAGCCTTACCAACACCCTGATGAATCGCAATATTTATAATTTCTTGACCATTTCCGGAGGAAATATCATTCCCATCGAATCCATGTTTCGGATAACTAAAACCATTGCGCTCTAACGACTCAAGGTTATCCATAAAAAACTTTTGAAGCGCAGATGTCCCAGTTTTTGGTGTTCCAATATGTAAAAAAATCTGCTTATTAGCAATAGACATAGCTATACCAAAGTAGTGCTTAAAATGTACAATTAATGCAAACTGTTACGAGTCAGTTTTCGTTTGATTCCGCGCTGAATAGAGAGTGGCACAAGCCTCGCTGCACCCCCTCCAATCTTGGTTCGAGTCAAATAGAGCAAAAGTCGTAATATTTTTTCTCGACGCCCAATCACCGCATCGGCAGCTTCTGCATTTTCCACATGTAGGCTCAAAACAGTTGGAGATAATGCGCCTCCCCCCTTTCGACACCTCAACCCATCTATATATCTAGTTCCATAAAAATCGTCATCGGAAAATGCTGCATATGATTCCGACACTGAAGAAGACAAAATCACATTAAAATCTGAGCTTGCAGATTTCCAGAATTTAATCCAAGCTTCTTCAGAATCGTATTCCGAAAATAAAACAGTAGCTCCTCTACCTGCTAAGCGTTCAGGAAACGCTCCTATCTTTGAAGCAACTACAGGTAAACCTAATTGCAGCGCCAAGCTTAGAGTGTAACTGTACGTCTCTGCGCAGCGCACTGGAAACCATACGACATGAGGAGCTATGTTAGATATTAGTTCTATCGCGTCTTCTTCTGCATATGATCCATGAACTTTAATTTTTCTGTCCAGGGCCCTGTATGCATAACCCAGCAGGTGAAAATCCAAGTCCAATTTGGCGGTTGCGCGAGCGACGCCCTCTAATATATCAGCACCCTTCTCAGGGCTCAGGGCCCCCAAAACCAGGACTCGTAATTGTCCTTGGGGCTCGCAAGCCTTAACCCTAACAGACTGTAACCCCCTGGCATCCATATGGTGGGTAACAACCCAGCTAGTAAGGTGCGAAAATTCACTGACAGATCTCAGCCGCCTATACATATCATCAGAGGGGCAAATCAGATAGCGCGCCTGCTCCAGGAGGAAGAGCTGGTTCTCTCTCCATTGTTTTGCATCAACTCCCGGCGGGAGGGGGCAGCGGGCAGCACACAGCTGATCCCGATCCTGAAGATCCCCAACGAAACGACCGTTACTGTCCAGCAGAGAAGGATTCCCATTGATAACGGCATAGTCATGCAGCGTATAATCCAGGGTCGTTTCCAGATCGCGAGCCAGCCCCCATAGCCGAGTAGGCAATCCCATAGTGTGATGCACATGGACATGCCCAACTCCAGAAGCTCGAAGAAGATCCAGCAACTGCGGGTATCCCTCATCCATGTTGAAATCAAGGTACATCTGAAATTTTTCTGGAGCTAGATGAAGCCGAATGCCTCCGCCGGTGACGGGTTCGATCAGAAGATAGTGGATGCCAGGGTGCTCTCGAATAAGCTCCCGGAGGTGCGTGTAAACCCCTCCCCCCATGCCATGAGCAAGTAACAACACTTTGGGAAGTCGACTTTCACCCAGCATCGCAACCGAAACAGCCACTCGGTACAAGCGCGCGGGGTCACGGGAGATAAAGTCCTGCACATCAGCGTTGTATGACGGGAACCGTTTCAGGAGGGTTCTTAAATTCTCTTCCTTGCGCGGGTTTGACTCCTCCGCAAAGCTGACGGCGCCCTTATGGTAAACAAACACATTGAGTGCGTGAAGGTTATGCCAACCGCTCTTTATCGCACTTTGGCACCAGTCGTTTTCCTCACCATATCCTCTGCCGTATGCCGTCTCATCGAACAAGCCAATCTCATCCATGCACGCTCGACGCATGTACATGCAGCAGCCAACCCCTGACGGGATCTCAACAGCCATGTTGGCAGGAACCGCTTTCCTGAACACAGCATCCAAGGAGCCAACATCGAACCCGGCAGGCAAGTCATTGTCTTCACAAAAAACAGGGAAGCTGCATATCGTGGCATTGTTCGCCGTCGCGGTCACCGACGCCACGTTTTCACGGGAATAGGCGCAATCCTGCAGTCGCTCAAGCCAGTCATTGGCTACTTCTACGTCACTATTCAGAAGCAGGACATCAGCCTCCCGACGCAGAGTCATTCCCTTGTTAACGGTTCCCACGAACCCAAGATTTCGTTCGTTTTCCAACAATTCATAGCCATATTCCGCCTGACTTTTTCTCAACCAGTCAGTAATCTCAGGCTCCGGAGAACAATCATTGATCACAACAAGTCTTGCCCAGGCTGTGTCAATCGATCCGGCCGCAGAAACAATCGCCTCGCGCGTTTCCTCAAACCCGCCGTAAACAGGAATAATGACATCAACCGGCGGCCTTTCGGCACCGCCAGGGAATACAGTTCTACCGGATGCAGGGCCGGCTCCACTCGTCACCGGGTGAGAACCACTTTTTTTCGCTATCCGCCCCAGCAAACGCATGGCACGATAAAGCTTGCCAGGAAAAGATGCCTCAAACGCAGTGACACGTGCTTGAACCCGCGATAATTGCTGATCCCGCTTCTCCACGATACTTAGCGCGTATTCGTGGTGGGTACGCAGCTCGTCAAATTCATTGCTTCTGCGGTTAATTTCAAGGTTTAGCCCCTCAATCTCACGGTCCCGTGCTGAGATTGTTTCAATTGCCTCCCGATGCAACCCGCCAACGCGCTCCCGCTCTGCATTGAGGGCTTCCAGTTGCTGGTCTCGGCGTTTGATGACTTCCAGCGCCCTGGAATGGTCGCGCCCCAGAGATTCAAGATGGGCACTCACCTTCTGCAACTGGATCGTCGAAGCATTGAAACGCCCAAACAGAACTTCGATGTCATCGAACACCACCCGAAAACGATTGACCAGTTTCGCAAGACTTAAAGGATCGATCGCATGCCGACGGACAATATCGCTGTACAACAGCGCAACCTCGTCTCCAAGCAAGCCCGGTGCATACCTGGTTTCACCTTTATGATGTCTGAGATCGCCTTGGATCCATTGCTCCATTCTTGCTTTATCTGATCGGAGCCCGATTCCCAGAGACTTGAGTGCCAGCTCTGTATACCCCCGGGGCGATTCCATCAAATCGTCATAACTTCCGGTGAAACTGATTTCCAGTTGCCGGCAGAATTCCATGGAAGACAGCACATGATCCAACCAGAGCACGTTGGAATGAGAGGACACGATACCATCTCTTTTCTCAAGTGAACGCGCCACTTCAGACGGGTGACGCACCATCTGTAACCCGACAACACGGGCCCCCGCCTCCTCGAAAAGCGGTAGCCAGAACGACGCGGTCAGGCATAGCCTCGGATCCTTGATCGCAACACACGGCGTTTCAGAGTCCGCTACCCCCTTCATAAGCTCACCAATGAAAGCTCGCGCTCGGTCTTTGAGAGGCTCTAGATCATACGAAGGGTCAGCTAACGACTCAGAAATGCTGTCGGAAGACAATGGGGAGAACCAACAAAGACCTGCTCGTTCGAGCAAATCCTCGTTTATCGCGACCAACTCCTTGTGCTCCCAAAAGCCCTTGTCGTTGACGCCTTTTGCAGGCTCCAGCAGGTCTTCTCCGAGCCAGACACCGGAGGCTGCCAGTGCACCAGCCAGCGCGGATGTGCCGCTGCGATGCATACCCAGTACAAAAATAGCGGTGGGTTTAGTCAAACAGAACTCCTTGCTCTGACAGCACGTTCAAGCCTGGCGCCTGCCGGTCCTTGTCGGACAACTGAACATCACCCACGTCCGGCCACTCGATGCCTACATTTGAATCATCCCAACGCAAACTTCGCTCATGATCAGGAGACCAGTACGCATCCACCTTATATTGCACTTCCGCGATCTCGCTGGTCACAATGAAAGCATGACCAAAACCCGCCGGCACCCAAAGCTGTCTCTTATTCTCGGCACTCAGGTAAACGCCAGTCCAGTGGCCGAATGTTGGCGAGGATCGTCGCAAATCAACGGCAACATCGAAAATCTCTCCAGAGGTCGACCGCACAAGCTTGCCTTGCGCAGCCCCTCCATACTGGAAGTGAATACCTCGGAGAACGCCCCGACCGGACCTTGAGTGATTGTCCTGGACAAATCTCACTTCGTGACCGACCGCTTTCTTAAAATTCAAGGCATTGAAGCTCTCGAAAAACCAGCCTCTGTGGTCGCCAAACACTTTGGGCTCAAAAATAATTACACCGTCCAGCGGCGTCTCAACCACCTTCATTTCACTTCTCCAGGTCACCCAACCGCAACAAATCCAGCAAGTACTGGCCATAGCCTGTCTTGCTGAACTGTTCACCAACCGCCTCCAGCGCGGCATCATCCATCCAGCCATTGCGCCAGGCCACTTCTTCAGGGCATGCCACTTTCAATCCCTGACGATGCTCCAATGTTGCAATAAAGTGAGATGCCTCCAGCAATGAATCGTGCGTGCCGGTATCCAGCCAGGCATAGCCTCGCCCCATCAACTCAACCTTAAGCTGGTCCTGTGCCAGGTAACGTGCGTTAATGTCTGTAATTTCGAGCTCACCACGACCGGAGGGTTCGACTGATTTTGCGAAATCCACGACTTGTTCGTCGTAAAAGTACAATCCGGTTACGGCGTATCGCGACTTCGGGTCCGAAGGCTTTTCCTCAATGTCGACAACGTTGCGACTGCCATCGAAAGTCACAACACCATATCTTTCAGGGTCTTGGACGGGATATGCAAAGACAGTCGCACCAGATGTTTGATCGTTTGCTCGTGCGAGCAGATCGCGGAAATTGCTCCCATGAAAGAGATTGTCCCCCAGCACCAGAGCGCTTGGGTGGCCATTGAGAAACGATTCACCGATAAGAAATGCTTCAGCCAGCCCTCGGGGTTCAGCCTGAACCGCATAGGTAAGATTTATCCCCCACTGCTTGCCATCGCCAAGCAGTTGCTCAAATCGCGGCAAGTCCTGGGGCGTCGAAATCAGGAGAATATCTTTGATGCCGGCCTGCATAAGTGTCGACAGTGGATAGTAAACCATCGGCTTATCGTACACCGGCAACAGTTGCTTCGATGTCGCGAGCGTGCAGGGGTGCAGCCGCGTACCTGAGCCACCAGCCAGGATGATTCCTTTTCGTTCATTACGTTCGGTCATGTGCCCCTCCTCCCCTGGAGATCGGCCAATGTGATCGATAAAGCCCGCTTCCAGTCGGGTAGCGTTATGCCCAGCAGCAACTCGATTCGATCCACAGCCAACCTCGAGTTTGCTGGTCGAGGAGCCGGCGCTGGGTATTCGCTGGTCGGAATGGGAAGCACCTGATCATCCTTCATTGTCAACCGATGCCCCTTCTGGCGGGCCTGATGAATAATCTCCCTGGCAAAGCCACACCAGCTGGTTTCCCCACGACAGCTAAGGTGCAACACCCCGTTGAGCTCGGTATTACCAGCCAAGCGCGACTGCAGAGCAATCGACGTCACCTGGGCAATCAACCAGGCAGGAGTCGGCGCTCCAAATTGGTCAGAAACGACCGTTAATTTCGATTTTTCTGCGGCGAGACGCAACATTGTCAACATGAAATTGCGTCCACGCGCACCGTACACCCAGGATGTCCTGAAAATCAGAGCGGAGGGATCCTCGCGCAGAATGGCTTCGTCCCCGGCCAGTTTGGACTGACCGTAGACTGACGCTGGAGACGTCGGCTCGTCCTCCGTCTGGGGGGATACGCCATGCCCCGGATACACATAGTCCGTCGAAAAGTGGACAAGGAAGCGATCGTGGGCGCGCGTCCATCTTGCTAAGGATTCGGGCATTCGCGCATTGAGCGTAAAAGCAAGTTCCGATTCGCTTTCTGCCGGATCAACCGCCGTGTATGCAGCTGGATTGATCACGACATGAGGATCGTATTTATCGAGTAACGCTTCAACGACCAAAACATCAGACAAATCGCCATCTGCACGCGTCAGGCCAATCACATTGCCGAGTGGTGCCAAACTTTTCAGAAGTTCGTGGCCAACCTGGCCATCGCTACCCGTTACCAGAATGTTCATATCAATGCTCCCAGGAAAGATTCCAGTCAGCTTCTGTATTGGTGATCGAGCCAGTGCCGGTATTCACCGCTTTTAACCCGATCCACCCAGGTACGATTGCTCAGGTACCAGTCCACTGTCCGCCGAAGCCCTTCACAAAAATCAATCTGGGGGTACCAGTTCAACTGGTCACGGATGTGAGTCGGGTTGATGGCGTAGCGCCGATCGTGCCCGGGGCGATCCTTCACGAAACGGATCAGCTCCCGATACCCCCCCTCTCTCGGCTTCATCATCTGAAGTACATTCGTCAGGTTTTCAACGACGTCAAGGTTGGTCCGCTCTTCATTGCCACCGATGTTGTAGGTCTCTCCAGGTGTACCTTTTTCCAATACCGCCATGATGGCATGACAATGATCCTCGACATAAAGCCAGTCCCTGACATTGTTCCCGTCTCCATAAACGGGCAGCGACTCTCCCGACAGGCCGCGTTCGATCATCAGGGGAATCAACTTCTCGGGAAACTGATAAGGTCCGTAGTTGTTGGAACAGTTCGTCGTCAGGACCGGGAGATCATATGTGTGATGCCAGGCACGAACCAGATGGTCCGAGGCCGCTTTTGAAGCAGAGTAAGGACTGTTTGGCTGATAGCGATGCTGCTCGGTGAATGCCGGGTCGCGTTTGCCGAGAGAGCCATAGACCTCATCCGTAGAGACATGGAGGAACCGGAAACCATCCGGTTGGCCCTGCGTATTCCACATAGCCAGAGCTGAATGCAGCAGATTGAACGTTCCCATAACATTCGTTTGCAGGAACGCTTCCGGTGAAGTGATTGAACGATCAACGTGGCTTTCGGCGGCAAAGTGCAGAATGGCACGTGGCCGATATCGTTTGAGCACATCGGCTATTGCCGATGCATCGCAGATGTCGACCTGCTCAAAATAATAATCAGGATTGTCCTGTATATCTGACAGGTTTTCTGCGTTGCCCGCATACGTCAACGCGTCGACATTCACGACAGGCTCATTCTTTTCAGCAAGCCAAAGGCGGATAAAGTTAGTCCCAATAAATCCGCAACCACCTGTAACCAAGATCATCCGCAAAAGCCCTCTCGAGACCGTCTAAAAGGCGCGGATTATCCCAGATAGAGCTGCCATTGTCACAACCCCTTACCAACCCGAAAGAGGCGCCAACCATGCCGCCGGAAAAACTTGAACGCCGAGCATACAAACCACCAGCGGTGCTCCAGAGACTTACCCGATACCCCTCCGCCGGCATGCTGAACAATGGCTCCTGGCTCGTAGACCTGTACCCAGCCCATTTTCGTGGCCCTTACCGATAGATCAAAATCCTCAAAGTACATGAAATACCGAGTGTCGAAACCGCCAAGACTCACCCAGAAATCCGTCCTAGCCAGCATGAAACAGCCGCTGCACAGCTCAACACCTCGGTGCTCCCATTCCGGCAGACGATCACGGTATTCATAGAGGTCATTCAGACGCCGCAACACCCTAAACCGTTGAAGAAACGGAAATTGGCGGACCGCCAATACAGAGAGCGATGGATAACGCTTGCAGCCATACACATCATATCCTGCCTCCGGATCCAGCAGCCGCGGAACGATGATGCCACATCCGGGATCGCCGGAGAGACGCCACAGGAGTCTGGGCATCGCCATTTCCGAAACGATCACGTCAGGATTCATGATCAAGGTGGTGTCGAATGCCCGCGAAGCAATCTTTTCCAACAACAGATTGTTGGCCTTTCCGTAGCCACCATTTTCCTGGGCCTGAAATGCATCGATACCAAAGGGAAAGGTTCGAGCCAGGATTGCCACTTGCGCCTGCAGGTTCACAGGCTCGGACCCATTGTAGAGAATGAAAAGCGCAGCCTCATCGAGCAAGCCCGATTCACGTGCCGCCAACAGACTTCGCCCCAGGGTTGTTACGGAACGTCCAACTTCCTCCTCACGCCAATGATGTATAACCAGAGAAACAGCCAGCCTCTTGCAAAAAAGATCAGCCATTGGCCACCATCGCCTCATACTGAGGCAGAACATCCTGTATCGGCCCTGAAAGCACGCTGCGCCCCTTGTCAATGACGACCAATTTGCTGCACAGATCCCGGAGCGTATTCACATTATGAGAAACAACAATGGCCGACTGACCACCGACAATACGTTCCCTGAGCATCGCCGCAGATTTCCGTCGAAAAGGGGCATCTCCCACGCCCAACACTTCATCGATCAGCAACACGTCGGGTGACGCCGCAAGCGCGACCCCAAAACCCAGTCGCGCCCTCATACCAGACGAGTAGGTTGACAACGGAGCGCTCATCGCATCACCGATTTCGGCAAACTCCCGAATGGCATCAAGCTTCGAACGACCTTGCTTGCGCGTGAGTCCAAGCAACACACAACTCAGGACCGCATTCTCCTCACCAGTCAACTCGGGCAGAAAGCCAACCTGCAACGCCAATAACGACGCCCGAACGCCCGGCTTTTGCCACACCTGACCGCTATCCGGGGATATAATCCCCGCAAGCAGCTTGAGAAGTGTGCTCTTACCCGCCCCATTTCGACCAATGACACCCACGACCTCTCCGTCGTGCAAATCAAAGCTCACGTCCCTGAGAGCCCAATGTTTATGCCGCGAAAAGATACCGCCGGCCGGATAAGCCACACCCGCGGAGTCGACCCGAATAAGACAATCATCAAGGGAATTCATCACACCACCCGCTTTGGATAAACCCGATCAAAACGGGCCAGACATAAGCCGCCAACCAGGCACATGAGACCGCCTATCCCGGCCGAATAGCCCACATGCCCCCAATCCGGATACCCCGACTCGAGCAATACGGCCCGGAACGCCTCAAGCAGCCCAACGAGAGGATTCAGGTAAAACCAGCTTTGGATCGCCTCGGGAAATTCGCTGACGTTAAAAAAAACGCCCGACAAGAACATCAACAACAACATGCCGTTATTGATCAGCATCCGGAGATCATCGGCAAACGGGACGAGCGATGCCGAAAGCAACGTACAACCCGTTACAAGCAGTAATGCGGCCAGAAAAACCGGCATAAGAGCCAACCAATCCCAGCCCGGAGGCCGTCGAAATATCCAGACATAGCCCACCAGCAACACCAGAACAACCAGGAACTTGAAGGTGTTGGCCGTCACGGGAATCAATGGGAGCAGGAATTTTGGCAAATAGACCTGCTGCATCAGCCCACGATTTGCCATTAGACTGTTCGATCCCTGTATAACCGTCGTCGAAAACCACTTCCAGACCACCAGCCCGGTCAACAGAAATCCGACGTACCCCTCGCCACCGTTACCGTGCCTCACGCCCATGGCAAAAATCAGGTAAAAGGCAGACATATAGAGAAGCGGCTCAATAACCCACCAGAGAATACCAAGATAGGTCCGCGTAATGTCCCGATGCAGCTCTGCCGTTGCCCGCAACCAGACGACATCAATCCCATTGGCCACCTTATTCACTGAACGCCTCACTGTCTTTCCCGGGCGCCAGATAAGGGGCACACTGCTCGGAAACCGTTTTCATGGAATGGGTCTCGAGAATCTTTTCGCAGGCACTCAATAATGCGGGTGCGTGCTTTGGATTCAATGATCCAAATACCAGTGGGGACTTCTCCGGAGCCGTGAACCCCTCGCCCCTCAGTCGACGATATTCCTCATTCAACTCCTCAAAACTATGGCCTTGCTGACGCTCTCCGGTTGTGACGCCACCGTGCAGCTGATGAAAGCACCCCTCACCGGCCAGATAAATGAGCGTCGAATCCGGCCATTCAACCACCCGCTTGTAGAAATCCAGGTTAACCAGCCCCCCACCCGGCATTTCAAAACCTTCGTCATAACCGCCGATCCGGTCATACAGATCGCGAGACACACAGATACAGTTACTTTCGGAAGCCCCCAACAACCACCCTCCGGCACAGGAACCGCCCCAGGACGAAATTTCGAACAGACGATACCCGTCTGCTGGCCAGCCAATGTCTTCCAGCAGGCGGTCTTCCACATGCTTGCTATATCCCTGTTCGACCGTCTCTCGCTGATGCGCGGGACCGATATGCAAGCCCAGGACGGCCACAACCGGCTCGCGCGCGAGACCAATTGCATCAACTGCTCCCCGAACCACGCCGGGGCTCAGCATGCGCGCACCGTCAATCATCACCGCCACGAATTCTCCAGAGGTATGAGCCACACCGATATTGATGGCATCGGCGGGAGAGACCCGAGCCTGATCACGACGTATCAACCTCAGTGGAACACCAATATCCCCGACCGCCGAGAGGTCCAGAGGTTGTGCGGAGCCGTTATCCACGACCACAACCTCATACTCAATCCCCTCACTGCCCTTCTGGTACCTCCGGGACAGGGATTCCACCGTCCTCAGAGCTTCCCGCTGCATGTTATAGGCGATCACCACAAAAGACAGCTTTGGCCGCTGAACCTTACGACCACGTTGAAACCAATTCCGAATCATTGCCTGAAACCTGTCATTCTGCCTGTTTACCAGGATTTCGCTGCGCCCTTTAACGCCATGTAGAGCTCAGCGATATCAGGAGGAAGAGCACCGAGACCTTCGACTCGCTGCGAGCGCAGAGCCGGATCGAAAAATGGCTCCGTCCGACGACCAAGCGAGCCTTTCACTGCGCCAAACACCCCCTGGCGACGAACGCGAGCCAGCATCCCTTCACGGAGCCGGAGGGTCTCCATGAGCCGGCCAACGGAAGCGAGATATTCGTCGTCGGGCTCGTCAAAATCGACCAGAGGGAACTGGCGATCGCGCCAGTACGCCAGCAGGCGGCGGTTGTATGTGGCCCACAGCTGCATATAACCTTCCAACGTATTGAGCGCAGGATCGCGACTGTGGAGCGACCGAGCCACGGCAAGAGGGTGCCGGACTGTACCCACCAGCTTCGCATCCGGAAACAGCGACAACCAGCCTTCAAGCGCGATCAAAGCTCTCGGATCCTTGAATCCCCAGCTTTCAACACCTGCAAACCGGCGACAAAACGCTTCCTGCTGGCTGATAAAGGGCTCGGTCCATTCCACCGACCCTGGCGGGTTATGCCAGCTACCGCCATTGGCTTGCAGTAAGGACTCATGCAAGGCCATTAATTCTGGATGCTCACGATTGCCCTTACGATTGAAGGGATTGGCCGTATGGACATCGCCCAGCACCAAACCGGCCTGCTGCAGAGACCCGGTCAGACTACTCGTCCCGCTACGATGCATCCCAAGCACTATGAATGGCGGCCTGACAGCCAACGAGCTTTCCTTCAAAACCTGCCTCCAAATTCAAAAATCGAACCCGAGCAGCGGTATACATCCACCCGGAAGCGGGCGGCATATTACCCTATTTCCAACCAAACTGACGAACGCCTGTTCGGGCCAAGATACAACCACCATTGCTCACACTAAATATTGCCCAAAGACAACCCTGCCCCTGATGATTTATTGGTCATGTTTGCCATTTTTTAATCAACTCTATGTTTACTTTTGTAACTTCTCGAAATTGCGCCAAATTTTTAATATTTAACAACCTCCGTAGTTGACATACTCATGACCTGTACCTAGTATCGGTTTTCGTGAATTCCGGCGCCCGCGGCGGGATTACCGTGTGCGCTGGGTTCCGTGAATTGCAGGAAACCTTGTCGACAAGGTCATTAAATCTTGGAAACTAATAGGAACGTTTCTTATGTATAAAAAGATCCTTTTGAGCACAGCTGTTGCTGCTGCACTGGGAACTGCAGGGGTTGCTAACGCTGCTGTCGATTTGGACAAGCCGAACGGTGAAAACCCGCTCGTGTTTGCACAGGAAATTGCCGTTGGTACCGGCGTTGACCTGAACGTATCTGTTGCAGGCCAGAATGGCGGTGGTGATGGCTCTACCGCTGGTAGCAGCCTCGTCGACCTGACCGGCGGCACGGGCAGCAACACCGGCGGCGCTGTCGAGGCTACTTTTGGCTTTACTATTGGCCAAGGCACTTCCAAATATGTTCGCCTGTCTTTCGACGAGCCTCTGGCTGCCGCTCTGGCCGATGAGGATTTCGACTCCGATAACGGCGATGTCACTTTCTCCATCTCCCAAGGTGGCGCAGCTGGCGACAGCTACGTTATCGTTGAAACAGCACAGCCGACCGGTGTTGCTGACCTGCCGCAAACAGCCAAGTTCATTTTCGCACCGCAATCCGGTGACGAGATCGAAGCGACTGATCAGAACACCCGCTCCATTTCATACGCCCTGTACGAAACTGCGGTAGACGCGGTCAACAAGACCAACGCTCTGGTGTCTAAATCAGGTCAGTGGATCACCTGGGGCCCGGGCTATGCCCTGACTTGCCCGACCGCAAACCCGGCTCAGATTGACGTTGTCGATCCGACTCAGTTTGTCGATGGCACCACAACAACTGACGTTGCAAGCTTCAACCTGGCAGCGAAAAACGTCTTCACCGAAAACGGTGTTGCCGTCACGATCCTGGCCAACTACTTTGGCGCAGGCACTGAAGTTGTCATGCAAGGCAGCACAGACGCATTCGAAACAGCCAACGGCTTCCAGCTGAACAGCGTCAACGCAGATGCAGCGCCGGCTAACGGCTCCGCTACCTGGACTTCTGCTGATCCGGCTGGTCTGCTGAATGGTCTGTTCACCGTTAATGCTGACGGCACTAACGAGATGAGCCAGTCCACTTACTCTGTAAGCGTCACTGATGCTGCGTCTGCAGCCACGTACGACGTGGGCACCGTTACCACGACTTGTAGCGGCCTGCAGTTCAGCGGTTCTACTGACCGTCTGGACTTCGCCCTGACTCCGGGCGGCGCCTTCCAGCAGTTCGCTCGCATCACCAACCCGAGCGGCACTGCTGGCGACGTGACTGTGACCGTGATCAACGATGACGGCGAGCAAGTTTCGTTCGACCTCGGCGATATCGCAGGTGTAGACAGCAGCACTCTGGTCGCTCGTGCCAGCACTAAGCTGATCAACATCAACGACATCTACGCGGCAGCTCAAGCGGCTGATCCGGCCTTCGCTCTGGCAGCAACTGGCGCCGACAGCAAGAACAAGCTGCGCGTTGTTGTTCGTGGTGAGTTCGGCGGTGACGCAGTTGAAGGCTACAGTGCTACTGCAGCCAACGATGGCACCAACCCGACTGTCGAAAGCAGCTTCACTGGTGAGCGCCTGGTGGGTCGTCGTGCAGACGGCATCTACATCCAGGGCCTGACCGTGTCTCGCGACAACAACGCTTTCTTCCAGACCAAGTAATTTGATCTGAAAGAACGTTGTGAGAAAGGCACCCTTCGGGGTGCCTTTTTTTTTGCGCTCCGGTAGACTTCGACGCGTTATTTCAAACAGCGCATGGAACGAAACAGCATGACCATGAAACCCGGCGACCCACATTACCGAGCCTACGTGGGAGACCCCGTTAACTACGACCTTATTGCAGCCACCGTGTTCAACCTGATGACCACGCTGGGTCTACGGGACCACCACAAAGTCCTTGATGTCGGTTGCGGCTCCCTTCGCAACGCCCGACTGCTCATCCCCTACCTTGCCCGATCTGGCTACGTCGGCATTGAACCCAATCGCTGGCTGGTCGAAGAAGGCATGAGCCAAGAGTGCGGCAAAGACGTTATTGAACTGAAACAGGCACGCTTCTCTTTCAGAACCGACTGTACAGAACTCAACACTGACGAGCGCTTCGATTTCATTCTGCTGCAGTCCATTTTCAGCCACTGCGGCGAAGATCTGGTCCGACACTGGCTTCAGGAATTAGACCCCCATCTGGCAGACGACGGTGTGATGCTGGTGACCTGGTTTCCAGACCAAAAGAACTCGGGGGAATCGGGCTGGCTTTACCCGGGACTGGTTCGCTACAACGAGGCGTACTTTAAATCGATGGTCGAAGAGGCAGGACTAACCTACAAATCATTGAACTGGCCCCACCCCATTCAGAGGTGGGCCATGCTGACACGCTCACAGGCCCGACTTGACTGGGTTGACGAGACGGGCCTGTCTTTCTACAAGGCGTTTCAGAGAATGCGCAAGCCGCGCCCGGGTCACTGAGCGGGCTTGCGCTTCTGCAGTTGTTGCTCACTGGATTGACGGACACGCTCCTCCAGGAGGTCCGAAATATTCTGGGCCTCCTTGTCGTTTCGAACAACGTAAGGAATCACCATAACCATGAGCTCGGTCGTGGACGTGTTGTCCGAATCGGTTCTGAACAACTGCCCGATGTAGGGCAACTTACCCAAAAATGGCACGCCCTGCTCACCATTACTACTGGTCTTGGAAATCAACCCTCCAAGCACCACGGAGCCGCCGTCACGAAGCGTTAAAGACGTTTCCACTGACCGATTGAGGATAGTCGGCAAAAACTCATCGCTGCCACTGCTGGTGTCCTGACTCTCGCTGAGCTCCTGGCTAATGCGTATATCAACCAGACCGCTTGCCTGGACAACGGGCTCGACTTTCAGGTTAACCCCTGTCTTGCGATATTGAAACTGCTCCAACACATCGGTGTTGCCATCTGTTTGAGTATCCCCCTGGCGGGACGAGGTCTTGATCGGGATTTCATTGCCGACCTCAATTGTTGCAGTTTCACCACTCTTGACCATGATTTTGGGCGATGAACGAATGACAGCCTGATTGGAGTCATAGAACGCGTTGATCAATGCCCGAACATCCCCCGCACTATCCAAGGTGTAAGTAAACCCCTGGCTACCAATTCCCAGACCGTTCAGTGTCCCGAACTCATGACCGAATTTGCTCCCACTGTGACTCGCCAGCCACTCGACACCCATACCCTGACGATCATTGAGGGTGACCTCGGCCAATACAACCTCCATAAGCACCGAGGGCACTTGCTTGTCGAGCTCTACGGCAATCTTCCGAAGCTTGATCCAATCGGCACCGCTGCCCCGGAAAATAAGCACGTTCCGACTCTTGTCCACGACAAGGCGCCCTCCCGCAACCGTGGTCGAAACACTGCCAGACGCGTCACTTTTTCCGCGACTTCCGCTATTACCACCCATCGAGGAGCCGGAACCGGAAGACCCACTCTCTTTGTCTGAGGAGCTGGAATCCTTGCCCGATTCGGGCGTTTTCATTTCATCGCCACCATATAGCTGTGACAACAACGAAGCCAACTGCTCGGCGCTGCTGTTCTGAACCTCGTAAGTGAACATGCCGGATTCGATTTCGCGCTGGTAATCCTGATCCAGCTTCTCCGCCCACTGTCGGGCGTGGTCAAGAACACTCCGACTGCGTCCCAGCACCACGACAGCCCCCAGTTCCGGCAACGGCAGAATCGTCATGCTGACCCCGGTACCTCCGGGCTTGCCTACGGAATACCCCTCCCCCGTGAGGATATCCTGCAAGGCTTTGGCGAGGCTCGACACGTCCCGATAGACGGGGCGCAATACGAGGCTGTTACGCCCTTGCAGCAACGGACGATCGAAGAATGAAACGGCCTGTGCGGCTTCAGCAACGGACTGCCTGTCCCCTTTCAGAATGATTGCGTTTCGAAGCGCATCTTCCTGAATGTCGATTTTGCTCCCTTTGAACAGGGATGTGACCAGTCCACGGACCTGCGAATTGCTGACCACCTTGAGCGGGATCACCTGGAAGACTGGCCGGTGGCTGGTTGGCACATCCGGAAGCGCTTCGCCGGTTATGAGGAGCGGCACACCCTGTGTGGATACGTTCTCGGCCGGCGAGAATAACCAGACGCCGTCACGCTGCTCCATGGCGACGCCATAGTCCGCCAATACAGACCGCGCGGTTCGGAACAGCGCCGAAGGCTCAAGAGGTTCAGCCAACCTCAGCGTGACCAAATCGGTTTTATTGGACAAAGAAGGCGCCAGGGAGAATGAGAGCCCCAGCTTTTCCCCAAACACTTCGTTGATAAACACGGGCAATGGAAGGTCATTGAGCTCCAGGCTAATCGGCTTACCGGCCAGATCCGGAACATCTTCGGACGTAAGCCCAACATTGGCAGAGCCGGTATCAACGCCCGCAACCGGTCCCCACTCGGCTTTCATCGAAACCTTGGCAGGCTCACGAGTATCGGACACCGTTTGGTCACCTTTCACACCAGTCTCTGACTCGTTACTGGTAGAGGCTCGATCCTCTCGATATAAGGGTTTAACGCTGAAATGCTCAGCTGGATCGACCCCCAGAGAACTGCCTTCACTATCTTTTTGCGCCGAATGGGTTGCGCAGCCTGAAAGCACAAACGCCGCGAGCAGACTGCCAAGAAGGATTTGGGAACTGCGGGTGAACAACATCTTCATTCTTTCGATCCATTTTTCGAGCTCCTGGGAAAGAGGAACAGCGTTCGCGCATCCCCCCCCTGCTCCAGGGAAATTTGTTGCTGGTCGATACTTGCCAGAATGACGCCCGTACCCTGAAGTTCATCTCCGGGCATGGCACGGAATACGGGTGACTGGTCATCAGC
This sequence comes from Marinobacter sp. NFXS9, assembly GCF_040148665.1. NCBI lineage: Bacteria > Pseudomonadati > Pseudomonadota > Gammaproteobacteria > Pseudomonadales > Marinobacteraceae > Marinobacter > Marinobacter sp. NFXS9. Next base: position 318,441 of record NZ_JAGDDW010000001.1, on the reverse strand, counting down.
GGCATTGAGGTCTCGTATCAGGGCTTCCGGCTTACCACCAGATACCTGGAGGATGCCGAGAAGCCTGAATCGGTCCAAACCTTCTGGAGCCGACTGCTTTTCCGGCTCATCGTCGCCACCGGCCTTCTCTGCCGGGGTCACAGCGGACCATGCTGATCGCTGATACAGGGTTTCCAGACTTTGCTTGCGTCCGGCATCACCATTGGCGGCGGCGACATCATTGGGCAAACGAACGGCCATAGAGTCGTCAAGACCTCTTGGCACCGATGATGGTATGTCTGCCATAAGCCACCCAATGCCTGCCGCACAAGCGATAACAATGAGGCCGAACAAAACATTTCGGATCACTTGCCCGCCCCCTCGTTTTCCAGGCCGGTCACCAGTACCCGGAAATCAATAATCAAGGCGGCGCCCGATTTTCGACCAACGCGAAGATCCAGGCTATCAATGTAAAATGCAGGCGAAGCGCCCTCCAACTCCGCTATCCAGGCCCAGGGAGCACCCCGCTCTTCAGCGCTGACTGTAAGACGGCCACGCATCTCGTCGACGCCCTCCATTATGGGCTGCGGCTCTGTCAGCTCTATGTTTCTGACCCTCAGCTTCAGAGGGCTCTCGGAAGCCGCTTTATCGACAAACTCACGCACGGCCGCCTTTGCGAGCCCTGCGGTTTTGTAGTCCCAGGCCTCGGCAAGCAAACGTTCGCGCCTCTCCTGCCTGGCTTTGACAACCGCCGGCCAGTAACCCTGCTGCTCGAGCGACCGGGAATCCGCTATATCTGCCTCAGCCCTTTGCCACTCTAGCTGCCGCAGTGCCAGCTCATCATCCAGCCAGAGCAATACGTACACAAGGAGAATGATTGCAATCGCCCAGCCACCCAGGCGAAGTACGGAACTGGCCTGCCATTGCTGGCGTACGTCCTGCCACAACGAATCAATCATCAGCGCCGTCCTCAACAGCACCCGGGGCGTCAATGACCTTCATTTTCATTTCCATCAGCGTGTCGCTGCGCTCTTGCGCCTGAACATCCCGGGACCAGGGTGCCGCTTCCACTGCCGTAATGAGGCTCGTCGACTCCGGCATGTCGCCCTCTGGCTCCCAGCTCACCTCAAGCTGGTTCTTGCGGTAAGTCCAGCGCACTAACCGACCGCCGTGCATATCGATTCGGTCGGCGAGATCGGCCGCAACAGCCACCTGTGAGGGAGAGCGATAGCTTGCAAGCAAATCGTTTCCAGACTTCAGCGATGATGACGTTTGCCTTAGCTCAAGAACATCCGACACCCCTGACTTCATGCGTAACGATTGCTGCTGCGCAGCCTGGGACTGGACACTGGCGAATACGATAGCGAATATGTAAACCAGCACGAAAAAACCGAGCAAGCAGGTGGTCAACGGGAAGACGCGGGTCTCCAGTGATGAGCCACGCGCATGCAGCCCCCGGCCACTGACCCCGCTCAGCTCCGGGGCCCCCTGGGCTACAAGGGCCTCTGGGTTCACATTGGCTTTGTGACGATGAAGCCAGGCCGCTATCTCATCTCGCGATGCTGCCCTGGTATAGCGCTTTTCAAACAGCCCGTGCCGGGGATCCTGATATTGCACGACAACCAGACCGCTGCCCCGATCGTCAATCCAGCGATAGTCGCCTGGCGCCAGTGCCGGCCAAAGAGCCCCCTCTGGAACATATGTCAGTCCGACGCCGATTTTGCCCGCTGCATCCTCAGCTTGAGACCCCAAGTCTTCAGGCCAGTACCAGACGCACGCTTGTCCATCGCTCCAGATGACCCAGCCGTTGACTGCATCAAAGGGGGCTTGCTGCTCCAGCTCAAGACGCAGGGCGCTATTGCGCTCCCGTACGGGAAGGTCGCCGAGATCAATTCGACTGAAAAAGACAACCGCTCTGGGGAGCACACAGGCGCCACCGGGAAAACCGGCAAGCGGCCCTATGGGTTCAATTGAACTGTCATTCCATCGATAGCTGGTGCGGGAAAAACGCTGAATAATACGGCCAAGTATCGGCTCCAGGCGCTGCTTCAGTCGTTTCATTCGGGCTGAAAGCATTCTTTGTGTTGTGCTCCTGTGGGCGATGATCAAAACTTACTGGATGGCTGTATTGGATGATCCAGGGCGCACCATTTGAGGTGGCCGTGAATTTTACTCCAATCCATCGCTTGTGTCTGCCCTGCCGGTCTCCCAGCATGATTCTCACATAGCCCGATGGCTGCCATGATGTCTGAAATTGCCCGCCTTGAAAGAGAACCCCGTATCGGGAGGACGCTTCCATCAGGGACTTGATGATGTGTGCCTTGCGATCCCGAACGATTTTTTCAGCCGTTTGGCGAGTCATGGAGTGCACGAGCTCAAGCATCAGTGGCGGCGAGGTGTTCAGGTTCGCCATAGTACCCGTCCCTGTCGTGACCGACCTGATCAGATCATCCGCGACATCCGGGTTCTGACGAGCAATGGGCAGGTTTCGAATTTCGAAGGGCGTGACCGGAAAACGGTTCGGAGGCGGAGCAAGTCCCTGGTCCCGATAGCCCTCTTTCTCAGCCCCGTTGAGCCGGGTAAGAGAGTCGCGATCTTCATAATCGAGGAGCTCGTCGTACCATTGACTAGCCGTATCGGCGGAGAGGCCCAGAAGGCTCATAGCGCGCAACCAGGTGTCGCGCTCCGGCTCAAGGAGGCTCAGGGTTGCACCAGCGTCCTGAAGACTGAAGCTGACATCACCGATACCTTGGTACCAGGTTCCATCAAACCTCAATGTCGGCCCTTCAACCTCGTTGGATGAACGGCCCGCAAACGGGTCAGTCGACTTATTTTCGTCTTTATCGAGGCCGCCGATATTCGTCGCCAGTTGTGCGCCGGCCTCATTCTGACTGTGGGTAGAGAGCAAATAAAGCAGCGTCTGCTCTGTTGCCATCGCATCCTGATCGCTACGAACAAGCTCTCGCATTGAGCTGGCCTGCTCCAGGGTGCTGTTGATTTTGGCCACAATTCCGCCGGTAATTAACGTCAATGCGGCGACACTCCACAGCACCACGGCAAGGACGAACCCACCCTGATTATCCGGTGGCACGCGGTTCATTGAAGTCCCAGGAAGTCACGATAATCATCGCGCCCATAGGGGCGCTGCTCAGTCGTACCATAAAGCCAAACCGCGCCAGAACCATCCTGTATCCGGACAGCAACCGGTAATCGCCTATTCTGACCGTCATCATTCCAATCTGAGGTCCAGCGCCCATCCGCATGAAGGTAGGCGAAAGAAGCATCGGAGGGCAGCTTACCCATCATGTCCAGCGGCTTCGAATCGCCATCCGCCCCCTCTGTGTACGTCAGCAATGAGCCGCTCGCATCTTGAGTCAGCAGCCACTGGATGGATGTCCTTTTACCCGCATCGTTCATAATCGGGGCAAACGAAAAACCCGTAAATTCTCTATCGGAACCCTTCACACAATGCCCAGGGTCGGTACATGGAACCAAACTACCGATCGACTGGGTCCACCATCGAGCCTGACGAAATCGAACGTCCATCGTCGACGTTATGTTGGCCACTCTATTGTATAGATTAAGACTCAGACCAAGACCCCGAACGACGAGCGCTATGACAAGACTGCCAATTACCATGGCAACCAGCAGCTCCATAAGCGTCATACCACGCTCAAAACGTTGGCTCATCCAGCACCTGCTTACTTGCGACCCTCCGTGTCACGATCTCGTCCAAACGACGCTGACCATGCCATAACTCAATATCTACTCGATAAAGGGCGACCTGATGGATACCTCGGGCCCCACTGCCGGTGACGGTAAAAGTAGGGCCCGCAACCCGCTTGAAAAAAGCCCGGGCAGAAACACTACCCGATTCGCTTTGAAATTCGATATCCGCCTGTTTGGTCTCTGGCAACTGACTCAAATCGATCCCCCGAACCCAAGACAGAACCTGAGGTTCCAGAGTCGTCGTCGCAACCGACGCTTCAGCCTTGGCCAGGTTCTGCACTCCAGTGTTGATCAGCGCAAATAGTGCAGCGCCGACACTAGCCACAATAACGAGCGCTACCAACGCTTCGAGGAGCGCAAAGCCTCCTGCCCGACGCATGATTACCCCTGAACCTGAGGGCGGCAAACGGGAGCACTCAAAATCTGCGAGAATCTCCGCCCTTCCCCAAGCTCCCAGTGAATATTGCCGCCGGTGCATGCACCATTAGGGCGATACTCAATGGTCTGGGGTATCCAGACTCTGGGATAACCTTCATCAACTTCGGGTAATGGCACAGGTGAACCATGAAACGCCCGCGGCAAAACGACATAACCGTCGGTGGCATCGAGAGTAAAGTGCTCGCCCGCCTTCATGACGGCTACCGGGAGATCCTGAAGATACTGTGAGAGAGCGTCCCTTTCATTACGCTCCCCCAGTCGATCGGCAAGCCTCATCAAGGAAGGCGTAGCAACAGCCGCCCCCAAAGCGAGGATAAGCAGTACAACCATGAGTTCGAGTAGCGTGAACCCTCCTGAAAAGCGGGCCATAGGGGCTCAGCCTTCAGGCAGATAGCCGATATCGGCATCCAGGCCCTCTCCCCCACGCTTCCCATCGGCGCCATAGGAGAAAAGAAGAAAGCCCTGAGGCTGACTGGAACCCGGCTTATACTGATAGGGCATCCCCCAGGGATCCATCGGCAACTCGTCCCCCAGGTAGGGGCCATCCCACAGTTTACGCTGTCGCTCATCAGAGGGAGGACTGTTCAGGGCTTTCAAGCCTTCCTGCTCGCTGGGGAATTTACCCAAATCAAGTCTGTAGGTAAGCAAGCCGGACTTGAGCATTTGTATTTGCGTTTGCGCCGTTTGCACTTTGGCAGCGTCCGCCTTGCCAAAAAGCCTGGGGCCAACAAGACCGGCCAGCAGCCCGAGAATCACGAGTACGACAAGCAGCTCGAGAAGGGTAAAACCCGCTTCGGCCTTATAATTCTGGTTTGATTTCATTGAGATAGGATCTGGAAGTTCGAATGGATCAGAAGACGATATCGTTGGCACTTGTAATCGCCAGAATAACGCCCATGATGATGACACCGATCACGCCACCAATCAACAGAATGGCAAGGGGCTCAATGAGCGTCAGAAAGCGCTTCATCCGATTGCGGCCACTTTCACTGTGCAACTCGGCCAGGGATCGCAATAAATGAGCCAAATCACCGGACTTTTCGCCGGCCCGAAGCAGGTTGTAACCAGTATTGGTAATCACATCATTCTCTTTAAGAGACTCTGACAACGGTATGCCGGACTTGACCTGACCAAACACCCTGGACAATCGTTTGCGCCTGGAAGGCAGGCGAACGGCGTTTTTTGCCAAATCCAGCGAATCCAGGATCGCTACGCGATGACCTACCAGGGCTGCCAGAATAGAGGCCCAACGTGCTGTCTCGGCCTCAACAATCATCTCACCCACTACGGGCACCCCCTGCAACCCATCCATGAAGCGTGAGCGAACGGCTGGCAGACTAAACACCCTGATCAGGACAAGCGCAATCGCAATCGTACCGGCAACCAGCCAAGCCATATGGGAATTGACCCACTTGCCAGACGCGAGCACGGCCCATGCCAGCGCAGGTAACTTGTCCCTATGTTCCAACAGATTCTGAAATTGAGGAACAACAAAGGTAAATACCAGCAATACCGCGCCGACACCTGAAACGCATAGGATCGCAGGATAGACCAAAGCGTTTTTCATTTCTGTTGCGATTTGCTTCTCATACTCCATCTGGGTTACCGCAGTTTGCAAACTGCTTCCCATTTCGCCGGTCAACTCGCCTGCTCTTACCAGCTGTATCAGATACTCGGGAACAGGAACGCCAGAATCCCGCAAGGCACCACTGAATGATTCACCCTGACGAAGTCCTGAAGCCCACCGCTCGAAAGCCACCTGAAGCGCAGCAGCCCTCTCCCCCCCAATCAGGCTATCTATGGCATCTTTAAGTGGCACACCTGATTTTAGGAGAGTTGCCAATTCGGATAGTGCAAGCAAAAGCTCTTCTCGACTTATTTTGCCTTTGGCTCTCGTGGCTTTTGAGGCCTGGTTGGCTTGAGCCAACTCTGTAACACGAAGGCCCTGCTGCTTCAAATTGCTGAGCGCAAGCTTTCGGGATTCGGCGGCGGCCTCCCCTTCCACCTTCTTCCCATTCGGGTCAATGGCACGATATCTGAATTTCATTCTTCATCGGCCTCGTCTTCCGAGCCCCCTCCGCCTGCGACGCGCATCACTTCTTCTATCGTAGTTTCGCCCCGGGCAGCCTTTATCAACCCATCCTGCAACAAGGTTCTATACCCTCGCTTGGCAGCCCACCTGCGCAGCTCACTGATGTCAGCATTGTCAGCTACCAGCTGTTGAAGCTCTTCCGTCGCGGGAATGATTTCATAGATACCCAACCGCCCCCGGTAACCCGTGTGATGGCATCGATCACAGCCCTTGGGCTCGACAAAGCCAGGGGACTCAATCCAATCTCCCGCCAACGGCCGCCAAAGAGAGTCCGGCAACGTCACGTCCTCACTACAGTTTGAACATACTTTTCGAACCAGCCGCTGTGCCTGAACTGCTTTGACAGGGGCTGCCACAAGATAAGGTTCAACGCCCATATCCACCATGCGGGTAAACGCAGACAAGGCATCATTTGTATGGAGCGTCGAAAGCACAAGATGGCCGGTCAGTGCTGACTGTATGGCTATCTGGGCGGTTTCCAGATCCCGGATTTCACCAATCATAATGACATCTGGATCCTGGCGGAGGATCGCTCTTAATGCTCTGGCAAACGTATACCCAATGTCAGCATTGGCCTGGATCTGAGTCACCCCACGAACCTGAAACTCCACCGGATCTTCAACCGTTATAAGCTTTTGCCGCCCATCAACGAGCTCAGACAGACCACTGTATAGCGTTGTCGATTTACCAGACCCCGTAGGACCCGTCACAAGAACAATACCATTGGAATAACCAAGAACCGAACGCATGAGCTTCAGGTGATCCGGCTCCATACCGAGACTATCCATGGACAGCGACTCCCGGTGCTTGGGCAACAACCGCATCACCACCGATTCGCCAAAAGAACATGGTGCAGTGGACACTCGTATATCCATTTCCTGCCCACCGAGGCGCGTGCTTATTCGCCCATCCTGAGGCAGCCTTGATTCAGCAATATCCATACCACTGATCAGCTTGATTCGTGATGCAACGGCAGGGAATCGACTCGCCGATTGAGTCATTTGGGAATGAAGAACACCATCAACCCTGTAGCGAACGACGAAAAACTCTTCTCCCGGCTCTATATGAACGTCAGAAGCAGCGGCTTCTACGGCCCGAGTCAACAGGTTGTTAACCAACTCCACTACAGGAGCTTCTTCAGCCAGCTCTAACAAATTCTGACTATTTTGCTCACTAAACAAACGCGTAACGGCTACTTCCTGCCTTACAAAGTTTATGAGACGCTCTATTTCATAGGATGAAGCAAGGACCCAGTTGATTTGAAAGCCATGCGGTTCGAGACTGGTTTCGAGCACCTCTCTCACTTCATCGCTATGAAATCGCCCTGAGAGCACATAGATCGGCTTGTCAATACTCTCCGATTCTGACTCGGCATTCGTACCATCAATCCAGGCAACGGTATTCTGATCCAGCATCCAATCGAGGTTGATCGGTAACTCCTTCAGCGTCTCGTAAATCTGGAAGTCATCAGGAACACGCTGCTGCCCTCCCAACAACGGGTATCCCCATTGAGCGGAGAGCGCCCGTAACACCATATCTTCACTAGTGGCACCGGAACGCACCAGCAAACTCCCCAAAAGGCCACCGATCTGTTTCTGGACCTCTAGTGCCTGATTAAGTTCTTTCTCTGAGATTGCACCGAGCTCTTTCAGCCAGGCACCGAGAGGTTTCCAGGGTTGCGATACTGCCATTAAGATACTATTCCGGCCGATTTCGAAAGACGGGATTGTAGCAGAAGGTTCTGATAGCAGCACAGGCACGTTGAGCCGTGACTGCCGTTGCCATTACTTCGCGTATAAAGCGACTTGAGTTAAGTCCAATGATCGATTTGCACTGGACTCTCAGAGCCAGCCTTTTTTCTTGAAATACAGGTACGGGGCAATACCGGCCATGACCATCAGGCCCAGCGCCCAGGGATAGCCGCCCAGCCAGTGCAACTCGGGCATCACGTCGAAGTTCATGCCATAGATGCTGGCCACCAGCGTCGGCGGCAGGAAGACGACCGCCGCAATGGAGAAGATCTTGATGATTTGGTTTTGCTCGATGTTGATGAAGCCCTGGGTGGAATCCATCAGGAAGTTGATCTTGTCGAACAGGAAGGTGGTGTGGGACATCAGCGTTTCGATATCGCGCATGATTTCACGCAGGGTATCGGGATGCTCGGAGGCACTGCGCAAATGCCGCAGCAGAAAGGAGATGTCCCGCTGGGAATCCATCAGGCACAGCCGGATCTTGCCGTTGCTGTCTTCCAGACGGGCCAGTTTGCCAATGGCTTCGTCCAGCTCCGCTTCCTCGTCTTCAAGCACCATGTAGGAGACATCTTCCAACTGACGGTGCAGGTCTTCCAGCGAATCCGCATGGTTCTCCATCTTCTGCTCGAACAGCGTCACCAGGAGCTCCGCCGGTGAATTCGCCTCAACCTGTCCCCGCCGGGCGCGCATGCGGATCAGCCGGAAGTCTGCCACGTCGTCTTCCCGAATGGTGATCAGTCGACGACTCTGGAGAATACAGGCCACGGAAATCGTGTCGTGGCGGCCTTCGGTCTGGGTCAGGAACAGGGAGTGCACGTGAATGCCGGCCTGATCCACAAAACAGCGGGCGGAGGCCTCGATTTCCTCCACTTCATCGAACTCGGGCACATCGGTGTGCAATAGTCGCTGCAGCAGGTTGCGCTCGTCCTCGTCCGGCGTATGCACGTCGATCCAGTCGGCCTTCTCCAGCGCCGAGTCCGCCTCATCCGGCGCCACATCCATCTCCCGGATCAACCCGTTATCAATCCTGAAAAATCGCAGCATTCGACAGTTACCTCTCTGATATCTCGGGGCGCTGGATTGAACGCACCGGCATTTTCCCTGTCCGGTATCTTAGGACAAATCGCTAATAACCCAAGTCCGGGATGCCGTGTAGGATGACTTTCATAAGGCTCGACACAATGAATTAGCAAGCCCCGGGAATCCATCACACATGACTTACGCTCGCATCACTGGCACCGGTTCGTACCTGCCGGACAATGTTGTTACCAACAAAGACCTGGAAAAGAAGGTCGACACCAGTGACCAGTGGATTCGTGAACGGACCGGCATCGAGCAGCGCCACATTGCCCTGGACCACCAGACCACGGTGGACCTGGCGGAGCAGGCGTCCCTGAGAGCGATTGAAGCCGCGGGAATTGATCCGCAGGAGATCGATCTCATTGTTTTCGCTACCTCCACCCCGGACAAGATCTTCCCCAGCAGCGCCTGTATTCTCCAGGCCCGCCTGGGCATCCAGGGTTGCCCGGCATTTGATATCCAGGCGGTCTGCAGCGGTTTCGTCTACGCCCTGGCGACCGCTGACAAGTTCGTCAAGACGGGCGCCAGCAAGAAAGCCCTGGTGATCGGCGCGGAAATCTTCTCCCGGATCATCGACTGGGACGATCGCGCCACCTGCGTCCTGTTCGGTGATGGCGCCGGCGCCGTCGTCCTCGAAGCGAGTGAGGAAACCGGCATTCTCTCCACCCACATCCACGCCGATGGCCGTTACGAAGAACTGCTGCATGTCCCCTGCGGTATCGCATCGGACTTCGAGCGGGTCAAGGCTGGCCGTGCGTTTGTGGAGATGAAAGGCAACGAAGTCTTCAAGATGGCGGTCAACACCCTCGGCAAAATCGTCGACGAAACCCTCGAAGCCAACCAGATGGAGAAGTCTGACATCGACTGGCTGGTGCCTCATCAGGCCAACCTGCGCATCATTTCGGCCACGGCCAAGAAGCTGAACATGTCCATGGATCAAGTGGTAGTGACGGTCAACGAACACGGGAATACGTCCGCCGCGTCGATTCCGCTGGCATTGGATGCAGCGGTTCGGGATGGGCGGATCCAGAAGAATGAAGTCGTGTTGCTCGAGGCCTTCGGCGGCGGGTTCACCTGGGGCGCGGCGCTGCTGCGGTTCTGAAGACCTGATCTCCTGCCGGAAGAAAAAGGGGCGCGATACTCGCGCCCCTTTTTGTTTCGACTCGGCCTACAAGGCATCCCGGGAGTAATCCCCGTCCACCAACCGCAGTAACGCCAACGGATTGCTGTCCCGCACTGCATCGGGTAGCGCGGCGTCCGGCAGGTTCTGATAGCAGACCGGGCGCAGGTAGCGCTCGATGGCCAGGCTACCAACCGAAGTGCCACGGGCGTCGGTGGTCGCCGGATAAGGACCGCCATGAACCATGGTGTCGTTCACTTCGACCCCGGTCGGATAGCCATTGAACAGCAATCGACCGACCTTCTGTTCCAACACCGAGAGCAGCTCCCGCTGGTCGCGCAGGTCCGCGCCACCGGCCGCAAACACCGTTGCGGTGAGCTGTCCGTTCAGGGCGCGGGCGGCAGCAACCAGTTCCTCGTCGCTATCGACCTCGACCACAACCGTCGCCGGCCCGAACACCTCTTCCAGCAACGGCGAGGCTTCGCGGTCCTTAGGTGAAAGCAGCAAACTCTTGTCGGCCGTAAACAGCCGCGCACCCGCCTCACCGTCTTCCGACGGCCCCGCGGCGATCTCATCAATGCCACCCAGACTCGCCAGGTGTTCGAGGCCCTTGCCGTAGTTCGACAGAATGCCCGCATTCAGCATCGTCTGGGCCGGCTGCTCGCGCAGCTCCGACGCTAATTTTTCGATAAAGCGGGATGAGGCTGCGGAACGGCGCATCAGAATCAGCCCCGGATTCGTGCAGAACTGGCCGCAACCGAGGGCTACCGAACCCGCCAGGCCTTTGGCAATGTCGTCGCCCTGCCCGGCCAGCGCGCTTTCCAGCATAAACATGGGGTTGATGCTCGACATCTCGGCAAAGACAGGGATGGGCTCGGGCCGGGCATGAGCCAGATCGAACAGGGCGCGGCCACCTTTCAGCGAGCCGGTGAAACCCACGGCCTTTATCAACGGTTCCTGAACCAGCTGGGCCCCAACCCGGTCGCCGTAGATCATATTGAACACGCCTTTGGGCATGCCCTGGCTTTCCACGGCACGCTCAATGGCATTGGCCACATACTCGGACGTCACCATATGGCCGGGATGAGCTTTTACCACCACCGGGCAGCCCGCAGCCAGTGCCGACGCGGTGTCGCCGCCAGCGACCGAGAAGGCGAACGGGAAATTGCTGGCCCCAAACACCGCAACCGGTCCCAGCGCGGTTTTCATCTGGCGTATGTCCGGCTTGGGCGGTTGAGCGTCTGGCTGCCCCCGGTCGATCCGGGCGCCGAAGAAATCGCCGCGGCGGACGACCCGGGCGAACAGGCGCAACTGGTTGCTGGTGCGCGAGCGCTCGCCCTTGAGGCGGGCTTCCGGCAGAGCGGTCTCCCGCATGACTTCGGCGATCACATCGTCGCCCAAACCATCGATTTCATCGGCGATGGCCTCCAGGAAATCGGCCCGGCTGTTGGGATCGGTTTTCCGATAAATACCGAAAGCCTGGTCGGCGGCCTTCGCCGCTGCAGAGACTTCTTCAGGGGTCGCTTCACAGAACGTCGCCGGAGACGCCTCACCCGTCGAAGCCGAGAGACTCTGCATCGTGGATGACCCTGCGGCAACGCGCTGGCCGCCGACATACTGTTGACCAAGAATCTGCGTCATTGGATTCCTCCTGTTAAAAAGTGGCGATCAACCTAAAGTTCGCTAACCGCAACGGACTCCGCCCGGGTGTGGACAAGCGGGTTGCGCAGCGTCGGGCCAAAATCCGCCACTTCGATCTCGAAAATGTCGCCGTCCCGGGTGATCACGTCATCGGCGCAACTGAGAGTTGCCGTGCCGAAGAAATGCACGTGAACGTCTCCCGGGCGACGGAATTGCGGGTACTTGAAATGATGCGCTTCCAGGTTGGCGATGCTGTGGCACATGTTGGCCTCGCCAGAAAGGAACGGCTTTTCCCAGAGCACCTGGCCATTGCGGTGAATCCGGGACATACCCTGAACGTCCGAGGGCAACTCGCCCAGCCGCAGTGCCGGGCCGAATGAGCAGGCCCGCAACTTCGAATGAGCCAGATACAGGTAGTTCTGGCGCTCGGTCACGTGATCGGAGAACTCGTTGCCGAGCACAAATCCCAGTCGCCGGGGCGTGCCGTGGGTATCGATCACGTAGATACCGGCGATTTCAGGTTCTTCGCCGCCATCGAGGGCAAAGCCGGGCTGCCCCAGCGCCTCGCCGGGGGCGACCACAATACTGCCGTCACCCTTGTAGAACCATTCCGGCTGCACGCCGGCCTGGCCGGATTCCGGTTTGCCACCCTCCAATCCCATGCGGAACATGCGCATGGAATCGGTCAGGGTTTCCGGCTCGTCGAGCTGTCGATGCATCTTGTCGCGGCCTTCGGCACTGCCGAGATGGGTCAGGCCGGTGCCGCTCACCAACAGATGAGCCGGGTCCGGATGGTCGATCGGTGGCAGCAGCCGGCCGTCATCGACCAGCGCATTGAGGTCGACGCGGTCCTGTCCGGGCCAGTCCGCCACCAGCACCTGCAGCGGCGTCCCCCGTTGCAGCGCCTCCAGCGCCAGTGTATAGACGCTTTTGGCACCGTCCAGTACACGGCCTGTACCTTCGTCTCCGGTGCCGGCGATGACCAGCCGGCGTCCCGCCTCATCCTGGGCCTGGAAAAGTTGCATAACGTGCTCCTGATTCAATCCGTCAAACGAGAGGCTCAATGGGAATGGGACGGCACCTTGGCGCCGCGCTGCCCCACGAGGAAGTCGAAATCACAGCCCTCGTCCGCCTGCAGGACGTGGTCGATGTAGAGCTGCAGGTAGCCGCCGTCGCTGGCCAGCACCTTGGAGGTGCCGGGATGCACGTCTTCCATGCGGGCCGCCAGCTCGGCTTCGCTGATGTCCAGATGCAGGCGGCCGGACTCGCAATCCAGTTCGATCCAGTCGCCATCGCGCACGGCCGCGAGCGGCCCGCCATCGGCAGCCTCGGGCGCGACATGCAGGACGACCGTCCCGTACGCCGTGCCGCTCATGCGGGCATCGGAAATTCGCACCATGTCCGTCACGCCCTGCTCCAGCAGCTTGGCGGGCAGCCCCATGTTGCCGACCTCGGCCATGCCGGGATAACCCTTGGGCCCGCAATTGCGCATGACCAGCACGCTGTTGGCGTCCACGTCCAGTTCCGGATCATTGATCCGCGCCTTGTAGTGATCGAAATTATCGAACACCACCGCCCGGCCCCGGTGGTTCATCAGTTCCGGCGTCGCCGCTGAGGGCTTCAGGACGGCACCACGGGGTGCCAGGTTGCCGCGCAGGACGCAAATGCCACCGTCATCGCAAAGCGGGTTATCCAGCGGACGGATCACATCGTCGTTGTAAAGCGGTGCGTCCTTGACGTTCTCCCACAGCGTCTGGCCGTTGGCCGTCAGCGCATCCGGATGTGGCAGCCGGTTGGCTTCGCCCAGGCGACGCAGCACTGCAGGCAGGCCGCCGGCGTAGTAGAACTCTTCCATCAGGAACCGGCCTGAGGGCTGCAAATCCACGATGGTCGGCGTGCCCCGGCCGATCCGGGTCCAGTCTTCCATGGACAGGTCGACACCGATCCGACCCGCGATGGCCTTCAGGTGGACCACAGCGTTCGTCGAGCCGCCGATGGCGGCGTTCACGCGGATGGCGTTCTCGAAGGCTTCCCGGGTGAGGATTTTCGACAGTCGCAGATCTTCATGGACCATCTCCACAATCCGGTTACCGGACATCTGGGCCAACACATAGCGCCGGGAATCCACCGCCGGGATGGCCGCGTTGTGAGGCAGTGACGTGCCGAGGGATTCGGCGATGCTCGCCATGGTCGACGCTGTGCCCATGGTGTTGCAGGTACCGGCGGATCGGGACATATCCGCTTCGGCCGACATGAAATCGTGGATCGAGATCTGGCCGGCCTTGACCTGCTCGGACAACTGCCAGACGGCCGTGCCGGAGCCGATGTCCTGGCCCTTGTGCTTGCCGTTCAGCATCGGGCCGCCGCTGACCACGATGGTGGGCAGGTCACAGCTCGCGGCCCCCATCAGCAATGCCGGGGTGGTTTTGTCACATCCGACCAGCAGCACGACGCCGTCTACCGGGTTGCCGCGCAGGGATTCTTCCACATCCATGCTGGCCAGGTTGCGGGTCAGCATGGCCGTCGGCCGCAGGTTGGATTCGCCGTTGGAGAACACCGGGAACTCCACCGGGAAGCCGCCGGCCTCCAGGACGCCCTGACGGACTTTGTCGGCGATCCGCCGGAAATGGGCGTTGCACGGGGTCAATTCGGACCAGGTGTTGCAGATGCCGATCACCGGTCGGCCATCGAACATGTGCTTGGGGAACCCCTGATTTTTCATCCAGCTTCGGTACATGAAGCCGTTCTTGTCGGCCGTGCCGAACCACGCTTCCGAACGCAGCGGACGCTTTTTATCAGACATCGGATAATGCTCCTAAAGACAGATTCGGGACTCGTTCAGGACGTCAGTGTCCGGTCAGGCCCGGCTGCGACGGGTCTGTTTCCAACGATCGAACAGCACGGCCAGCAGCAGGATGGCGCCGCGCACGAGGTATTGGTAAAAGGTCGGGACGTTGAGCAGGCCCATGGCGTTCTGCACACTGCCCATAATCAGCACGCCCACCAGCACGCCGGTAATGGAGGCCACGCCGCCGGAAAGGGACACCCCGCCCAGCACACAGGCTGAGATCACGGCGAGCTCCAGACCCAGGGAGGTGTTGGGATCGCCCAGCCCCATGCGGGAGGTCAGCAGCACCCCGGCCACGCCAGCCACCACGCCCTGCAGGGCAAAGACAGTGATCTTCAGACGGCGTACGTTGACGCCCGCCAGGTTGGCCGCTTCCGCGTTGCCGCCGGTCGCCAGCACATTGCGGCCGAAGGCGGTCATGTTGAGCAGCACGCCAAAGATCAGGAAACAGACGATCATGGTCCAGACCGGCACCGTCAGCCCCAGGAAGGAGGCGCTACCCAGGTCGAAGAAGGACGGCACGGTGATCATGACCGCATCACCACCGGAGGTGATATAGGCCAGCCCGCGCACGAACTCCATCGCCGCCAGGGTGGCGATCAGTGAATTGACTCCGAACTGGGCCACCACAAAGCCGTTGAAGGCCCCAACCGCGGCGCCGGCGGCGACACCAGACATCACGCCGATAAAGACGCTGCCGGAGGTGGACGTCATGACCGCGGCCACCACGCCGGTAAACGCCACAATGGAGGCCACCGACAGGTCCACCTCACCCAGCGCCAGCACCATCATCATGGTTGTGGCGATGGTGCCAATCAGGGTGACGGATAAAAGCAGGCCGACGATGTTCCGGCCGGTCAGGAAGTCGGGCACCATCACGGAGAGCCCGATGAAGAGCAGGATAAAGACGGCAATCAGTCCGGACGTATCGAGCAGGTTGCGCACGATCCGGGTCAGCCCGCTGCGGCTTGCCGAGAAGTCTGGAGTGGACTGTGCCTGAGCCAGTTTTTCCGTAGACATGGTTGTTCTCTCTTGTTTTGGTTCAGGCCGGCAACGCCAGGCCCAACAAACGTTCAGGGGTGGCCTGGTCACGCGGGACCACATCAATCACGCGCCCGTCCCGCATCACACCAATGCGATCGCAGATCGAGCTGACTTCCGCCAGGTCGCTGGAAATGACCACCACACTCTTGCCCTGCTCCGCCAGGTCGTAGAGCAGCGAGTAAATGTCTCGCCGGGCCCCCACGTCGATGCCGCGCGTGGGCTCGTCCATCACGAACACGTCGATGTCCTCCGCCAGCCAGCGGGCCAGGATGGTTTTCTGCTGGTTGCCACCGGACAGCGTGCCGATGCGGGTTTCCGGGCCCGGCGTCTTGATGCGCAGGCGCCGGATGTAGTCGTGGGCGTTGCTGGCTTCCTGGGCGGTGTTGCGGAACAGCTTCCAGCGGGAGAAGAAGCGCCGGCAGCTGATGTTGATGTTGTCGCCGACGCTGGCGATGGCGAAGATGCCCTGGGTCTTACGATCCTCCGGGCACATGGCGATGCCGGACTGGATCGCTTCCCGGGGACTGGTAAATAGGCAGTCTCGCCCTTTGTAGTGCATCGAACCGGCCTCGGCTTTTTCAGCCCCGCAGACCAGTCGAAGCAGCTCACTGCGGCCGGCCCCCACCAGTCCGAAGAGACCGAATACCTCGCCCTGGCGCACGTCGAAGCTGGCCGGCTCGCTGACGCCGGGACCTTTCAGGCCTTTCACTTCGAGTTGGACCGGGCCGTGTTCGCGCTCCCGGTAACCATAAACATCCTCAATCTCACGACCGACCATCTCGCTGACCAGGATGTCGTGGTCGATGTGCTCAAGCGTGGGATGCGTGCTGATGTGTTTGCCGTCCCGGAACACCGTAATGGCGTCGCACATTTCAAAGACCTCATCCATTCGATGGGTCACGTAAAGCACGACTTTGCCCTCATCCCGCAGCCGTTTAACAATGCGCTTGAGGTTGCGGATTTCCTGGACCGACAGACTGCTGGTGGGCTCATCGAAGGCAATAATACGGGCGTTGCGCAACAGGGCCCGGCCAATCTCGATCATCTGCTGCTGGCCGATGGACAGGTCGCGTACCCGCGTGGACGGGTCGATGCTTTCCTCGCCCAGCTCCCGCAACACGCCCAGTGCGCTCTCGCGCAACGAACGCCGGTCGACAAAGCCCTTGCGGACGGGCAACTGGCCCAGCAACAGATTTTCCGCCACGGACAGGTTGGGCGACAGGGTCAGCTCCTGGTAGATGATGGCGATGCCCTGGTCCAGCGCTTCCCGTTCATTAGCGAACACGTGACGCTCGCCGTTGATCCAGAGTGCGCCGGAAGTGACCCGGTTGACGCCGCTGAGCACCTTGAGCAGGGTCGATTTACCGGCCCCGTTCTCCCCCATCAGGGCGTGAACTTCGCCTGCCTGGGCGCCAAAGGACACATCGTCGAGCGCACGTACGCCGGGAAACTCCACGGAGATGCCGTCAAACCGGAGATATGGGTCAGACATGATTGAACTCCCGAAAACCTCTGAACGGTCGGGCGCCCGGGTTGCGGCGGACACCCGACATCCGCTTAAAGCCCCAGCTCGTCGCGGACCTGTTGCCAGTTGTCACGCGTCATCAGCTTGCCGGTGGTCTGGGTATTCGCCGGCGGCTTCTCACCTTCGGTAATCCAGTTATAGAGGTTTTTGGCACTCTGGCGGCCATGCATCGTGGAGCTGACCGCGATGGTGCCGTAAAAGCCGGTGGGCTTTTCACGGGAGAACTCGGCAAAGGCCGCGCCGGATCCGTTGATACCAACACCAATCACGTCATCGGCCGTCAGGCCATACTGCTCGCTGGCGCGGACGCCGCCCAGCACGCTTTCTTCGTTCAGCGCGTAAATCACCCAGTGCTTGTACTTGCTCTGCTTGGAGAAAACCGGGGAAGCCGCGGCAAAGGCGCTGCTGGTATCGGTGTTCTGCTGGGGCGCGTCAAAGATGTTGTCTTTCTTGAAACCCGCATCCATCAGGGCGTCCGTCGCACCGTCCGTACGCTCCTTGGCGGTCGGCAGCTCGTAGTTACTGATGCGCAGCGCGGCGACATCGTCCATATCCCAACCGCGGGCCTTGATCTGCTTTGCGATGGTTTTGCCCACCTGCTGGCCGATCTTGTAACCGGACATGCCCAGGTGGGGCACGTCTTTCATCGGCTCACCATCGGAATTGACGAAGCGGTCATCGACGGTGACGACTTTCATATTGTACTGCTCGGCACGACGCTTGATCACCGGCCCCAGACGCACGTCCGGCGGGCAGATCACAAAGCCCTGGGCGCCCTGTGAATGGAGGTTGTCGATCGCGGAAAGAACTTCCTGGCCGTCCACGCCGGACAGCTTCACGACTTCGAATCCGTCTTTTTTGCCAAGTTCGGTCGCGGCGCTCTGTTCATTGATGAACCATGCCTGTTCCGGCTTCTTGACGATAAATCCAATGGTGGTGTCCTCCTGCGCCGCATGAGCGGACATCAGGGGGAGGCAGGCAAAACTGGCGCTGATGGCCAGCGTTTTCAGCTTACGAAGAGATCGCATTCAATGTCTCCTGAGTGCCTCGAAGGCACGGTTTGTTGTTGTTGCGCACACGTTCTGTGTCCTGAAGACAGTTCCACCTTAGGGCGACCAGCGATATCCTACAAATCCCAATTTTGGCTACTTTTGATACCACTTTTGATATCGATATAGGCGCACAGACGCAGCCGCTTCACAACAGCGCGCGGAATGAAAAAAGCCACCGCCCGCGAGATGCCGACGATGGCCTTTCAAAACACCTCTTTTCATCAACGGGCCGAGAAGGTATACACCGTGCGCGTGTGGTAGGTGTCACCCGGTTCCAGGATGGTTGACGGGAAGTCTTTCTGGTTCGGGGAGTCCGGGAAATGCTGGCTTTCCAGCGCGAAGCCATTGCGACGGCCGTAGGCCCGACCCGACTTGCCAGTCAGGGTGCCGTCCAGGAAATTTCCGGAATAGAACTGGATGCCCGGCTCGGTGGTGGCGATCTCCAGTATCCGACCGCTGTCCGGCTCGGTCACCCGTGCCGCCAGGACCAGTTCGCCGTCACTGCCATCCGGGCGGTTCAACACGAAGTTGTGGTCGTATCCGGGGCCGTATTCGAGTTGGGTATTGTCGTCGTTGATCCGCTTTCCGATCGCTGTGGCTTCACGAAAATCAAACGGCGTGCCTTTCACCGGACGGATTTCACCCGTGGGAATCAACGTCTTGTCCACGGGCGTGAACGCGTCGGCATTGATCATCAGACGATGGTCCAGAATGCTGCCGCTGCCCTCGCCTTCCAGGTTGAAATAGGAATGCTGGGTCAGGTTCACCGGCGTGGCCTTGGTGGTCGTGGCGTTGTACTCGACCGACAGCGTGTCCTGGTCACTCAGCGTATAAGTCACCGTGACGTCCATTTTGCCCGGATAACCTTCCTCCCCATCCGCGCTGGTATAGCTGAGAATCACGCCCGTCCCGGTGTCGTTGGAGAACGGCTTCGCATCCCACAGCACCTGGTTGAACCCCTTGTTGCCCCCATGCAGGTGATTGGGACCGTTGTTCTTCGCCAGGGTGTAGGTTTTGCCATCCAGGGTGAACTCACCGCCGGCGATACGGTTGCCATAGCGGCCGATCAATGCCCCGAAATAGGGATTGGAGGTCTGGTAAGCCCTGGACAGGTACCCGTCCAGGGAATCAAACCCCAGCACGATGTCATCGACATCGCCGTCACTGTCAGGGGTGCGCAGTGACACGATGATACCGCCGTAGTTGGTCACGGCCATTTCGACACCGTGGGCATTGGAAAATCGGTACAGCCGGGCCTCACGGCCATCCGGTAAGGTGCCGAAGACGGATGTCTTAACGGCGTCCGTCATTGAGGCCGGGTTGTCGGCGGCCAGGGCCGGGCCACTGATCGCGGCGGCCAGAACCCAGGGTGCGGATGCGATCATCCATTTCATGTCGTAGCTCCTGCTTTCGGAATTGTTGTTGTTTGAAAAAGTGGACGCGAACGCCCGACATCACGTTAGACTAGGGATTGATACCCGACTAATACCTTTTTTCGGGTGAACCAATAACAAATCCAATATCGATCAAGACAGGACACGGCTTATGGCCACACTCGCCAGCGATTGGTTCTTGCGTGCTCGACTCAAACTGCGCCACTTGCAACTGTTTCTCGCACTGGATGAACATCGCAACCTGCATCGGGCAGCCGAAAGCCTCTCCATGAACCAGCCCGCCGCCTCGAAACTCCTCAATGACCTGGAAGACCAGCTCGGCGTAGTGCTGTTCGATCGCCACCCTCGTGGGATGACGCCCAACTGGTATGGCGAAATCATGGTGCGCCACGCCCGCAGCATCGTGTCGCAGCTCACCCACACCGGTGAGGAAATCAATGCCATGCGGGAAGGCAACGCGGGCATGGTCGCTGTCGGCGCGGTGATGGCCCCGGCGGTCACGATCCTCACCAGCGCCGTGGAACGGGTTCATCGGGACCTGCCAGGCCTCAAGGTGCGCGTCGATGTGGACGTGAGTAAACGGCTGGTCCCGCGGATGATCGAGGGCGAGTTTGATTTTGTGATCAGCCGGATACCGGAAGGCTTCACCGCGGAGCGGTTCATTTTCGAGGAAATCGGTGAGGAGGATATCTGCATCGTCTGCCGGGAGGGGCATCCGGCGATGGGCGAGGCGCCGGTATCGTTGGACACGCTGACGGACTATCCCTGGTCGTTACAACCGCCAGGCGCCCTACTTCGCCAGCGTGTCGACAACCTGTTCCTGCACTATGGCGTGCAGCCGCCCAAGTACATCGTCGATTCGCCGGACTTCCTGGTATCCCTGGCGCTGGTCGACAAATCCGACACGCTGACGGTAACCACCCGCCAGGTGGCCGAAATGCTCTGTGCCCCGCAGCGCTTCAGCATCCTGCCGTTTGGCGAACCCATCCGGGTCCAGCCCTACGGCCTGGTGAGCCTGCGGGACAAGCGCCTGTCACCGGGTGCGTCGGCCCTGATGAAGACACTGAGGGAAATCATTCGCGAGGAGGCCTGATACTCTCAGCAAGAGGCGGCCAGTTCAGTCCACCTCCCAGTGGAACGGGTCGACGATGACGCGACGCCCCAGCAGGAAGGCATCCGAAACATGCCGAAGAGGGCTCACATCCACATCATGACGCCCACTTTCGATCAATTCGGCAAAGTGCCGGTAGAGCCCGGGGTATTCCTGCTCGGGCGCCTCGAACTGCAACGCGCCATCGATGAACAGCTGGCTGCCGCCTTTTGACAGCGTCAGCGAGCCACCCTCCGCCTCGACATGGATATCCCAGCTCTGGGGCCCTTTCTGGCGGAAGTCGAAAGCCGCATTCACCGGGTATCCGCCAGCGCTGGCAAAGCTCAAATCCGCAGCAATGGGAGCATGCCGGTTGTCCGGCACCGCCAGGACACCTTCGCGGAAGAAAAACGCGTCGTCCAGGATGGCCGTGGCGATCGAAAGCGCGTTGATGCCAGGATCAAAGACGCCCATGCCGCCGGGTTGCCAGATCCAGTCCTGGCCCGGATGCCAGACGCAGACGTCCTCTTTCCATTCGATATCCACGCCAACGATCCGACGCCACTGAAGCCACTCCCGGGCCGGTTCAACGGCCGGCGCATGACGGGAGTGCCAGGAGGCAAACAGCGTTCGACCGGCTTCCAGGGCCTGACGTTCAAGCTCATGAACCTCGGCCAGCGTTGCACCGGGTGGCTTTTCCAGCAGGACATGCTTGCCCCGGGCCAATGCTTCGCTGGCCAACGAGTAACGAACGGTCGGCGGCACACACAGGGCCACGGCATCGATCTCCGGCATCGACTCCAGCATGGCTGTCATGGAGGCGAAGTGCGGCAGGGAATCGGACGTGCTGGATGGGCTGGCCACGGCCACCAGCTCATAGGCCGGGTTAGCGTTGAGGGCGGGCAGATGTTGGTCGCGCGCGATTTTGCCAAAGCCCACGATTCCAATCTTGATAGCGGACATAGTGTTGTTATCCCGTCATTAAAAGCAGATGCCCTCACCTTAACCGGACACGTAAATAGCTTCTAATAGCGATTTTCGGCACCTTCGATATGCCTTTTGATATAGCAGACGCACTCAACCGACGTGTTGCTTGAAGAACGGCAACAGTCGTTGCTTCCAGAGCCGCTGCAGCACCTGAATCCAGCGCGGTTTTTGATAGAGGCGCTGTTCCTCCGCCGTGGGCTTCTCGCCGGTCATCCTGACCTTGTATTTCAGAAGGTGGGACATGTCGCTGCGCCGCATCGGCGACAGCAGAAACCGACCAACGCCCCGCCCCCGAACTGCACCCGCGAAATCGATCAGCACCACCCGGTCCTTGCTGAGGATGATGTTGTTTCCGCGCACATCGTTATGGGTGACCGACATTCCGTGCAGCGATTTCATGACCCCCATCAACTGCGCGAAACAGAAGGGATCGCCTGCGGCCATGTGCTCGCTGAGCAGTTCGCCGGGAATGTACTCCATCATCAGCGCCAGCGTGCCCATACAGCCCACCACTTTGGGTGAGTGTGGCCAGTCTTTCAGGTATTCCAGGATACGGGCCTCACGCCGAATCAGCAGACGCGCAAGCAATGCCCGCCAACTGCCGCGGTAACGACTGTAATCCTTGCAGATAACCGGCTGCCCATCCTGCATGTAGACGAACACATCGGCCTTGAGAAAACCCTTGCCGTGCTGGATAGGCACCGTCTTCTTTGGATGATTCGGATGTTCTGGTGTATGTCTCGGAGTGGAGTCGCTGGAAGTCATGACCATCCCGTGTCTTGCCAATATGATTAGCAGTCTATTTATTTGACACGAGTTTGACAATAGGAAAAAACCGAACCAGGACGGCGGTTTACAGAGCAAGGCAATAAAAAAGCAGGATCAGACAACGATGGTTGGCGACGCGTGAGCTCCTGGCAGCGCCTTTTTATGACTTCATTGGCAGGTCAGTGAAAACCGAAGTTATTTGCCCGTGTAATGGAGTTAACTGTCGTACCGACGCCGCAACAGGTATCCTAGTGCGTTTTGGGGACCCGTATCCCTGACCGAACCTATTCAACGAACATCCGGTAACCGCCTG
Organism: Marinobacter sp. NFXS9; assembly: GCF_040148665.1. Taxonomy (NCBI): domain Bacteria; kingdom Pseudomonadati; phylum Pseudomonadota; class Gammaproteobacteria; order Pseudomonadales; family Marinobacteraceae; genus Marinobacter; species Marinobacter sp. NFXS9. Next base: position 295,590 of record NZ_JAGDDW010000001.1, on the reverse strand, counting down.
ACTGAAACTGCTCCATGCCGCTTAAATCGATCCTGACCAGACGTTCCCGCCATATCCTTCTGGCCATCGCCGCCCTGTGTATCACGGTTGGCCTGATGTGGCAGTCTGAACCCACCAGCGCTGTCTCTATCCCCATCCAGCAGGTTGAGCTGCCAGCCGATCAGAGCGCTGGCAATACGGCCCCACCGGCACCGGACGCGGCCGAGGATGCGAAGGCGGCCGCTGACGCATCAACAAAGGACACTGAGAACAGCGCACTGAGTCGGGCGACCGAGCCTCACCCGGTGGCCTATGAGATCCAATCCGGCGATACGCTGAGCGAAATCTTCGAGGATCACGGCATCTCCGCCAATACCCTGCACAAGCTGCTGGAAGCGGATGCCGAATTCCTGTCCCTGGAAACCATCCAGCCGGGCACGACCCTGACCTTCACGTTCGATGAGAAAAACCAGCTGCAAAAGCTTGATTTGCAGTTGGATGTTGCCCGTACGGCGTCGTATTCCCGCACTGAGGATGGCGGCTTCGAGCACGAGGAAATCACCAAGCCGTTGCACTGGGAAAGCAACCGGGTCAGCGGTGATATCCACGGCAGTTTCTATGCCTCGGGTCTCAAGGCAGGCCTGGATAAAGCGCAGGTGGCCAAAGTCAGCCAACTGCTCAAGAGCAAACTCAACTTCCGCCGGGACCTGCGCGCGGGCGACACCTTCTCGGTGATCGTCGGCCATGAGCACACCGACTCCCAGGCCACGGGCAACACCCGGATCGAAGCCATCGAGCTGCACCGGGGTTCCAGAATCTATTACGCCTTCCTTTATTCGGACGGCAACTACTACGACGAAACCGGTGACAGTGTGACGCCGGCCTTCCTGCGCTGGCCCACCAAGCGCCATTATCGGGTGACGTCGCCATTCAATCCCAAACGACTGCACCCGATCACGGGCCGTCGGGCACCGCACAACGGCGTGGATCTGGGCGCGCCATCAGGCACGCCTGTAATGAGCACCGGCGACGGTATCGTCTCGCGAATCGGTAACCATCCGTACGCAGGCAAATACGTCGAAATCGAGCACAGCGGTACCTACAAGACCCGTTACCTCCACCTGAGCAAGATTCTGGTCCGTCGGGGTGAAGCCGTTAAACGTGGCGAGAAGATTGCGCTGTCCGGCGCGACCGGCCGGGTGACCGGTCCACACCTGCACTTCGAGCTGCACGTCCGCCACCATCCGGTGAATCCGCTGACCGCCAAGATTCCGACATCCGCGCGGGTGCCAGCGGATCGGATCGCTGCTTTCCGGCAGCATATTCGTCCGCTGCTGGCGCGCTTGAATGTACCCAGCCACCTGCCTGCCAAGGCCTCTGGCAACCCGCAAGGCGACAACGGGCCGACGCAGGCCAATAACAGCGATTGGACGCAACAATGCTTGCGTCCCGGACAATGCCGATTCAACTGAGCGGCAGGCACCCGCGGTTGAAAAAAAGGGGCGTCATGAAGACGCCCCTTTTTTCGTTTAACCGCCGTGCTTTGTCAGTGTGCCGTAGAGGGTGTCTTTGAGCTGAGCCCGCTCCATCTTCATCTGGTTGAAGTGCTCGTCGTCGGTGGGAACCTCTCGAAACTCAAGTCCACGTATGGACTTGTCCAACTTGTCGTAGTGGTCGCTCATTTCCTTGAACGTGGCGTCTGACTGTCGTAATTCGCGGATGAGTTCCTTGTACTGGGGAAAATCCACGTTTAAAGCGTGATCACTAATCGACATGTTGCCCCTCCTTCAGGAAGTTTGGGTGAGCCCATACAGCTGGAAATACGAAAACACCGGCGGAACAGGTTGGTCAACGCCATCCGAAATGCCTTCCGATCCCACAGTCAAGCATAGCATTCCTGCCGCCGCGCCGTGGCGTCGCTGGTGTTCCGGCTTTGACGACCGGGCAAGGCCCCGAGTTCCCGCCATTCATGACTTGCAAAACGTGGATTTTCAGACAGGCTGAAGAGTATGGCCTCAAGGCGCTTCAGCGAGCCCGACAACAAGGAGAACAGCCGGCCCGATGCCCTGGTTCGAATTCCTCCTGCCCTATGATTTCTCGCCGCTGACCGTTGCCGCCTACCTGGGCGCGCTCATTGTTTACGGTCTGGCGTTGCCACGTCTGCCTGAAGCAGAGCGCCCCGGCCCCTGGCGGATCTCCGCCTTCCTGGTGGGCCTTTTAGCCTGTTATGCCGTGATGCAGACGCGATTCGATTACTACGCCCAGTACACGTTTTTCATCCATCGGGGCCAGCATCTGATCTTGCATCATGTCGGCCCCTTCCTCATAGCGTTGTCCAATCCTTTACCGGTCCTGCGCTTCTGGCGCGACCGTCTTCCTTCAAGGGGATTGCGGATCGCTGCTCCCCTGTCCGGGACCTATCGCATCCTCCAGCAACCGGCCGTCGCCGCCGTGTTGTTCGTCGGTCTCATCTATTTCTGGCTATGGCCGGCCGTCCATTTCGATGCGATGCTCAATCGCCAGCTCTACTGGACGATGAACTGGAGCATGCTGCTTGACGGTTTGCTGTTCTGGTGGCTGATGCTTGACCCACGCCCACCGGCCCGGGGCCGCACGCTCGGGCACGGCACCCGCATCCTGATGATGGCCCTGGTGGCCCTGCCGCAGCTGGTGCTGGGAGCCGTAATCGTCTTCGCCCACGAATCGCTTTACGACATCTACGACGTATGCGGTCGCGCCTGGCCCATTGCCCCACGCACGGATCAGCTGCTGGGCGGCTTGCTGACCTGGATCCCGCCCGCCATGATGAGCATTATCGGCATTCTGTTGATGTTGCAACGGATCATGAATGACGGTCGCCCACAACAAAAACAGGCCGACCTGGCACACTCGTCCAACGGAGGCATGACATCATGAGCGCACCCCGGCATACAACAACGCTCGCCGCGTTCCTGCTGGGCCTGGCAATGCTGTTATCCGGATGCTCCGGCGAAAAGCCCCACTGGAACGGCAAGGACATCAGCGGCGTGATGCCGGACCTCGAGTTCAGGCTCCGTAGCGTGCAGGGTGACACCGTCACCCCGGGCGATTCAGCCGGCCAGGTCCGAATCCTGTTCTTTGGCTACACCTCCTGCCCCGACGTCTGCCCGACCACACTGGCCTATCTGCATCAGGTGCTGGAGAAAATGCCGGCCGAAGCCCGGGACGATGTCACGGCCCTGTTCATCAGCGTGGATCCCAAGCGGGACACTCCGGAACGCCTGGGGAGCTATGTGTCGTATTTTGACAGCCACATTGTCGGCCTGACCGGCTCGGAAGACACGTTGCGCAAGCTGGCCAAGCGCTACCGCACCACATTCGGCTATGGGGACGCTGACAACGACGGCAACTACGCCGTGTCCCACAGCAGCGCAATCTACGTCTTCGATGGAAAAGGCAGGATCCGCCTGCTACTGAAGCAGGATATGCCCCAGCAGCAGGCGGCGGAGGATCTCACCCGGCTGGCGCGTCAGGATCTCTCCTGATCGCAAAGGGACCGCAACGCATCGGCGGCGATGGAGAAGGATTTTACTCGGGCGGCGTGATCGTAGATTTGCCCGGTTACAATCACTTCGTCGACGCCGGTCCTGCCCACAAACGCTTCCAGACCGGCGGCCACGGTGGCCGGTGAACCGGCCGCGGACTCCGCCAGCGCGTTCTCGACCTGTTTCCGCTCGAATACGCTACCCACCTGCTCGGGATCGTCCACCGGAGGCTTCAGCGGCCCGGGCGTGCCTCGCCGCAGCGCGATAAATTGCTGCTCCATGGACGTCATCAGGCGACGGCCCTCGTCGTCAGTGTCGGCGGCAAACACGTTGAAACCGGCGGCGGCGTATGGCGCGTCCAGATATTGCGACGGCTCGAATCGCTCACGATAGACTCGCAGCGCATCCCCCAGCATATCCGGGGCGAAATGGGAGGCGAAAGCAAACGGCAGCCCCAGCGCCGCCGCCAACTGAGCACTGTAGAGACTGGATCCGAGCAGCCAGACCGGCACGTTCAGCCCCATACCGGGAACCGCCCTTACCTTCTGGCCGGGTTGCTCGGGTTGGAAATAGTGCAAGAGCTCCTGGACGTCCCGCGGGAACTGATTGGCGCCGTCGATCTGGTCCCGGCGCAGTGCCATCATGGTGGCTCCATCCGTACCGGGCGCCCGGCCAAGCCCGAGATCCACCCGATCCGGGTACAGGGAAGCCAATGTGCCGAATTGCTCGGCAATCACCAGCGGCGCGTGGTTGGGCAACATCACCCCGCCGGCAGCGACACGGATCGTCCGGGTGCCCTCGGCCACGAACCCCAGTGCCACGGCGGTCGCCGCGCTGGCAATACCGGTCATGTTGTGGTGCTCGGCCATCCAGAAGCGCTTATAGCCCTGCCGCTCGGCATGCTGTGCCAGATCGCGGGAATTTCGCAAGGCACGGCCGGCATCGCTCCCTTGAGCGATGGGCGAAAGATCGAGCACGGAGAATGCGCGCATGAACACTCCTATTGATCAATGGATACAGCGCCGGCTCTACCGACTGACCATGAGGCTAACCTGCGGCGGCAGCAGGCTGGTTGCCTGATCCTGCCGACTCCTTGCGCTGCCGCATGTCATGAAGGGATGGGGCTTCAGGACCCCAGGATATGACTGAACAGACTGGTCAGGATGATCAGCCCGGCGATCCAGCCAATCGCCGCCGGCCAGAAGCTGGTCGTCGATGGCTGTTTTTCCCGGCCTTCCGTGCCTTCGGACGGCGCCGCACCCGGCCCCCGATGCAGAGGGTCGTCGAAAGGATCGTTCGTCGTCTGGACCTCGTTCGACGTCGTTTCGTCAAGTTCGCTCCAACCAAACCACTGGGACAGGAACGCCCTGACCGGCTGAGGCAGGGAGCCATCGTCCAGATAGGGCTTGAGACGAGGATACAACGCCCCACTGGCGGCCTCGCGTATGCCGTCCCGGTCGGCCGGCGGCTCGGTCAGGATGGCCCGCCAGATGTTGGCATCCGAGCGTCGATGGCTGTCGTTGAGCATCGCTTCGACCTGGATCACGATCTCGCGCACCACCTGCTGGTCCCGCGCACTGAGCTCGGGTGTCGGGCCGGGCGCCGATACGGCAGGTGCCGACTGACGCTCCGGTTCCGGTGTGGGTTCGGGGTCAGCCACGGCAAAGCCTCCCTCGCGAAGGGCCTGGCGGTAGGCGTCATCCAGATCGGAAAGGGATTCCCCGCTGGCAAATTTGCGCTGGGACTCGTATGCCTTTTCGATGCGCTCCCGATTGTTGGTCGGTGAAATACCCAGGACTTCCCAACACGTCATAAATTCAAACTCCGGCAAAATTTGGTCGAAGTCGAGAGACAGCCGCCGCCGACTTCACTATCATGAAATACTTGTAATCTAAAACAGAATAAAGCTGCGAAACCTACTGCAGCATCAAGCGCTCGGCAAAGTATTTCTAACGATGACAAAATCTCCCTTACTCAGATGGCATCAGGGCCTGTTGGTCCTTTTGGCCAGCGTGGCCGTCAACGTCTACGCACAGGATAACACGATCGACTCCACCATCCCGTCCGGATCCACAGACAGCAGTATGTCCGGCGGGTTCGACCAGGGCTACGATTTCGTCCTTGAACAGCCTATTCCGGAGGTGCTTTCCACCACCAAGCTGCGCCAGCCGAAATCCCGGGTCCCCGGCACCACCACGGTGATCCAGGGCGAGCTGATTCGCGACCTGGGCATTCTCAACATCTGGGAAGTTTTCCGCCTGGTCCCGGGTATGACCGTAGGCTTTGTGCAAAGTAACCGTCCGGTGGTCAGTTACCACGGCACCGTCGCCGATGAACAGCGGCGCCTGCAGGTCCAGATCGATGGCCGGACGGCCTACCAGCCAAACCTGGCGGATGTGGACTGGCACGCCATGCCCGTACCCCTGGAAAACATTGAACGGATCGAAGTAACCCGTGGTCCGAATGCCGCTGCCTACGGCATCAATGCCTTCCTGGCGACGATCAATATCATCACCAAATCGCCCCAGGATACGCACGGGGTCAATCTGCGCGTGCGTGCCGGTGATCACGGTTACAAGCAGGCCTACGGGTCAGTCGGCGACCAGGTCGGCAACTACGACTGGCGGCTGTCCTACAGCCGTCGCGAGTCGGAAGGCTTCGACTACCGTTTCTACAATCCGGACGATACGTCGGTAAAGGAAGGCGAACGCAAGACCTTCAACGACAGCTACCGATTCAACACCCTCAACTACGACTCGATCCTGAATATCGACCCGGACAACGCCCTCGATATCCGGCTGGGTTATAGCGACGTCTATGACGAGGAAGACGCCCAACAGTACGGTGAAGAATTCGGTATCCAGGGCATTCCAGCCGAGACCGGCGATGACTACTACCTGCAGACCAAGTGGACCCATACCCTGAGCGACCGGCACTTCTTCCACGTCCAGGTCAGCTACCAGGATTATAATCGTCGCCAGCACTGGCGCAGTTGTATCCCGGCCGGAACCGACATTGGCGGGACCGTGCTGCCGTTGGAACTCTGTGCCAATACGAACCAGGACATCGACGAGAACCGGCTTGAATTCGAGATTCAGGACACCTTCGCCCTGAACGACAACCTGCGTTTCGTCAACGGTGGTGGCTACCGGGAAGACCGGTTCGACTCGGACACCTATTTCAATGGCGAAGGCAGCAACTACCAGACGCTGCTGTTCTCCAACATCGAATACACCCCCATCCACTGGGTGACCTTCAACGCGGGCGCCAGTTGGGAACAGACCACCGCGTTGGATGACGACTTCATCTCCCCCCGGTTCGCCATCAACTTCCAGTTGACGGAAAATCAGACGCTGCGCTTTGTCTTCTCCAAGGCCGTTCGCACTCCCGATGCCTTTGAACAGGGTGCCGATTGGGGCTACCGCGCAACCGACGTCACTCCCGAGGCCGCATACGGATTCCTCGAAGGCCAACGTCTGCTCGATTTCCAGGCCCCGGGTAATCTGCACGAAGAAACCATCATCTCCCGCGAGATCAGTTACTTTATCCAGCACCGGATGGGAATGGGACTATTCTCCACAGAGGTGAAGTTCTTCCACGACAGCCTCCGGGACATCATCAGCGGGGTGATCTCAGCCGATGGCAGCTGGGATCTGTGCAACTGCGTCGCACTGGACCAACAGGGGATCGAGATCGAAAGCTCACTGGAGTACCAGCAGAGCCAGTTCCGGCTGACGTACGCCTACATGGACCAGAACTCGGAATACCGCGGGCCGCCGCCTACCCTGGGTGAAAACCAGGAAAAACGCTATATCCGCCTGCAAAACCGGCTGACAGCGGAAAATTCCGGCAGCTTTGCCTGGATCCAGCGTTTTCCTCGATCCGTGACCACATCCGCGGCATACTACATCGCCTCCGATCTGGGTGAGTATCTCTATGACCGGATCGATGCCAGGGTCGCCAAATCCTTCTATTTACCGCACTCGACGGTCGAGTTAGCGGCCATCATGCACTATTATCCGCATGACGACCCAATCATGTATCCCGACAATCAATACGAGAATCAGACCCAATTCTTTTTCGAGGCGTCCGTTAAATTCTGACGCCGTGCAGTTCAGGTAAAAGCCTATGGCACCAGGGATGGATGCCGTCCACAGGGGCGGCAGTTAATCGGATGTTTTTCAGACGACGGCTGTCCATCGTCCGGCGCCTCCGAAACGTGGCCCGGCGGGTACTTTGCCCGCTGCTGGCCATGCTGTGGCTCTCGCCTGCCTGGGCCCAGGGACCGCTTTACGCGGCCAGCGACAGCCCCTCCCATGTCGTGTTCCTGGCGGGCTCCGAGAACATCTCCTTCAACCTGGTGTTTCGCAAGCGTCTTGAGGACGCCTTGCCCAAGGGCATCAAGCTCGCCCGCTATGCCGACGACGCGGTCATCAAAAGCCCCGACTCGCTGATCATCACCCTGGGCGCTTCCAGCCTCAACGACGTTGTCCAACAGAATCCACGCTCTCCCGTGTTGGCACTGATGGTGACAGAGGACCAGTTCTCGCAGTATCAGGCCATTGACGAGCAAACCATTACCGCACTCTACCTGAACCCGCCGCTCAAACGTCAGGCCTTGCTGGGACAGCAGATACTGCCCCAGGCGACCCAGGTGGCTCTGTTGGCCAGGGCGGGAGCAGAGCAACAATACCGGGGACTGGCCGAAGCCCTGGCCCGTTACGGACTGGAGCTGCGTGTTTTTACCGTCGATAACCCGCAGAATCTGGCCTCAACGCTCAGCCGGGCCCTCAATTTCGGCGACTTCCTGCTGGGCACCCCCGACCCGGAAATCTATAACCGGCAGACCATCAAACACATCCTGCTGACCACCTATCGCCACAATCGCATCCTGATCGGTCCGGAACGGGCCTTCGTGCAAGCCGGTGCCCTGGCATCGACTTACGCCCCCACCGATACGATTGTCACAGATGCGGCGCAGATTATTTCGGAGTACGTACGTTCAGGACAGCTCCCCCGGGCCCATTATCCGGATGATTTTGCGGTGCTGTTCAATGAACAGGTCGCGCGCTCCCTGAATATTCCTCTTCCCGACCGGGATTCGGTTCTGCAGGCGCTGAAGCGTCTCGAGTCATCATCGACAGGAGTGGGTAATGAGTAGCCGGCAACGCCCGCTGAATCGCCAATTACTGTTGCTGGGTACCGTACCGGCAATACTCATGTTCCTTGTGCTGCTGATTTTCTTCACGTCGGTACGCCTGGAGGACGTCCGTCGGGACCTGTTCCGCTCCACCCAGGTCATTGCCGATAACCTGGCGCCGGCGGTGGAATACGCCGTCGTCTCCGGTAACCACAAAGCGTTGAAGCAAATTCTGGAACGGACCCTGCGCCGCAGTGACGTTGCCTGGATCCGCGTGCGGGATATCGGTGACACCGTCGTCGGCCTGGAGACCGGTCAAGGCGTGTTCCCCGACAGCGGTGACTTCTTCGTCTTCAACGCCGACATCCTGCAACAGCCGCTGGAAATGGACAGCGAAAGCGACCTGGACTGGTTCGAACCCGGACTTTCCAGCAATTCCGGCGCGCTGCGGGTGGGGTCGGTGTCCGTCGCCGTATCCGGCTCGCGACTGACGGCCCAGCGCCAGGAAATCATCTTCACGTCCTTCGCCGTGGCGGTCTCGGTCCTGATCGTCACACTACTGATCATCAATCAAATCGCCCATCGCATTTCCCGGCCGATCCAGAACCTCAGCGGCAACGTCAAAAAGTTAATGGATGGGCACTACGAGCAGCCCGACCGCTCCTCTCACGCCGCCCGCGAAATACAGGACCTGGAGCAGAATCTCAGTGCCCTGGCCTATCATCTGGAACATCTGCGCTCGTCCCGGGAAAAGACACTGAAAGCCTCCGAGCAGGCCCGTGAGCGGGCAGAATCGGCAAGTCACGCCAAGTCCGAGTTCCTGGCAATGATGAGCCACGAGCTGCGCACACCGCTGAGCGGGGTCCTGGGCATGCTGGAACTGGTGGCCGAGGAACCTATGACCGAGCGCCAGAAGGACTATATGCAGACCGCGCGGCGAGCCACGGAAGACCTACTGACTGTTATCAGCGATATCCTGGATTATTCCCGGGTGGAACGAGGCACGCTGACCCTCGAGCACCGTAGCTTTAACCTGCGCCAGCTGATCGAGAACTGCGTTGCCACGCACCGCCATGACTGCGAAAGCAAAGGTCTGGAACTGGACTTGCGGTTTATCGGAGACTGGCCGGAACACCCTCGTGTGCGCGGCGATTCCGGGCGGCTGCGGCAGGTCCTCGCCGGCTTGCTGGAAAACGCCATCAAGTTTACCGAGCAGGGGCACGTGGGCGTGCGCAGCGAATGGCTGGTCATGGAGGGCAACTCCATCTACCTGAGCTGTGAGGTGCGGGATTCCGGTTCCGGAATTCCTTCCGAGTACCTGACCGGTATTTTCAACAGTTTCGAGCAAGTAGACAGTTCGGCGTCCCGCCGCTATGGCGGCACCGGGATGGGTCTGGCGCTGATACAGCGCCTGATTGAACTGATGGGCGGGCACATCCGGGTGGATTCGAGCCTGGGCTCTGGCTCGGCATTCTATTTCGAGCTGCCGTTCGAGTGCGCCGGCGCAGCCGAACTGGAGAGTTCGACGGACTATCCGGCGGCCAGCCGGACCATCACCGCAACCCCGCCGGAAACGCCGGCCGAACCGGCTCGCCCGGGCCAGAACTCGCCGCTGGCGTTGGTGGTGGAAGACAATGAGGTCAATCAGCGGGTAGCCTGCGCCCTTCTCCGTCGCTTCGGCTTTGAAACCATCAGCGCTGAAAACGGCGAGGTCGCGGTCAAACTGGTGACCGAGAGTAACCACACCTACGACATTATCCTGATGGATTGCCAGATGCCGGTGATGGACGGTTATGAAGCCACCCGCTGCATCCGGGCCTGGGAGACGGCCCACGGGCACGATCCGTTGCCGATCATCGCCCTGACGGCGGATGCCCTGCCCGGAACCGACCGGGCCTGCCATACGGCTGGTATGAACGACTACCTCGCCAAACCGGTCCGCAAGGAGAAACTGCGCAATGTGATCAATCGCTGGATCCGTTTACCGGAAACCGGTGCCGATCTGCCATAAGCTGGCCGGCACCGGGTCTTTCAAACCGCTCTATCCGACGATGCGTTCCGGCTCGCGCATGGTGACGAACTCTTCCGCCGACGTGGGGTGAATGCCCACGGTACTGTCGAACACTGCCTTGGTCGCTCCGGCCTTGATGGCCACCGCAATCCCCTGCAGCATTTCACCCGCCTCAGGGCCCACCATGTGGGCCGCGACGACCCGGTCCGACGCATCGTCGACGATCAGTTTCATCAGGCAACGCTCATCGCGACCGGACAACGTGTGCTTCATGGGCCGGAATTCCGTGCGATAGATTCGCAGGCGACCATACTGCTCCAGGGCTTCGGCTTCGGTGGGGCCCACCGTGCCGATATTGGGCTGGCAGAAAACCGCGGTCGGGATGGCCGAATAGTCCATCGTACCCTCGCCGTCCCCGAACAGCCTGCGGGACAGCACCATGCCCTGGCCGATGGCCACCGGCGTCAGCTGCGGCGTTCCGATAACGTCACCCAGTGCCGAGACAGACGGCACGGCGGTCTGGAAATGCTCGTCGACGTCGATGTGTCCGGAGTCGGTCAGCTGCACGCCCAGTGTGTCCAGCCCCAATCCATCGACCAGTGCCCGGCGCCCGGTCGCGGCCATGACCAGGCCAGTATTCAGGCGGGAGCCATCACTCAGATCCAGACGATAGTGAGCGCCTTCCGGTGTCACCGCATCGATGTTCACACCGAAACGCACATCGATGCCTTTCTTGCGCAATTCGGCTGCAGTGAACTCGCGAATGTCGTCATCGAACCCGCGCAGGAACAGGTTCCCCCGATACAGTAGCGTGGTCTTGACGCCCAGTCCGGCGAGAATGCCGGCGAACTCGACGGCGATGTAGCCGCCGCCCCATATCACCGCTTCGCCGGGTAACTGCGGCAGGTAGAACATGTCATTGGAGGTCACCACGTGTTCCTTGCCTGGAATGTCCGGTACTACCGGCCAGCTGCCTGTCGCAACGGTGATGTGCCTGGCGCTGATGCGGCGATCGCCGACTGACAAGGTGTGGGCATCCTCAAAGCGCGCACTGCCATTGATGATGGTGACACCGGCATTTTCCAGCAACCGTTGGTAGATGCCGTTCAGCCGGTGAATCTCGGCATTCTTGTTGGCCACCAGGGTTGGCCAGTCGAATCTGACCTGATCCCCGGGAATGGTCCAGCCGTAACCGGCCGCATCGGCCATGTCTTCACCGACGTGGGAGCCGTAGACGAAGAGTTTCTTGGGAACACAGCCCACGTTGACGCAGGTCCCTCCCAGATAGCGGGATTCGACGATAGCGACACGGGCACCGCGCTGGGCGGACATGCGGGCCAGACGGACACCGCCGGACCCGGCTCCGATGACCACCAGATCAAACTCATAATGCTCCGACACAATGACTCCTCGACTGTCGATGTTCAGTATGCTTTCCGGCAGACGTCCCGGTAGAGGACATACTCCGTCAGTTCGCCCATCCGGACTTCGCCCAGGTTGCGGAAACCCAGGGACTCGTAGAACGGCAGATACCGGCTATTGCCCGTGTCGAGCACCAGCCCCTGGCCGCGGGGGTTATCCTCACACAATCGTTCTACAGCCTCCAATAGAAGACGTCCATAACCACGATTCTGATATTGGGGATGCACGCCCATCAGCGGCAACTGATGTATCTGCTCGCCGGGCAGGCAGGCACGAATCTGCTCGTGGTAATCGATGTAGCGGCGGGTTGAGGCGACGCCTGCGGTCAGCATCATCCGCAGGCGCCAGGACAATTGGCGGGTCAGGTCCAGGCGCATTTCCGGGTCGCCCAGGAAAGCTACCGCCACCAGGGTGTCGTCCGTCATCAGGCCGATGGCGTCCTGATCCATTTCGAAGTAAAGGTCGATAAGCTCGCGCACCGTGGCCCTGACCCGCCGGTCATAGCCCGGTTTGCGGTCGTCGAACAGATAGTGAAACGTGGGTTCGTGCCGGTAGGCCTTGTTGAGAATGGCTCGGGCTTCATTAACTGCGGTCCGATCCAACCGCACGACGGTCGGCTCGGCCCGGGGATCCATCTCGCTTGCAGTGGCTGTCTCCATGGTTCACCTCGCCCCTGTGTGGTGCATCACACCGGGCGACGCGATCACCCGGATCAGATTTCGAACGAAAGCCGGACGCTGACGATACCCGGCTTGTCCTCCCGGTCGATCGCCGCCTGGTCGATGACGATGCCGTGCTCACGGGTCAGCTGCTCAAGCCAGCTCGAGACCTGGTTGAACGGCGCGTCTTCCAGCCACACCCGCATGCCGTCCTCACCACTGGGCTCAAAACGCTGCAGGGAGAGGCCGGCTTTTCCCGCGCTGGCGGTGACGGTGGACATCAACGAGCGCACGTCCGTGATCTGAGTGGCTCCCGCCGGCCGTTCACCAGCCGCCGCCATGCTCCGGACCTCGTCTTCATTCTGTTGCATCCAGGCCAACAGATCCGCAGCGGACTGGCGCTCGGACAGCGCGTCATCGTGATAGGCCGCCGCCGGCCGCCAGATAAGGAAATAGATCAGAAACAGCGCAACTGCAACCATCAGGATCTGGAGAGCCATCTGATCACGCCGGGGCAGATGATCGTACTGGGTGATCAATTTCTGCACGGAGGGATTTTTCTTGAGCTGATTCAACATGTCAGGATCCTCCGCTGACGGTCAGGCGCGCGCGGGCGCCGCTGCTGTCGTTCACCACCGAGCCGATCCGGGCTTCCAGTCCCCGGTCGCCAATGGCGCTGCGTAACGCGCTCAGACGGTCGTAATTGTCGGCACGCAGTTCGACCACCAACTCGCCCCGCTGACGGCTGTAATTAACCGAATCGAACTGCAGGTTCTGGCCGCCGCCCAGCTTGTCGTATTCGGCACCCGCCTGCGCCATCAAGGACAGGAAATCCGCCCGCGGGCCCTGCTGACGAGCGACCCGAAGACGGCCTTCCAATACGCGGCGCACATTCGCTGCGGTTGCGCGAGTGTCCTGTGGAAAGACGTCATGGTAGAGCGACATCGCCTGGTTCTCGAGTTCGGCGGCCTGCTGGTGGTGGTAATAGCCCAGCCCCAGCTCAACGCCTACCTGCAGCGCCAGCCATAGACCGGCGACGATGGCCGCAGGACGCCAGACGCGCCAGACGCCACCGGTCTTGTCGGTGTTCTCGAAGGTGCCCTGACACAGATTGATGGGTTCACACAGGGCGTTATGCTGGGCGTGTGCCAGTAACTCCAGCGGTGTCATCTGCAGTACGTCACGGGTGACGCGCAGTCGATCTTCGGTTTCGATCGGTCGGATGTTATCGGCGTAGCGCGCCAGGTCTTCTTCACTCCCATAGAGGGTCACCGGGATTTCCGCGACCACTTCGTCTTTGTCCGGCTGTGCCAGGGTATAGGAGAAAATGCTCAGGTTCTCGGTCTTCATGCGGAACCACTCGCCCCGGGAGCCGGCCACCAACGTGTCCTCGCCCGCAAGACAGATGCACCAGCGGGATTCGCTCACCGGCAGCAGCGCCGCATCCGGATACAGCGCCTCCAGATCCGCACCCTGGAAGGCATCGAACAGTTCGTGCCAGATCGCCATACGCTGCTGGTCGATGGCCGCGACCCGGAAACCCTCTTCGCTGCGCTTGCCCAGAGCGAGATGGACCGAATCGATGTCCTGGGCGATCTGCTCTTCCACGGCAAACGGCAATGCCTGACGGACATAACGCGCCTGCTTGGCCGGTATCTCGGCAAAGCAGAACAGCACGTCGTCCCCCGGCAGCAGGCCCACCAGCAGGACGTGTTCCAGGTCATTCTGGGTCAGCGTCTGCTCGATTACCGACCGGTCGTCATCCTGGCCGCTGGCCTGGAACACGCCGCTGGCATCGATCAGCGCCCAGTCGAAGCGCTGGCCGTCCATATCGCCATGCAGCGCACGGAAGGGCGCAGCCGGTTGAACGTAGAGTCGATATGACATGAATCCGTAGTTCCTTGTTGTTTTCCGGAAGCGGCTGGCCGTAGACGCCTGACTCAGTCAGATATGCCGAGCGCGTCGGCGGCGTCCCTGGCCTCCTGGCTCTGGCTGTCGCCCGAAACCTGATAGCGCTCCTTGGTGATCAGCTGCGTCTGGCTTTCGTCCCGGCGAACCGTGAACATCTCGCCCTGGGGGTTCCGGTAAATGGTCGTCACCAACCGGAACACTCGATCATTGAACGTGATGCGTGAGGCGACATCGAAAAAGTCCGTGCTGACCCCCAGCCCATTGCTGTTCAGCCCCAGTCCGGCAAACGCCGGCAGTGCCAGGAAATCCTGGACGGTCTCAAACGGCTCATCTTCGCGCTGTTCAACCACGGTTTCCACCTGCGCCGCCGTGAGATTTTCGTTCAGGGCCTGTAATACGGGTGCTGGCGCCATATTAACATTGATTGTCGTGCCCGATACCGGCAAAGCCGCCACATACGGCAACAGTTTACGATAGGCCTCTTCGGTCATGCCGTTGATCAGTCGCAATTCCGAGACACTGGCGAACGGCTGGTTGGCGGCCCGGTAAGGCGGGTCCATACCGAGATAGACGCCGTCCTCGGCACCGTAGGCATTGACCGTTTCATCATTATCGTCGATCCAGTCGATCAGGGCTTCCACGTGTACAGAAGAAATATCGAGAACCAAAAGCAGTCTAGCCAACCGGTCCCGGGTCAGCTCATTGACCGCGCCGGTGGCATCCACCAGATTATTGAGATTAATGCGCCCGCCCAGATCATTGATCTGCACTTCGACCACGCCGTTTTCTTCATACGGCAGCACGGCCGAGTATTTGGCCCAGACTTCGTCGGGGCTGTCGACGTGGGCACCGTCCTCCTCGTCGTCTTCAAAATCCTTGGACAGGATCTGCTCCGCGAAGGCTTCCGCGCCGAAGGCGATACTCTTGCCCTGACTCTGTGCGAGGTAGTGGCTCGCTTTATAGATACGCAGTTGCTGCAACTGGGTCATGCCGGCAACCAGCGTTACCACCAACGCCATGGCCAGCAGTACCATGATCAAGGCCACGCCCTGCTGCTCACGCGATGCGTTTGGGCTCCTCATGACCCCGAGCCCTCCGAGGTACCCGAGTTGGAGCCGGATTGGCTGCCCTCTTCTTCGCTGTCCGACTCCCCGCTCGACTCCGTCGAGTTGGTTATCGTGGTCTGGGCAGATTCCGGATCGAAATCGGGCAGGACGAAAACCCGCTGCAGCTCGCCATAATCCGACTGTTTGATCACGATCGCCACGCCCTTCGGCAGGGGCACGGATGCCAGCGCCGACGGCGAATCACTGGTCTGAGCCGCCGCCTGATCGGTAGTCGGCCATTCGTCCTGCCAGGTGCCCTGGTCGTCCAGAAAACGCACGTTGACATCTTCGACATTGGAAAGCAGCAGCTGATCACGCCCCTTGGCATCCTCCGCCAGATCCAGCGTGCCCCAGTAGCGCCGATGCAGCTCGTCACCGGTGAACTCGTAGCTCACCCGCTGCAGATCACTACGCCGGGCGCCGATGGGGTTGCGCCAGCCCTGGCGGGTCAACGCCAGTTCAACCCCATCCTCGCGACTGGTCATGGCGTAGCGGGCGTCGCCGTAGATATCGCGAATCGGCCGGTTAACCACCTGGTCCAGGTCGCGCTCAATGACCAGCATGGCTCGCTGGATCTGTTCAAACTCCTCGGCGGCGGCATTGACTCGATCCCGGGCCTGGATCACGCCACTGATCATCTGCCAGACACCGACGCCGATCAGGGCTGTGATGCCAACGGCAATCAGCACTTCCAGGAGGGTGAAACCACGCTGCCGGGTCCGGATGGGTGTGCGATCAATAATCACCAATGAACCCCGCCAGACTGGACAGTTGCCTCTTGTCACCATCTTCCGGAGCGAGGAAGACCGTGACTTCAACCCGACGCACTTTTTCATCCTGGGTGCCGCTGACCACCGTTTCCACCTGCCAGTGACGGTTGGCATAGTCCAGGTCATCGGTTTCCTCGGACACTTGCGGGAGATCGGATTGCAGGCGCAGCTGCGCCACCTCGTTCTCGGCAATCCAGGTGGCCATGGTGCGGTCGCGGACTCGCTCAAAGGTGCCGATATAGTTGCTGGCTACTTCAGACGCCGCGGTGGCGATCAGGCCGAAGACCAGCACGGCGACGAGAACCTCGATCAGGGTAAAGCCTCGTTGCCGAAAGCGTGGCGAACACACCGTCACAGCGGCTCCTCCTCACCCGGCGGATGCCATTTGAGGCCGTTCAGACCATCGGTATCAATGCGGTAGATTGGCTCCTCGTCGCTGCCGACCGCCAGTTCCATATCGAACGGAGTGGTTTCGCCAGAGGAATAGAACACGATATCCGGCCGCGGGGTGTCTTCGTCGTCTTCCGTTCCCGGCAATTTGGGCAGGTCGTCTTCGGTGTGGTAAGCCACCGCCAGCCAATCCGGGAGTTGCCGCGGCGCAAACAGACGCTCTTTCTGGCGCTCCCAGGTCTGTTCGACGTCGTCATACACCATAAAGCGATAGGCGTTGTCGTCGATCAGCAGGCCCAGTTCCTGGTTATTCAGAACCGCCTGCTCTGAGGCGGTCTGCATCAACAGGAACATTTCCCTGGCCTTATTTTCCAGCTCCCGCTGCTGGGCGCCGCCGCCCAGGTTCACCACGGCAATGACGGCAAGCAGGCCCACCAGGACCAGCACCACCATAATCTCGATCAGGGTAAACCCGCGCGAGCGGCTCATTGAACCACCCGCTTATTTGTCAGGATTATCCTGAACACTGATGTCTGCAGCGTCGCCCTCACCCCCTTCGCGTCCGTCGGAGCCGTAGGAAAACAGATCGTAAGGCCCATTCACGCCCGGGCTGATGTACTGGTAGTCGTTGTCCCACGGATCCTGGGGCACGTTCTTCAGGTAGCCGTCCGGGTTCCAGTTCTTGGGCTCGGGGCTGCCGCTGGGCTTGCTGACCAGGGCCTGCAGCCCCTGCTGGGTTGAGGGATAGGAGCCGTTGTCGAGCCGGTAAAGATCCAGCGCATTGGCAATGTTGCTCATCTGGGTCTGGGCCACGGTGACCCGGGCCTGGTCGCTCCGGCCCAGGATGTTAGGCGCCACGATGGCGACCAGCAGACCCAGAATGACCATCACGACCATGATCTCGATCAGTGTAAAACCGGCATTCCTGTTCAGTTGTTTCATCGTCATCCGTCTCGTTTGCATCGTCGTCGGTTGTTGTCTCAGGGACGTCCCTGTTGCCAGATTGTGGGCAGGCTTCCGGTTTCTTAAGACCGACTTGTTCAGCCCACCAGGTTACTCATGTTGAGGATCGGCAGCATGATCGCCATCACGATGATCAGCACCACGCCGCCCATGACCAGCAACATCAGCGGTTCAAACAGCCCCACCATGGTCTGGATCTTGGCCTGCAGAGTATTCTCCTGCATGGTGGCGGTGCGTTCCAGCATGCTGTCCAGCTCACCGCTGGCTTCGCCGCTGGCAATCATATGCAACATCATCGGGGGAAAATAGCCCGTCGCGTCCAGCGATTTGTGCAGGCTGGCCCCCTCGCTCACGGATTGCGCCGCCTCTTTGAGCCGCATCCGCAGGTAGTCGTTGGACAGCACTTCGCCAGCAATTCGCATGGCTTCCACCAACGGTACGCCACTGGTGGTCAATATCGACAGCGTGCTGGCATAACGCGCGGTATTCACGCCCCGCGTCATGCCGGAGATCCCCGGCATGTGCAGCAGCGAACGGTGAAAGCGCAAGCGGTTGGCTTCCTTGCGCAACGCCATCCGGAACGCAAAGAAGATGGCCGCGAGGATAATGGCGAGGAAAATCCCGTACTGCATCAGGAAGTCGGACATCACCAGCAGCCCGCGGGTCAACACCGGCAGCTCCTGCCCCTGTTTGACGAAGACCTCGATGATGTCCGGTACCACGTAGGTCAACAGGAACACCACGATAGACAGCGCCACAACGGTCAGGATGATCGGGTAAATGGCCGCCAGCTGGATTTTCTGGCGCGATTCCTGACGAGTCTCGGTATAGTCCGCCAACCGGTTCAGCACCAGGTCCAGGTGACCGGCGTGTTCGCCCGCGGCGACCGTGGAGCGGAACAGCCGGGGAAAAGCCCGCGGAAACTCACCCAGGCTGTCCGCCAGCGAATGACCTTCCATGACTTTCGAGCGTATGGCAATCATCATACTCTTGATGCGTGGCTTCTCGGACTGCTGCGCTGCGGCGCCCAACGCCTGCTCCACCGGGATCCCCGACTGGATCAGGGTCGCGATCTGCCGGGTCACCAGCGCCAGGTCCGAGGCGCTGAGACCGCGGCCTTTTCGGGTCGTCCCGCCACCTTTGTTTTCCCGCTCTGACGCGGTGTCCACCGACAATGGCGTCAGCTTGCGTTCCCGCAGCTGTTGCCGCACCGCCCTGGCGCTATCCGCTTCAACAACGCCCTGTTTCTGTTTGCCCCGCGCGTCCAGCGCCTTGTAGTTGAATGCTGGCATACGCCCCTTAGCTCCGGTGCGTCACGCGCAGGACTTCTTCAACCGTCGTACGGCCGGCCAGCACCTTGGCCACGCCGTCGGCATGGATGCTGGGACCGTGCTGCCGGGCCACCTTCTCCAGCTCCAGTTCGCCGGCCTGGCGGTGAATCAGGGTGCTCAGATCCTCATCGACGCGCACCACCTCGTAGATCCCCATACGGCCACGATAGCCGAGGTGGTTACATTCGTTGCAGCCAACAGCACGGTAGATGTCCGGCGGGTTCTCGGGATCGAGCTGCAGGAATTCGCAATGCTCGACCGAGGGTGAATAGGATTCCTTGCAATGGGGACACAGCACCCGCACCAGTCGCTGGGCCACGATGCCGATCAGACTGGAGGAGATCAGGAACGGCTCGATGCCCATATCGATCAGCCGCGCGATGGCGCCGACGGCCGTGTTGGTGTGCAGCGTGGACAGCACCAGGTGACCGGTCAAACTCGCCTGGACCGCAATCTCGGCGGTTTCCAGATCCCGGATCTCACCGATCATGACCACGTCCGGGTCCTGACGCAGGATGGCACGCAACCCCCGGGCAAAGGTCATGTCGACCTTCGGGTTGACCTGGGTCTGGCCGATGCCGGACAGGTTGTACTCGATCGGATCCTCAACCGTCAGGATGTTGCGGCTGCGATCGTTGATTTCCTGAAGCGCGCCGTAAAGTGTAGTGGACTTACCGGAACCGGTGGGACCGGTGACCAGGATGATCCCGTAAGGCCGGAAGATCAGCTCCCGCAATACTTTGAAATCACGCTCCGCCATCCCTAACGAAGCGAGGCGCAAACGGCCGGCCTGCTTGTCCAGTAGACGCAATACGATCCGCTCGCCATTGGAAGACGGCATGGTGGAGACCCGCAGATCCACTTCCCGACCGGCCACCCGCAGGGATATCCGGCCGTCCTGGGGCACCCGCTTCTCGGCGATATCGAGCCTGGACATCACCTTGATGCGCGACACCAGCAGCGGCGCCAGCGCCCGTTTGGGCTCAACCACCTCACGCAGAATGCCGTCGACCCGAAACCGCACCACCAGGCGCTTCTCGTAGGTTTCAATGTGGACGTCGGAGGCGTTGGTGTTGACGGCTTCGGTGAGGATGGCGTTGATCAGGCGGATAATCGGCGCGTCGTCTTCCTGTTCGAGCAGGTCCTCGGTTTCCGGCACGGACTCCGCCAGGCTGGCCAGGTCCATGTCGTCACCAATGCCTTCAACCATCTGCATGGCTTCGGTGGAATCGTTCTGGTAGGCGGCGTTGAGGGCTTCGTCGAAATCTTCCGGTGCAATCGGCTCGAACTTGGCCCGCCCGCCACTGACGCGGTTGGCTTCCGCCAGCGCCATGGGCGTGGCTCCGGGTCGTACGAGAACCTTCACGGCGCCGCTGTCGCCGCGGGTCAGGATAACGCCGTGGCGTTTGGCGAAGGTAAAAGGCAGGCGCCCGATCGGGGCGTCCTGAGCCTGCATGTCGAGGTCTTGTTCCACGCTGGTTCTCACCTGTTCCTGTCACCGAAGAAGGCAAAGGCTATCATAGCTCGCCCGGGAGTATGCGGTCTCTGACGAGTTATCGGGAAAATTGGGACGTTCGTCAAGCACGTCACGGTGCTAATCGCTTATTTTTGCATCATTTTTGGTCGAATATGACAATTGCCGCCCTTATAATCCACCGTTTGCAAAGACCGCTGAGTATTTACCGGGTGTTTGTCTAAACTGTTACAGTGCGATCGGCCACCGTAGCGTCCTTCCGGAAACCAGGTGCATCGCCTAACCCCGATGAACCGGAAGCGCTCAAGATTAGACCGTATCCAGGGACGGTAATTCCGCTACGCTATCTATCAGGAGATCAGGGCTACCCATGACCGGCATCTATTCCCGACTACCCCAGATTACCGCCCTATTACTGGTGGTGGCCATGATGGCATCGCTGGGCTGGCAGGGGTGGCAGTTTTACCAGGCCGAACAGGCACGACAGGCCGGCGGCGGGGCCGTGGTCACCCGGCAGGCCCCAACGGGCAACGCCGGTGCGCAAGACATTAACCTGTCCGCCATTGATCTCTTCGGCAAAGCCGGCGCCCAGCCCGTACAACAGCCCCAGTCCACCGAGAATCTGCCCGAGACCAACCTGCGCCTCTATTTGCGCGGCGTGATGGCCGGCGGTGAAAAAAGTGTCGCCAGCGCCCTGATCGAAGACGCCAACAACGATACCGAAGCCTACCTGATCGGCGACGAATTGCCCGGCAACGCCACCCTGCGCTCGGTCTATCCCAACCGGGTCATTATCGAACGCAGTGGCAAGCTCGAAAACCTCTATTTTCCTGAAACCGCAGACACCAGCGGTATCGATCTGAGTAACGGCAACGAGGCCCAGGCCGCGGAAAGCACCCCGGCGGAACCCCGGTCCCAGCCTCGAGCCGTCCAACCTCCCGGTTCTGCGCCGGCGGTAACCAGCGACAGACGGGAAGAGATTCGTCGCCGACTGGAGGCTCTCCGGGAGCGATTGCGCCAGAACAGTAACTGAGGCCATGGATGAGTCCGACGCGCATCAGGCAGGGATTTCAAATCTGTGCCCTGGCCCTGTCATTGACGGTCACCGCCGTCATTGGCATCGAGCTGAGCTCGCGTCTGCTTGATTATGTCCAGAATGAATTCGGCGATGCCGCCCGGGAACGCCTGGTTCAGTGGCAGCAGCTGCAGAAGCTGGCCAGCCATGCCCCGGTCCGACGCCAACTGCGGTTGGTGAATTCCTTCTTCAACCAGGTCAAATTCGTCAACGACATCGAACACTGGGGAATGGAGGATTACTGGGCCACGCCGGTCGAGATGCTCGCCACCGACGGCGGCGACTGCGAGGACTTCTCCATCGCAAAATACCTCACCCTGCGCGCGCTGGGCGTGCCCGACGACCAACTACGCATCACCTACGTCAAAGCCCTGGAGCTCAACCAGGCCCATATGGTGCTGGCCTGGTACAAGACGCCGAATGCCGACCCGCTGATCCTCGACAACCTCATCAATGAAATCCGTCCGGCCTCCGAGCGCGACGACCTGGAGCCGGTCTACAGCTTTAACGGCGAAGGCTTGTGGCTGCAACAAAAAGGAGGCGGTGCGGACGCCGAACGCATCGGCAATGCCGACAAACTCAAAAACTGGACCGACCTGAACAACCGCCTCATCGACTCCCTCCGGTAGGAAACCCCATTGAAACGGTTGACACATCTCTGTCGCCGGAATTACCTTTACGTTAACGTCAACGTGAGCAAGTCGATATGAGTGACCTGAACGTCAAGCGAACCCACTCCATCAGCGATCTGGCCCGGGAATTCGACATCACCACCCGGACCATTCGCTTCTATGAAGAAGCCGGCATGATTACGCCGGAGCGCGACGGCCAGACTCGGATCTATACTGATCAGGACCGGGTGAAACTGAAGCTGATCCTGCGCGGCAAGCGCCTCGGTTTCAGCCTGGCGGAATCCCGTGAGCTGATCGAGATGTACGATCCTTCTTCCGACAATGCTCATCAGCTCAATGCCCTACAACAAAAAATCAACGAGCGACGTGACGCCTTGAAGCAGCAGCTTGCAGACATCGAGATCATGCAGAAGGAACTCGACGACGCCGAAACACGGTGCCAGGCCGCCATGGCCGCCCTGAACAACTGAACCGTATCGCGTCCCGAGCCAGACACACCACAACAAAGACAAGATTTCAGGTGGGTTATGACGATGCAGAAGAGCTATGTCAGCGGGGTCAGCGAAACGCCCCTGCTGGGTATGACCATCGGCGAGAAGTTTGACGACACAGCCCGTCGCTTCCCGGATACGGACGCCCTGATCGTCCATCATCAGGATCGCCGTTACAGCTACCGCGAACTGCAGGCTGCCGTGGATCAATGCGCCCGGGCCATGATGGCCCTGGGCATCGAGAAAGGCGACCGGGTGGGCATCTGGTCCCCCAACAACGCCGAATGGTGCATCACCCAGTTTGCCACCGCCCAGATTGGCGCCATCCTGGTCAACATCAATCCCAGCTACCGGGTGCATGAAGTGCAGTACGCGCTCAGGCATTCGGGCGCCTCCGTGCTCATCCTGAAGGGTCAGTTCAAGACGTCGGATTACGTGGGCATGATGACCGAACTGGTTCCGGCCCTGAATGACGCCCGCCAGGAGCGCATCCACAGTGACACCCTACCCGACCTGAAGCAGGTCATCTGCCTGGACGCCAATCACAAGGCACCCGGCATGTGGCACTGGGATGAGGTGATCGCCCGGGCGTCGCAAACGTCAGAGGCCGACTACCGCGCCCGTCAGGCCCGACTGCAGTTCGACGACCCGATCAACATCCAGTACACGTCCGGCACCACCGGCGCGCCCAAGGGCGCCATGCTTTCCCATCACAACATTCTCAACAACGGGTTGTTCGTTGCTCGCCGGATGAATTTCACCGAGAAGGACCGGCTGGTCATTCCGGTACCGCTCTATCACTGCTTCGGCATGGTCATGGGCAACCTGGGTTGCATTACCCACGGCGCCACCATGATCTACCCCAGCGAAGGCTTTGAACCGGTGGCCGCCCTCACCGCGGTGCAGAGGGAGAAAGCCACGGCCCTTTACGGCGTACCCACGATGTTCATCGCCGAGCTGGAACACCCGGATTTCGCGAGCTTCGACCTGTCGACCCTGCGCACCGGCATCATGGCCGGTTCCAACTGCCCGGCCGAGATCATGCGCAAGGTGATCGACCAGATGCACATGACCGACGTGACCATCTGCTACGGCATGACCGAAACCAGCCCGGTGAGCCTGCAGACGGAACCGGATGCGCCCCTCGACAAGCGCGTCACCACCGTCGGCACGATCCATCCGCACCTGGAAATCAAGATCGTCGATCCGGCGACCGGCGACCTCGTGCCGCGCGGCGAGAAAGGCGAGCTCTGCACCCGCGGCTACAGCGTCATGCTGGGCTACTGGAACAACGAGGAAGCCACCCGAAAATCCATCGACGTGACCCGCTGGATGCACACCGGCGACCTGGCCACGATGGACGAGGCCGGCTATGTCGCCATTACCGGCCGCATCAAGGATCTGATCATCCGCGGCGGCGAGAACATCTATCCCCGCGAGATCGAGGAATTCCTCTACACCCACGAGGCCATTTCCGACGCCCAGGTGATCGGTATCCCGGATGAGAAATTCGGCGAGGAAGTCATGGCGTGGGTCAAGCTGGCCGAGGGCAAGCAGGCCACGGAAGACGACATCCGTGAATTCTGCAAGGGCAAGATCGCCCACTACAAAGTCCCCCGATACATCAAGCTGGTCGACGAGTTTCCCATGACCGTCACCGGCAAGATCCAGAAGTTCCGGATGCGGGAAATCAGCATCGATGAATTGAACCTCGGCGGTTGATGCCGGGCGGTCATTGCGATCGCCCTCGCCTCAAGGTTGACGTTAACGTAAACGACAGTTTTTACCGGCAGGAGTCAGAACCACCATGAAAAGCCAGTACACTTCCCTCAACTTCGGACTCGGCGAAACCGTCGACATGCTCCGGGACCAGGTCAACCAGTTTGCCACTGACCGCATCGCTCCCCGGGCAGCCGACGTGGACCGGGACAACCTGTTCCCCAACGAACTCTGGCCGCAGCTTGGCGAGATGGGCCTGCTCGGCATGACCGTCAGCGAGGAGTACGGCGGCAGCGGCATGGGCTACCTCGCCCACACGGTGGCCATGGAAGAAATCAGCCGGGCCTCCGCCAGTATCGGCCTGAGCTACGGCGCCCACTCCAACCTGTGTGTCAACCAGATTTTCCGAAACGGTAATGACGAGCAGAAAGCCAAATACCTCCCCAAGCTGGTCAGCGGTGAGCACGTCGGTGCTCTTGCTATGAGCGAACCCAATGCCGGTTCCGACGTGGTCAGCATGAAGCTGCGCGCTGACAAGAAAGGCGACCGCTACATCCTCAACGGCAACAAGATGTGGATCACCAACGGGCCCGACGCGAACACCTACGTCATTTACGCCAAGACCGACACCAGCAAGGGCCCCCACGGCATCACGGCCTTTATCGTCGAACGGGACTGGAAAGGCTTCTCCCGCGGCCAGAAGCTGGACAAGCTGGGCATGCGCGGTTCGAACACCTGCGAGCTGATCTTCGAGGATGTGGAAGTCCCGGAAGAGAACATCCTGGGTCAGGAGAATGGCGGCGTGCGCGTGTTGATGTCCGGCCTGGACTACGAGCGTGTGGTGCTGTCCGGAGGACCCATCGGCATCATGCAGGCCTGCCTCGACAACGTGGTGCCCTACGTCCACGAGCGCAAGCAGTTCGACCAGCCCATCGGCGAGTTCCAGCTGATCCAGGGCAAGCTGGCGGACATGTACACCGAGCTGGCCGCCTGCCGCGCGTACCTTTATTCGGTCGCACAGGCCTGCGACCGCGGCGAGACCACCCGCAAGGATGCCGCCGGCGTGATCCTCTACACTTCAGAGCGGGCCACCAAGATGGCGCTGGAAGCCATCCAGATCCTCGGCGGCAACGGCTATATCAATGAGTTCCCCACCGGTCGCCTGCTGCGGGATGCCAAGCTCTATGAGATCGGTGCCGGCACCCAGGAAGTCCGCCGCATGCTGATCGGTCGCGAACTGTTCAACGAATCACGGTAAGGGGTCCCATGGCTATCCTCCATTCCAAGATCCAGACCGAATCGCCGGAATTCACCGAGCGTCAGGCCGCGATGCAGGCGCTTTGCGATGAACGCCGGGAACGTCATGACACCATCGCCAAGGGCGGCGGTGAACAGGCCCAGAAACGCCACACCGACCGGGGCAAAATGCTGCCCCGCGAGCGCATCCACCGTCTGCTGGACCCCGGTTCACCGTTCCTGGAGATCGGCGCGTTTGCCGCGGATGATGTCTACGGAGAGGACGTGCCCGCTGCCGGCGTGATTGCCGGGATCGGTCAGGTGCATGGCATTGAGTGCATGATCGTCGCCAACGATTCCACCGTGAAAGGCGGCACCTACTACCCGCTGACGGTGAAAAAACACATCCGGGCCCAGACCATCGCCGAGGAAAACCACCTGCCCTGTATCTATCTGGTGGATTCCGGCGGTGCCAACCTGCCCCGTCAGGACGAGGTGTTCCCGGACCAGGAGGACTTCGGCCACATTTTCTATCGCCAAGCCAACATGTCCGCCAAGGGCATCGCGCAGATCGCCGTGGTGATGGGTCTGTGCACCGCCGGCGGCGCCTACGTGCCGGCCATGGCGGATGAAAGCATCATGGTGCGCGAGCAGAGTTCGATCTTCCTCGCCGGCCCGCCGCTGGTCAAAGCCGCTACGGGCGAGACCGTCAGCGCGGAGGAACTCGGTGGCGCGGATGTGCACACCGGCATTTCCGGCGTGGCGGATCACTACGCCAACACCGAGGCGGAGGCTCTGGAGCGAGCCCGCCAGTGTATTGCCAACCTCAATTTCCGGCGCCCGGAGACGGTTCGCCTGCGCGAGCCGGCCGAACCGCTGTATTCGCCGGATGAGTTGTACGGCGTCGTCCCGAGCGACCTGAAAACCCCCTACGACGTGCATGAAGTCATCGCGCGACTCGTCGACGGCTCCGAGCTCGATGAATTCAAGGCCCGCTACGGATCGACCCTGGTGTGCGGTTTTGCCCACCTCTATGGCATGCCGGTGGGCATCATCGCCAACAACGGCATCCTGTTCTCCGAATCCGCCCAGAAAGGCGCGCACTTCGTGGAACTGTGCTGCCAGCGCGGTATTCCGCTGATCTTCCTGCAGAACATCACCGGGTTCATGGTGGGCAAGCAGGCCGAACACGACGGCATCGCCAAGCACGGCGCCAAGCTGGTCACCGCTGTGGCCTGCGCCCGGGTGCCGAAGCTGACGGTCATCATCGGCGGCAGCTTCGGGGCCGGCAATTACGGCATGTGTGGCCGGGCCTACAAACCCCGCTTCCTGTGGATGTGGCCCAACGCCCGCATCGCGGTCATGGGCGGCGAGCAGGCCGCTGGCGTGCTGGCCGACGTCAAGCGCGCCGGCAAGGAGCGTCGGGGCGAAAGCTGGAGCCAGGATGAGGAGCAGGCGTTCAAGCAGCCGATCATTGACCAGTTCGAGCACCAGTCGAGCCCCTACTACGCCAGCGCGCGCCTGTGGGACGACGGCGTCATCGACCCGGCCGACACCCGCCGGGTGCTGGGCCTGAGCCTCTCGGCCGCCGTCAATGCGCCACCCGAAGACACCCGTTTCGGCCTCTTCCGGATGTAACCAGGAGATCACCATGACTGAACAGGCTGTACGTACCGAAACCGACGGTCGCGGGGTCACCCGGATTACCCTGGCGCGACCGGACAAACGCAATGCTTTCAACGACAGCGTCATGCGCGAACTGCGGGATGCGCTGGTGGCGGCCGGCAATGATCCGGTCTGCCGGGTCGTGGTCCTGCAGGGCGACGGCAAGCATTTTTCCGCCGGCGCTGACCTGAACTACATGCAACAGACCGCCGAATTGAGCCACGAAGCCAACGTGGACGACGCCCTGGCGCTCGCCGGCCTGATGCAGACGCTCGACCAACTCCCCAGGCCGACTATTGCCCGCGTCCAGGGCGCGGCGTTTGGCGGGGCGCTGGGCTTGATCTGCGCCTGCGATATCGCCATCGCCACCGAAAATGCCCGTTTCTGCCTGAGCGAAGCGCGTCTGGGGCTGGCGCCGGCGGCTATCGGTCCCTATGTGATCCGTGCTATCGGCCCGCGTCAGGCGCGTCGCTACTTCCTCACCACCGAGGAAATCCCCGCGGACGACGCCAAGCAACTGGGCATCGTCCATGACGTAGTCGCTGCCGACGACATTGATGAAACCATCAACGCCCTGGCCGAACGGCTTCTGCGCAACGGGCCCGTTGCCCTCGACGCCTGCAAGTCCCTGGTCGCCCGCACCCAGATGGACGGCCCGGACGAGGCGCTGATTCGTTACACCGCCGAACTGATCGCCGGGTTGCGCACCGGTGACGAGGGTCAGGAGGGCCTGCAGGCCTTCCTGGAAAAACGCCAACCAGCCTGGATCCAGGAGTAACCCGATGACTGAGCACGCCATTCGCACCCTCCTGGTCGCCAACCGGGGCGAGATTGCCCTACGCGTGATGCGCACGGCGCAGGCCATGGGCATTCGCTGTATTGCAGTTTATTCAGAGGCAGATCGCAACGCGCCGTTCGTACGTCAGGCCGATGTAGCCGTCGCCATCGGCCCGGCAGCCGCCGCCGAAAGCTACCTGAAAGTCGACCACATCCTCGCGGCCGCAAAGGAGCACGGAGCCGACGCCATCCATCCCGGCTACGGTTTCCTGTCAGAGAACACCACCCTGGCCGAACAGTGCCAGGCTGAAGGCATCCGCTTTATCGGCCCGCCCGCCTCGGCCATCGCTGCCATGGGCTCCAAGAGCGCCGCCAAGGCGTTGATCGCCGAAGCCGGCGTACCACTGGTACCGGGCTATCACGGCGACGACCAGAGCGTTGCCCGGTTCCGTGAAGAGGCCGAAAACACCGGCTTCCCCATGCTGATCAAGGCCAGCGCCGGCGGAGGTGGCAAAGGCATGCGGGTCGTTCACGGGATGGACGAACTGGAAGAAGCCATCGCCGCGGCGCAACGTGAGGCCTGCGCCAGCTTCGGCGACGACCACCTGCTGATGGAGCGTTACCTGGAAAACCCGCGTCATGTGGAAGTCCAGGTCATGTTCGATGGCCACGGCAAGGGCCTGTATCTGTTCGACCGGGACTGCTCCGTCCAGCGTCGGCACCAGAAAATCATCGAGGAAGCCCCCGCGCCGGGGATTCCTGATGCCATCCGCAAAGCCATGGGTGAAGCCGCCGTGCGATGTGGTGAGGCCATCGGCTATGTCGGTGCCGGCACCGTGGAATTCCTCTACGAGCCGGGTGGCTATTTCTACTTCATGGAAATGAACACCCGCCTGCAGGTGGAACATCCGGTCACCGAGCTGATCACCGGGCTCGACCTGGTGGAATGGCAGATCCGTGTCGCCAACGGAGAGACGCTGCCCTGGGCCCAGGACGAACTGACCTGCCATGGCCACGCCATGGAGGCCCGGGTCTACGCCGAAGATCCGGACAACGACTTCCTTCCCGTTACTGGCCGCCTGAACCACCTGCGCGAACCGATGGACCTGCCTCACGTCCGGATCGACTCCGGCGTGGCCGTAGGCCAGGACATCACCCCCTGGTACGACCCCATGCTCGCCAAGGTGATCACCTGGGGCGAAGACCGGGATACCGCCCGCCAGCGCCTGATCGACGCCCTCGCCCGCTACGAGGTCATGGGCGTGACCCTGAACACCGATTTCGTGGCCCGTGTCCTGCGCGAGCCGGATTTCGCCAGCGGCGAGCTGACAACCCACTTCATCGAGACCCACGCCGAGGCCCTGAGCACCCCCGAGTTCACGCACGAGGAACAGCAGGCCCTGAGCTGGCTCGCCTGGCAGCAGGACGCCCGGTCAGAAAGTGCGCCCGGCCCCTGGTCAATGCAGGACAGCTTCCGCCTCGGCGGTCCCCGCCAGCAACGCTGTGAGTTGCGCATTGGCGATCAGGACAGCACGCTGGGCTATGAGATGATCAGTGATCGACGGGCCCGACTGCATTCGGAAGGCGATTCACCGGTGCTGACACTCTCCTGGCAACCGGCCGATCACGCGGCCCTGGCCGTTCGGTTGAATGGTCGCCAGGTCCGTCTGTCCTGGGCCAGTCACGGCGAGAAGCTCGGCCTCTTCGCAGGCAACATGTCCTGGACGGCCTTGGTGAACCATCCCGAGGAGCAGGTCCAGGACGCCGACAGCGACGCTCACCTCACCGCGCCGATGCACGGCCGGGTGATTGCGGTGAACTGCACCGAGGGAGAGACGGTCGAACCGGGTAAGACCCTGGTCGTCATGGAAGCCATGAAAATGGAGCACAGCCTGAAAGCCCCGGCAAAGGGCTGCGTTGTCGCGCTGCACTGTGCCGAGGGCGACAGTGTGGGTGCCGGCCAGGTCCTGGTGGACTTTGAAGCGGAGGAAGACGCATGACGGGCGAGAAAGTAACCCTGGTGGAAGTGGGCCTGCGGGACGGCCTGCAGAACGAGGCAACGGCGGTTTCCCATGAGGACCGTGCCCGCTGGTTCAACGCGCTGGCCGATACGGGGCTGACGCGAATCGAGGCCGGCAGCTTTGTTTCCCCCAAGTGGGTGCCGCAGATGGCCAATACCGATGCGGTCATGCAGGCCATCCGCCGCCGGGACGACGTCTCGGCGGAAGTCCTGGTGCCCAACAGCAAGGGGCTTGAAGCGGCTCTGGCCGCCGACGCCGATGTGATCGCCGTCTTCACCGCGGCGTCCGAGAGCTTCAACCGCAAAAACATCAACTGCTCCATCGAGGAGAGCATCGCGCGCTTCGAACCGGTGGTCAGCGGTGCCAAATCTGCAGGCAAGCGGGTTCGAGCCTACGTTTCCTGCGTCGTGGGGTGTCCGTATGAAGGCCCGATCGCTCCACGCCAGGTGGCTGATGTGGTCCAGAAGCTCCTGGAACTGGGCGCCGACGAAGTCTCCCTGGGTGACACCATCGGCGTGGCCCGTCCCCGTGAAATCCACGCCCTGCTGGATGCCACCCTGCCGCTGATGCCCACCGAAAACCTGGCCCTGCATTGCCACGATACCCGCGGCCAGGCCATCGCCAACATCTACGCCGGCCTGGAGCGGGGCATCCGCATCTTCGACAGCGCCGTGGCCGGTCTCGGCGGCTGTCCCTACGCCAAGGGAGCCACCGGCAATGTAGCCACCGAAGATGTGCTTTACTTGCTGCAGGGCGAAGGGTTCGAAACCGGTGTCGACCTGCATGCCGTGGCCCGGGTCGGTCAGGAGATCTGCGAAATGCTGGACCGCCCCAACCCGTCACGCACAGGCAAGGCCCTCACCGCGCATCTGACCGAAGACGATTTGACGACGGGACAGGATCAGCATTCATGACTAGAACGCCACTCTGGCAACCCAGTGACGATCGCATTGCCAACACCCGCCTGACGCAGTTTGAAGAACGTCTGCGCAAGCGATACCCAGACATGGCACCGGGTTATGAAGGGTTGCACGCCTGGAGCGTCGCGTACGCCGATCGTTTCTGGGAAAACCTGGTGGATGAATTCGGCGTTCTGGGCGACTGGAGCGGGCCGGTCTCGGAAGACGGCTTTCCGGTGGTCGGGCGGCGTTTCTTCCCGCAGAGCCGGATCAACTTCGCCGAAAACCTGCTGGCCCGGGGCAATCCGGAAGCCGTCGCGATCATCGAACATCGCGAGGATGGCCGCCGGCGGATCGTCACCTTCGATGACCTGCGCCACAAGTCCCAGGCCCTGGCCGGGGCCTTGAAATCGGTCGGTGTGGGCGAAGGCGACCGGGTCGCCGGATTCGTCCCCAATGGCATCGAGGCGGTCGTGGGCATGCTCGCCGCCAGTCAACTGGGCGCCGTGTGGTCCTCCTGCTCCCCGGATTTCGGACTCAACGGTGTGATCGATCGATTCGGTCAGATCGAGCCCAAGGTGCTGATCGCCATCAACGGCTACCACTACAACGGCAAGGTGATCGATACCCGCGACCGGGTCCGGAACATCGTCGACTCACTGCCCTCCCTTGCCCGGCTGATCCGCATCGATAACTGCGACGACTGCCCCTGGCCGGACGATAGCGTCGGCATGACCTGGGACGAGGCCATCAGCGCCGAACCGGTCTGTCATTACACCCGTATGCCGTTCAACGCGCCGCTCTATATCCTGTATTCATCAGGCACCACCGGCGTTCCCAAGTGCATCGTGCACGGCATAGGCGGAACCCTACTGCAACACGTGAAGGAGCATGCCCTGCACACCGACGTCCACGCCGGCGACCGGGTGTTCTACTACACCACCTGTGGCTGGATGATGTGGAACTGGCTGGTCAGCAGCCTGAGTCTGGGAGCCACCCTGGTGCTGTTTGACGGCTCCCCGTTCTCGCCCGCGCCGGAAGTACTCTGGAACATCGCCGAGAAGGAACAGATCCGAGTGTTCGGCGCCAGCGCCAAATACTACGCCGCCTGCGAAAAGACCGGCCTGAAACCGCGGGAAAGCCACAATCTGGAAGCGCTGGACGCCCTGCTCTCCACCGGTAGCCCGCTCTCTCACGAAAGTTTCGATTACCTTTACCGGGACGTAAAGCCGGACGTCTGCGTCTCCAGTATTTCCGGTGGCACCGACATTGTCGCCTGCTTCGCATTGGGCAACCCGAACCTGCCGGTCTATCGCGGCGAGCTGCAATGCATCAGTCTGGGCATGGACGTGGCGTTCGTTGACGACGACGGCAATCCATTGGCCGAAGGCAAAGGCGAGCTGATCTGCCGCAACGCCTTCCCGTCCATGCCGGTCGGCTTCTGGAACGATCCCGAGAACGCCCGCTTCGAGGACGCCTACTTCAGTCGCTTCCCGGGCGTCTGGGCCCATGGCGACTACGGTGAGCTGAGCGTTCATCCGGAGACCGCCACGACACCGGCGCAAACCGGCGTATTGATCCATGGCCGCTCCGACGCCACGCTCAATCCCGGTGGGGTCCGCATCGGCACGGCCGAAATCTACCGGCAGGTAGAAAAGGTCGATGCCGTTCTGGAAGCGCTCGCCATCGGCCAGCAGTGGGAGGACGATGTCCGCGTGGTGCTGTTCGTCCGGTTGCGCGACGGCGTGACACTGGATGACGATCTGGTCCAGACGATTCGACAAACCATTCGCGCCAACACCACTCCCCGGCACGTTCCCGCACGGATCGTTCAGGTTGCCGACATACCCCGCACCATTAGCGGCAAGATCGTTGAATTGGCGGTCCGCAACGTGCTCCACGGCGAGCCGGTGAAAAACAAGGATGCACTGGCGAATCCCGAAGCGCTCCGGTATTTTGAGAATCTTCCCGAACTCAAACAATAATACCGGCTAACGGCCGTCCGTCCCCGGGCGGCCGACAGGGACCGTTATGACACGCGCATCCGGATTCACCCTAGAGGATCTTTCAGACCTCTCTGAAAGCCCCCTGCTCACCCTTCTCGACCACATCTGCGAAGGCAGCCTGATCGTTGACGATCACGCCCACGTGCTCTGGATCAGCGACAAGTATCGCGATGTCCTCGGCATCGACCGCGACCTGGCCGTCCGCGGACAGCCCGTCGAAGAGCTGATCCCCAACAGTATGATGCGACAGGTCGTCCGCAGCGGTCAGCCCATTCTGCTCGACCTGCTGCGCAGCCGGGAAACCTGGATGGTGGTCACACGCATCCCCATCCGCGACCAGGCCGACCGGGTGATCGGCGGCATTGGCTTCGTGTTCTACAAGGACATGGACTACCTGAAGGCGTTCGTTGAGAAATACGGCCGTCTGCGCGGTGTCCCCAGCACCGCTGAACGGCAGCTCGCCAATATGCGGGACACCAAATACACCTTTGCCGATTTCATTGGCCAGAGCGCGCCGGTGGAGCAGCTGCTGCAACGGGCCAGACGGGCGGCCGAGCTGGACACCACCGTCCTCCTGCTTGGGGAAACGGGTACCGGCAAGGAGGTCCTGGCCCATGCCATCCATCACGCCTCCGTACGGGCCGAACGGCCGTTCGTCAGCATCAACATGGCGGCGGTGCCGGACAACCTGATGGAGGCGGAATTCTTCGGGGTGGCCCCGGGCGCCTATACCGGCGCCGACCGTAAGGGCCGCAAGGGCAAGATCCAGCTGGCCGACAAGGGCACGCTGTTCCTGGATGAGGTGGGTGACCTGCCCCAGAGCCTGCAGAGCAAGCTGCTGCGGGTCCTGCAGGAGCAGGAGTTCGAACCCCTGGGTTCCAACGAGGTGATCCGGGTCGACGTCCGCATCATCGCCGCCACCAGCAAGGACCTCAAGGCTATGGTGGATGCTGGTGATTTCCGGGCGGATCTTTACTATCGGCTCAATGTCCTGCCCATCGAAGTGCCGCCGTTGCGCGACCGGATGGAAGACATTGAAGTGCTCGCCAACACCATGATCGATCGCATCGCCCACAACCTGGGCATGTCACCCAAGTGGCTCAGTGCCGCGGCACTGGACTACCTGCGCGACCACGCCTGGCCCGGCAACGTGCGCGAACTCCAGAATACCCTGGAGCGCACCTTTATCTTCGCCCAGAGTCCGATCCTCCAGGCCGAGGACTTCCTGCCACCGGCGCCCGACCGCCTGCACGAGTCCGCCGGCGCCGCCGGTATCGAGACCCTGCAGCAGACGGTCGCCCGGGCCGAGCGCGACGGCATTCGCAAGGCGCTGGATGCCACCGGGAACAACCGGTCCCGGGCCGCACGCATCCTCGGCATTTCCCGCGCCAGTCTCTACGAGAAGATGGCCCGATACGGGCTTTAATCCGACGAGGTCGCCCAAATCGCGACCGCTCGGTTATAGTGTCCATTTTTTCAGACAGTGTCCGAGATATCAGACACACCCTTCAGACCCTCGAATCACCGAGTCCGTAACGTCACCCCTATTTTATGTCCGGATTTCCAGACACTTCGGCTTTCACGTAGCCGAAAACCCTGATCCTATAATCCACATATCATTGTTTTTAAACATTTTTCTATCGTTGGCACAAGGATTGTTACAAGCCCACTCGGCAGATAACTCCCTGCACACAACAACAATAGAAGGAAGTCACAATGATAAAGACGAGCAAATCCCTCGCGTTCCTGTCCGTCTGTGGTCTGGCTGCAGCCATGGCCACCACTCCCGCCCTGGGGGCTGAAAAGATCCGCTGGAAGATGCAAGCCGCCTACGGCAGCAATCTCCCGGCTCTGGGCGATACCATTCCGGGTGTTCTGGACGACCTCCGGGAAGTCACCGATAACCGCATCATCATCAAGCATTTCGAGCCCAACAAGCTGGTGCCGACCCTGAACATCACTGACGCCGTTCGTACCGGCAAGCTGGAGGCCGGCTACACCTGGATCGGCTATGACCAGGGCAAGATCCCGTCATCCACCCTGTTTTCGGCGGTACCGTTCGGTATGGAGCCCTGGGAATACATGGCCTGGTGGTACGACGGCGATGGCCAGAAGCTGGCCGAGGAAATCTACGAAAAGAACAACGTCCACCCGGTCCTGTGCGGCCTGACCGGCCCGGAAACCGGCGGCTGGTTCAACAAGGAAATCAACAGCCTGGACGACATCGACGGCCTCAAGATCCGCTACGCCGGCATCGGCGGACGCATCCTGCAGGAACTGGGCGCGTCGGTGACCGTT
Source organism: Marinobacter sp. NFXS9 (assembly GCF_040148665.1). NCBI lineage: Bacteria > Pseudomonadati > Pseudomonadota > Gammaproteobacteria > Pseudomonadales > Marinobacteraceae > Marinobacter > Marinobacter sp. NFXS9. The sequence goes on along the minus strand of NZ_JAGDDW010000001.1, from coordinate 260,091 downwards.
CTGCCGGGCGGTGAAATCTTCCAGGCGCTGGAGAAAGGCGCCATCGACGCCTCCGAGTTCTCCCTGCCGACCGTCGACGAGAAGCTCGGCTTCTACGAAGTGGCCAAATACAACTACTTCCCCGGCTGGCACCAGCCGTTCGCGGCCTTCCACCTGATCGTCAACAAGGACAAGTGGGATGCCATCAGCGATGCCGACAAGAAGCTGATCAACCTGACCTGCCAGGCCAGCGTCACTCGCAACCTGGCCAGCGCCGAGGCGTACCAGGGCAAGGCCATCGAGTTCATGAAGAGCAAGGGGGCCGAAACCCGCAAGCTGCCGGACCCGGTCCTGCACGAACTGGAAGACGTCACCGAAAAAGTACTCAAGCAGGAAGCAGATAAGGACAAAGACTTTGCCCGTGTCCTGAAGAGCCAGAAGGCGTTCCAGGCGCAGTACCAGGAGTGGCAGGACCTCGGCTACCTGCCGCGGGACTTCTGATCCCGGTACCCACCCGAATGGCGCGACCGTTGGTCGCGTCATGGAACGATTGCCACCCTGGCGGACAACCGTATGACAGGCGCCCCAAACTCGCCGCGGTCATCCGGATTCCCGGGTGGCCCCTACCGTCTTCCGGAGTTTCACATGAACGCTTCCATCGAGGCCACTGCCCCCGAGCTTGAGCCGGCGCCGCAGGGGCTGCCTGGTGAGGTGCTGCCTCACACCCCGATTTCCCGGGTGCTGGACGGTCTGATCCGGCACATCGGCGAATTCAGCGCCTGGCTGTGGCCGGTGCTGATGCTGGTCATCATCGTCAACGTGGTGTCCCGCTATGTTTTCTCCCAGGGCTTCATCGAGCTGGAGGAGCTGCAATGGCACATCTATTCCGCAGGCTTCCTGATTGCCCTGTCCTATGCGCTGCTGCGGGACAATCACGTCCGTGTTGACCTGTTCCGCGAGCGCTTCAGTTTCCGCACCCAGGCCTGGATCGAACTCGGCGGCATGCTCCTTTTGCTGGGGCCGTTCATCGGCTTATTGCTGTATTACTCGGTGCCCTACGTTATCGACTCCTGGCACATGAACGAAGCCTCCAGCGCGCCGGGCGGGCTCAGCCACCGCTGGATCATCAAGAGTGCGTTGCCACTTGGACTGGGGCTGGTGCTGCTTGCCGCTTTTTCCCGGTTTACACGTTTGGTCGCTTTCCTGGCCGGATCGGAGGTGCGCCATGCTGATTAACGAAATGCTCGCCATCGGGATGTTCGCCTCGTTCATCCTGCTGATCTTTACCGGTTTCCCGATTGCCTGGGCCCTGGGTGGTGTTGCCATTGCCTTCACCGGCCTTGCCATGCTGTCGGATAGCTATCTCGATACGTTTATTGCCATCGACTGGAGTTACACCTCACTGGCCATCGACCGGATCTGGGGCACCATGAGCAGTTGGGTACTGGTTGCCATCCCGATGTTCGTATTCATGGGCCAGATGCTGGATCGTTCCGGCATGGCTGAAAAGCTGATGCTCAATGTCTCCCGGCTGTTCGGGCGACTCAACGGCGGTACAGCGATCGCCGTGGTGATCATTGGCCTGCTTCTGGCGGCATCCACCGGTATTGTCGGCGCGTCCGTCGCCCTGCTCACCCTGCTGGCCGTACCGGTCATGCTCAAGCGCGAGTATCAGCCGGAACTGGCGGTCGGGACGGTCTGTGCCGTCGGTACGCTGGGCATCCTGATGCCGCCATCGATCATGCTGGTGATGATGGCCGATCAATTGGCCATGTCGGTCGGCGACCTGTTTATGGGGGCGGTGTTCCCGAGTGCCCTGCTGGGCGTCGTCTTCGTACTCTATATCGTGATTCGCGGCTGGATGCGGCCGGACGTGGCGCCGGCAGGCGACGATGCCGAGCCGGTCAACTTCGGCATCATCCTGGACGCCCTGAAGTCCATCCTGCCGCCGGCTTTCCTGATCCTCGCGGTGCTGGGTAGCATCTTTGCGGGGATTGCGACACCGACCGAGGCCTCGGGCGTCGGTGCCTTCGGCGCCACCCTGCTGGCCCTGGCCAACAAGCGGCTGAACAGGCAGGTGATGCTCGAAGTGTGCCGGGAGACCAGCCAGACCACCGCGTTTATCTTCGCCCTGCTGATTGGCGCTACGGCATTCTCACTCGTCCTTCGTGGGCTGGGTGGTGACGAGATGATCGCCGATGCCCTCCACGGGCTGCCGTTCGGTCCTCATGGCGTGGTGATCTGCATCCTGCTACTGACCTTCCTGCTCGGCTTCGTGCTGGACTGGATCGAGATCACACTGATCATCCTGCCGCTGGTAGCGCCGGTCATCCACACGCTCGGCTTCGATATTGTCTGGTTCACCGTGCTGTTTGCGGTCTGCCTGCAGACCTCATTCCTGACGCCGCCCGTCGGTTTCTCGCTGTTTTACTGCAAGGGTGTGGCGCCGCCATCGATTGGTGTGAAAACGCTCTACAAGGGCGTGACACCCTTCATTCTGCTGCAGGCATCGGTCCTGGCGATCATCTTCCTGTGGCCCGATCTGGTGACCTGGCTACCGGCCCAGGCCTACAGCGGACAGTAGGAGGTTTCGATGTCACATCCCAAACTGATTTCCGCAGAGCAGGCGGCCGCCCTCGTCCCGGAAGGCGCGACACTGGCCACAGGCGGGTTTGTTGGAATCGGCTTTCCGGAAGCCCTGGCCCGAGCCCTCGAACACCGCTTTGTGGCCGAACAGGCACCCCACAACCTGACCCTGGTCTACGCGGCCGGTCAGGGGGATGGCGGCGACCGGGGGCTGAACCACCTGGCTCACGAGGGTCTCGTCAAACGGGTGATCGGTGGCCACTGGGGCCTGGTCCCCAAGCTGGGCGCTCTGGCCTGCAACAACCGCATCGAGGCCTACAACCTGCCCCAGGGCGTGATTGCACAGCTCTACCGGGACATCGCGGCCGGCAAACCCGGCATGCTGACCCACGTGGGCCTGCATTCGTTTGTCGACCCCCGCCACGGCGGCGGGCGCATGAACGAACGCACCGGGGAAGATCTGGTGGAGGTGATGAACCTCAAGGGTCGCGACTACCTGTTCTACCCCACCTTCCCGATCCATGTGGCGTTCCTGCGAGGTACCACAGCGGATGCCCGCGGCAACATCACCACCGAAAAGGAAGCCCTGCCCCTGGAAAGCCTGGCCATCGCCCAGGCGGTCCACAATTCCGGCGGCAAGGTGTTCGTGCAGGTGGAACGCCTGACGGAGCGACACCAGCTTCATCCCGAACGCGTACAGATACCCGGCATCCTCGTGGATCACATCATCCTGGCGGCCCCGGACGAGCATCTGCAGACGTTTGCCGAACCCTATAACCCGGCCTACACCAGCGAGATCCGGCTGCCAGCCCTGGAGGGTGGCGACCCGCTCAGTATCCGCAAGCTGATTGGCCGCCGGGCGGCCGAGCATCTGGAGCCGGGCGCCGTCGTCAATCTCGGCATCGGTATGCCGGAACAGGTCGCGGAAGTCGCGGCCGAAAAAGGCCTGCTGGACCGGATCACCCTGACCATCGAACCCGGCGCCATCGGCGGCCGCCCGGCCGGCGGTCTGAGCTTCGGGGCCGCCGCCAATGCCGAAGCGGTGATCGACCAACCAGCCCAGTTCGACTTCTACGACGGGGGCGGTCTGGATCAGGCGTATCTGGGGATGGCACAGGTGGATCGGCACGGCAACGTCAACGTAAGCCGCTTCGGATCACGTCTGTCGGGTGCCGGGGGCTTTATAAACATCAGCCAGAATGCCCGTGAGGTCTTCTTCATGGGCACTTTCGAGGCGGGCAAACAATCCATCGCCATCGACGAGGACGGCCTGCAGATTGAAGAAAGCGGAACCGGACGCAAGTTCGTGAAGGACGTCGAGCACCTGACCTTCAATGGTCGCTACGCCCTGGAACGCGGGCAGCGGGTGTTCTACATCACCGAGCGATGCGTGTTCCAGCTCACGGAGAACGGCCTGGAGCTGATCGAGATAGCGCCGGGGCTGGATCTGGATCGCGACATCCTGGCCTACATGGATTTCCGTCCAGCCATCTCCAGCCGACTCCATGTCACCGATCGGCGTCTGTACACGCTTTGACGAGAGGAAACCTTTCACGCAAACAAAAAGGGCGCCGTTATGGCGCCCTTTTTTGTAACTGAATCCGTTCTTTACAGAACTTTCTTCAGTTCTTCCTCGAGCTGCGGGACCGCTTCAAACAGGTCCGCAACGAGGCCATAGTCCGCGACCTGGAAGATCGGGGCTTCTTCGTCCTTGTTGATCGCAACGATCACCTTGGAGTCGGACATGCCCGCCAGGTGCTGGATCGCGCCGGAGATACCGACGGCCACGTACAGCTGCGGAGCCACGATCTTACCGGTCTGGCCGACCTGCATGTCGTTCGGTACGAAACCGGCGTCAACCGCGGCACGGGATGCACCCACAGCGGCACCCAGCAGATCCGCGACTTTTTCCAGCATCTGGAAGTTTTCGCCGTTCTGCATGCCACGACCACCGGAGATGACGATACCGGCACTGCCCAGATCCGGACGATCGGACTCGGCCAGCTGCTCGCTGACGAACGAAGACACGCCCGCGTCCTGAACACCGTCAACGGTCTCAACGGACGCAGAACCGCCTTCACCAGCTACCGGGTCAAACGCGGTCGGACGAACGGTCACGACCTTGATGCCGTCGCTGCTCTTCACGGTTGCAATGGCGTTACCCGCGTAGATCGGACGCACGAAGGTGTCTTCAGACTCGACACGGATGATGTCGGAGATCTGAGCGACGTCCAGCAGCGCAGCAACGCGCGGCATGAAGTCCTTACCGGTGGTGCCGGCGGCCGCGAAGATGTGGCCGTAGTTCTTGCCCAGGTCGGACACCAGCAGGGACAGGTTCTCCGCCAGGAAGTGGCCGTAAGCCGCGTTGTCCGCAACCAGAACCTTGTTGACGCCTTCGATCTTGGCCGCTGCTTCGCCGACAGCGCCGCAGTTCTCGCCCGCCACCAGAACGTCGATGTCACCACCTACAGCCTTGGCCGCCGCGACGACATTCAGGGTCGCCTGCTTCAGGCTGCTGTTGTCATGTTCAGCAATTACAAGGATGCTCATTTAGATCACCTTCGCTTCGTTCTTCAGTTTGTCGACGAGTTCTGCCACATCGGCAACCTTCACACCGGCCTGACGGGAAGCCGGAGCCTCAACCTTCAGGGTGGACAGGCGCGGAGCCACATCAACGCCCAGATCCGCCGGGCTCATGTTATCGAGCGGCTTCTTCTTGGCTTTCATGATGTTGGGCAGCGAAGCGTAACGCGGTTCGTTCAGACGCAGGTCTGTGGTCACGACCGCCGGCAGGTTCAGGGCAACCGTCAACAGACCGCCGTCCACTTCACGGGTCACGTTGACCTTCTCGCCTTCAACAACCACTTCAGACGCGAACGTGCCCTGAGCCATACCGGTCAGCGCGGCCAGCATCTGGCCTGTCTGGTTGTTGTCCGTGTCGATGGACTGTTTGCCCAGGATAACCAGCTTGGGCTCTTCCTTCTCGACAACGGCCTTCAGCAGCTTGGCGGCTTCCAGGGACTGGACTTCCTCGTCGGTCTCGACGTGGATACCGCGGTCGGCACCGAGGGCCAGAGCGGTACGGATCTGCTCCTGGGCAGCCTTGGGACCAATGGAAACCACAACGATTTCAGTGGCAACCCCTTTCTCTTTCAGGCGAACCGCTTCTTCCACAGCGATTTCGCAGAAAGGGTTCATCGCCATCTTGACGTTGGCAAGATCGACGCCGGTGTTATCCGGCTTGACGCGAACCTTTACGTTGTAGTCGATTACACGTTTAACAGCGACCAGAACCTTCATAGATTCCTCGTTCTTCTACGATGGGTTTAAGACTTGCAATCATGCAGTATCTGACGGGCCAGGCCACGTCCATACCAATGATTCCTGTCGCATCGATTCGTCCTGGGACCAATCGTACGGTTTCGTCGAGGCCATCCGTTCCGGCTTTTCCAGCTCTTTATTACACGGGCCTCTCACCAACGGTGCGTGCGGCGACCGCACAAATGCACGTTGAACAACGGGGCGGCTTACAGTTAGGCCCCTTGTTAAAAGCGCCATAATACTGACGACAAAGCCCAGGGGGGTCAATAGTCGTGCAGGCATTACACAGCACCGTCATCGGTATTACAATGGCGCCCGGTAAGGCATGTCATAGCCGTCGCGTTGGCGATGTCACTATACAGCCGCCGGCAGCCAGTGACCTCTCCTGCTCGATTGCATTTGGGGCCAATGGTTCGCCACAGTGCCACGGGGCACAGCGATTTTCAAACAAACGTTTGTTTGATTTTTATTATATTGTATCCTTTGCGCCTGTGACACAAGCCTTTGGGCGGTAAAACGTTCGTTTGTCGCCCAGGCTTTGGGTACTATATACTCCGCACAGCGATTTACCAATACCGCTGTGCGGACCATGCGAGTCACAAAAGACCTTGACCGCCTGGATGCCCTAAAAACTAGAGAGAACCGGATTCTTCTTCGCTGCTTCTCAGATGCGCGTCGAAATCCCAATATCCACAATGAAGTTTGAGGAGACCAACGTGGAACGCGAATCGATGGAATTTGATGTTCTGATCGTCGGTGCGGGCCCTGCAGGGCTGTCCGCGGCCTGCCGCATCATGCAGATGGCACAGGAATCCGGCGAAGAACTCACCGTATGCGTCGTCGAAAAAGGCTCGGAAGTGGGCGCCCATATCATGGCGGGCACCGTCTTCGAACCGACTGCCCTCAACGAGCTCTTCCCGGACTGGAAAGAGAAAGGCGCACCGCTGAACACCCCGGTCACCCGCGACGACATCTTCGTCCTGCGCGGCCAGGACTCGGCCACCAAGGTCCCCAACGCGTTTGTGCCGCGCAACATGCACAACCACGGCAACTACATCATCAGCCTGGGCAATCTGTGCCGCTGGCTGGCCGAACAGGCCGAAGGCCTGGGCGTTGAAGTGTATCCGGGCTTCGCGGCTTCCGAGACCATCATCGAGGACGGCCAGGTTAAAGGCATCATTACTGGCGATATGGGCGTGGCCCGTGACGGCAGCCACAAAGACGGCTATATGCCGGGCATGGAACTGCGCGCCAAGTACACCCTGTTCTCCGAAGGCTGCCGCGGTCACCTGGGCAAGCGTCTGATCAAGGATTTCAACCTGGATGAAGGCAAGGATCCGCAGCACTACGGTATCGGCATCAAGGAACTGTGGGACATCGATCCGGACAAGCACGAGCCAGGCCTGGTCATCCACACCACCGGCTGGCCGCTGACCGAGTCCGGTTCCACCGGCGGCTCTTTCCTGTATCACCTGGAAGGCGGTCAAGTGTATGTCGGCCTCATCACCGACCTGTCCTACAGCAACCCTCACATGAGCCCGTTCGAGGAATTCCAGCGCCTGAAACTCCATCCGGAGATTCGCAAGTACCTGGAAGGCGGCAAGCGGGTGGCTTATGGCGCACGGGCCATCACCAAGGGCGGCTACAACGCGCTGCCGAAGATGAGCTTCCCGGGCGGTCTGCTGCTGGGCTGTGACGCCGGTACACTGAACAGCTCCAAGATCAAGGGCTCCCACACCGCCATGAAGTCCGGCCTGCTGGGCGCGGAAGCAGTCTTCGAAGCCCTGAAAGACGGCAAGAACGGCGAGGAGATCACCAGCTTCGCCGAGCGTTTCGAGAACAGCTGGCTGTATAAAGAGCTGTACGATGAGCGGAACTTCGGTCCGGCCATGCACAAGTTCGGCAACATCATTGGCGGTGGCATCGCCTACCTGGAGCAGAACATCCTGCACCGGAGCCTGCCATTCACTTTCCGGGACACTACCCCGGATTACGCGACGATGAAGCCGGCCGACCAGTCGAAGAAAATCGACTATCCGAAGCCGGATAACACGCTGACGTTTGACCGTCTGTCCTCGGTGTTCATTTCCAACACCAACCACGAGGAAGATCAGCCGATTCACCTGAAGCTGAGCAACCCGGAGATCCCGATCCAGGAAAACCTGCCGAAGTACAACGAACCGGCGCAGCGTTACTGCCCGGCGGGCGTGTACGAGGTGGTGGAAGCGGACGACGGCAGTGGCAAGAAGTTCCAGATCAACGCCCAGAACTGCGTCCACTGCAAGACCTGCGACATCAAGGACCCGGCCCAGAACATCACCTGGGTGACGCCGGAAGGCGGTGGTGGTCCGAACTATCCGAACATGTAATAACGTTCGGCCGGAACAAAAAGGCGACCCTCGGGTCGCCTTTTTTATGGCAAGGTCATCCTCACACAGCCGGACTCACGCCCCGCTTTTCTTCGGACATAAAAAAAGCGGCTCAATGAGCCGCTTTTTTCGATAACCCACCTTAGGCTCAGTGCACGTGACCGTGCTCTACCTCTTCTTCGGTCGGCTCGCGGGTTTCGATGACTTCGACATCGAAGTTCAGGGTCTCACCGGCCAGCGGATGGTTGGCATCGATGGTGACGGTTTCTTCCTCAACTTCCACGACGCGAACGATCTGCGGACCGCCCGGAGTCTGTGCCTGGAACTGCATGCCCGGCTCGATGGTGTCAACGCCTTCAAAGGCGGAACGCGGAACCGGCTGAACCAGCTCTTCGTTCTTCTCACCGTAGCCCTCTGCCGGCTCGACGGAGACCTGAAGCTTCTCGCCAGCTTCTTTTTCGTTCAGCGCTGATTCCAGACCGCTGATGATGTTCTGCGCGCCTTCCAGATAGGTCAGCGGCTCACGACCTTCCTCGCGGGAAGAATCGAGCTGCTCGCCCTGTTCGTTGGTAAGCGTATAGTGAATGGTAACAACACGAGGTTGGGCCATGTGATCTCCTTGCGTGCCGCAAAAATAAGCAGTGTGTGTAACTCGGTAATCGAAAGTGTTCGTGAACAGGCGGACTGCACAGAGGGACTAACGACAACCATCCTCGTTCGAGAGCCAGGCTCTACAAAAAACAAGATGTTTAATGCAACAGCTTAACAAACGTCTTGCTGCGTACGCTACCTGAGGTTGAGACCGCACCCCGTTTTTTCAAGGGGACCGGACCGATTAATTGGAGAAAGCGTATGGATCGCCTCAAGAAACGCTCGTTTCCCCTACTCCTGGCCCAACTCAAAAAACTGACCGTCGCTCCAAACCCCCAGCACCCGCTCGTCGTCCGGACTGGCAACGGCGCGCTCAGCCAGCTCGTAGTAGGCCGCCGTGACCAGGCGAGCCTCCAACCCCTGCACCACGCCAACCAAGGGTCGCGGCTCTCCACTGTCATAGCTGTCCATGCGCAGCGGATGCTCGGCACCGACGACCAGTGACTCACCGGTATTCAGCGTCAGAGTCAGCACCTGGCTTCGCCCTTCGCCACTCACATCCAGACCATGGGCCAGTAACGGCGTGTCCTCGACCTGCAACCGCCATTTTTCGACCGGCGTCACCAGGTAATATTCACCGTCGTCTTCGCGACGCAGGATGGTGGCGAACAGTCTCACGATCGCCTCCCGCTGCAGCGGCTTACCCTGGAACAGCCAGGTCCCGTCCCGCAGGATGCGCATGTCGATATCCCCTGAGAGATCGGGGTGCCATTTATCCAAAGGTGGCCGGCCTTCGAACGCCTCGCGGGCTTCCCTGATCTGCTCTTCGATACGCTTCGTCTCGTCTGTCATGTTCTCTCCCGTTGATCCCGTTCAAGCGTCAGCCGCCCATCGACCAGGCCTGATTCACAAGCCGCGCTGCCATTCCTGGCGCAGCGGCATGGCCCCAGGCTGCTCGATCGCCAGCCGGACTTCGCCGAGCAGGCGTTGTTTATCCCGTCCCAGACGGCCTTTCAGAACCAGATAGTTGGAGGCGTGGTCGCTGCGAAATACCGTATTATCCAGCTCCAGATGGGACAGGAATTGCTCGATCTCCGAGAACAGGGCTGGCTGGTCCAGCGGCTCGAAACCGTCCCCAAACCCTGCACGGAAACGCTCCTCGCCCTGCGGGAAGCTGACAACCAGAGTGGACAGGAAATCCGGCTGGGTGTCATTGCACAGCTTAGCGGTGTTGATGGCGTGCTGCTCCGAAAGTTGTTTCCCGCCCAGGCCATTCAGAACCATAACGGAGCTTTTGATGCCCGCTTCGCGCATCTTGAGCAGCGCGCTGCGAGTCGACCCCGCCGTCTCGCCCTTGTTGACCCGCGCCAGAACCTCGTCGTCTCCCGATTCCATCCCCACATAGAGCATCTGCAGACCGGCGGCTTTCAGCGCCGTCAGGTCCTCGACCGACTTCTTTGCAAGGTTGCGCGGCAGGCAATAACTGGTGACCCGCTCCAGCGCCGGAAAACGATCGTAAAGCGTTTCCAGCACCCAGAGCAGACGCCGGGTGGGCAACACCATGGCGTCGCCATCGGCCAGGAATACCCGGCGTACCTTGCCGTCGAAGGCTGAAGCGGACCGCTCGATATCGGCCAGCACCTCGTCGTCCTTGCGCGCCCGGAACTTCTTCTGGGGCTGGGTGTACATCTCGCAGAAGGTGCACTTGTTCCAGGAGCAGCCGTTGGTCAGCGGCAGTATCAGGGAACGCGCCTCACTCGGCGGCCGGAATACCGGCTCGATATAGTCGATAGGAAATGACCGCATAGGTCTTCAAAGCTCCGTCTCGTATCCGCTGTATGGTAGTGTCGGTACAAAGGGCCTGGCCCGGATTCAATCAGACGCCGACTCCAAAAAGGATATCCAATCTTATCATGGACCTGGATAACGAATTTAAACTCGATCCTCAGATCAGTTATCTCAATCACGCGGCCGTAGCGCCCTGGCCTACTCGCGCTGCTGACGCCGTCGCCCGCTTTGCCCGCGAGAATGCCGAACGGGGCGCACAGCACTATCCCCGCTGGATGGACGTCGAAAGCCAGTTGCGAACGAACCTCGCCCAACTATTGAATGCACCTTCGACGGACGATATCGCACTGGTCAAGAACACCTCCGAGGCGCTGTCATTCGTGGCCTACGGACTGAGCTGGTCGCCGGGTGATGAAGTCATTATCTCCGACCGGGAATTCCCATCCAACAGCATCGTTTGGGAATCCCTCGCCGACCAGGGCGTTACGGTCCGCAAAGTCTGTCTCGACGGAGACGATTGCGAGGCGGATATCATCGCCGCCTTCACCGAGAACACGCGCCTGCTGGCCATCAGCTCCGTGCAGTACGGAACCGGCCTGCGTGTAGATCTCGAAAGACTCGGCAAAGCGTGCAAAGAGGCGGACATCCTGTTTTGCGTCGATGCGATTCAAAGCCTTGGCGCTTTGCCCATGGACGTACAACGAGCCCAGATCGACTTCACCATGGCGGACGGCCACAAGTGGTTGCTGGGCCCCGAAGGACTGGGCGTCTTCTATGTGCGTGCGGGATTGCGGGATCGACTCAAACTGAACGAATACGGCTGGCACATGGTGGATAAACGCGGGGATTTTGATCAGCACAGCTGGCGCGTCGCGCCGTCTGCGGTCAGATTCGAGTGCGGTAGCCCCAACAGCGTGGCCGCTCACGCCCTGGAGGCCAGCACCGCCTTGCTCCTGGAACACGGCATGGATAACGTCCGGGATCACCTGTTTGCCAAAGTGGATTATCTGGCGAATGCCCTGCGAAACCTGCCCGGCGTCGCTATCCTGAGTGCGCTGAATGAACGCCGACGCTCAGGGATCCTGACCTTCCAGGTTGAAGGGCAAAATTCTCAGGAGCTCTACAAAGCCCTGATGGATGAGCAAGTGGTCTGCGCCAGCCGGGGCGGCGGCGTTCGCTTCTCGCCGCACTTCTACACCACTGAACGCGCGATGGATCTGGCCGTCGATCGCTTGCGAAAGCTGATCGGCGCTTAGTGTCCCATCGGGTTCATTCGTTAAACCGATGGGACACTAAAATCAGGCCAGGAACTGAGCCTTCAGGTCGCCACAACCGGGCCCGACGATGGGCAGGTCAAGCACCACTGCCTGGCTGGTCATGAAGGGGATGCCGCGGCGGTGGCCGTCCACCAGCAAGGTGGCCAGCGAGCCCACCAGCGGCATGTGCGAGATGATCATTAACGTCTGCGGGAGGTTGTCCTCGGTGAGCAGCACATCCAGGCACTCACCGGGGTCATTGTCCGGCGTCAGGAAGGGCCGCTCGATGATCGGCAGATTCATCACCTCGCCGACAATCGATGCCGTCTGCTGGGCCCGGGTCAGCGTCGAACACCAGATCAGCTCCGGCCGCCAGCGGGACGACGCAATCTCGCTGGCAACCCGGCCACTGGCAAAACGCCCGGCCTCGGTCAACTCCCGCATCTGGTCGATACTGTGCCAGCCGGCCTCGCCGTGGCGCATGATGATCAGTTTCACAACCGCCCTTTCCACTTCAGGATGACAATGTGCGCGGGAGAATGAACTCCACGTCCGAATTCTGCACCGCTGTCATCAGCCCGTTGATCACGTCGTATATGGTGGCGTCACTGTAGAGGATCTTGTGCAGCCCGCCGACCAGCGGCATGGGCACGCCCATATCCTCCGCCTTGTCCTTGACCAGCTGCAGCGTGCGGATACCTTCCGCCACCTGTCCCAGCTCGGCCACCGCGTCGTCCAGTTCCTGCCCTTGACCCACCGCATAACCGATCCGGAAATTGCGGCTCTTGGATGAGGTGCAGGTGACGATCAGATCGCCTACGCCGGCCAGCCCCATAAACGTCATGGGGTTCGCCCCCAGGCTGACGGCGAACCGGCTCATCTCCGCCAGACTGCGGGTAATCAGCATGGCCCGGGCATTTTCGCCCAGCGACAGCGCTGAGGCCATGCCCGCCACAATCGCATAGATATTTTTCAGGGCCCCGGCCAGCTCGACACCGTACACGTCCACGTTGGCGTAGACCCGGAAATAATCGCACCCCAGCAATTCCTGGACACGATTGCGGACGTCAGGATCCTTGGCGGCGATAACGGTCGCTGTCAGGTCTCGCCCGGCGATCTCCTGCGCCAGATTGGGGCCACTCAGCACGCCGATTCGGGTGCGTGGAATTTCTTCCTGGAGGATTTCGCTCATCAGGCGGAACCCTTCCTTCTCGATGCCCTTGGTCAGGCTGACCACCACCTGCCCGTCTTCAAATTCCGTGGCATGCTCGCGGATCACCGTGCGGAAAGCCTTGCTGGGAATCGCGACGAAGATGGCCTCGGCCTCGTGCACCGCTTCGCGGAAATCGGTGGTGGCCCGGATATCACCGCTCAGGACCACATCCGGCATATACCGGCGGTTGGTGCCAGCGGTCTTCACTTCCTCGACCTGGGCCTCGCTGCGCATCCAGAAGCGGACGGTGTGGCCATTTTCCGCCAACACCTTGGTCATCGCCGTTCCAAAGCTGCCACCGCCGAGGACGGCAACCTGCCGGCCGGTTGGAGCGGATGGACGGGCGGATGTCGCTGTTTTGTTATCAGACATGAAAATACCGTGGTGTATGAATCAGGGATGCGGGGCAGCGGGCGACGGCGTTCGGGCGAAGCGGATCAGCATGGCAAAGCGGAAGAAGGCGATTCCCCGATCAGGGTTCTTCGCACTCCAGCGCCCGTACCAGGTTCTTGAACTCTTCGCGGTTGCGGCTGTTCATGCCCATCAGGACCCGGTGTGCATCCAGTACCTTGTCACGGACCTGCTGTTCGCTGGCCCGGAGCACGGGAATCTCTTCCAGTTCTTCAATCCGGGAGGCTGGTTCGCGCACGATGATGAAAATCTTGTCGAACCCCATGGACGTAATGATGCGGGTCACATCGGGATTGGTGGAGATCAGTGTCGGCAGGAAATGACTGCGCTTCTCGGCAGCCATGGCGATCTTCGCCAACAATCCCAGCGTGGTGCTGTCGATAATCTCGGTTTCGGAGAGATCAATGACAACCGTGCGGAATTCAGGGTTGTTCGTGATGGACTCAACCAGATTGTCCAGCGTTGAACACAGGTTCAGCCGGATTTCGCCGATAAACTTCAGGAGATAAATCCCTTGTTGCTCAGCTTGCAGTATCTTGTAGCTAGACATCTTAGTTCGCCACTACGTCCGTCACTGTCACAATAGCGATATCGTCCGGCAATTCTGTGATTGCATCGAGGTTCAGGGCATCACTCAAGGATGCGATAGTGTGACGACCTCCGGAAACGACTTCAAGTAGTTGTCGCTCCTTTTCATCGAGGCTTCGGGCCTTGATGACTTCCAGGATTCCGTCGGAAAACAGGATCAGGCGGAATCCTTCCTCCAGCGGCATTTCGTAGACGTCCCATGTGGGACTTTCAAACAGCCCGACTGGCAGGCCGTTACCTTCCAGAAAATGCCACTCGCCCTGGGCGTTACCCACCATCGGCATCGGGAAATGCGCCCCGACGGCATAAGCCAGCTTGCGCTCCTGATGATAGATAATGCCGGCAAACACCGTCAGGTGCTTACCAAGCCCGGTGTCCAGCAGTTCCGAGTTGATTCGCTGCAGGAACCGGTCGGGGTACAGGATATCATCGCTGGAGCCCCTTCTTACATTACGTTGCAACCGGTTCGTCAGATTCTTCAGTAATACGGTCACAAAGGCCGAACTGGCCCCATGTCCGGAGACGTCGGCAATGTAGACCAGCGTCCGGTTCTCATCCAACGGGAAATAATCGAGAAAATCGCCACTCAGATAGAGGGACGGCTTGATCATATGATCAATAGACACCGCCGTTGACTCAAAGTGCCGGTCCGGCAACATTTTGAGCTGGACCTTGCGCCCGGCCCGCTGGTCGGCGCGCAACTCGGAAATCCCGGCCCGCAAATCACGGTTGGCGGCTTCCAGCTCCTGCCGGTAGACCTGGTTCAGCCTCGACACCCGCACCCGGTCGAACATCTTGGCCAGCACGTCGTCCAGCAGATCCTTGTCGTGGTAGGGTTTGATCACAAAGTCGGCGGCACCGGCCCGCAGGGCGGACACCACCTCCTCGGCGCTTTCCGAGGCGTGGCAGGCGATGATGGGCACAAACGCGTCCTCATCGTCCATGCGGTCGACCAGCTTGCGGATCAAGTCGGCGGAGACGTCGGCGAAAATCGCATCCGGCATCTTGTCTTCGAAGGCGGCTTCGGCCTTGCCGATGCTGGCGTACGTACTGACATAAAAGCCCCGGGATTCCAGGAAGCGGTCCAATTCCTTTGCCGCCGCGGGGTCCGGATCAATAATCAGAATGCGCTCAGTGCGCGATCCCATTTAAACTTCCTCCGAGAACACCCGCTGTATCAACGGGATATCACATGGCCATTTCAGGGGCTTGCCTTATCCGCTATTCTGGCACGGCGGCGACATATAACAAGCCTGAGGAGGCCTTTCCCGCATGCCACGAGCGATAGATGACCTGCTGGGCGCCTACGACAAGCTCATCATGGACCCGGTCCACGGCGGTATCCCGTTGTATCGCCACGAGATTCAGGTGATCGACCACCCGCTGTACCAGCGTCTGCGCAATATCTGCCAGAACGACATCCTGAGCCTCGTTTTTCCGGGCGCGACCCATTCACGGTTTCTCCACAGCATTGGCGTCATGCACGTGGGCACGCGCATGTTCCGCTCGATGATCAACGCCTACCTGCGGGAACAGCAACTCAGCCGGGACGTGGACCTGACGCTGACGCAACTCGAGGCCATCGATTACCTGTCCAAAATCATACGCCTCGCCTGCCTGCTGCACGACAGCGGGCATTCCAGTTTTTCCCACCAGTTCACCCAGGCGCGCCGGATCAAGGAACTGATGAGTCGTCCGAGCCGCTTCCGGGATCTCTGGGCCGGCATCGACATCCGCGACATCTACAATGAGCCCCCGGAAGAGCTGGAGCACGAGCACTATTCCGTGCGGGTCGCCTATGACGTGCTCGAACACACTGACCTGGAGCCCGCCGGGCTGCATCGTAACGATGTGCTGGGCATTATGGAAACGACCCGCGTCACACCCTCTGAGGTTTTCTGCCGGCATGCAGAAACCTTCTGGTCGTTTATCGCCGGTCTGGACGCCCACGCCGGCGTGCTGCAGGATACCTCCACGCCACGCCTGGTGATGGACCTGTTGTCGTCGATCGTATCCGGCGAGATCGATGCGGATCGGGCCGACTACATGCTGCGGGACGGTTTTCACTCGTCCGTCACCATTGGCGGGTTCAACCTGGACCACCTGCTGAGCAACCTGCGTTTCGGTTGGAACGTCGAGGAGCCCTGGCTGGGTCTGGCGATCACCCACAAGGGCCTGGGCGCGCTGGAGGACTTCGTCTACAGCCGTTACCAGATGTACCGCAAGGTTTACGCCCACAAGACGGCCCTGGGCTTTGACTGGCTACTGCGTGAAGCCATCAACGAGGTACTGGAGGATCCAGAAACCTTCGACTGGGTCGACGTCTGCCTGAGCCGTATGGACTATTTTGCCGAGCTGACGGATAACTTTTTCTGGGAAGCCTTCCGGCGCAAGGCGCGCCAGACGCCAAACAGCTACTCCAAGTGCATCGTGGACCGGATCAAGCTCGACCACCTCGACACCCGGGAGAACCTCACGCCCGAGCAACGACAGGCCCACATCGAAGAACTGGCCGGCATGCTCGGCACATCACCGTCCGAGGTGGTCACCTGCACCATGCGGGCCCGCTTCTCCAACATTCAGGACAATTTCAACGGCATCAAGGTACTGATGCGCGAACCGGTCACCCGCCGGCGTCACCTCAAAAGAATTACCGACGTCAGCGCCTTCTTCTCCAAGTTCGGGGACGGCACCATTACCCACTTCTACCGTCGTCCGGAGCGGCTTCGCGCGCCATAAGGATCGCCTCGGCCAGGGCCTGCCCACTCTGGAAGGCTCCTTCGACGCGACCGCCGGCCAACCAGTCGCCACACAAGCCAATGCGCTGTTGCGGATACCACAGGTGGCCCGGGTGCTCGCCCGTTTCCCGGGTTTTCGCATAGAGCCAACGATGGGTCATGACCGTTTCCGGGAGCGATGACGGGTTCGTGCAGGTGCCGAAAGCCGCCAGCAGTTGGCGGGCCACCCAGTCCGCCTCGGCCTCCTGATGCGCTTCCGACCAGTCCGCCCGCGCGTGCAGGACCCACCAACTTCCATCGTTTTCCCGGCCGGGCTTGCTGCTGTTATTGGCCGCCCATTGCAGTACGGGATGCCGGCAACTGAAGCCATCGGTTCCGGGGCTCGGGTTGTCACGAAAATGGGCCATGACGGTCCAACAGGCGTCCAGCGGCAAGTCCGTCAGCTCGGGCGCCGAGGTGTCCAGGCCGGTATCTGATGCCAACAAGAGGTCCCGAGCCTGCACCGGAGGCGCCGTGATCAGCACGGCATCGAAGTCACCCTGCACTCCACCGCTGGTGTCAATCAGCGCCCAGCCCGCGGTAGCCCGCTCGATGCGTGCAATGCGAGTCTCGTAAACCACCGACAGGTCCGTGGCCAGAGCCCGGGAAATGGCAGTCATCCGAGGAACGCCCACATATCGCGGTCCCGCGAGAAAATCGGTCCAACGCCCGTCTTCCTGCTGGAAGCGGAGCTGACCGCGCCACTCCTCAAACGTGTCATTTCCGGCCGACGTTTCCAGAAACCGGCGAAACGCCGGATCGCGGATGGTGAAGTACTGCGCGCCGATATCGATGGCGCCATCCGGTACCCGCTTCGCGGCCAGGCGACCGCCCGGTCCCCGACTCTTCTCAAACAGGGTGACGGACAGGCCAGCCTCTTTCAGAAATATTGCGGCGGTTAGCCCACTCAACCCTGAACCAACGATCGCAACGGTCCGTATGACATCTCTGACGGGTGAATCATTATCTATTTGCAAGGCAGTGCATCCAAAGTGTTGGTTTTAAACGTATAGTCACCGTCGTCGGGTTCCGGGCACGTTCCGGGCCCGGATATTCGAGTTATCCAGACCGTGCAATGGGAAGGCATTCACTTTCATGACCCGAGTACAGCATTGGCGCTACAGCATTCAAAGATGGTTCGACTCCGAAGCGCATTCAGATCAGCTTGACCGGCAGTCCCGCTCTTTCAATTGGGTTCGGGTAATGCCCTTCCTCGCGCTGCATCTGGCCTGTTTCGGTGCCCTTTTTACCGGTTTCAGTACGTTCGCGGTGGGGTTTGCCATCGCCTTCTTCGCCCTGAGAATGTTTGCCATCACCGGCTTCTACCACCGCTATTTCTCACACAAGACGTTCAAGACCAGCCGGGGCTGGCAGTTTGTCTTTGCGCTGGTCGGGGCCAGCGCCGCCCAGCGCGGGCCGCTCTGGTGGGCCGCCCACCACCGACATCACCATCAGCATTCCGACGCGCCGGAAGATCTGCACTCGCCACAACACGGCGGCTTCTGGTGGTCCCATATTGGCTGGTTCACCTGCGACGCCGGCTTCGCCATGGACGACAAACGGGTGCGCGACTGGCTTAAATTCCCGGAGCTGCGGTTCATCAACCGGTTCGACGCCCTGATGCCCGCCTTGTGCATTGCACTCATCTACCTGTTGGGCGAAGCCCTCGCTCGCTGGGCGCCGGGCCTGGGTACCAACGGTTTGCAACTGGTGGTCTGGGGCTTCTTTATCTCTACCGTGGCCCTGTTCCACGCGACGGTGTCGATCAACTCGCTGGCCCATGTCTGGGGCCGGCGGCGGTTCGAAACCACGGACGACAGCCGCAACAATGTGTGGCTGGCCCTGCTGACCCTGGGCGAAGGCTGGCACAACAATCACCACCGCTGGCCCCTCTCCGCCCGGCAGGGTTTCCGGTGGTACGAGATTGACGTGACCTACTACCTGCTGTGCCTGATGGAAAAGCTGGGCATCATCTACGACCTCAACCGTCTGCCCGACCATATCCGTCAGGAAGCCATCGAGATTGACCGCCAACACCGGAGGGATGTTGCATGACTATCATGCCGGAAACCTGTCTGGATCGCTTCCAGCGGCTGTTCAACCAGATGTCTTCAGACCAGTTAGGGGCGCTGGAGTCCGTTTACAGCCCGGACGTCCGGTTTGCGGATCCGTTTGTCACCGTCGAAGGTCTGGACGCGCTGACGGAATACTTCTCCAGTGCCTACACCAATGTCATCAGCTGCAGCTTTCGCTTTGACGATGTGATCGGCGCGGACCCGGCCATCTGCCTGCCCTGGACCATGACGCTGCAGCATCGCCGTATTCGCCGGGGTACGCCGATCCAGGTCGATGGCATCAGCCATCTGCAACTCGCCGATGATCTCATCATCGCCCACCGCGACTATTTCGACGCGGGCCAACTCCTTTACGAGCATCTGCCGGTGCTGGGCTCGGCGGTGCGCCTGATCCGGAAATACGCGGCATGAGTCAGTCTACCCTGGACCGACCGATCACTCTCTGGCTGACCGGCGCATCGTCCGGCATCGGCGAGGCCCTGGCACAGGCAATGCTGGCGCAGGGGCATCACGTGATCGCAACCGGACGGCGGCGCGAACCGCTGGAAACGCTGGCCGCAGCCTACCCTGACCAGGTCACGGTGGCTCCCGCCGACACGACCGATCGGGGGGCCCTCAACGGCCTGACCGCAACATTCGCAGAGCAGGCACCGCTGCAAATGGCGGTTCTCAACGCCGGTACCTGTGAGTACCTGGACGTCGAGCACTTCGACGCCGACGTGATCGAGCATAACCTGCACACCAACGTCACCGGAACCGCCCGCAGTGTGGAAGCGGTCCTGCCGGCCCTGAGAGAAGCCCGCCGCCAGGGTTTACCGGCGGAACTGGTGATCGTGGGTTCTTCAGCCTGGTGGTTCCCATTTGGACGCGCCGAAGGGTATGGCGCTTCCAAGGCCGCCCTGGCCTATCTGGCCCATTCATTGCGGGCCGATCTTGCCGCCGAGGGTATCCGGGTCACGCTGGTCTCGCCCGGTTTTGTGAAAACACCGCTGACCGATCGCAACGACTTCCCCATGCCCTGCCTGATCGAAGCCACCGAGGCCGCCGATCGTATCGTGAAGGGGCTTCAGCGCGGGGCTTCCGAAATCCATTTTCCCCGGCGTTTCACACTGACGCTGAAACTGCTGGGCGCGTTACCACAGAGCTGGGTCGACAGGCTGGCCGCCAGAATGACCCGATCATCCAAGGAACACCCTGAATGACAGACCGACAGAAAATAGCCGTCGTCGGCGGAGGCGTTGCCGGCCTGACCAGTGCCTGGTTGCTGGCCGATTATCACGATGTCACCCTGTTCGAAGCCGCCGATTACGCTGGCGGCCACACCAATACCCGATCAGTGGAGCTGGGCGGACGTGCCTGGCCGGTTAACACCGGTTTTATCGTGTTCAACGACTGGACCTACCCGAACTTCATCAAGCTGATGGAGCGGCTCGATGTGGCCTGGGAAGAAAGTGACATGAGCTTCAGTGTGGCCTGCGCGCGCACCGGGCTGGAATACAACGGCACCAGCCTCAACACACTGTTCGCACAACGGCGTAACCTGCTCAACCCGCCGTTTCTGAACATGATCCGGGAGATTTTGCGGTTCAACAAACAGACCCGCGCCGAACTGGCCTCCGGCCGGATCAGTGACGATGAAACGCTGGGCGAATACCTGAACCGCAACGGCTACTCCCGGTATTTCCGCAACTTCTACATCGTACCCATGGGCGCCGCGATCTGGTCGGCACCGGAGATTGTGCTGGAACAGTTCCCGGTGCGCTTTTTCCTGCAGTTCTTCAATAACCACGGCATGCTGTCGGTCGACGATCGCCCCACCTGGCGCGTGATTTCCGGCGGTTCGGCGAGCTACGTGGACCGTATGATGGACAGGCTCGGCCCGTTAACCCGGCTGAACAGCCCTGTTACTGCCATCCGTCGGTTTGACGATCATGTGGATGTGACGGTGAACGGTCACACTGAATCCTACGACCAGGTGATTCTCGGCTGCCACAGCGACCAGGCGCTGGCGATGCTGGCCGACCCGACCGATGGGGAAACCGAAATCCTGGGCGCCATCGAATACCAGGACAACGACGTGGTCCTGCATACCGACGACAGCCTGCTGCCCCGCAGCCGCCGGGCCTGGGCCGCCTGGAACTATACGATTCCGGAGCATCCGACCGAGCCGGTCTCGGTCACCTACGACATGAACATCCTGCAGAATTTCGACGAGGCACCGGAAACCTTCTGCGTCACCCTGAACCGGTCCGATGCCATCGATCCGGATCGCATCATCGAGCGTTACAATTATGCTCATCCGGTGTTTACGATGGCAGCGGTCGCTGCCCAACAGCGCTACGACGAGATTGGAGGCCACAACCGCACCCATTTCTGCGGCGCCTACTGGTTCAATGGTTTCCATGAAGACGGCGTGCGCAGTGCCCTGCGGGTGACAGACGCCTTCGGTGTGAGGTTATAGTCATGGCCGACGGACAGATCCACAGTGCCTGGCTGGCCGGGCGCATTCGCCACCGACGGATGCAGCCCGTCAATCACCAGTTCCAGTACCGCACCGGGCTGTTGGCACTGGACCTGGACGACTGGCCCCGCATTGGTGAGATCAGTCGTCTGCTCTCCGTCGGTCGTTTCAACTGGTTGTCCTTGCGTCGCAGCGATTACCTGGCCCCGGAGCAACCGGACCTGAAGCAGGCCGTACAGGATCAGGTGGAGGCCGCCACGGGCTGGCGACCTGACGGGCGGATCGAACTGGTGACCCACCCCCGCTATCTCGGCTACATCTTCAACCCCGTCAGCTTCTACTGCTGCTATGCGGCGGACGCCCTGCCGGGAAACGGCGATCTTCCCCGTGTGGTGGCCGCGCAGATCACCAACACCCCCTGGCACGAGCGGCATGTCTACTGCCTTGAAGGCGCGCCGCTGCAAGTCAGCCGGGCGGGATGGCACACCCAGCAATACCGTTTTCAAAAACGCTTCCACGTGTCGCCGTATAACCCGATGGACCAGGAGTACCAGTGGGTTTTCAGCGCCCGCGGCCCCGAGTTGCGCATCCACATGAACGTCCGCCGGAACGGCGCCAAGGTTTTTGATGCGACGCTGGAAGTCCAACGCACCCCGGTCACTCGTAAAACGGTACAGGGTCACATCCGCCGCTTCCCGGTGGAAACGCTCAAAGTGGCCGCCGGTATCTACTGGCATGCCCTGAAACTGAAGTTGAAGGGGGCGGTTTTCCAGACCCACCCCGACAAACTCGACCGCCAGGACCCGGCCTACCGGCTGGGCCACGCCGATCACGGCGAACGGGTTGATCACGCCGTACCCGGAACAGGAAAGGTAAGCTCATGGAGAACCTGAACAGCACCGCAACCGAGTCCCGCCGCGCCTCGCTGACCAACGATTGGGCCCGCCGGCTTGTTCTCAAGCAACTGCAGCAACTTCAAGCTGGCGTATTGACGGTCAAGGAAGCGGGCCGGGCCGATACCCTTTGCGGGGACGGAGACAACCGGTTCCCGCCCGCCGAGATCCGCATCCATGAGGCTTCCGCCTGGCGCGACATCCTGACCGGCGGCGGTATCGGGGCGGCGGAGGCCTACGTGGCCGGCGATTGGACGTCACCGGACCTGACCGCCCTGCTGCGGTTCTTTACCCGCAACATCGATCGCATGAACGCGTTCGAAGACCGCTTCAGCTGGATCACGAAACCGGCGCTCAAGGGGCTGCACTGGCTCAACCGCAACAGCCGGGAAGGCTCCCGCAAGAACATCGAGGCCCATTACGATCTCGGTAACGCGCTGTTCGAAATCTTCCTCGATCCGACGATGATGTACTCATCTGCCGTCTATCCTGACGAGGCAGCCAACCTGGACGAAGCGGCCGTGTTCAAGCTGGATCTGATCTGCCGCAAGCTGGCGCTGGGACCCGACGATCGGGTCATCGAAATCGGTACGGGCTGGGGCGGTTTTGCTCTCCATGCCGCCCGCCACTATGGCTGCCACGTGACCACAACGACCATTTCCCGGGAACAGCACGATCTCGCGCTGGAGCGGATTCGAGACGAAGGTCTGGAAGACCGCATTACCCTGCTGTTCGACGACTACCGGGACCTGACCGGCCAGTACGACAAGCTCGCCTCTATCGAGATGATCGAAGCGGTTGGCCCCCAGTATCTGGAGAGCTACTTCAGCCAGATCAGTCACCTGCTCAAACCGGACGGGCTGGCTCTGATCCAGGCGATCAACATGCCGGAGCAGCGTTATGACCGGGCGCTTCGCAACGTGGATTTCATTCAGCGTTATATCTTCCCAGGGAGCTTTATCCCGTCGTTCGGCGCGATCCTGGAGGCCGTCCGTCGCCAGACCGATCTGGTGATGGTCCAGAGTGACGACTTCGGCTTCCATTACGCGCGCACCCTGCACGACTGGCGCCAGCGTTTTATGGATGCCCGTCGCCGGATTCGGGAACTCGGCTACGACGAAGCCTTCATCCGGCTCTGGGACTTCTACTTCAGCTACTGCGAAGCCGGTTTCTCAGAGCGGGCCATCGGGGTCTCCCAGATCCTGTTTGCCAAACCCGGCAACAAGCTGGACCCGCGGCTGACGCCATGATTGACCGGGGGCTGCTCCGCAACGGCCTGAACTTTGTGATGTTCCAGGCCGGCTGGCTGATTTGTGTGGTCTACCCGGGGCCGATCGCTGTGGTTGCGGCGGCGCTGGTGCTGGCGGTCCACCTGGGTGTCGTCAGCAGGTCGCCGTTGAGAGAAGCCCGCTTTATCCTGATCGGCACCCTGCTGGGCGTCCTGCTCGATGGCTTGTGGTTTCGAGTTGGCGTACTCGTCAGTCCCGACGGCCAGCCGCTTTGGGTTCCTCTCTGGCTGGTGGCGTTGTGGGTACTGTTCATGACGACCCTGTGCCACTCGCTGGCCTGGCTCGGCGAGCACCGTGTTCTGATGGTGGCGCTTCCACCCCTCGCCGGCCCTTTCGCTTACTGGAGCGCAACGCAACTGGGTGCCGTCACCCTGCCGAACCCGCTCATCGGCCTGATCGCCATCGGGTTGGGCTGGCTGGTCCTGTTTCCGCTGCTGATGTTCATTCGACAGCACACCGTCCGGGAGGATGCACTGGCATGAGATATACGGCTTCCCTGCTTCTGCTGCTGACACCGCTCCTGTGTCTGGGCGCGGATAAACCGGCAGAATATCAATTCACCGGAACCGCCTACGGCGACGACGATGCACCGCTCTATGAGGAACATCACGACGTCAACGGCGTTTGCCGGGACCAGCACTTCGTGCCCCTGTCGCACACCGTCGACTACGTGGCGCTGGACGAGTCGCTGGGCCGGCTCAACCACTCCTTCGCCCGCAAACAGATCGACTACACGAACAGCCCCTGGCGACCGACCGTGGACTTTTCCCAGCCCACCTTCGATGAGCGCCTGATGATCCGCAACGTTGAAGATCGGGAAGCCCGGCTGCGCTGGCAGACACCCGCCGGCGACAAAAAGACGTTCGTGGTCCCGCTTGAGAAGGACACGGTCATCGATGCCGGTTTCGTGCACTTTATTCGTGACCATTGGAGCGCCCTGAAACAGGGGCAGTCCGTTGAATTCAGTTTTCTTGCGCCCACCCGGGGTGAAACCTACGGTTTCGTGGCCGAGCCGACCACCCAAGATGAGCTCAACGCCGACCTGGTAATCAATATGCGACCGACCGGCGTCCTGCTGCGCTGGGTGGTCGACCCGATTATTCTGGGCTTCGACAAACAGGGCCGCCTCACCGACTACCTGGGGCTGGGCAACATTCGCAAGGACGAAGACCGCAACTACAACGTGCGTTTGCGCTACGACAAGACGCCCATCCCCTGTCCGCTCCTGCCCCGGGAGAATTGATCCGCGCGGCGTCACAGGTCGGACAGTTCGACCCTTTGTCCTGCCGAACGCTGTGGTAGACTCGCGTCATTGCCTATCCACCCGCCGAACAGGACAGATAATCAGCCGATGATCGTCGTCTCTTTCAACGTCAACAGTATTCGCACCCGCCTGCATCAGCTCCAGGCCGTTATCGACGCCTATAACCCCGATATCATCGGTCTCCAGGAAACCAAGGTGACCGACGAGGAGTTCCCGGCTGACGATATTCGGGCCATGGGCTATGACGTGTTTTTCCACGGCCAGAAGACCCATTACGGCGTTGCGCTGCTGACGCGGCACGAGCCCGAGTGTGTCCAGAAGGGCTATCCCTGGGACGAAGAGGACGCGCAGCGTCGCCTGATTGCCGGCCGCTTCAACATCGGCGGCCAGAAGCTGACGGTCATTAACGGCTACTTCCCGCAGGGTGAAAGCCGGGATCATCCGGTCAAATTCCCGGCCAAGGAAAAGTTCTACGCCGACCTCAACCGCTACCTGGCCGAAGTCGCCAAGCCGGACGATCCGGTGATTGTGATGGGCGACATGAACATCTCGCCCCGGGACGAGGACATCGGCATCGGCGCCGATAACGCCAAGCGCTGGTTACGCACTGGCAAATGCAGTTTCCTGCCGGAAGAGCGCGAGTGGATGAGCACGCTGGAAAGCTGGGGCCTGACCGATGTTTTCCGCCACCTGCATCCGGACGAAGCCGATACCTTCAGCTGGTTCGACTACCGCAGCAAGGGGTTCGAGCGTGACCCGCGCCGCGGCCTGCGCATCGACCTGATCATGGCCAGCAAAGGGCTGCTGCCCAAGGCCCGGGCATCCGGCGTTTCCTATGACATCCGTGGCATGGAGCGTCCCTCGGATCACTGCCCGATCTGGGCCGAATTCGACCTCTGATTGGCCAGCCGGGCCAGGGAACAGCCATGAAGGTCAAGACCCGCGACAGGATTCTGGACACCAGCCTGACTCTGTTTAACGTGGTGGGCGAGCCCAACGTGACCACCCTGCTGATCTCCGATGAAATGGAGATCAGCCCCGGCAACCTGTACTACCACTTCAAGAGCAAAGGCGACATTGTCGGCGAACTGTTCGGCCGCTACGAAGCCGAGTTGCTGGATCTGTTGGAAGTGCCATCCGATGTGGATATCAGCCTGGAGCAGCTGGGCATCTTTCTGCATCTGACATTTGAGGCCATCGCCCGTTACCGCTTCCTGTACCAGGACCTGGTCAACGTACTGTCTCGCTATGACGCCCTGCAAAAACGTTTCCGGGCGATCCTCAAACTCAAGCGCCGCGCCTTCCTGACGCTGTGCGGCAGCCTGCGCCAGCAGGACGTCATGGCGATCGACGATCACGAACTGGACGCGTTGTGTGAGCAGCTGACGCTCACCCTGAGTTACTGGGTCAGCTTCGAGCTGCTGTCACACCTGAATAACAAGGACAATGTGGATCTGGGACGCGGCGTCTTCCAGATGATCAACCTGATCACCCCCTATCTGACCGAAGACACCGCCGAGCAAGCCCGCCTGATGGCGGAGGACTATCTTTAGTGGCCACCAGGCTGAAGTAAACGCTATGACGAGAGAGGTTGCCGAGAGCGGCCGTTACTCCTCTTCGCTGTTCATCTTGCGCGCCTTGTCCTTGCGCACGGCCTTAAGCTCCGCTTCCAGCGCTGAAATGCGGGCTTCCAACGCTTCGATCTCTTCCCGACGGTGAATGCCCAGGCGACGCAGGGCCCCGGAGACACGCTGGTCGAACAGGCCTTCAAGACGATCCCAGGTGCCGCTTGCGCGCTCTTTCACGCCTTCGACATGGCCTTCCACGTTACGCACGTGGCGCTCAACGACGCCCCGCGTCTTGTTTTCCAGCTCTTCACCTTCGTGGACGAGACGATCAAAAAAGCGGCCGGCGTCTTCCTCCGCCTTGGTGTAGGCGCCCAGACCCGCCAGCCAAATCTGGCGAGCAGACCCCTTGATACGATCCGCCAACTGGGCATCACGTTCCTGATCGTTGTCGTTGCCCTTCTCTTGATCGTTGTCACTGCTCATAGATACCTGCTCCAACAGCGGGCCGGTTTGTGAAGATCATCGGGAAAATACCCTTCCCGCACCCTATATATTGAGCTCATTGTATTACATCCACCGGTCAGAATCAGGCCCCGTAATTCGGTAAATCAGCGGAATTAAAAGGCCCTCTCCAAAACCCTTACCCAATGAGACGATCCTCTGGAAAGCCGCGCCAGCAAAGGTCTTCCGGGACGCTATAAGAGTTATTTCGTTAGAAGAAAATAGTTTCAATTGAAGCGTTCAAAAACTTGAGATGTTCAAAATATAAACAATACTGAATGGACCGGTATCCCTGCTGATGCCGGTTTGTCTGGAAGTCTTTCATGGATACTACTCGCACGCCTCTGCCCGGCCTCCCGTGCCGGGCTTTTTTATGCCCGGGATCTGCCTCTTTCAACTCTCCGTTGCCAAGTCAATCTATCGTTATATAATATAATTAAACGTTAATTAATTCCGAACCAATGATACCGGAGATTTCAGGGTCATGAGTGAGCCGGCCATCGACATCCATGAAATGCGGGCTTCTGCCGACCGCGCCAGCCAGTTCCTGCGCAGTATTGCCAATGCCGACCGACTGATGCTGCTGTGCCAGCTCAGCCAGGGTGAGCTGGGCGTCAGCGATCTGGAGGCCGCAACCGGCATTCGCCAGCCTTCCCTGTCCCAGCAGTTGGGCATTTTGCGGCGGGAGGGACTGATTGCGCCCCGCAAGCTGGGCAAGCAGGTGTTCTACCGGATCGACGATCCCAAAGTGTTGGTGATGGTTCAGCAGCTCTATGATCTGTTCTGTACAGAGGAGACCGTGTGATGACGATCGACTGGACACACTTCACACCGATGACCGCCCTCGCAGGCGGCATACTGATCGGCCTCGCGGCCGTTATGCTCATTCTCGTCAACGGGCGCATAGCCGGCATCAGCGGCATATTGGGCGGGCTGCTCACCCCTTCAAAAGGTGAGAATGCCTGGCGAGTCGCCTTCCTGCTCGGGATGGTGTCGGCACCCCTGATCTGGGTGGTCGTTGCAGCCCTGCCGGCCATCGAAATCGATGCCTCGACGCCGCTGCTGGTGATTGCAGGACTGCTGGTGGGTTTCGGCACCCGGATGGGATCCGGCTGCACCAGCGGCCATGGGGTGTGCGGCCTGTCGCGCCTGTCACCTCGCTCGCTGGTGGCCACCGCGCTGTTCATGGCCATGGGCTTTGTTACCGTCTATATCGTGCGCCACGTGCTGGGAGGTGTGTGATGCGAACCCTGTTATTTGCCTTTATTTCGGGGTTGATTTTCGGTGTTGGCCTGCTGGTCTCGGGCATGGCGAATCCCGCCAAGGTCCTTGGTTTCCTGGATCTGGCCGGAGTCTGGGACCCCTCGCTGGCGCTGGTCATGGTCGGCGCGATCCTGGTCGGTCTGTTCGGTTTTACCGCAGCCCGTCGGCGCACCACCAGTCTGCTGGGACACCCCATGCGACTGCCGGACAGCACCGTGATCGACCGCCGGCTGGTAATCGGCGCCCTGTTGTTCGGGGCCGGTTGGGGACTCGCCGGCTTCTGCCCGGGCCCGGCTATCGTGGCTCTGGGTGCCGGCCAGGCCAAGGCGGTTATTTTCGTCGCCGCCATGGTGGCCGGTATGATCCTGTTTCAGGTTTTCCAATCATGGGAGCAGCGTCAGCGCACGGCTTTGGGGTCATAAATCGCGGCGTACAGCATCACCCCGCTCATGTTACTCTCGCGGCATAAAACCGGACGCTGCGCCCGATTACCATTCAACAGGAGACTGCCATGGAATTGCACAAACTCGACGACGATCTGACGGTCGCTCCGCAGATTACGGTGGACGACGTGGCGGAAGCAGCCCGCGCCGGATTCAAGACACTGGTCTCAAATCGACCGGATAAAGAGGGTGACGACCAACCGGCCACGGACGCCATCGCCCAGGCCGCCCGCGAAAACGGCATGGAATGGGTCTACCTGCCGGTGCAATCCGGCAACATCACCGATGACGATGTGGCTCGTTTCGCGCCACTTCTGGAAACGGCCTCCAAGCCCATCCTCGCCTTCTGCCGTACGGGCACCCGCTGCTCAACGCTCTGGGCCCTGTCCCGAGCCCGTCAGGACAACATCGACCAGCTTCTGCAGACCGCCCGATCGGAAGGGTATGACCTTGGCGCGCAGCGTGAGCGCATGCTCCGCATCGCCGCCAAACGCAACGACTGATCGGGATCCGGGCAGTAATGAGAGAACGCCTCTCCGCAGTACTGCCGCCGATGGGCTGGCTGCGCGACTATCACCGCACCACGCTGATCCAGGATCTGCTGGCCGCGTGCATCATGACCGTGCTGGTGATTCCCCAGTCACTGGCCTATGCCCTGCTCGCCGGCCTGCCGGCCCAGGCGGGCCTGTACGCGAGTCTCCTGCCGGTCATTGGTTACGCCCTGTTTGCCAGCAGCAGCGCCCTGGCGGTTGGCCCGGTGGCGCTGATCGCCTTGATGAGCGCCACCACCGTCGGCGATATCCAGGCCGCGGGTCTGGCCGACTTTGCCACCTGCTCACTGGTACTGGCCCTGCTCTGCGGCGTCATCCTCTTTGTTATGGGTGTCGCACGGCTGGGGTTCATGGCCAACTTTATCAGCCACCCGGTGATCTCCGGTTTTATTTCCGGTTCGGCACTGATCATCATCCTCAGTCAGGTCGGAACCCTGCTGGGCATTCCCACCGAAGGCAGCACCTTACCCGCGTTACTCCTCTCAATCGGCGAACACGTGGGTCGGTTCAATGATCCGACGGCCATCCTGGGCATCGGCTCCGTCCTGTTCCTGCTGCTGGCCCGCCGATTCAGTCAACGCCTGCTCTGTGCCATTGGCCTGCCTATCGGCGTGGCATCAACGCTGGCGCGCCTGGCCCCCATGCTGGTGGTGATCGCCACCGCCGCCGTGACGGCCTGGCGGCACCTGGAAACCTCCGGCGTCCGCGTGATCGGCAACCTGCCGTCCGGGTTACCCGGGCTGTCGCTGCCCGCGATTAACCTGCCCCTGGTGGAGGCCCTGGCGGTGCCGGCCATCCTGATCAGCCTGGTGATTTTTGTGGAGTCCACATCGATTGCGCATCGTATCGCCGCCCGCCGCGGTGAGCGGCTGGACGCCAACCAGGAACTGATGGGCCTGGGCGCGGCCAACCTGGCCGCCGCCGTATCGGGCGGTCTTGCCGTGGCCGGCGGCTTCTCCCGTTCCGTCGTCAACATCGAAGCCGGCGCCCGAACCCAGCTGGCCGGGGTGTTCAGCGCCATTGGCATTGCCCTGGTCACGGTTTTCTTCACCGACCTGTTCCACTACCTGCCCAAGGCGACACTGGCCGCGATCATCATCGTGGCGGTGACCACGCTGGTCGATTTCCGGGCCATTGCGGACACCTGGCGCTATTCCCGCCAGGACGGTTTGGCCCTGCTGACTACGCTGCTGCTGACGCTCCTGGCGGGTGTCATCCCGGGCATTCTCGCCGGTGTCGCGCTGTCATTGATGTTGTACCTGTACCGGACCAGCCGGCCGCACGTGGCCGTCGTCGGCCGTATCCCGGGCACCGAACACTTTCGCAACCAGCAGCGCTACGCCGTGGAAACACATCCGCTGATTGTGATCCTGCGGGTGGATGAAACCCTCTATTTTGCCAACGCCCGTTACCTGGATGATTGCGTCAGCGAGCTGGTCAGCCAGCGTCCGGAGGCCACGGATTTCGTATTGATGTGTACCGGCATCAATACCATCGACGCGTCGGCGCTGGAGACACTGGAAGCCATCAACACCCGATTGCAAAGCGCCGGTATCCAGCTGCACCTGGCGGAGGTCAAGGGACCGGTGATGGATCGACTGCGGCGAACCCGGTTCCTGCAAAACCTGTCCGGCGAGGTGTTCCTCAGCACCTTCGACGCCTGGCGAACGCTGAGCGATAGACATCCACTATCGACGCACGCCATTGACTCGTCCGGCGAAAAAGCTAATCCTTCCGGCGCACACTGACGTATCTGGAACGTCCGCCGCCGGATTGCATCCAGCAGCTGCCATCCACTTGTGATTGTTGACGGAAACACGCCATGCGTTACCAGGGTCCAACCGGATTCAAACACCAGCAACCCCAGAAAACCGGCATTCTGATTACCAACCTGGGCACACCGGACGCGCCGACGGCGCCAGCCCTGCGCCGATACCTGAGGGAGTTCCTGTCGGATCCCCGGGTGGTGGAATTCCCGCGCCTGCTGTGGTGGCTGATTCTCAACGGGGTCATTCTCCGGATTCGCCCAAAGCGGTCAGCAGCAGCCTACAGCAAGGCCTGGACCGCCGAGGGATCGCCCTTGCTGATTCATACCGCCAACCAGTGCGAGATGCTCAGAGAGCGCCTGCAGGCGCTCTATGGCGACAACGTGGTGGTGGCCTTCGCCATGCGCTATGGCTCGCCGTCCGTCTCTTCGGTTTTGGAGCAGCTGCAACAGGCCGGTGTCCGCCAGCTGCTGGTTCTGCCGCTCTACCCCCAGTATTCGGCATCCACTTCGGCGTCCACGTTCGACGCCATCAGCGCGGATTTCAGTCAGCGCCGTTGGCTGCCGGATTTCCGCTTTATCAGCCACTACCCCGACTATCCGCCCTACATCGAGGCGATGGCCCGTCACATCGAGGCCCATCGCGCCCAACATGGCGCCGGAGAAAAGCTGATTCTGTCCTATCATGGCATTCCCAAACGCTACCTGCTCAACGGCGACCCGTACCACTGCGAGTGTCTGAAAACCTCCCGCTTACTGGCCGAGCGACTGGGCCTGGGCGAGCACGATTACATGACCACGTTCCAGTCCCGTTTCGGACGCGAGGAATGGCTCAAGCCCTATACGGATGAAACCCTCAAGGCACTGCCCGACCAGGGGGTCAAATCCATCGACGTGTTCTGCCCGGGCTTTTCCGCCGACTGCCTGGAAACGATTGAAGAGATCGATGAGGAAAACCGGGGCTATTTCCTGGAAGCCGGCGGCGAGCGCTTTCAGTACATTCCGGCGTTGAATGCCGAGGATGTGCACATCGACGCCCTGGAACAGCTCATCGAAGAAAACCTGAAAGGCTGGACCCTGCGCAGCCCGGGCACCAAAGCCCTGCGGGACCGGGCCCAACGGGCAAAAGCTTTGGGAGCCACCGAATAAACGATTAGTCATCCACAAGAAACGGAAGCCCGCAGGCTTCCGTTTCTTCCTTATTATCGGCCGTTACGACACGGCATCCGGCATTCGCCCGCGAGTGGCCAACTGCCCGCCGATCTCCCGCGACAGGGCCAATCCATCCACAACAAAGTACTGGCGTTCCTGCAAACCGCATTGGCGCAGGATAGCCGGCAGCGTCCGGAATTCGATCCGGAAAGCCAGTCGCGGAACAAACCGATAGGTCTGGCCACGATAACGCCAGGTCACCAGCGGGGCCAGGTGTTCCTGCCCATTGGGATCGGTCTGGCGCTGGCCGACCACATCGTCCCGCCAGCTGATGTGCAGGTCGGTCACGCCGTAACGCGCCTCGAGTTGACGCTCTTCCGTCAAACCAATCACCCGATTCATTGCCATGCTCATCGTTGAGCCTCCTTTGCATGAGGTCGTTACGACCTCCAGTCAACAAGAAATCCAACTCATCTCGTTGTTGTCACGGATCATCCTGATCACGCCTTCTTATTCTTCCCACTATATGGGCAACCGCGTCGACTTCAGGCCCAAAGCGCCGCTATGGCCCGATATGACAGCGCTTCGGCGGGATATGACCGGTTAATGGCCGGATCGCACGGATCAGAGTGGTCCGGATTCCAATCGGACACGAACAGAAATTTAGGCTCAGGGGGTGGCAAGACCGGGGGTTTAGCCTCTAAGTTATAAGCTGTAATGAAGAAAGGTCAGGATTAGGCTGTCATAGAGAGACCAGTCGCCCAGGAATGGGGAGTCCCATTCCATTTTCCATGAACGTGCCGGAACGTCGCGGCATGCCAATCAGGAGAACGCCTATGAACAACGCTGAACTGCAAGCCCTCAAGGAAAAGTACGTTGCGGCCGGAGCTGCCAGCCCGAACGATCAGTTCGCCGACCGGGCGAAGAATGCAGAAGTCTGGGATGCGGACGGCAAGCGGATGATCGACTTTGCCGGGGGTATCGGCGTTCTCAACATCGGCCATCGACACCCGAAAATCGTGGACGCCGTGAAGGCGCAGCTGGATAAGGTGATGCACACCTGCCAGACCGTCATGCCCTACGCCCCTTACGTCCAGCTGGCCGAAAAGCTGTGCAAGGTTTCACCGGTGACCGGGGACGCGGCCAAGGCCTGTATGTTCAACGCCGGTGCCGAAGCGTTGGAGAATGCCGTCAAGATTGCCCGGTGCGCTACCGGACGCCACGGCGTCATCTGCTTTGACGGCGGCTACCATGGCCGGACCCTGATGACCCTGGCCATGACCGGTAAGGTTCTGCCCTACAAACACGACTTCGGCCCCATGCCCGGCGGGGTTTTCCGCGCGCCCTTCCCGATTCCCTACCACGGGATCACCGAGGAAGACGCGCTGGATGCGCTTCACATGCTGTTCAAGACCGACATCCCGACCAAGGACGTCGCAGCGATTGTCGTTGAGGCGGTCCAGGGTGAAGGCGGCTTCTACATCGCACCGCCTAGCTTCCTGCAGGCGCTGCGCAAGATCTGTGACGATCACGGCATCGCCCTGATCGTGGACGAAGTGCAGTCAGGCTTCGGCCGTACCGGCAAGATGTTCGCCATCGAGCACAGCAATGTGAAGCCGGACATCATGACCATGGCCAAGAGCATGGCGGACGGCATGCCGATTTCCGCCGTGGTCGGCAACGCCCGCATGATGGACGCCTCCGGTCCCAACAGCCTGGGCGGCACCTACAGCGGCAGCCCTCTGGCCTGTGCGTCGGCGCTGGCCGTGCTGGAGGTGTTTGAAGAGGAAAACATCCTCGAGAAAAGCGTGGTTCTGGGCAACAAGCTGGACAAACGCTTCCTGCAGTGGCAGGACAAGTTCAAACACGTCGACAACGTCCGCCACCTTGGGCCCATGGCCGCCTTCGAATTGGTGACGGACAAAGCCTCTCGCAACCCGGAGCCGGAGATGACTGGCGCCCTGGTCAAGAAGTGCAAGGAAAAAGGGCTGATCCTGCTCAACTGTGGCCTCTGGGGCAACTCGATCCGCGTGCTGATGCCCATCACCATCGAGGACGATGTGCTCGAAGAGGGCCTGGCGATCATGGAGGAGAGTCTGGCCGAACTGGAAGCCTGAACTGCATCCACGGTACAGTGGTGGGTGGTGCAAAGGCCGCCCGCCACTCTTTGACAATTACTGTTCACACACCGTTTTTTCGAAGTCCCGTTCGCATTGATCGAGCCAAAACAGGCCATCAGCGGCCTTCTTGGCCCCGGATTTGGCCATGGAGGCATTGGTCGCCAGTTCAGCGGCCGACGCGCATTGTTCGCTGGAGGCTCGAATCAAGCCGGCGGACAGGGACACTAACGGGAAACAGCGTTCCCGACCATCCCGGTCCAGGGCCGTGATTTGCTTTGATTCACGGATACCCTCGGGATATCGTTTGAGCGCATCTGCTGCAAAGAGCTGTTGAACCCTACGGCAACGGCCTTCGATGTCGGTGCCGTTGCAGAAGACGACAAAATCATCGCCGCCGATGTGGCCAACCCAATCCCCCTCCTCTTCGAAGACCGAGCGAATCTGTCGTGCAAGGGCGAGGATCACTTCGTCACCCTCGACGTATCCCAGCAAGTCATTGAACGGCTTGAAGTGGTCGATATCGAAATAGACGCATACGAATGGCTCCCCGCGCCGCAACCGCATTTCGGCTTCCTTCTGAATCATCACATTGCCCGGTAACTGGCTCAGCGGATTGGCATGACGAGCCTGCTCGATACGGCGTTGGGTCAGCATTTTCAGGATGGAGCGGGTCGATCCCAGCCCCATGTATTCGCCGTCCCGCGTCACGATGAAATGCTGCTTCAGATAATACAAATCGTCTTCCAGCAACGACTGGCTGACCGCCTCAATTGACTCATCGTGCTCGACAACCAGCGCGTCCTGACTCATCACACTTTGAACGGTTTTCCTTTCGTTCAGCGACCGCCCATAAGTCGTACTGAATACCTCCATCAGGCGCCATTTATGGAGCAGACCCAGAGGGCGATCATTATCGACGACCGGCAAGGCAAACACCGAAGGTGAGGCCTGCAAACGGTCCCAGGCTTCGCCAAGCGTTGCGGTTGGAGATAGCGGCTCGATAAAGCGCCCCAGGTAGCCGGCATCCGATGTCTCCCGATTGCGGCGAGCCATCATGCCGTCGTCGAGGACATCGAGATTCGCCCCGGGAAACGGACTCGGCCGCCCCAGCAGATACCCCTGAATCAAGTGAATCCCCATTGAGCGCAACAGTGCGAGCTCGGCGCCGGTCTCAACACCCTCGGCAATCAGTCGGCACCCCAGGCGTCCGCACAAGTTGATCACAGAGCGTACGAATTCCTTCTTGACCAGATCGTGGTCGACGTCACGAATGAAGTGCCGATCGATCTTGACGAAATCCGGCTGGATTTCGGACCACAGCTTCAAACCGGAATAGCCGGTGCCGAGGTCATCGATCGCAATCAGAAAGCCGCGCCTTTTCAGCGCAATCAGGCGGGACTTGAGTTGCTCCGGGTCCTCAATGGGGTATCGCTCCGACAACTCAATCACAATACTACCCGGCTTGACGCCGTTGGCGGTCAGCATCGCCTCTAGTCGCTCCTCAGAGAACATGTCTGGCGCAAGCAGGCCCGGAGAGACATTGACGAATATCAGATGATCGATACCGTAACGCAGGCAACTTCGGGCAGCTTCCATCAGACAGGCCCGTTCGAGGCCGATCACCCGACCACACTGCTCTCCGGCCTGGAACAGAGAAGGAGCGCCATGCAGTGGACTGTCCGAAGGACCCCGACTAAGCACTTCATAGCCCAATACGGCTCGGTTCCGGCAGTCAACGATGGGCTGGAACAGCGTCGAAATCAGTTGCTGTTCAATGATGCGCTGGAGTTCACGGGCCTGGTCTCTGGCTGTCATACCCTCTCCCGCCGACTCAAATCTGGAAACGAACAATCAAGATGCCCAAAGACGATGAAGGCTCACATAACGGTTCACTGATCGGTTGCGCCTCTGGCCTCATATGACGGCCATCTTCAACCTATCAACGACCCACTTCAGAGCCTATGAGAGCTAGATGACACTTTTGTTGCAAAAAAGAGCCAAATACCTGAAATAACGACAATACCCTCATATTTCACTGCATTTAACACCAACCGTATTCGCCTGACATCGTTGGCTGCTCAACGTCGGGCAGGCTGGTATGCTGACGATACAGAGGAAGAAAGGACTGACATCGTGAAACTGAATTGCGACCTGGGCGAGAGCTTTGGCGCCTGGACCATGGGCAACGATGAAGCGGTCATGCCCCTGATCGACATGGCCAACATTGCCTGCGGTTTCCATGCGTCCGATCCCGACATCATGGTGAAAACGGTACGGTTGGCCGCCAGCCACGGTGTGATGATGGGAGCCCACCCGGCCTATGCCGACCTTCAGGGGTTTGGGCGTCGGTCGATGCCCCACACGGCGGAGCAGATCCACGCCTTGATCTGGTACCAGGTCGGCGCGCTGGACGGCATCTGTCGGGCGGCTGGCCAACAGGTGGCCTACGTCAAACCCCATGGGGCGCTGAACAACGACATGATGAAGGACCCGGCCATTCTTGAGGCCGTCCTGAAAGCCGTTCACGATTACAACCCGAGCCTGACGCTCATGATTCCCGCAACCCGACTGCACGGCGAACATCGGGCCCTGGCTGCGCAATACGGTGTCCCGCTCTGGCTCGAAGCGTTTGCCGACCGGGCTTACGACAGCGAAGGACAACTGGTATCACGCCGGCAGCCGGGCGCGGTCCATCACGAGGCCGCCACCATAGTGGCCCAGGCCCGCAGCTTCGCCGAACAGGGCGGTGTTCGAAGCATCGAAGGCCAATGGCTCGATCTGCCTGCAGACAGCCTGTGCGTGCATGGCGACAACCCCGAATCCCTGGCCGCCGTGAAAGCGATACGCGAGGCGCTGGGAAAAGCCGCGTGATCATCGAGCCCGTCTCCGAAGACAGTGTCCTGATCCGCTTTGGCGATACGCTGGATGAGCAGTTGACCCCGAGGATCCTGGCTGCGCAGCAAACGATCACCGAACAACTCGGCGACTGGATCATCGATCAGGTGCCCGCCTACACCACGTTGCTTGTCGTTTACGATCTGCACAAGGTGGATTTCCGGCGAGTCATCCGTGCGATCGAGTTCATCCTGACCGCGACGGGTAGAGACACATCAGAGCCCGCCACAGCAGGCCGCATGATTGAGTTACCCGTCTATTACCATCCGGACGTGGGGCTGGATCTCGAAGCGCTGGCCGAACAGGCCGGACTGAGCATTGACGACGTGATCCAGCGGCACACGGCGACGACCTACCGGGTGTTTGCCATGGGCTTTGCCCCCGGTTTCGGTTTCATGGGCACTGTCGATCCGTCGATTGCCGCACCCCGCAAGACGACACCGCGTCAGCGTGTGCCTGCCGGCAGCGTCGGCATCGCCAACCAGCAGACCGCCGTCTACCCGTCTGTCTCACCGGGCGGCTGGAACATCATTGGCCGCTGCCCCACCCAACTGTTCTCACTGGACAGCCTGTCGCTGCTTCAGACGGGCGATCGAGTCTTCTTCACGTCGATATCCCGTGAGGAGTTTCTTGCGCAGGGAGGCGAGCTGTGAGCGGCCTGCGCATTCAAAGCACCGGCCTGCGAACCACCCTGCAGGATGAAGGACGACGACACGGACAACATCTTGGACTGGCCGTCGGTGGCGCCGCCGATCTGCACGCGTTTCGCTGGGCCAACAAGCTGCTGGATAACCCACGTGGGAGCGCCTGCCTGGAAGTCCTGATGGGCGGGTTCAGTGCAGAAGCCACCGGCCCTATGAGCATCGCCGTCACCGGTGCCGCGGGCCGATTGTCGATTAACGGCCGCCGCCAGTCGCTCTGGCGCACGCACGCCCTGCAGGCCGGCGACACCATCAGCCTGGAATCGCCAACCAGCGGTTTGCTCAACTACATTGCCGTTCACGGCGGTTGGCTGGGCAAGGACCTCTGCCAAAGCCGCGCCATGACGCCCCGGGAAGGTTTGCCCGGCCTGAGCGCCGTCGAGCCCGGCCAGTTGATCGAAGCGTCCACGGACATCGCTCCTCACCGGCAGGTGCCTCAAACGTTCCTCCCGGATTACACCGCCCCGCTGACCCTGAACGTCTTCCCGGGCTACCAGTACTCGTCGTTCAGCCACGATGCACGTCGAACGCTGATCACAACGCCCTACACCATCACCCAGCAAATCGACCGCATGGGCTACCGGTTATCGGGCGCCGCCATCGGCGTCCCGGAAATGACACTGCTCTCCGAAGGCATTGCCCTGGGGTCCATACAGGTCCCCGCCGACGGCCAGCCCATCGTCCTGCTCAACGACCGGCAGACCATGGGCGGGTATCCCAAGATCGGCACCGTCGCCGCACTGGACTGCAGCAAGCTCAGCCAGCGAGGGCCAGATACGCCGGTGCGTTTTCAGTTTGCAGACCTGGCGAATGTGCAGTGTGAGCGGGTGGTGTTTGAGGCGTTTTTTGCGAGGACAGCGTGGAACACCAACGGCAATGCCCTCATTTGGCCGTAACGGCCCCCGGGAAAGGTCCGCCACTTAGCTCATCAGACTGCCACCAAAACTGATCAAAAAGCGCACGCCCCATTGTTTTTGCACGAAAATACCGAAAGGGAGTTGCCAAACCAGATCAAAACCATTAGAGTTTGCGCCCTCAGATCGGGGCAGCCCATCTGAAACATTTTATTGGAGAGGTGGCCGAGTGGCTGAAGGCGCACGCCTGGAAAGTGTGTATACGTTAATAGCGTATCGAGGGTTCGAATCCCTCCCTCTCCGCCAATAAAGAAACCCGGCTTTCGAGCCGGGTTTTTTATTGGCCGACCGGGTGGGTAGAAGAACCCTCGCGGGTTCGACCGGAGCAGGCGAAAGCCTGCGGAGGAACGTCAGAGCGCCAGCGACGACGGCCCCGAAGGGGTGAGGCGCAACGCGCCGAATAATCCCGACCGGGTAGCTCCCGCCCCAAATTAGCCCTCGCATATAGAACCCGGCTTTCGAGCCGGTTTTTTTATTGGCTGATTGGGTGGGTAGAAGAACCCTCACGGGTTCGACCGGAGCAGGTACTGCCTGCGGAGGAACGTCGGAGCGTATGCGACGACGGCCCCAAAGGGGTGAGGCGCAAAGCGCCGAATCATCCCTCCCTCTCCGCCAAATTTGAGAAAGCCCGGCAAGAGACCGAGCTTTTAATCTGCCTTACTTCGCGTTCAACCAGAGCGCCTTACCGCTTCTTGGCCCGATAGATAATCCCCGGCTGACACTGAACCATCTCATAGTATTCCGGCAGCCCATTCAGGGATTCCGAAGCGCCCAGGATCAGGTAACCGCCCGGCACCAAGGCGCTGTGCATGCGGGTCAGGATGTCTTTCTTGAGGTCCGCGGAGAAATAGATCAGGACGTTGCGGCAGAACACCAGATCAAACTTGCCCATGATGTAGCGGTCCAGGAGGTTCAGCTCCTTGAACTCGACCATGCTCTTGATCGCAGGCTTGATCTGCCAGCCGCCGGACGGCGAGGACGTAAAGTAGTTGCGTTGACGGTCCGGCGAGAGGCCCCGGCCGATGGCGAGCATTTCGTACTCGCCCCGACGCGCCACTTCCAGGACGCTCCGGGAGATGTCGGTCGCCACGATCCGGACGTCTCCCCGCAGGCGGCCCGGCTTGAGCCGGCGAAACTCGTCGATCGCCATCGCGATGGAATAAGGCTCCTGCCCGGTGGAACAGGCAGCCGACCAGATCCGTAACGGCTGGTTGCCCTTCTGCTCCGCCAGTTCCGGCAGCAATCGCTCATTCAGGATGCGGAAGGGGTGGGTGTCGCGGAACCACAGCGTCTCGTTGGTGGTCATTGCATCGATCACCACCTCACGCAGAGGATCCCGGGGGCGCTGCAATTGCTTGATCAGGCCACCGAGCGTATCGAAGCCGTTTTCCTCAAGGATTTTCCGGAGGCGGCTCTTGACGAGGTATTGCTTGTTGTCGCCCAGCAAAATTCCGCAGGCGTCCTGCAGGAATCCTTTGAAAGCGTCGTATTCCTGGGGAGTAATCTCTGATTTCATGGGCTCTTGCAGCGACTCCGGTCCTTCTCGGCGCGGATCATAGTTGATCCAGCACTTCCATCACCCGCTCAGCGAGCTCGTCTGGGCTGAACTTCGCCATGAAGTCGTCAGCACCCACTTTCTGAACCATGGCCTTGTTAAACACACCGCTCAACGACGTATGCAGCATGATGTACAGCGAGTTCAGCTGCGTGTTTTCCTTGCACCGCGTCACCAGGGTGTAGCCGTCCATTTCCGGCATTTCCACGTCGGAAATCATCATGCACAGGTGATCGCTGATGTCGGAGCCGTCGGCCGTCAGCTCTTTGACGTAGTCCAGGGCCTGTTTGCCGTCGTTACGAGTGACCACCGCCAGTCCGATCGCGGTCAGACAGCGTTCGACCTGGCGCCGCGCCACACTGGAATCGTCGACGACGAGAACGGGACGGGTGGATGTCCGATCGGTTTCGGAGCTGCGGCCCACCAACTCTTCGCCCACATCCTCGCGCAACGGTGCCACCTCGGCCAGGATCTTTTCAACATCGATGATTTCGATCAGTTGATCGTCGATGCGGGCCACGGCGGTCAGATAAACCTCGCGTCCGGCACCCTTGGGCGGCGGCGACACTTCTTCCCAGTTCAGGTTGACGATGCGGTCCACGCTGCCCACCAGGAAACCCTGGGTTCGCCGGTTGTATTCCGACATGATCACGAAGCTTTCGGCGAGGTTACTCGCAGGAATCTCGGGTAACCCGATCGCCAGACTCATGTCGATGATCGGAATGGTCTCGCCCCGGATGTGCGACACCCCCCGGACCACCGACCGGCTCTGCGGGATGGATGACAACTTCGGGCACTGAAGGACTTCCTTCACCTTGAAGACGTTGATGCCGTAGACCTGACGGCCACGCAAGCGAAACAGTAGCAACTCCAGGCGGTTCTGCCCGACCAGCTGCGTTCTCTGATTCACACTGTCCAATACGCCTGCCATAACGCTCTTACCTGTCTTGTTATTCCGTTCCGCGTCAAAAGATGGCCGTTATCATCCATGCTGATTAAATCGGCACAGTTATTGCGACTTTTACCGAAAAGTGTCCGGCATCATCCGCCGGTGACGGAAAGTCGTCAATAGGCCATGGGGCTAGTTGATCGCAATCCTGCCCCTGGATTCAACCGTAAGCATAGGTCATACAGTCCAAAATGCGCATAGTCATTTTCCTCTTGTCCATTGGCATGGTGATCTCGTCACCCCTGAGCGCCGCCGAAAAAACGACGGCGGCCATGATCCGGCAAGCGGCGCAACAGTTCCTCGATCAATACGTCGCGGAGCGCAAGGACGCCGGCCAGACGGCCACCTACAGCCTGGGCCCACTGGATTCACGACTGAATCTGGCCGCTTGCGATGGCGGGCCGTCCGTCAGTTTCACCAGCGATCCGACAGAAACCACGCAGCCAACCCTGTCCGTATCCTGTGATGGCCAGCGCCCCTGGCGCCTTTATCTCTCTGCAACGCTGGAAATTCGCGGCCCGGGGCTGGTCGCCGCCCGCCCGCTAAGCCGGGGCGAGCGCATTACCGAAGGGATGATTGCGACCCAGCCGATAGTCATCAATTCCGTTCGCCGGGGAGCCATCACGCGGCGTGGGGACCTGGTTGGACTGGAGGTCCGGCGCTCTGTGAATTCCGGCACGATTTTCACCCCGGACGTCGTCACCCAGCCCGATGCCGTGTCCCGGGGCGACCATGTTATTATCGTCGCCCGCAGTGGATCGATTGCCGTGCAGTCCCGAGGCAAAGCACTGGGAGATGGGCGCGTGGGTGAACAGATCATGGTCCAGAACCTGCGTTCCGAAAAGACGTTGCGTGCGCAGGTCACGTCTCCGGGACACGTTGAAGTCCCGATGTAGGCAAGGCGGAAGAGGCTTGCCGATGTCCGGCAATCCCCTGCCGCAAAAATAATTGCCGTTTTCGCTAAAGATTCACTAAAGCCGGCCGATACAAACTGTAACCGGTTTAACTCACTTATCCGCAGGTACCGTTATGACAGTTGACTTTAATGGAATTGGCCCCGGCCAGGTCAACTCCAAGACCACCTCCACGAATACCAGCAAGGCCAACACACAAACGCCGTCGACACCGACGCCGACCGAACAGGCTCG
Organism: Marinobacter sp. NFXS9; assembly: GCF_040148665.1. NCBI lineage: Bacteria > Pseudomonadati > Pseudomonadota > Gammaproteobacteria > Pseudomonadales > Marinobacteraceae > Marinobacter > Marinobacter sp. NFXS9. The sequence continues at coordinate 217,705 of NZ_JAGDDW010000001.1, read as the reverse complement.
CACCCAGGGTTCACGCCCGGATAACGTCAGCCTGAGCAGCCAGGCGCGTGACCTGAAGAAACTGGAAGAGCAGATGAGCAGCTATCCGGAAGTGGATGACGATCGCATCGAGCAGATCAAGTCTGCTTTGGCCGATGGCAGCTACAAGGTGGATGCAGAGAAAGTGGCCCAGAAAATGCTTGATATGGATAAAAGCATTTTTGGATGAGTAGATCATGGCCGCCATCGATGATTTGAAAGCATTGCTCCACAAAGACATCCAGCAACTCGAACAACTGGGCGGATTGCTGGCGTCAGAGAAACAACTGCTCAAGACCTCGGACATGGCAGGCCTCGAAGCCCTGACACGGGAAAAGAACCACCTGCTCAACGAGGTCCGCGAACGAGCCAAGCGCAAGATCCACGCGCTGGTTGCAATGGGCTTCAATCCCCGGCACGGCCAGCCTTCCACTTTCATCCGGGCAGCCGGCGTTGAAGAACTGACCCAGCTCTGGAACGAAGCCGAGAATCGCCTGAAGGCCTGCCAGCGTCTCAATCAGGTCAATGGCCGTATCATTGGTAATCTGCAACAGCGCCTCGGGCGTCTGACGGAAATCTTCCGGGGCTGTGCCGACCAGGCCAAACTCTACGGCGCCAAAGGGCAATCCACGGCCGTTAGCCACAAAACGGTACTGGCAAGCGCCTGACACGCCAACCTGTCAGCCACCCCATTGTTGAGGGGATAAATCAAGCATTCTGGGAAAGGAAAGACCGGGCTGGACAGCACACTCAGCCCCGGGAACGGCCCAGCTTATGGCCGCGTGTAGATCGTCATATGCGATTCTGGCGAGAAGCGGATGTTGTGCAGGCTGACATTCCCCATGGAAGGCCCCTGGGTACCTGACACCCGGATTTCGTTCATTTCCACGCTCTCAATACGCTCCGGCAGAGCCAGTCTCAGACCGCCATCAGCCAGAAGTTCCAGCCTCGGCTCGTCTTCCCGGTAATGCACGCCGCTGATGGTCAGATCGGAGTCCAGGAAATTCAGCACCGGCACAAAGGCGTGCGTGACCAGTTTCAGGCCTTCGATGGCGTCGGCTTTCTGCTCATCACCGTTGGCCGCGTCATCCGGCATTTGGGCGACTCGCTCAATCCGCGCCAGCAGGTCATCGGTTCCCTGCCCGGCAACTCCGCTCATTTCTGCATCCGTCAATGGACGGAAGCCACTGCCTTGCAGCATTTCATCGGACGTGATGGCGCCCTCAGCCTTCTCCGGTGTTGCCGACGCCAACGTAACCACAGGCTGCAGCGGTAATGCCACCATCGCCACGACAGCGGCGGCACGCCGGTAGTGGCGCTGCTGGCGCAAGGCCCGGGACAGATCCCGTTCGCTGACCCAACCGGCGGCAACCAGAACCTCACCGAGCAATGCACCAGATGCGCGCTGCTGTTCCAGCGCCTGTTCCAGTTGCGCTTCACTGATGTGACCGCGATTGACGAGGAGTCGCCCAAGTCGCGACTTTTCCTGATAACCCTGAGTGTTCTTCACCTGTTTCCTCCGTGTGGCTCGACGCGCATCAACGATCTGCGAAACCGCTCGCGATGCCGGCAAGTCTCAGGCCTGCCTGCCGACTCTCGCGTTCGCTGTATCAGTCCACGCAAAGCATGGATCGGGATCACGCACCTGTACAGAAACTGATCGAATCGATACGTAACGCCCGGTGAGCAAAGCGCGCCTGTTTGTTGTCATTGTTTTTATAACGCCGGGTCGGTAACCCATCACGAGCGTTTCGTGACAATCGGCGAGCATCCTGCAAGCGGCTGATTTCCCTTAATAGCCGTGGAAATCTGATAAACTGCCCGGCACCCTGATCAAAGCATGAGGATCCTGTCTTGACGAGTCTCACCCTCAAAAACAACGTTAAATATCCCTATGGTGTGATCTTCCTTCGAGGATTGATTGCACTGATCCTGACCACAGGATTGGTCACAGGCGTTCAGGCAGCGACCAGCGATCAGAATTCATTTCCTCAGGTCCGCCTTGATACCACCGAGGGCGTTGTGACCATTCGCTTGCGACCGGACGTGGCGCCGAAGACCGTGGCCAATTTCCTGGAATACGTTAAGGCCGGATACTACGACGGCACCGTCTTTCATCGGGTCATTCCCAGCTTTATGGTCCAGGGCGGCGGTTTCACGGCCGACCTGAGCCGTAAGACCACCCGTGCTCCGGTACCCAACGAAGCCAGCGAGACGTTCGGTAATGTGCGCGGCTCCGTTGCCATGGCGCGAACCAACGATCCCGACTCGGCCACCTCCCAGTTCTTTATTAACCTCGTCGACAATCACTTTCTCGACAAGGGCGTTCGTGGCGCAGGCTACACCGTCTTCGGCACCGTCACCGACGGGATGGGCGCCGTCGACGCCATCGGCAATGTGCCGACCGAACGGCAGTCCGGCATGGCCGACGTTCCCGAGACGCCGGTCGTGATCCGCTCCGCCACCGTGATCGAGCCTGACCAGGACACCAAGCCCTGATGTCCGGGGCACCGTCGATGTCAGCCACCCTTCGCCCGCCGGCGATTGAATCGGCTGATCTGGAATGGCGCGACGGGCAACCGGTCTCCAAGCGCTTTGGCGACGTTTACTTCAGCCGGGAAAACGGCCTGGAGGAAACCCGTTACGTGTTTTTGGGCTATAACCGGCTGGAAGAGCGCTTCCGGGCCCTCGCCAGTGGCTCCACGTTCGTCGTTGCCGAAACCGGCTTTGGCACCGGTCTTAATTTCCTCGCAACCTGGCAGGCATGGCGGGAACAGGCGCCGGCCGATGCGCAGCTTCATTTCGTCTCCGTAGAGCGCTTCCCGCTTACCCGGGCCGACCTGCAGCAGGCACTGGCCCTGTGGCCAGAGTTGGAACCTTTAGCGAACGATCTGCTTACCGAGTACCCGCCTCTGGTCACCGGTGTCCATCGTCTGGTATTTGACGAAGGCCGGGTTCGGCTCACCCTGTATTTCGGTGCGGCGCAGGACGCCTGGCAAGCGCTCGCCTTTCAGGCCGACGCCTGGTTTCTTGACGGTTTCGCACCGGCCCTGAACCCGGACCTCTGGGCGGAAGGCCTGATCCGGTCCGTCGCCGGACACAGCCAGCCAGGCACCACCTTTGCCACCTTCACAGCCGTCGGCGCCGTTCGTCGCGCGCTCCAGGCGGAAGGCTTTACCGTGCGCAAAGTGCCCGGATTTGGGCGCAAACGGGAGATGCTGGCCGGCGAGCTGACAGATGATGGAAATCAGACGACGAAACACACCAATCCCGAAGGCGCCGATGGCGAAGTCCTGGTGATTGGCGCCGGCATCGCCGGGTCGCTGGTGGCCCGAAACCTGGCCGATCGGGGCCGCACTGTGCGGGTGCTATCAAAAGGCCCGGGCCCGGCGGATGGCGCCTCCGGCAATCCCCAGGCTGCCCTTTACGTCAAACTCGGTGTCGATTACGGCCCGGAAACCCAACTGGCCCTGCATGCCCTGCTGCACGCCCAGCGCGCCTACACCCGCTATGCACGGCAATGTGCGCCGGCGTCATTCTGGTATCCCGACGGCCTTCTGCAGCTCGCCACCACCGAGCAGGAAAAATCCCGGCAAGCCCGGTTCCTGGATCGCAATGACTTTCCGGAGGCCATCCTGCGCCCGGTCTCTTCGGCCGAAGCCAGTGAGCTGGCCGGCTGCCCGATCAACCATGACGGCCTCTGGTTTCCCGCGAGCGGCTGGTTGGAGCCCGTGAACGTGTGCACCGCACTGCTTGAGCACCCACGCATCACCTGTGAATTTGGATGCGAGGTCACCGACATAACCGCCCGCGACGGCGTCTGGCACCTCGGTGATCAACGCGGCCATCAGTGGCAGGCGCGACACGTGGTGGTCACCGGAGGGCATGAGGTGGGCGATGTGCTGCCCGGGCCCTCCCGGTACCGGTTCCGCGCCATTCGCGGCCAGGTAACGCAGTTGCCGTCGGACCGCCTGAACAATCCCCGGGTGGTCATCTGTGGCCAAAGCTACGTCAACCCTGCTCATCGGGGATATGCGGTGACGGGAGCCACGTTTGACCTGAAAGACAGCGATCCCGGCGTGCGCTCGTCGTCCCACCGGGACAATATCGAAAAGCTGGAGAGCTGGCTGCCCGGCATCTGGCGCCAGGGCACGCCTCCTTCGGTCGACGCCATGGCCGGGCGCACGAGCTTCCGCTGCACGACACACGACTATCAGCCCGTGGTCGGTTCTGTCGACGCCGAGCAGGATGGCCTGTACGTGCTGACCGGACTCGGTAGCAAGGGCTTCGCGTTTGCCCCGCTATTGGCCGAGTGGCTGGTGGACCAGCTCACCGGGCAACCGATGTGTCTACCCGAGTCGCTGAGCGCCCGGCTGTCTCTGGAGCGCTGCCTGTCGCCCGAATGAAAAATCCCGACCATCCGGCAGGTTGCGCATTGTTACGATAAAGTCATTCACATTTGCAACGATCGGCCGATAAGCTGTTAGAGGGCCCGGTGTGATTAAATAGGGTCTACCAGCAGTTTGCGAGGATGGCCAATGCCCATATTTGTCACCGAGCCGGGAAGGCCCCAGCCCACCCGGCTGCCCGAGGCTGCCCGGGGACAGTCCATCGGGGTGGTCGATGAACTCAACGAGAGTCAGCCGATCCACGAAAGCCGCAACGAACCGGTCGATCCCACCCGGAGCCGTCAGCAAGAGGCGGCCGTCAAGCGAGCCATTTCCGAATACGGTGAACAGGCCCAGTCTGACTCGGACGGGCCCGGCGGCTACCTGCCGGTCTCCCGCATGGCCTCCGACACCCTTTTCTCACTGCCTGCCGGCGCCACGCTGGCCGATGGTCTCAAGGAAATGCAGCGCCACGATGTGCATCACCTGCTGATCACGTCAGAAGACGCGGTTGCCGGCCTGGTCGACGACCGGTGGATTCTCAACTGGCTGCATCAGCACCATGACGATGAGCGCCTGGTCCGCTTTGCGAGCATTGAGCTCCCCTCATTCCTGACAGCCACTCCCGAAACCGATGCCCATCAGCTGGCGCGCCTGATGCTTGCCCATCAGCTCAGCGCGGCGCTGGTCATCGGCCCACAGAGTCTCCCGCTGGCCATCGTCACCAATACGGACTTCCTGCGCCTGTATGCGGAGAACAGCGTTCAGGAAGGCAACGTCTGACCCCTTACGCAATCAGGGGGTGTTCAGAAGCTGGCCATCGCCGTTGAGCAGGACCAGATGATAGACCCGGCTTCCGGACGAGCCGCTGGCAACCAGGGCAACAATCTCCGCGTCCTCATAGGCCGCCAGTTTGATCAGCCTGGCGTTGCTGCCCAGTGACGGATACTGCTCCCGGTCATCTTCAACCAGCTTTGTGAATTCATGCTCGATGGGGTCATCTTCCTCATCTTCGGCCGGCTCTTCGACCACCTCGTCTTCGCTTCGCACGCGCGCCAGGATCATGCCAGCCCCCTTGCCCTCAACGAAAGCCGCATCACTGTGGCCACCAACAATCATGTCGCCATCGAAAGCGGTCAGCGCGGTGAAACTGTCGCTTGCCACATCGTCCGGATCGTTGAGGGAAATGGCGGTCCTGAAGTTGCCTGAGAGATCGTACGACAGCAGATAACCCTGCTTGGAGGAGTCCGATGCGTCGGTGACCAGTTCCGCGACATACTCGTCCGTATTGATATCGCGCCGATACCCGAAGTTGCCATCGCCCAGCATCCAGTAGCTGGACGAGGCCGCGACGGCGGTATTGAGCGTGTCGTTCGAAGACGTACCGACCTGAACGATGCTCGGCGAGCTCTCGGTGCCACCGGAATAGCTCGACGTAAACAGATCCCGCCCGCCAAGGGGTGTTTCATCACCTATCTGGCCCAGCGTCGTACCGGCCAGATAGGCGGTGGAACTGGACACGCCCAATCCCGCCAGCGTGTCATCCGATGACGAACCCTGTTGGCTGGTCCAGGCGATCACCGGGGACTGGACGGCGTCTTCGGTCTCGGTATCGATCCGCTGGGCATAAACGTCCTTACCGCCAGCGCGGGTTTCACCGGACCAGGTGCCCGCCGTTTCACCGGCAATGAAAACCCGGTTGCTGGCGTTGATGCCAATCCTGAGGGGTGTGTCGTCACCGCCGGAGCCAAACTGGCCATGCCAGAGCTCGGAGTATGCGGCGTCGCCAGCGTCACGGCGGAACAGATAGACCGCCTCATCCTTGCCACCCCGGTTGCTGGCGCCGCTAATCGCACCGTCGGTGGCAAACGTCAGCGCCAGTGCATTGCGCACACGGGATTCCGTGCCGGCTTCTATCGTGGTTCGCAGGAAGGCCAACCTGGGCTGTGGATCCACGCCGCTGTCCGCACTCAAGGTAAACGTTTTCTCCGGCGCACCGCCAAACCGATTGTAGATGTCGACCACCACATCGTAGTGGCCATCGCTGGAATCCTTGAGAGCGCTGGCCACAAACATCCGACCGTTGTCGCCAACCACCACATCGCTCGGCGTCTTGCCGGCCGATTCGTCGCCGACTTCCAGCGGGCTGTCGAGCTCGTTCAGCCAGACTTTCAGGTCGCTTTCACTGGCCGCGTAGTTGGGGCGACCATCCTGATAGTCGGAATCGACGCTCACACTGACGTATTCGTCGTTATTGTCCGGACCATCTCCTGTGGGATTTTCCGAGGCGGGCGGTGCTGACGAGTCGTCGATGGCTCTCACCTGGAATTCCACGGTATCGACGCCCTCGCTGAACGTCAGCTCATCGCCGGCCACATAGGTGGTCGAGCCCACGTCATCCGGCACCAGGAATTCGTAATCCGGATCGGTGGCCGTGGCGTTGTCGCTGTCATTGATTAGTCGCACCTTGTATACGGTGTCATCCGGCTCCTGCTTGCGATCGAGCACGGCCTGGAAATTCTGGGTATCGCCTTCGTTGATGGCGCTGACGCTGTGGCCCTTCAAGCTCTGGAAAGTCACGGCCGGCTGGTTGTCGGCGATGGATAACGACTCCGAGACGCCGTCATTGTCCCCGCCCAGCGCCACCAGTCCCTGGCGCACCTCGGTCAAGGCAATCTCAAACTGCTCGGTGGGCTCGGCGAATTGATCGTCAACCACTTCCAGTCGGATAAAGCACTCGGTAATGCCCCGGTCGATCGTAAGCACGCCGGAAGTATCGTCGATCACCTCAATATAGTCGGGCTGTGGCAGGCGCTCTTCGCCACCACTGTTGTTCCGATTGCCGGCCAGCACCACGTCCTTGCCAAGCTGGGCCTCTTCCCGGTTACGCAGCGAAAACTCGCAGTCCTGACCGGAGGTCGCGCCGTCATCGCAGGCCGTCGGATCGTAGTCCGACTGGAGCTCAAACGCGATTTTGGTGGTCTGGACAGAGGGCTGGTCCAGCAACACGCGCACGATCACCGGATAGGTTTTCAGGGTTGCCGATTCAGACCCCGACACGGTCCCGTCCGTATTGAAGGTATCGTAGGTGATCTGATGCAGACCGGTACCCTTCATGGGTGGCATGGCGCAGGTTTCACCTTCACCGGCACCGTCCACATCGTCGGATCGCTCCCCCTCGGTAAAATTCTCCGCGGAGGCGGTCACCAGATTCTGCTTCACTTCGATATCAAACGGTTGGACGCCGACCCGGGAACCATCGGTTGCGGTCAGGTTGATATCGTTGGTGGTCCCCAGGTCCGCTTCTCCACGGTTGCCGCCGGTTACCCCCGGCACGCCGCGGATGATGATGCCCTCGCGTGCCTTGTTGCTGGTGTCTTCCATGGCCAGCCAGGGCGGTGCGTTGGTCAGCGAGTAATCGAGGATGGCATCGCCGCCATAGGCGCCGAAGTTGTAGTAATACTCCACGCCCAGATAAGCCGTTTTCGCGGGCGTGCCCAAAACCGTGGGATTGTCGGGGGATTTTTCGGTCTTACAGCCCGCCAGCGCCATGATGGCGGGGATCAGGACGATGCCCACCGCTGACCATCGGGAGCGTCTTGATACTGTATTCGTTACGGATCGCGGGGTTTGGGGAAGCTCGGACCGCAAGATCGTGCTGGCTCGCATGCAGAAATCCATTTACCGACGTTGTTGTTGTCTTCGCGCGACAACGGCCACACACCCGACCGGGTTACAGGCCGTTACACACCAACGTCATGGTAAAGAAAATGCGATCCGCGCAATCTGCACGAGTTCTCAGAATGGAGGGGTCCAGGAGGCCACAAATCCGAATCCACGGATTTCATGACCTCGATGAGCTTTGCACCTTACCCTTCCTGCTCCTTCAGGAAAGCCATGAAGGCGGCTTCGTCCATGACCGGAACGCCCAGGGATTCCGCCTTGGTCAGCTTGGAGCCCGCCGCCTCACCGAAGACCACCTGGCTGGTTTTCTTGGACACACTCCCGGACACCTTGGCACCCAACGCCTCCAGTCGCTCCTTGGCGTCTTCCCGGGTCATCTCCGAGAGAGTTCCGGTCAGGACGAAGGTCTGTCCTTTCAAGGGTTTCGGAGAAGCTGACGGCTCCAGCGTCTGCCACTGCACGCCGGCGGCTTTCAGGGCTTCGAGAATTTCCTGGTTGTGCGGCTGCTCGAAAAACAGACGAATGTGACCGGCCACCACCGGCCCCACGTCCGGCACGTCCTGCAAGGCCTCTTCATCGGCTTCCATGATCGGTGGCAAATCGCCAAAGTGGGACGCCAGCCCCTTGGCCGTGGCCTCGCCGACTTCACGGATACCCAGGGCGTAGATAAACCGCCACAGTTCCGGGTGCTTGGACTCGGCGATGGCGTTGACCAGGTTGCTCGCCGACTTTTCACCCATACGGTCGAGGGTCTTGAGGTCGTCGACCGTCAGCGAATAGAGATCGGCCACGGTCTTCACCATGCCCCGCTCCACCAGGATATCGATCCACTTCTCGCCCAACCCTTCGATGTCCAGGGCCCGGCGCGAACCATAGTGGCGAATGGCTTCGCGCTGCTGGGCGCCACAGTAGAGACCGCCGGTACAGCGGGCAACCACCTCGCCCTCAAGCTGAACCACTTCGGACCCGCACACGGGGCAATGCTCGGGCCGCTTCACCGCTTCCGCGTTGGCGGGGCGCTTCTCGGCCACCACCTTGACCACTTGCGGTATCACATCGCCGGCCCGGCGGATAAACACGGTGTCGCCCACGTGCAGATCCAGACGCTCGATTTCGTCCATGTTGTGCAGGGTGGCGTTGCTCACCGTGACGCCCCCGACAAAAACCGGCTTGAGCCGAGCGACCGGGGTCACCGCACCGGTCCGTCCGACCTGGAATTCCACCGCCTCAACGACAGTCATTTCTTCCTGCGCCGGGAACTTGTGGGCAATGGCCCAGCGCGGCGCCCGGGAGACGAAGCCCAGCTCCCGTTGCAGGGCAAGATCGTTCACCTTGAAGACAATGCCGTCGATCTCGTAGGCCAGATCGTTGCGGCGCGCCATAAGGTCTTCGTACGCCCCCTGACACGCCTCGACGCCGACCGCCTTGCGCATTTCAGGATTGATACGGAACCCCCACTCATTCAGCTTCTGCATGCCGTCCCAGTGGTTGTCGGGCAACAGGCTTTCATCCTCGACGGCGACGCTGTAGGTGCAGAGTTCCAGCGGACGGCGCGCCGTCACACGGGCATCCTTCTGACGCAGGCTGCCAGCGGCGGCATTGCGGGGATTGACGAAGGTTTTCTCACCGCGATCGGCCAGGTCCCGGTTCAGCTTCTCGAAGCCGGCCTTGGGCATGTAGACCTCGCCGCGCACTTCCAGCTCAGCCGGATAACCTGCCCCACGCAACTTGAGAGGCACTGATGGAATCGTCCGAATATTGGCCGTGATGTCCTCACCGGTGTAGCCGTCACCCCGGGTCGCCGCTCGATCCAGGACGCCATCCTGGTAATGCAGGCTCACAGCCAGACCGTCCAGCTTCGGCTCGGCCACGTATTCCACGGGCTCTTCCCGCTGCAGGCGATCCCGCACCCGGCGATCGAAATCGGTCATCTCTTCGGCGCTGAATGCGTTGTCCAGCGATAGCATGGGGACCCGATGGGTCACTTCGGCAAAGGTGTTCGACGGCATGGCGCCGACACGCTGGGTGGGTGAATCCGCCGTTACGAGTTCGGGATGCTCGAGTTCCAGCTGTTGGAGTTCGCGCATCAGGCGGTCGTAGGTGGCATCGGGAACGGCCGGCTCGTCCAGAACGTAGTAACGGTAGTTGTGATCGTTAATCTGTTCCCGCAACTGCTCAATGCGCTGGGTCGCCTTGTCTGCCATGTGTCTCCGCCTGTTACAAAAATGCCCGGTGAAAACCGGGCATTATGACATACTCTTTCACGTTCGACTTTGGTGTCATCCCACCCGCTGGGAGCGGCGCTTGCGCTCAAACTCGCGGATACGTTGTCGACAGTGTTCGATGGTCTGCGGCGTCATCACGCTACGACGTTCGTCCTTGAGCTCCCCTCCCAGGTTGTGCACGACGCACTGGGCCGTTTCCACCATGAACTCGAACGCCTTCAGGGAGTCCGACGGTCCCGGCATGCTCATGAAGAAACTGATGCCCGGGGTTTCCATGCCGTCCAGATCCTGGTCGCGGAAGGTGCCGGGTTCAACCGCATTGGCCACGCTGAACTGGACCGGGCTGCGTGTGTCGCTCTCTTCGTGACGGTGGTAGATCTCCATATCACCGAACTCCAGACCGCACCCTTCGAACAGCTTACGCAATGCCGTGCCATCGAACGCCTTCTGTTGGCGGGCCAGTACGTTGATGACGATCACTTCCTGGGCATCCGGGCGGTTGGCGCCAGCCAGGGGCGCTCCATCGTCCCGTTGTGTTGGACGGGGTGCTGGCTCGACCGCCACCTCATCCTCGACGTCGGGCATTTCCTCGACCTCAATGTTTCGTGCGACAGGAGGCTCGGGCTCGGGTTCCGCTTCACGCTCAAACTCGGGTTGCTGATCTCGCTCCGGCTCCGGTTCGGCGGTATCCCAGCTGTCCCCTTCCCAGGCTTCCTCAAAACGTTCCGGGGACTCATCGAACGCACTCATGTGCTCGACGGGCTCCTCCAGCTCTTCAGCCCGCTCGCTGCCCATATCGGATGGCTGCCAGGACGACGGCGCCTCAGACTCATCTTCAGAGGTTCGACTCGGTTGATCGGCAACAACCGGACGGGTCGGCTTTTGCGGCGGCGACGCGAAGCGGGACTTCCCCGATCTGCGGACATAGCCCCGCTCTTCCAGCGTCTCCCGGGTGATCGGACGGGAACCGCCATTCGGCAGTTCCGGATTGAATTCTTCATCGATGGGCGACGATTCGATGTCATCGGCCCCCATGCCTGAGGAGATCGCGGCCGCTTCCTGGCGGGCACGACGCATGCGACGTACGCCGTCGATCACGATCCCCAGGATGATCAGGGCCCCAATGGCAATTAACCATTCACGCAGAGACATAAAAATGCAGTCCTGTTCTTTCTTCTTAATCCGTCTGGTTGCGTCACGTCTTTCCGGGAATACGGGTTACAGGGATTACAGGTGTGCAAACAGTGTCCTATCGTGCCCTGCCGGCGCTCTCGGCTCCCGAATACTCTAAGCAATGACCGTCAGGAATACAACGCGCCGCCCGGCCACATGGCCGGATTGTCATCATAGGCGGCATAATTTTGACAATCTGGCCCTTTCACCCTCGCCCGGATACTGACAACGCGGCGATCAGGCTTCCGCCAGAGCGGCTGCCTCTTCCACATCCACCGAGACGAGACGCGAACAACCCGGCTCGTGCATGGTGACCCCCATCAACTGGTCGGCCATTTCCATGGCGATCTTGTTGTGGGTGATGTAGATGAACTGCACCTGGGAAGCCATCTCCTTCACCATATTGGCATACCGTCCAACGTTGGCGTCATCCAGCGGGGCGTCCACCTCGTCCAGCATACAGAACGGCGCCGGGTTGAGCTGGAAGATCGAGAATACCAGCGCGATCGCCGTCAGGGCCTTCTCGCCGCCCGACAGCAGGTGGATGGTGCTGTTCTTCTTGCCCGGCGGCCGGGCCATGATGGCGACGCCGGTTTCCAGCAGGTCCTCGCCGGTCAGCTCCAGGTAGGCACTGCCGCCGCCAAAGACTTTCGGGAACAGCGCCTGCAGGCCGCCGTTGACCTTGTCGAAGGTTTCCTTGAAGCGCTGACGGGTTTCCCGGTCGATCTTGCGGATGGCGGATTCCAGGGTCTCCAGCGCTTCGACAAGGTCGGTGTGCTGGGTGTCCAGATAGGTCTTGCGCTCGCTCTGGACCTGGTATTCGTCGATGGCCGCCAGGTTGATGGCGCCCAACCGCTGGATCCGGTTGCCGATTTTCTCCAGTTCTTCGGCCCAGGCTTTCTCCGTGGCCTCCTCCGGCAGGGTCTCGATCACTTCCGCCAGCCGGACGTTGAGTTCCTGCAACTGCTCCACGTGGTTGCCGGCGCGAATCTCGAGGGCCTGGGACTCCATCTTGACCTTTTCCAGGCTGGCGCGGACGTCCTGGATCCGGTGTTCGACGCGGCTGCGGTTCTGTTCCAGCTCCCGCACTTCACGGTCGATCTCTTCCAGTGCATCCCGTGCGCCACCCAGCTTTTCTTCTTCGGCCAATCGGCGGTCCAGCAAACCTTCCAGCTGCAGAGACAGGTCTTCGATCGGTTCCTCGGCGACCTCCCGATTCTCACGCAGCACCATGATGCGCTCTTCCAGCCGCTCCTTCTGCAGCTGCATGCGGTCCAGGGTCTGCTTGAGGCCGTCGTGCTGACTCTGCAGGGACTGGATCTGCAATTCCACCTGGTGGGCATGATCGCGATCGTGGCGGGCCTGATGGCGCATGCCGTCCAGTTTCTCGCGCAATGAATCCCGGCGACTGAGCAGGGATTCCTTTTCGTTGGCGTGATCTTCGGTGGCGTTCAGCGCGTCCTGCCAGACGGCCCGGATTTCCTCGAGCTTGCCAAGCTCCTCTTCCTGCTGTTCGCGCACGTCGGCGGTATCGTCGTCGATGCGCACGAGACGGGATTCAATCTGCTCAGCCCGAGCTTCCAGACCGCTCAGCTTCGAAGCGACATCGCTCAGCTCCCGGTCCGCGCCGGAAAGCTGCTGCTGGGCGTCGTCACGACGCAGTTCGGCGTCCTGGGTCCGCTCCTTGAGCTCGGCCAAACGCTCGCTGGCCTCGTCCCACCGGGCGGTCAGCTCTTCCACTTCGGCTGTGAGGGTATCGACCTTTTCCTGGCGGGCGATCACGCCCACCTGCCCTTCGGCGGATTCCGGGGTCTTGAGCCAGTGGCGGCCCAGCCAGACACCGTCGCGGGTTACAATGGACTCGTGCGGGGCAAGGCGATCGCGCAGCGCCAACGCGTCATCCAGTGTCTCGGCCGCATGGATCGTATCCAGGAAACCACCGAGACCACCCGCGTTGTTCACTTCCGCCGACAAACGACCGGCGCTGCCGCCCGCGGCCTGATCGGTCGCGGCCATCAGAGACAGCCCCCGGGGCGCTTCACCCAGGGTGTTACGGAGAAAATCAACGGAGTCGACGCAGACGCTCTGGGTAAAACTGCCCAGCACCTGCTCCACGGCGAACGCCCAATCACCGGAGGCCTTGATCTGCTGGGCATAACGCGGCTTCTCACTCAACTGCTGGGCGTGGAGCCAGTCCTGGAGCGCATCGTCATTGCTGCCCAACTGTTCGGCCAGAAGAGCCTCCTGTGAGGTCAGGTTGGCCTTGGCGGTTTGGAGTTGCTCGCGTAATTCGTTGCTGGCGCTTTCGGCATCGCCTTGCTGGTCGCGGGCGTCCTGGAGTTCGGCGTTGGCCGATTCGATCTGCTCCTGCGCCTCTTCACGACGCATCTGCAGGATCTCCCGCTGCTCGCGCAAGCTGTCCAGCTCGTCTCTCTGGATCTGTCCTTCCAGCAGCTGGCGCTCGTCGAGCAGACGTTGCAGCCGGGTTTTCAGGCTTTCGATGGCGTCCTCGGTCGAACGGATGCGGGACTGGGCCAGCTCCGCCCGTTGGCGCGCCTCGGCGGACCGGCTGCTGAATCCTTCCCATTCCTGCTGCCAGTCGCTCATGGCCTGCTCGGCAGTGTGCAGGGATTCCGCCGATGTCTCGGATTTGGCGGCGAGTTCTTCCCGTTCGGGCTCCAGCATGGCCAGCTCTTCCGCCGCGCTGTTCAGCTTTTCTTCATCGGCGCCCAGTTCCTCGGCCAGTTCCCGCTGGTTGGCCAGGGCCTGGTCAAGCTCGGTCGCCATCTGGCGGGAGCGTTCGCGCTGGTGTTCGAGGCTCTGCTCGATCCGGGCAATGTCCGCCCCCGCCTCGTAATAGCGAGCCTGGGCACGGTTGAAATGTTCGGTGCGGTCCTGGTGGTCTTCCCGCAGGCCTTCCAGGCGGGTTTCCAGGCTGACGCGTTCGGTCAGCAGTCGCTCCAGTTCCAGCTCGGTTTCGCGGATTTTTTCACGGGCGGTTTGCAGATCGGCATCGAGGGCCTGCCAGCGCAGCACGGTCAGCTCGGCCTTTTTCTGTCGCTCTTCCTGTTTCAGGGCCTTGTAGCGCTCTGCCGCCTGGGCCTGGCGCTGCAGGTGCTGGAGTTGACGATCCAGCTCATCCCGCAAGTCGGTGAGGCGTTCCAGGTTTTCGGTGGTACGACGGATACGGTTCTCGGTTTCCCGGCGACGCTCCTTGTATTTGGAAATGCCTGCCGCTTCCTCGATGTAAACCCGCAGTTCTTCCGGCTTCGCCTCGATCAAACGGGAAATCATCCCCTGCTCGATGATGGCATAACTGCGCGGGCCCAGACCGGTACCCAGGAACAGGTCGGTGATGTCGCGTCGGCGGCACTTGGTGCCGTTGAGGAAATACTCGGACTGTCCTTCCCGGGTCACCCGGCGTTTGACGGAAATTTCGGTAAACGCCGCATGCTGGCCCGGCGCGGAGCCGTCGGAGTTGTCGAAGACCAGTTCGATGGACGCCTGGCCCACCGGCTTGCGGGCGCTGGAGCCGTTGAAGATGACGTCGGTCATGGATTCGCCGCGCAGGTACTTGGCGGAGCTTTCCCCCATGACCCAACGGACGGCGTCGATGATGTTGGACTTGCCACAGCCGTTTGGCCCCACCACCGCGGTCATGTTCGATGGAAACGGCACCGTGGTGGGATCCACGAAGGATTTGAAACCGGCGAGTTTGATCGATTTTAGACGCATATCGGCCCGCTAACCTGCTTTGTCATTGCCTGCTGCTTATCCCTGACGGGCAGCGTCGTTGTCCATGTCGAGGGTCTTGAGCACCAATGCACGCTGGTGCTCGCCAAATTGCTGGATGCTACGCACCAGCGCTGTACTGTCCCGCTCAGTTGCCGCGGCCGCCAGCGACCGGAAAAAGCGGCGGGTCTCGGCCACCTCGCCCCGGAAATGATCCATGGCCAGGTAATACGTGCGACTGATCGCCGGCCGGAAGTTTTCCAGCGTCTCTTCCAGGAACGGATTGTCGACGATGTGGTAGGCCCGCCGCATGACTTCGAAACCATTGTCGATAATGCTTTCCCGGGACGGTTCACCGGATTCGATCATCGCATCCAGCTTGCGAACCTGTTCCACCAGGGGCACCAGATCTGCGCCTTCGGTCGTCTCGATCAACCGCCGCGCCAGCATCCCCAGCAGTTCGATATAGATGTCGTAGAGGCTGTTGACCAGTTGCGGCGTCAATTGCGAGACCACCGCCCCTTTGCGGGGGAAAATCTCGATCAGGTAGCGCCGCTCCAGGATGAGCAGCGCTTCCCGAACCGATCCCCGGCTGACGTCCAGCTCACCGGCGATCCGCAACTCCTGGATCCGATCGCCCGGGCGTAGCTGGCCGACAATAATCTGCTGCCCCAGGTGCTGGGCGATCTGCTCGGAAAGGCTTTCTGGCGCTTGAAACCGCATGGTTGACGTCACGACTCGCAAATAACGCCGGAGTGTAACACAACGCCGGTGCGAGCCCAGCCATGGCTTTGCGCGATCGAGTCTTTATCGATTGCGATCGGCCCAGGGCCGGTCGTCCTGCGGTGCGTCGTCGCCAAACGGGGTGATGTCCCGCAGTGGCCGGATCTCGATGCTGCCCAACCGCGCCGGCGGAATTTTCTCAGCCAGGCGGATGGCGTCGTTCAGGTCCCTGGCCTCCAGCATGTAGAACCCGGCGAGCTGCTCCTTGGTTTCGGCAAAGGGACCATCCGTGGTGGTCGCGCGGCCGTCCCGGACCCGGACCGTGGTTGCGGTATCCACGGGCTGCAAGGCGCTGCCATCGAGGTAATGGCCCTGCTGCTGAAGTCCGTCTACACAGGCCAGGCATTCCCGGTTGAGGGAGGTCCACTCGTCGCCGGTCATCTGTTTGATGATGTTTTCGTCGTAGTACACCAATGCGAGATATTTCATGGCTTTTCCCTGAAGTGGTTGTTTTTCTATTCATTGTCGAACCGACGGCCTTCGAATCGACATGGTCAGGCAACGCCGGCACCCATTTCGTCGATACGATGTTGAAGAAAGCGACGTTCCGGTTCCTGCCCGGCCAAAGCCAGTGCCCGCTGATAGGCGATCCGGGCTTCCTCGATTCGCCCAAGGCGTCGCAACAGGTCAGCCCGCGCGGCATGGGCCAGATGGTAGGCGTCCAGCGCCTTACCCGCCAGCAGCTCGTCAATCAGGGTCAGCCCGGCCTGGGGGCCATCACGCATGGCAACAGCCACCGCCCGGTTCAGGGCTACCACCGGGGTCGGAGACTGCTGCATCAGCACGTCGTAGAGACCGACGATCTGCGGCCAGTCCGTGGCTTCCGCCGTCGGCGCTTCGTCATGGACTGCCGCAATGGCGGCCTGCAGGGTATAGGGTCCAAAACGGCGGGTGGCGAGGGCGTCAGTCACCAGAAGGGCACCCTCCTCGATGGTCGCCCGGTCCCACAAGCTGCGCTCCTGCTGGTCAAGCGGCACGAGATTCCCGTCCGATGTCTGCCGGGCAGACCGTCGGGCGTTTTGTAACAGCATCAGCGCCAGTAGCCCTTTCACCTCCGGAGCCGGCAACAACGCGAGCAGAAGGCGACCGAGACGAATGGCCTCATCGGCCAGTTGGTAACGGCTCACCTGTTCACCGCTGGTGGCGGAGTAGCCTTCGTTAAACACCAGGTAGACGACCCGGAGCACCTCGTCCAGCCGGGCCGACATCTGTGAAGGCCCCGGCACTTCATAGGGAATACCGGCGTCCCGGATCTTGTTCTTGGCACGCACGATCCGCTGGGCCAGTGTGGCCGGCGTGGTCAGGAAGGCCCGGGCAATTTCTTCGGTGGTCAGCCCACAGACTTCCCGCAGCGTCATGGCAATCTGGGCTTCGGGGGCAAGACCGGGGTGGCAACAGGTGAAGATCAGGCGCAGCTGGTCGTCTTCCAGCATCTCGTCGTCACTGTCTGCTACGGCATGAGGCGTGGACGTCGGATGATCGAGCTGCCGGGTAATGTCCTCGAACTTCACCCGGCGACGAATCTGGTCGATGGCGCGGAAGCGGCCAGTGGAGACCAGCCAGGCGCTGGGATTGGCCGGAACGCCCTCCTCCGGCCACTGAGCCAGCGCGCAGGTGAAGGCGTCGTGCAACGCTTCCTCGGCCTGCTCGAAGTCCCCCAGCAGTCGAATGAGTGTGGCCAGGACTTTCCGTGAGTCTCGGGCGTAGATGGCTTCGATTTCTTTACGCATGGCGTCGTCCCTGCCTGCGATCCGTTAAAGGTCAGATGCGTCGGGCGCGGAAGGACCGACCTTTCAGCTTACCTGAAGAAAGCTTTTCAAGTGCCTGTTTTGCATGATCCCTTGTCACGGCCACGAAGGCACTGTTATCCGTGACGTTGATCTTGCCGACGGCCTTGCCCGGTACGCCGGATTCACCCGTCAACGCGCCCAGTATATCGCCGGGACGCACTTTCTGCTTTTTACCACCATCGATCTGCAGCGTCACCATCGGCGGTTTGTACGTCGTCTGGTGGCGCTGGTTTCCGGAAGGAAGATTTGATTCATCAATGGCTTGGCCGGTCTTCTCAGAAAGTTTCTCAAGTTTGTAGCGTTCCTTTTCCGAGAAGAATGTGAACGCGAGGCCGTGGCTGCCGGCGCGACCGGTCCGGCCGATGCGGTGAACGTGGACATCCAGATCCCGCGCCACGTGATAGTTGAACACCGCGTCCAGGTTGTCGATATCCAGACCCCGCGCGGCCACGTCGGTGGCGACCAGAACCGTCGCGCTCTTGTTGGCAAAGCGGATCAGCATCAGGTCCCGCGCCTTCTGCTCCAGATCGCCGTGCAGGGCCAGCGCGCTGAAGCCCATGCTGCGCAGCGCATCGGCCACCTCGTCGGTCTCCCGCTTGGTGTTGCAGAAGACAATGGCCGAATCCGGACGGTGCTTCATCAGCAACAGGCGCAGCCCTTCCAGCCGCTGGGCATCGTCGCGCACGGGATAAAAGCGCTGACGGATGGTCAGGTCGCTCTGATGGGTCTCTACCTCCACCCGCTCCGGGTCACGCATCACGCGTTCAGCGATCGTCTGGATCTGGTCCGGATAGGTGGCGCTGAACAACAGCGTCTGACGCTGCGCCGGCATTTCGGCGATGATCTCGTCCAGGACCTCCTGGAACCCCATATCCAGCATCCGATCGGCTTCATCCAGCACCAGCGTCTCGACATCCGCCAGCGACAGGGTGCGCTTGCGGAGGTGGTCCGAAATACGGCCCGGCGTGCCCACGATGATGTGGGCACCGTGCTCCAGCGAACCGATTTGCGGGCCAATTGGCGTGCCGCCACACAGGCTCAGGATCTTGATGTTGTGGATCGCCCGGGCCAGCTTGCGCAGCTCCTGCGCGACCTGGTCCGCCAGTTCCCGCGTCGGGCACAGGACTAGCGCCTGGATCCGAAATCGCGAGACATCCAGCTTGTGCAGTACGCCCAGCCCGAAGGCTGCGGTCTTGCCAGAGCCGGTTTTGGCCTGCGCGATCAGATCCTGACCGGCCAGGACAATGGGAAGACTGGCTGCCTGGATCGGCGTCATGGACCGGTAACCCAGGGAATCCAGGTTACCGAGCAGGTCGGTGCGAAGCTTGAGCGTGCTGAAATCGGACATAGCGGGGTATCGGGCCTGTTCGGTGTGGCATCGGAGCGATCCACAAAAGTAAGTTGGCGGCCATTCTACACCAAGCCGCCCCTTACCAATGTATCGGTCCTTTCCGCAGGTTCTTCACATAGCGCTTATTCAGGGTGCGCAGCAACGGCGCAAACAGGAAGAACACACTGCCAATGATGAAGAACCAGGTGGCCACCGTCTGCCACTTCTCCCAGAGGAACAAAATGCTGCCCACCAGGAACAGGATCGCCGAGATATAATCGTTGGCAATGTGGAGCCATTCATAGCGCTCGTGAATCTTTTTCTCGGCTTCAAGCATCTCATGGTCAAGCTCGTGAACAGGCTTGTTCATGACGGAGACTCCTCCTCGTCCAGTCGCGTGATTTCAATCGGGATAAACGATCACAGTGCCCGCGACACCCGGCGTTCGCAAGGTCAGGAAAGAGGAAGGTCAAGTTGGAAAGGGGCCCGGAACGCGAGTCCGGGCCAGATGGGAACGATCAGTGACTGATCATCCACGGTCGCATTGAGGGAAACATCTTCTTGCCGTCGGCGGTGTAGAAAAGCTTCGAATGACGCCGTTCCGTATGGTCGCACCCGCAGCCCTTCTGTGCGGCATGGCAGGCGCGATCGTCTGCCTCGGCGCGGGAGTCCGCAGTCGAGAAGACCGGCTCATGGCGCGCCTTCTCGTTGCGGGTCTGCGCATCCTGCCGGTCCCGATCCAGTCCGCGCAGCTCCGGCGGCAGCACGATGACCCGTGCCGACATCACGCCACAGGCGGGACAGGCCGCCGGCTTGGCGGCGTCGTCCATTCGGGCCAACTGATAGAAATGGCCGTGTTCCCGGCATTTGTAGTCATAGACAGGCATGGCTCACTCCTTGTCCGGTGACAGGGGCACGTCCATCCCCCCGCTGACCTTCTTGCTCGGACCATCGGCGGACGGATTGATGTCGAAGTCGAAGATGCCGGTCGGCAACCAGAGTGTTGCACAGGCGTTGGGCACGTCCACCACGCCGCTGATGTGGCCTTCCACCGGTGCACAGCCAAGTAGCGCGTAGCCCTGGGCCGGGGTGTAACCGAATTTGGTCAGGTATTCGATCGCGTTCAGGCAGGCCTGGCGGTAAGCAATGTGCACGTCCAGGTAATGCTGCTTGCCCTGCTCGTCCACGGAGATGCCTTCGAAGATGACGTAGTCGTCGTACTTGGGCTTGATCGGGCTGGGCTTGAAGATCGGGTTCTTGATCCCGTACTTGGCCATGCCGTCCTTGACCACGTTGACCCGCAGGTGAATCCAGCCGGCCATCTCGATGGCCCCACAAAAAGTGATCTCGCCATCGCCCTGACTGAAGTGAAGGTCGCCCACCGACAGGCCACCCCCTTTCACGTAGACCGGGAAATACACCTTGGAGCCGCGGGACAGATCCTTGATGTCGCAGTTTCCGCCGTGCTCCCGGGGCGGCACGGTGCGCGCGCCCTCTGCAGCGGCAGCCGCCTTGGCTTCCCCGCTCAATTTGCCCATGTGGGCCGTTTCGGCATACGGCAGATTCGCCAGGCCCGGCACCCGATCCGGCTCCGTGTCATACAGCTCTTTCTCGCGCCGATTCCACTCGTCCAGCATCTCCTTGGACGGTAGGCAGCCAATCAGTCCCGGGTGGATCATGCCGGCAAATTCCACGTTCGGAATATGGCGGGACTTGGTGAACATGCCATTGAAGTCCCAGATGGACTTTTGCGCTTCCGGGAAATGCTCGGTCAGGAAGCCGCCACCGTTCTGCTTGGAGAAGAAGCCGTTGAAGCCCCACTGACTGTCATCGAACGCACCGATGTCCAGGATGTCCACTTCCAGCAGATCACCGGGTTCTGCGCCTTCGACACCCACCGGGCCGGACAGGAAGTGTACCTGGGTCAGGTCCACGTCGCGCACGTCGTCCGCGCTGTCATTGTTCTTGATCTGGCCGCCGGTCCAATCGTGGCATTCAATGATGAAATCGTCACCCGGCTTGACCGTCGCCGCCATGGGAATGTCGGGGTGCCAGCGGTTATGGACTTTCTCGTTTTCGTAGGCGGATTTATTCAGGTCGATCTTGATAATGGTTTCGGCCATCTTGGACGCTCCTCGAATCACGGCGTGAACAGTTATTGGTATGGCTCGCAGGTCCGGCCTGCCAAGTCCTGTTCACTATCCGCCATCCCCACAACGCCCACTATTGGGAAAACGCCCCCCGTCCCTACGTCATTTGACGTATTGAGTGCGGGACATCGCCCAGGGGCGCCCTTTTCTATCGCCCATAAAAAAGCCGCCCAACCAGGAGGGCGGCTTGCGGGAAACGCGGCCGGTCTGACTAAACGGGAATCAGGCCGGCTCTCCCGGAACCGTAACGGGCTCGACGCAGACGGCGCCGCCCCGCAGATAAGCTCGAAACGCCCCGACGTCGGGATGCGCCAGCAGGGCTTCCGCCAGCTGGGGCTCCAGTGTCGAACGAAGGCGCCGCAGGATATCCCGGGCGCCGAAGCGGTTGTCGTAGCGTCCGCAGAGGTATTCGCGCAGCGCCTCCGTGAGTTCAACAGACGCACCCCGGCGGGACAGCCGCTGATTGAGGCGGGCCAGTTGAATGCTAAGCAGGTCGTCGAGTCGGTCGATGCCCAACCGGTTGTATGTGTGGATGCCGTCAATCCGATTGATGAACTCGGGATCAAAGGTGTTCAGCAGGGCCGCTTCCAGCACCTCAGCCTCGCGTCGGGGGATCAGGCCCAGCCAGCGGCGCCAGCCACGCCGGAACGTGTCGCGGTAGCGGGCGACCTCCACGGCGCCAACGTTGGAAGTCATGAAGATCAGGCTGTTGCGAAAGTCGATCTCCCGCTGGCCCGACGGGAAGACCAGCCGGCCGCTGTCCAGGATGTTCAGGAGCGTGCGGACCACTTCAGGGCTCGCTTTCTCTACCTCGTCGAACAGTACGATGCCGGGTTTGCTGAAGCTGCCCTGGATCGCCTCTGTGTCGAAAAGCGTATGGCCTTCCTTGCTGCCCACGTAACCGGGGGGTGCCCCCGTTAACGCGGCAGCGTAATGCTCCTGGGCCAGCGTGTTCATGTCGATTCGGCACAGGGCATCGCGCTTGCCGTGAATGGCCTCGGCCAGCAGGCGCACGGTTTCGGTCTTGCCGACGCCAGTGGGGCCCATCAGCATATGAACTGCCAGCGGCCGATCCTCTGGACCGATGTCCGCCTTCACTCGCACCAGCATCGCCGTTAGGGCCTGTAGGGTTTCGGCCTGCCCGACGATGCGCACCTGCAAACGGTCGCTGACCGCTTCCGGGTCGAACACGAACCGGGACATCCGCTGGACGCGGCCGGCGTAATCCCGGCGTGCCGTCTGTTCGCGATTGGCTTCAATCTTTTCGTTGATGAACGGCACGCCGGTCCCTCCTTACGCGCCTGCGGCCTTCTCCTGGCCATCGTAGGGCAACTCGCCCACCGGGCACTCGGCGACGCCAACGGTCTTGCGGGTCATTGCCTCGACGTTTTCCTGCGCCTTCTGGGCGTCCATCACCCAGGTGCGATAAAACTCGAACGGGCAGTCGGCGATGCCCTTGTCGCCGTCACCGGAGGCGTGAACACCGGAATAGCCCCGGTGCAACAGCTTGAACAGGTGGTTCTGGGACTGGTCGTTGGCCCGGGCATCGCGGATCTGGCTGACAGAGAGCTGGGCATACTGCACACCCATGTCTTCCTCGCCGCACTCGCCAAGGGTGCGGCCATCGAAGCCAATGATTGCCGAATGGCCGAAGTAGGAATAGACACCGTCGAAACCGGAGGCGTTGGCCACGGCCACGTAGCAATTGTTGGCCCAGGCCATGCTTTTGGCCATCATGACCTGCTGTTCTTTGGCCGGGTACATGTAGCCCTGGCACCGGACGATCAACTCGGCCCCTTTCATGGCGCAATCGCGCCAGATTTCCGGATAGTTGCCGTCGTCGCAGATGATCAGGCTGATCTTTATACCCTTCGGCCCCTCGGTGACGTAGGTGGTGTCGCCGGGATACCAGCCTTCGATCGGGCACCAGGGAATGCACTTGCGGTACTTCTGGACGATCTCGCCTTCGTTGTTGATCAAAACGAGCGTGTTGTACGGCGCCTTTTTCGGGTGCTCCTCGTGGCGCTCACCCGTCAGCGAAAACACGCCCCAGGTGTTGGCTTCCCGACAAGTCGCGGCAAAAATGGCCGTTTCGTCGCCCGGCACCGTGGCCGCCGTTTCCATCATCTCATCGTCGTCGTACATGATGCCCATGGTGCTGTATTCCGGGAACACCACCAGGTCCATACCCGGCAGGCCCACCTTCATTCCCTTGATCATCTCGGCAATCTTGCGGGCGTTGTCGAGGACCTCGTCGCGGGTGTGCAGGCGCGGCATTTTGTAGTTGACGACCGCCACGCCGACCGTATCGTTACTGCTGGAAATATCACCGTGTCGCATGATGCGCTCCTACTGATCTGTCGTTAAACCGGAATTCAGACCGCCAGGTACTGGGCGATCTGCTGCTCGTCAGCGGTCTTGCCGTCCACCTCGTGGACGATGGCGCCCTTCTCGATCACCATCACGCGATCCGCAACGGCCATGGCAAAGCTCAACACCTGCTCGGACACCACGATGCTGAGCTTGCGGATTTCCTTGATCTCGTTGAGGGTCTTGGCCAGTTGCTTGATGATCGACGGCTGGATGCCTTCGGTGGGCTCATCCAACAACAGCACCTTGGGATCCGCCGCCAGGGCACGACCGATGGCCAGTTGCTGCTGTTGCCCGCCGGACAGGTTGCCCGCCTTACGATGCCGCATGTCATGCAGCACCGGGAACAGGTCGTAGATGTCGGCCGGGATTTTCTTCGCCCCGGTCGCTTCGAGTCCGGTGGCAATGTTTTCTTCCACGGTCAGCGTCGGAAATACCAGCCGCCCCTGGGGCACATAGGCAATGCCCCGCTGCACCCGCTGATAGGGTTTGGTAGTCGTCAGGTCCTCGCCGCCCAGGGTGATCTGCCCTTTCGCAGGCAGCACCCCGATCAACGACTTGAACAGCGTGGTCTTGCCCATCCCGTTGCGCCCCATGATGGTGAGCGTTTCGTTTTCGCCCACGTTCAGGGACACACCGTGGATCACCTCACTCATGCCGTAGCTGACACGTAAATCGTTGGTACTGAGCATGTTTCGTTCTCCTGCGCTTAGCCGCGCCGTTAGTGCCCCAGGTAAACCTCAATCACCCGTTCGTTCTTCTGGATATCATCCATCTTGCCCTCGGCCAGCAACTTGCCCTGGTGCAACACGGTCACCTTATGGGCGATGTCCTTGACAAAATCCATGTCGTGCTCGATGACCAGCACCGACCGGTTCTGGCTGATTTCCTTGAGCAGTCCGGCGGTGCGTTCCCGCTCGACCACACTCATGCCCGCGACCGGTTCGTCAAGCATCAGCAGTTCCGGATCCTGGATCAGCAGCATGCCGATCTCCAGCCACTGCTTCTGGCCGTGGCTGAGCAAGCCGGCGCTCTTGTCCAGGTCGTCCGCCAGGTAGATCTGCTCGGCGATCTCCCGGACCCGCTTATTGATCTTGGGCGTGCGCCGGAAAAACAGGCTGCCGAACACCGTGCGCCCGGACGGATAAGACAGCTCCAGGTTCTGGGCGACCGTCAGGTTTTCGTAGATGGACGGGGTCTGGAACTTACGCCCCACCCCCTTGTGCACGATCTGATGCTCGGCCATCTTGGTGAGCTCCAGATCCTTGAACTTGATAGAGCCGTCCGTCGCCCGAGTCTTGCCGCAGATCAGATCCAGCAGCGTGGTCTTACCCGCGCCGTTGGGGCCGATCACGACCCGCACTTCGTTACGCTCCAGGTAGAGCGAGAGACCGTCGACCGCCTTGAAGCCATCGAAGGACACGGTCAAGTCTTCTACCGCCAGCAGAATGGGTGAGCTCATCAGTGGGACTCCTGTGCTGAGCCAATGGACACGTCGTCACGGGCTTTGGGTTCAGCCGACTTGGGCGCGCCAGGCTTGGTTTCCGGCGCGGACGCGGCAATGGTTTCGCGCTTGAAGGCGCCGGCGAACCAGTTGCGCACGGGCGCGGCGTAATCCGAGACAAGTCCTGCCAGGCCGCGCGGGAAGAGCATCACCACCGCAATGAACAAAGCGCCCATGGCCACCACCCACAGCTGCGGGAAGCTTTCCGATAGGGAGCTTTTCGCCAGGTTGACCAGGAAGGCGCCGTAGGCCGCCCCGATCAGGGACAGTCGCCCGCCGACCGCACAGAAAATCACCATCTCAATCGAGGCCACGGTGCCCACAAAGGACGGCGACATGAAGCCCACCTGCAGCGTGAAGAACGCCCCACCGATGGCCGAGATGACCGACGCCGCCACGAACACGAAGATCTTGATGTTCGCCACGTCGTAGCCGGAGAAACGCACCCGGTCTTCCTGGTCGCGCATGGCGATCAGCAACTGGCCGTAACGGCTGTTCAGGATGAACTGGCCCGCCAGCAGGCAGAGAATCAGGGCCGCGCAGCAGGCGAAGTACAGCACGTACTTGGCAAAGTCCGTCTGGATATCCCAGCCCATCAGGGTGCGCAGGTCGGTGATGCCGTTGATGCCCCCGGTGTAGCCCTGCTGCCCGATGATCAGGATGGTCATGATGGAGGCGATGGCCTGCGTGATGATGGCGAAATACACGCCGCCAACACGGCGCTTGAACATGGCCACACCGATCAGGAAGGCAAACAGCGCCGGCACCGTCACAATCAGGATCAGCGTGGCCGTGAAGCTGTGGAACGGCTGCCAGAACCAGGGCAGCTCGGTGAGCTGGTTCCAGTCCATGAAGTCGGGAATCCCCGGGGTACTCTGGATCGCCGTGTTTTCCGGCGACGAGGCTTCCAGCTTCAGGAACATGGCCATGCAGTAGCCGCCCAGGCCGAAGAAGATCCCCTGCCCGAGGCTGAGAATGCCGCCGTAGCCCCAGCACAACACCAGACCCGCCGCGACGAACGCGTAGGTAAGGTACTTGCCGTACAGGTTCAGGCGGAAGAGATCGCTGAACAGCGGCAGGACACCCAGAATCAGGACCGCAATGATCAGGATCTGGATCAGTTTTCCGCGGCCGCCGAATTTGTCCATCCAGTTGGCCTTCACTACAGGTTGCGTGCTCATTGTCGTCTCCTCGTATCAGCGGCGATCAGCGCCGGACCTTGCTGGCGAACAGCCCCTGGGGCCGGAACATGAGAATCCCCACCACGGTCATCAGCGTGATGACCTTGGCCATCGAGCCGGACAGGAAGAAGGACAGGATGGATTGCGACTGGGCGATGCCGAAGGCGGACGCCACGGTGCCCAGCAGGCTGGCTGCCCCGCCGAAGACGACGACCAGGAAGGTGTCCACGATGTAGAGCGACCCGGTGGTGGGGCCCGTAGAGGCGATGGTGGTAAAGGCGGCACCCGCCACACCGGCGATCCCGCAGCCGAGGGCAAACGTCAGGCGGTCCACACGTTCGGTATTGATACCCGCGGCGTTGGCCATCATTCGGTTCTGGGTGGTCGCACGGACCTTGATGCCCCAGCGTGAGCGGTACAGCAGGAAGAAAACGGCAATGGTCAGGACAATGGTGATGCCTACCACCAGCAGACCGTTCAATGGAATATCCACCATGTCAGTGGCCTGGTAGGAGCCCATCAGCCAGTCTGGCATGACTACGCTCTTCTCGCGCGGACCGAAGGTGGAACGGAAAATCTGCTGCATGATCAGACCCAGACCCCAGGTCGCCAGCAACGTATCCAGCGGCCGGTTGTAAAGGAACCGTATGAGAAAGCGCTCCACTAGGTAGCCCAATATGAAGGTCCCCACGAAGGCGAGGACGATCGCCACGGGGAAATAGTAATCCAGCAGGAAGGGCCACACATCGGAGGCCACGTAGGACACCAGGTAGGTGATGTAAGCCCCCAGTGTCAGGAATTCACCATGGGCCATGTTGATCACGCCCATCTGTCCAAAAATTATCGCCAGCCCCAGGGCCATCAGCAGGAACACGCAAAACAGACTGAGGCCACTGAACCCCTGCATCAGAAAGATTGCGGTCAGTTCCTCTCCGGTATAACCACCCATGATCAGTCCTCCCTCGGACCGGGGTGCAGACCCGTTTCTGCACCCACTCTGTGTATTGCTTCAAACGTTTCTTTTCAGTCAGGACAACGCCAGGATCGGCGACGCCCGGGATGACTCCCGGGCGTCTATGGCGCTTACTGGTAGCCTTCCGGGAAGGGGTTCGGCTTGATCACGTCGGATTCCCACACCACGTCGGCCTGGCCATCGGCTTTCCACTGGCCAATGCGGGTGCGCATCCACAGGTGGTGGTTCTTGTCGACTTTCAGGTAGCCGTGCGGGGAGTTGTCCCACTCCATATCCGGGGAGGCGGCGACCACCTTGTCCACGTCGAAGCTGCCGGCGGCTTCCACCGCACGCTTCCACAGCCACGGGCCGAGGTAGGCGGATTCGGTCACGTCACCGATCACGGCGTCCTCGCCATACTTCTTCTTGAAGGCAGCGACGAATTCCTTGTTGCCCGGCAGATCCAGGCTCTGGAAGTACTTCATGGAGGAGTACAGACCTTCGACGTTCTCGCCGCCGATACCCAGCACTTCATCCTCGGTCACGGAGATGGTCAGCATGGGCTGTTTCTTGAAGGTCAGGCCGGCGGCGTTGAGCTGCTTGAACCAGGCCACGTTGGAACCACCGACAACCGCGCCGAAGACCAGGTCCGGCTTCTTCAGCTTGATCTTGTTGATCAGCGAGCCGAACTGGGTGCTGCCCAGGGGGTAGTACTCTTCACCCACGACCTTGCCGTGCAGCACGTTCTCGATGTGCTTGCGGGCAATCTTCATGGACGTACGCGGCCAGATGTAGTCGGAACCGACCAGGTAGAAGGTCTTGGCACCGAGCTTGTCGTGGGCCCAGTTCAGGCCCGCCAGGATCTGCTGGGTGGCTTCCTGGCCGGTGTAGAACACGTTGTGGGATTCTTCCAGCCCCTCATAGAAGGTCGGGTAGTACAGCAGGCCGTTGTCCTTCTCGAACACCGGCAGGACGGCTTTACGGGACGCGGAAGTCCAGCAACCGAAGACGGTGGCGACCTTGTCCCGCTCCAGCAGCTTGTGGGACTTCTCGGCGAAAGTCGGCCAGTCAGAAGCGCCGTCCTCCTGGATGATCTTGATCTGACGTCCCAGCACCCCGCCCTGGGCGTTGATCTGCTCGATGGCGAGCTTCTCGGCCTGGACCGAACCGGTCTCACTGATGGCCATGGTGCCGGTCAGTGAGTGAAGAATGCCGACGGTGACCGTGTCATCGGTGACCGCCAAACCGGTGGTGTTCACCTCGGACGTGGCCGGTGCCGCGTTGGCACCCGTAGCCAGCATCACCGAGGCGGCCAATGTCATCAGACTCCGGCGCCAACCGGTGCCCCCCGACAGCGCGCGCTGATTTCCTGTCTTATCTGTCGTACCCATGGTCTTTCCTCGCATTGTTTAATGTTCGGCCTGGCGCCTACCGGGTCGCACAGCACCTACGAGGATCATTCTGTCCAGCACCGCCATGAGCGCCTATTCGACAAATACCCCACCGACCTACGTCATTTGACGCATGGGCGGCCGGTGCCCAACGCGATAAAAACGCAGTACTCCTTTCCCGCGTGCACATTCGCCTGCCGACGACGAGGCCGATGGCACGATAATTGTTGTCCGGTACCCGATAACGCCAATCGGGCTCCAGGCGCCTTAACCGCGAATCTTGCGCCCCCTTTTGGCGCACAAAAATCGGAAAAGGCACTGGATACATGGGGAAGTGGATTTACGACGGACAGGACGGGCTCTCGCTTCGCAACGGCGAAGCCTCCGAACAACAGCAACCAGGCCAGCCCATGACGGCCAGACAGCATATTTTCCGCGTACGCCGGAGCTACAATCAGTGGGTCGCCAACCAGACCCTGGAAGACTACGCCCTGCGTTTTACCGCC
Organism: Marinobacter sp. NFXS9; assembly: GCF_040148665.1. Classification (NCBI taxonomy): domain Bacteria; kingdom Pseudomonadati; phylum Pseudomonadota; class Gammaproteobacteria; order Pseudomonadales; family Marinobacteraceae; genus Marinobacter; species Marinobacter sp. NFXS9. Next base: position 188,528 of record NZ_JAGDDW010000001.1, on the reverse strand, counting down.
AAGACGGCCCGACGCTGGTCGGCCGCCCGGGTCAGCAATACCGCGCTGGGGGCGATTTCCTTCCTGGCGATGGAGGCGATCGGCGGTGCCATCACCCTGCACTACGGCTTCGACAATGCCGTGGTGGCCATCTGCGTGGTGAGCCTGATCATCTTCCTGACGGCGATTCCCATCAGCTACTACGCTGCCCGCTACGGCGTCGACATTGATCTGCTCACCCGTGGAGCAGGCTTTGGCTATATCGGCTCAACGATTACTTCGCTGATATACGCCTCGTTCACGTTTATCTTCTTTGCGCTAGAGGCGGCCATCATGGCCATGGCGCTGGAGTTGCTGTTCGGCATTCCCCTGGTGTTTGCCTACCTGATCTGCGCGCTGGTGATCATTCCCCTGGTCACCCACGGCATTACCACCATCAGCCGCTTCCAGCTCTGGACACAGCCCGCGTGGATTGTGCTGCAGCTGCTCCCCTTCGTATTCATCATCTATTCCAACGCCACTGCCGTGACGGACTGGACGCAGTTCGAGGGCATTCATCCCGAGAGCAGCGGTGGCTTCGATCTGTTGATGTTTGGCGCCGCAGCGGCGGTGGTGTTTTCGCTGATCGCCCAGATCGGCGAACAGGTGGATTTCCTGCGCTTTATCCCGGAACCCAGGGAAGGCGAGAAATCCAGATGGTGGATGGCGGTTCTAGCCGGCGGTCCAGGCTGGATCGTGATCGGCAGCCTCAAGATTCTGGCGGGCTCCTTCCTGGCGGTTCTGGCCCTGCATCAGGGCATCCCGGCCAGCGAAGCATCAGATCCGACACAAATGTACGTGGTGGCCTTCAACTTCATGACCGAGACGCCGCAAGTGGCCCTGGCCATGGCCGGGCTGTTCGTCATCCTGTGCCAGATCAAGATCAACGTCACCAACGCCTACGCCGGCTCGATTGCCTGGTCCAACTTCTTCTCCCGCCTGACCCACAGCCACCCGGGCCGGGTCGTCTGGCTGATGTTCAATGTGGCCATTGCCTTGCTGGTCATGGAGCTGGGCGTCTATCGCGCGCTGGAGGATACACTCGGGTTCTACGGCGTCATTGCCATCGCCTGGGTGGGCACGCTGGTGGCGGATCTGGTGATCAACAAGCCGCTCGGGTTCAGCCCGAAACACATCGAGTTCAAGCGAGCCCACCTCTATGACATCAACCCGGTGGGCGTGGGGGCCATGCTGCTGGCCTCGACTGCCGGACTGGTCTGTCACAGCGGTGCCCTGGGCGATGTGGCCCAGGCCCTATCGCACTTCATCACGCTCGCCACCGCGCTGGTGACCGCGCCCCTGATCGCCTGGCAGACCAAGGGCCGCTATTACCTGGCCCGGCCGCCGGTGCATATGGAGACCACCGAGGGGCTGGTGAATTGCTGCATTTGCGAGCACCGCTTCGAGCCCGAGGACGTGACCCACTGCCCGGCCTACGACGGCCATATCTGCTCCCTGTGCTGCTCACTCGACGCCCGCTGTGCCGACTTTTGTAAGCCTGGCGGCGGGTACCGGGAGCAATTCCAGAGCTTCTTCGGGCGGTACCTGCCCTCGGCCCTGATGCCCCGGCTGACCAGCCGGGTCGGCCACTTCCTGATCCTGCTGTTTGCCATCAACGGCGTGTCCGGCCTGCTGCTGTCGCTGATCTATTTCAAGACGCCGGTGGACAGCGCCGCCGCGGCACTCCTGCTCTCCGCCACGCTCTGGAAGGTGTTTTTCATCCTCATCATTGTGACTGGAGTGGTTTGCTGGCTGTTCGTGTTGGCTCACGAGAGTCGGGTCGTCGCCGAAGAAGAATCCCAGCGCCAGACGCGGCTGCTGATGGAAGAGATCGTGGCCCACGAACGCACGGACAAGGCTCTTCAGGAAGCCAAGGAGCACGCCGAAGCCGCCAACGATGCCAAGAGCCGCTACCTGACCGGCATCAGCCATGAACTGCGTTCCCCGCTGAACGCCATCCTCGGCTACGCCCAGTTGCTGGAAAACGATGAGACCATCCCGGCCAATCGCAAAGGCGCCCTGGATGTGATCCGCCGCTCGGGCGAATACCTGGCCGACCTGATCGAGGGGTTGCTGGACATTTCCAAGATCGAAGCCGGCCGGCTCGACCTGCACCGGGACCAGGTGCGCATTGCGATGCTGATGGATCAGCTGGTACACATGTTCCGGCTCCAGGCTCAGGACAAGGGCCTGCGCTTCACGTACCAGGGCCCGAAACACCTGCCGGAGTTTGTCAGTACCGATGAAAAGCGTCTGCGGCAGATCCTGATCAATCTGCTCTCCAACGCCATCAAGTACACGGATCACGGGGAGGTGAATTTCACACTGCGCTACCGCAGCCAGGTGGCGGAATTCGAGGTGCGGGACACCGGCGAAGGCATCGCCGAATCGGACATCGAGCGCATCTTCCGTCCCTTTGAGCGCGTTCGAACGGCCGGACTGAGCCGCTCGGGCACGGGCCTGGGCCTGACTATTACGCGCCTGCTGACCGAAATCATGGGGGGCGATATCGCTGTGACCAGCTCGCCCGGCCACGGCAGCGTCTTCAGGGTCAGCCTCATGCTGTCGAGCGTCGACCGCCCTCACCCGGAATCAATCACCGTGCCCACCCGAACCATCTTCGGCTACGACGGCCCGGTTCGCCGGATTGCGGTCATCGACGACGAGTCGTCACATCGTCAGCTTATCCGCGCCATGCTCTCGCCGCTGGGCTTCGAGATCCTGGAGATCGACAACTCCCTCTCCGCCTTGCAGACCGTGGAGCGGGAAAAGCCGGACCTGGTGTTACTGGACATCTCCATGCCGGGCTTTACCGGCTGGGAGATCCTCGACCAGATCCGTGGCGCTCGCCTGGAGCTGCCGGTGGTCATGGTCTCCGCCGATGCCAGCGAAGGCCGGCACCAGCTGCAAAGCCCACCGTTGTATGACGGCTACGTTGTCAAACCGGTGCGACTGAACCTCTTGCTGGATCGTATCGGCGAACTGCTCAAACTGAGCTGGCGCTACGAAAGGACGCCCAGCGAGAAGACCGATACCGCGTTCTATCCGTCAACCATCAACCGCCTCCCCGAACCGGCCCACCAGCAGCGTCTGGTGGAGCTGGCTTCAATCGGCCATCGCAAAGGACTGCTCGAAGCACTGCACAGCATGCGCGTGCATGGAGACGCCGACACCCCGTTGCTCGATCAACTGACCGAGCTGACCGAGAACTTCCGGTTTGACGAGATCATCTCCCTGCTACAGGTAACCCGTGATGAATGCTGCGAGTGAACAACGTACCGTTGTGCTGGTTGTCGACGATGCGGTGGACAGCATCCGCATGATCAACGACGTGCTGGAAGAAGCCGGCATGACCGTGTTGGTGGCGCTCGAAGGCGCCCAGGCCCTGACCATCACCCAGAACATTGCACCAGACATCATCCTGCTCGATGCGATCATGCCCAACATGGACGGCTTCGAAACCTGCCGGCGCTTGCGTGAGCGCAGTGAGCTGATGGACGTGCCCATCATTTTCATGACCGGTCTGTCGGACACCGAGCACGTGGTGATGGGGCTCAAATCCGGCGGCGTGGACTACGTCACCAAACCCATCAATGCCAATGAGCTGGTCGCCCGGATGTCCGTGCATCTGGCCAATGCCCGCATGGCCCGCAGCGCACGCTCGGCACTGGATCATGCCGGCCAGAACCTGATGGCCGTCGATGGTCACGGGCAGCAGGTCTGGGCGACGCCGCAGGTTCAGCAGCTGCTCAAGCAGTCAGGCGCCCTCGATACCGAAACCAGCGAGCGCGTCGTTGAAACGCTCAGCACCTGGCTGGACCACGACCCGGAAAGTGGCCATAACCTGGCCCTGGATTTCCTGCCCGAACCACTGACTGCCGAATTTCTGGCCCGGATCGACCATACCAACTACCTGCTTCGACTGAGTCCCCGCAAAGGCGACAAGCATGCGACCGAGACCCTGCGCCAACGTTTCGGCCTGACCGCCCGGGAAGCGGACGTCCTGCTCTGGATCGCCAACGGCAAGACCAACCGGGAAATCGGCCAGATTCTGGAAATGAGCCCGCGCACCGTCAACAAACACCTGGAGCAGATCTTCCGCAAGCAGGCCGTCGAGAACCGCACGTCGGCCGCCGCAGCTGCCATCAAGTGTCTGGGCCGCCTGTGACGGGCGCCCGGACGAAGGGAGACTGGTGAGGCATCCTGAGAATGTGAGAGACTGTGACGGCGACTGAGGTGACAGGAGAGCGCTTCATGAATCCAGACGCCCTAGCCTTTATTTCCAGAGCGCCGGTCCTTGTGGTCGCGGGCGGTCTGGCTTGCCTTATTGCGCTGGCAGCGTTCGTTGTTCTATTCCGACAGGTGCGTCGACAGCAGGAAGAAGTCGATTATCTTGAGCGGCGCATCAATACACTCTGGCAGGAAGCCGATGCCCAGGTCGGCAACGATGGCGATAAGTCGGACGCTCCATCGGTCGATGCCCGGCCACGGGCGGGCGTTTCCGCGACGGAAAGAGCGGCCTACGATACATTGTGGCCCCTCGCGTGGGAGCTGCACGACCGGATCGGCACTTTCCTGCGCGCCATCGATCATCACGAGCCGATCAGCGATACCCGTCTCGCGGCCCGTCATGCGGCCCTCGACCTACGGCGGGAAACCAACCGCCTGCGCCCGTTTATCGATGCCGATATCGATCACCTGCTGCACCAGCTGCTTGATGCCGAGGTCAAGGCGCATCTGGCCGCCTGTCAGTTCCTCGACAACCGGGATGCCCGGGCGCGTGAAGGCAGTGAAAACAGCAGCCGCTGGCAATGGCAGGAACATCATGAGCAGGAAGCGGTCGAGCTGATGAACCAGCTAGTGACGGCCATCAGGAAGCGCGTGCTCTAGCGTCCCTGCGTCTGCCAGGTCCATATACGCGCCATGAACACCCATGGCTTCACCGTTTTCCCGATCGACTGGCACGTAACGCGGCGGCATAGGCTTCGTTCCCCCAGGCCATCATCTGCTCCGGATCCTCAAAGACCTCCTCAGGTGCCTGGCGGTAGGACATCGCAATGCGCTTCCCCTGGCGCTGGATCGTGAAGGGCTCCAGACCCCGGGCAACAAACGCCGGCTCACTCTGGGCATCGAACTTCAAATAGAGCGTCTGCCCGGAAATCAGCGCAAACATGATGTCCCCCAGAAAGAGGCCATGGCCCCCGAACATCCTCTTGGCCTGAACCGGCCCAACCCCCTGCAGCTGATCGACCACAAACGTTACAAACTCGATCTTTGCGTCCTTGACCACGGCAATCTCCTTCCGCCCGTGTCGGATTTAATCCGTCAATAATTTGTCCAAACTGCATTCCGTTGAACTTAAAAGCACCGCCTTCACTTTTAATACACTGTTTATAATGACCTTTACAGGATGGGCACGATACATGCTTGAACGACCACAATGCGAGCGAGAGTACCGTTATGCCCTCTAATCCCACATCCCTGACAAACGCCGGATCTGAGCGCGCTCAGGCCCTGGCCGACCTGGAGCGTCTGAGTCTTCAGTGGCAGCGTGATGATGACGTTTTCATGCGCCTGTGCCGTCGGATGACGACCACGCTGGACCTCCAGGAACTCATGGCCATTTTCGCCGAAGAGCTGGCCTCCGTGGTTCCGTTCGACCGCCTGACCTATCAGAACACCACCGACGGCCAGCCTGTCGAGATCAAGATTGGTCAGGGTGGCAATCATCGGTGTGAGTATGGCCTGAATCTGGCCGGCGAGCACTTCGGCATGTTGAGCATCTTTCGCCGGATGCGCTTCGCCGAACAGGAGCAGACGGTCATCGAGCAGATGCTGGGGACGGCAATTCACTCGATCCGGAATGCCTGTCGCTATGATGCGGTACACCGCGCGTCCCTCACCGATGTCGTCACCGGCATCCCCAACAAGCGGGCGTTTGAAGATGCGCTGGGCCGCGAAGCCTCACTCGGCAATCGTCACGGTGAGCGCTGTGCGTTGATCCTGTGCGATCTGGATCATTTCAAATCGATCAACGACCGCTATGGCCACCTGGCCGGCGACCAGATTCTGCGGGCGACGGCACTGGCAATCGAAGACGCCACCCGCTGCACGGATACGGTATACCGGATTGGTGGTGAGGAATTCGGGATCATATTGCCGCATATTGGCGACAAGGAATGTGCACTGGTGGCTGATCGCATCCGCGAGGCCATCACCTGCATCACCCTGGACAGCGAAGGGGAGCCGGTCCGCGTGACGGCCAGTGCGGGCTTTGGTATCCAGTCCCGTGGTGAGTCCGCCGATGCGTGGTTCAAGCGCGCTGACGAGGCGCTGTACCAGGCCAAATCCGATGGCCGCGACTGCACCCGTCAGGCGCGACCCGCCCAGAACTCCGATATCACCTTCATCGACAGTAACCGCCGCAACCGCGGCGATTAGACCGACGCCAACGCCCACGGAACGGGCGACTCCCTAGTGTTTCGGCGCCTTGCGACGTCCCATCGGGGACTTGCGACGGGCATCCCCTTTCTTTTCCTGACGCTCTTCCGCCTTGTGCTCCGCTCGGGTAAACACGCCCCCCTTACGATAGCTGCCGGAACCCCGGGACGGCTTCTTGCGCTGTTGCCGACGCTGGGTACGGGCTTCTCCCGGCGTTTTCGCCGGTAGCGCCAGTGGATCCAGGCCAACCGCCCGACTCAGGGCATCGACACCGCGCTGATCCATTTCCTCCCAGCGCCCCATGCTGAGACGACTGGGCAACATGGCCGGCCCGAAACGGACCCGCTTCAGGCGACTGACCTTGACGCCCTGGGACTCCCACAGCCGCCGGACTTCCCGGTTACGCCCCTCGAACAAGGTGACATGGAACCAGTGGTTAATCCCTGAGCCGCCGGCGCTGGAAATATCCGAGAAGCTCGCCATGCCGTCATCCAGCAGGACGCCTTCCAGCAATCGATCCGTCATCGCCTCGTCCACTTCCCCGAAGATACGCACCGCATACTCCCGGTCCACCTGATAGGACGGATGCATCAGGCGATTGGCCAGCTCGCCGTCGGTGGTGAACAGCATCAGGCCGGTGGTATTGATATCGAGCCGGCCAATCGCGATCCAGCGCTGATCCTTGAGACGCGGCAGGCGATCAAAAACCGTCGGACGCCCCTCCGGATCGTTACGGGTAGTCACTTCGCCTTCGGGCTTGTTGTACATCAACACGCGACGAACCGGCGCCTGGGCCGCTTCGATGCTGACGGGTTTGCCGTCGATGAAAATGTGGTCGTCCACGGTGACCTTCTGACCCGGAACGGCGATCGCCTTATTGACGGTAATCCGCCCGGCTTCGATCCACGCTTCAACTTCCCGACGCGAACCGACGCCGGCCCGCGAGAGAACCTTCTGCAGACGCTCGGGCGGCAACACCTGACGTGTGGGCTTCTGCTTATCCGCGGACGGCCGCTGGCCGCGGCTCGACTGCGCGTCGCGCTTCTGCGACATGGTATGTTTCCTTCAGAGTGCCCGGACCGACCTCAGTGGACGGTCCCGGAAATGGATTCATTGTGGTCGTCGCCGGAATCGTCGTCTCTGTCTTCCGGGACGGACTTCGGATCGTCAAACTGGATTTCGGCCTGGATCTTCTGCTCGACCTCACGCCCGATCTCCTCGAGATCACGAATTTCCGACAGGGGCGGCAGCTGCTCCAGCGATGTCATGTTGAAGTAGTCAAGAAACTGACGGGTTGTGGCGTACATGGCCGGCCGCCCCGGGACGTCTTTGTGGCCGACGACACGCACCCATTCTCGCTCCATGAGCGTCCGGATGATATTGCTGCTAACCGTAACCCCGCGAATGTCTTCGATTTCACCCCGGGTGATGGGCTGGCGATAGGCAATCAGAGCCAGGGTTTCCAGCAGCGCCCGGGAATAACGCTGCGGTTTTTCTTCGAACAGCCGGCCGACCCAGCGGGCATAGTCTTCACGAATCTGGAATCGATAACCGCTGGACACCTTGCACAGGGTGTAGCTGCGATCTTCACAGGCCTGCTCCAGCTGGCTGAGGGCATGCTCCATCACCTGGCGGGCCGGGCGCTCTTCTTCACTGAACAGCTCACGCAGCTGATCCAGATTCAGGGGCTTGCCAGCGGCGAGCAGCGCGGCTTCGATAATCATCTGTATACGACGAATCTGTTCTTCACTCATTCCGGTTGCCCTGTGTCTCAGTTTGCCGCCCGGGCCCGTACGTGAATTGACCCGAGCACTTCGCCCTGAACCACCTCGATCAGCTGCTCCTTTACCAGCTCCAGCGTCGCCAGGAACGTCACCACAACGCCCAGTCGCCCCTCTTCGATCGTGAACAAACTCTCGAAACGAACAAAGCGGTCGCCGGACAGGCTGGACAGAATATGGGACATACGCTCGCGGGTGGACAGCTTTTCCCGCTCAACGTGGTGGCTGGTGAACAGATCCGCCCGGCGAATGACGTCGCGCAACGCCAACAGCATGTCTTTCAGCTCCACGTCCGGATGCACCTGGCTCTGCGGCAGGCGAGGCAGTGAGGCTGACGTGGCGTAAGTATCCCGCTCCATACGCGGCAGCTCATCCAGATCCTCAGCGGCTTTCTTGAAGCGCTCGTATTGCTGGAGCCGGCGGATCAGTTCGGCGCGGGGATCAAGGTCTTCCTCGTCCTCACTCTCCTGGCGCGGCAGCAGCATGCGCGACTTGATTTCCGCCAGGGTGGCCGCCATCACCAGGTATTCCGCAGCCAGCTCGAAGCGCATGGCCTCGATGGCGTTGATGTAATCCATGTACTGACGGGTGATCTCGCTGACATCGATATCGAGGATATCCATGTTCTGACGGCGAATCAGGTAAAGCAGCAGATCGAGAGGCCCCTCAAAGGCCTCCAGAAAAACGGCCAGCGCGTCCGGCGGGATGTAGAGATCCTGCGGTAGGTCCTTGACGGGCTGGCCCGCCACCCGGGCCACGGAGGCGATATCCGGCGTATCGGTGCCCGACGCCGTCTGAGTTGCCTCAGACGTCTGGGGTTCCGAGGTATCCTGGACCTGCTGATCGTCAGTCATCGCCGCTCCCGGGCCAGTGCTTGTCCACCGCGATCAGCGGTAGGACAGCCCCATGGCATGACGCACTTCGTCCAGAGTTTCCCGCGCCGCATCGCGCGCATGCTCGCAGCCTTCCTCGATAATCGAGCGAATCAGCTCCGGATTGCTCTCGTATTCCCTGGCCCGCTCATGCAGCGGACGCTGCTCTTCAACGATGGCGTCGATCAACGGCTTCTTGCAGTCCAGGCAGCCAATACCGGCGCTCCGGCAGCCGGTCTGAACCCATTCCTGGGTGTCGCTGTCGGAATAGACCTTGTGCAGCCCCCAGACCGGGCACTTCTCCGGCTCGCCCGGATCGGTCCGACGAACCCGCTGCGGATCGGTCTGCATGACGCGGATCTTCTGTGCGACGGCGTCCGGCTCTTCGCGCAGGCCAATGGTGTTCTGGTAGGACTTGGACATTTTCTGACCGTCCAGGCCCGGCATTTTGGAATCCGGCGTCAGCAGTGGTTGCGGCTCCGGCAGAATGACCTTACCGCCACCCTCGATGTAGCCGTAGAGGCGCTCACTGTCGCCCATGGAAATGTTCTGCTGCTCCTTGAGCAAGGCCCGAGCCCGGTCCAGGGCCTCTACATCGCCCTCTTCCTGATACTTGCGCTTCAGCTCGCGATAGAGCTTGGCGTTCTTCTTGCCCATCTTGGTGATGGCGGCTTCCGCCTGCTCTTCGAAGCCCGGCTCGCGACCGTAGATGTGATTGAAACGGCGCGCGATCTCGCGGGTGATCTCCACGTGCGACACCTGATCGGCGCCCACTGGCACCCGACCGGCCCGGTACATCAGGATGTCGGCACTCTGCAGCAGCGGATAGCCGAGGAAGCCGTAGGTGGCCAGATCCTTCTCGCGCAGTTTCTCCTGCTGGTCCTTGTAAGTCGGAATCCGCTCGAGCCAGCCCAGCGGCGTGATCATCGACAGCAACAGGTGGAGCTCCGCATGCTCGGGCACCTTGGACTGGATGAAGATGGTGGCCGAACCCGGATTAACGCCGGCGGCCAGCCAGTCGATCACCATTTCCCATACGCTGGACTCGATTCCGCGGGTATCGTCGTATTGCGTGGTCAGCGCATGCCAGTCGGCAACGAAGAAGAAGCACTCGAATTCATGCTGGAGTTTGACCCAGTTTTTCAGCACACCGTGGTAATGGCCAAGATGCAGTTTTCCGGTGGGACGCATACCAGACAGCACGCGCTGCTGGGGATCTACAGAACTCAAAGCATGAACTCCTTAATGGATGATACTGGAACGCTCGGTTTTCGCCTGATGGCGGTCCGATCTACCGTATTGTCTTCGCCGGGATTATAACGGATGTGGCGGTCAGGTTAACGCTAAACCCGCATCCGTCACAGACCCACTTGCTGCGAAGTCAGCCCAGTTTAAACGAAAAAACCCCCGCTCTCTCCCCGAAGGGAGAAAACAGGGGTTCTTTTTCAGGCGTTGGCTCTTACCAGCCAGTGACCTCTTTCAGCGCCTGACCGATTTCGGCCAGACTGCGAACGGTCTTGACGCCCGCATCTTCCAGAGCCGCAAACTTGTCGTCTGCAGTGCCCTTGCCACCGGCAATGATCGCGCCGGCGTGGCCCATGCGCTTGCCCGGAGGCGCCGTCACACCGGCGATGTAAGACACAACCGGCTTGGTCACGTTGTCCTTGATGAACGCCGCGGCTTCCTCTTCGGCTGTGCCACCGATCTCACCGATCATGACGATCGCCTGAGTCTCGGGGTCGTCCTGCAGCAGCTTCAGCATGTCGATGAAGTTGGAGCCCGGAATCGGGTCACCACCGATACCGATACAGGTGGACTGGCCGTAGCCGAAGTCAGTGGTCTGCTTGACCGCTTCATAAGTCAGGGTACCGGAACGGGAAACGATACCGACCTTGCCCTTCTTATGGATATGGCCCGGCATGATGCCGATCTTGCACTCGTCCGGAGTGATCACGCCCGGGCAGTTCGGGCCGATCATACGCACGCCTTTGCGATCGACGTACTCTTTTGCGTAGAGCATGTCGATGGTCGGGATGCCTTCGGTGATGCAGACGATCAACTCAAGGCCGGCATCCGCCGCTTCGATGATGGCATCCTTACAGAAAGGCGCCGGTACGTAGATCACGGTCGCCTGTGCGCCCGTGGCTTCGACCGCTTCGCGAACGGTGTTAAAGACCGGCAGACCCAGATGCTCGGTACCGCCTTTCCCGGGAGAGACACCGCCAACCATTTTGGTGCCGTACTCAATCGCCTGCTCAGAGTGGAAGGTGCCTTGTGCACCGGTAAAACCCTGGCAGATCACTTTGGTGTCTTTATTGATCAGGACGCTCATTACTTACCTCCCGCGGCTTTAACGACTTGCTGTGCAGCATCCGTCAGACTGGTAGCCGCGATGATGTTCAGGCCACTGTCTGCCAGTACCTTGGAACCCAGTTCGGCATTGTTGCCTTCCAGGCGAACCACGACAGGTACTTTCACGCCGACTTCTTTCACGGCGCCGATGATGCCTTCCGCGATCATGTCGCAACGGACAATACCGCCGAAGATGTTGACCAGAACCGCCTTGACGGCGTCATCGGACAGGATGATCTTGAACGCTTCGGTCACACGCTCTTTGGTCGCGCCACCGCCCACATCGAGGAAGTTGGCCGGCTGACCGCCGTTCAGTTTAACGATGTCCATGGTGCCCATGGCCAGGCCAGCGCCGTTAACCATGCAACCGATGTTGCCTTCCAGAGCGACGTAGTTCAGCTCCCACTTCGCGGCATCGGCTTCGCGCTGATCTTCCTGGGAAGGATCGTGCATCTCGCGAATCTGCGGCTGACGGTACAGGGCGTTGCCGTCAACGCCGATCTTCGCGTCCAGGCAGTGCAGGTTGCCTGCCGGGGTGATGACCAGCGGGTTGATTTCCAACAGAGCCAGGTCCTTGTCTTCGAACAGCTTGGCCAGACCCAGGAAAATCTTGACGAATTGCTTGATCTGGTCGCCCTTCAGGCCCAGTTTGAAAGCCAGCTCACGACCCTGGTACGGCTGTGCGCCGACCAGCGGATCGACTTCCGCTTTCAGGATCTTCTCAGGGGTTTCCTCAGCCACCGTCTCGATCTCGACACCACCTTCAGTAGAGGCCATGAAAACGATACGACGTGAGCCACGATCAACAACCGCACCCAGGTACAGTTCCTGGTCGATGTCGGTCAGATCTTCAACCAGGATCTTGCTGACCGGCTGGCCCTTCTCATCCGTCTGATAAGTGACCAGGTTACGGCCCAGCCAGTACTCGGCAAACTCGCGGATCTCGTCCTTGCTGCTGACCAGCTTGACGCCCCCGGCCTTGCCCCGGCCACCGGCGTGAACCTGGGCCTTCACAACCCAGCGCTCACCGCCAATCTCAGCAGCTGCAGCGACGGCGTCCTGCGGAGTCTCGCAGGCAATGCCTTTGGAAACCGGCAGGCCGTATTCAGCGAACAGCTGCTTGCCCTGATATTCGTGCAAATTCATAGCGTTGTCCCACTCTTATATGGAGGATAACCATTTCAGAAGACACTGGCCGACCGGGCGTTACCGCCCCACCCGCCAGTGGCTTCACTCTGGGATACGAACCCGCGTGGTGCGAATTCTGTTCGGGCGCGTCAGTTCTCGTTGAGACACACCCTGGCCCGGCCGGAGTTGGATTTTCCAACGCCTGAACGTCAGCACAGGCTGACGTTCAGGGGCCAGACCGGGAGAGGTCTTCAGACACTGAGCGCCTCGTTGCGCCCCTCTCCGTCTGTACAAGTTGGGCCGGATAAACCGGCCCACTGACTTCTTATTTTTTCTTGCGCTTGTTGGCGACGTGGATTGCGCCGTCGCCCACTGCAAGGGCTGCCTCGTGCACGGACTCCGACAGGGTCGGATGCGCGAAACAGGTCAGCGCCAGATCTTCGGCGCTGGAACCGAATTCCATGGCAATCACGCCCTGGGCGACGATTTCAGACGCCTGCGGGCCGGTGACATGGAAGCCGAGAATGCGATCGGTCTTCTCGTCGGCAATGATCTTGACCATACCGGTGGCCGAGTTGGCCGCCATGGCACGACCGTTGGCCGCAAACGGGAAGGTGCCGACTTTATAGGCTTCGCCTTCGGCCTTGAGCTGCTCCTCGGTCTTACCCACCCAGGCCACTTCCGGGAAGGTGTAGATGACGTTCGGAATGCAGTCGTAGTTGACCTGCGGCTTGTGGCCGGCGATACGCTCAACCACCATGATGCCTTCTTCGGATGCCTTGTGCGCCAGCATCGGGCCGCGAACCACGTCGCCAATCGCCCAGACGCCCGGTGCGTCGGTCTGGCAGTAATCGTCAACGAAAATGAAGCCGCGCTCGTCCAGGTTCACACCGCTGTCTGCAGCCAGCAGGTTGTCGGTGTTCGGACGACGGCCAACCGCAACGATCAGCTTGTCGAACTTCTGCTCCTGCTCGCCTTTGGCGTCTTCATAGGTCACGTTGACCAGATTACGCTTGACGCTGGAACCGGTGACACGGGCCTTCAGCTTGATGTCGAGGCCCTGTTTCTTGAACTGCTTCAGCGCGTCCTTGGCGACCTGCTGGTCGACGGCCGGCAGGAACGTATCCAGCGCTTCCAGAACGGTCACTTCTGAACCCAGACGGGCCCAGACGCTACCCAGTTCCAGACCGATGACACCGGCACCGATCACGCCCAGACGCTTGGGCACTTTGTCGAATTCCAGAGCACCTTCGGAATCCACGATGAACCCTTCGGTCATCGGCGCCGGCGGAATTTCGATCGGGTTGGAACCGGTGGCAATCACCACATTGTCCGCTTCGTAGGTCGTGGTCTTGCCGTCGTTGTCGGTCACTTCCACCTGACGGTTCGCCAGCACGCGACCGCGGCCGTGAATCGGCGTCACGCCGTTGGCCTTGAACAGCTGCGCGATACCGCCGGTCAGCTGCTTCACGATACCGTCCTTGCGCTCCATCATCTTGGCGACGTTGATGGTCGGATCCTTAACTTCGATCCCCTGGTCGGCAAAGCTGTGGCTGGTTTCCTCAAACTTGTGGGAGATTTCCAGCAGCGCCTTGGACGGGATACAGCCCACGTTCAGACAGGTACCACCCAGCACCTGTTGCTTGCCGTCTTTGGAAGTCCAGTTTTCAACACACGCGACTTTCAATCCCAGCTGGGCGCCCTTGATGGCAGCTACGTAGCCGCCAGGCCCAGCACCGATGACGATGACATCGAACTTATCAGACATGTTCTATCCTGTTTCTCTAAATGTGTTGATGAACCGGTTCAGACGTCCAGCAGAATACGCGCCGGATCTTCGAGCATTTCCTTGATGGCCACCAGGAACTGAACTGCTTCCTTGCCGTCGATCATGCGGTGATCGTATGACAGTGCCAGGTACATCATCGGCAGGATTTCAACCTGACCGTTCACCGCCATCGGGCGCTCCTGGATCTTGTGCATTCCGAGGATGGCCGTCTGTGGCGGATTCAGGATCGGCGTGGAGATCAGAGAACCAAAGATACCACCGTTGGTGATGGTGAAGGTGCCGCCGGTCATTTCCTCAATGCCCAGTTTGCCGTCACGCGCCTTGGTGCCGTACTCGATGATCGTCTTCTCGATATCGGCCAGTCCCAGACCGTCGACGTCGCGCACAACCGGCACAACCAGACCGCGGTCGGTGGACACGGCCACGCCGATGTCCTGGTAACCGTGGTAAACCATGTCGTTACCGTCGATGGACGCGTTGACCGCCGGGAAGCGCTTGAGGGCTTCGGTCGCCGCCTTGGCGAAGAAGGACATGAAGCCCAGCTTGACGCCGTGACGCTTCTCGAACGTTTCCTTGTACTGCTTGCGCAGCTCCATGACCGGCTTCATGTTGACCTCGTTGAACGTGGTCAGCATGGCGGCACTTTGCTGGGCATTGACCAGACGCTTGGCGATGCTGGCACGCAGACGGGTCATCGGTACCCGCTTCTCGGCACGCTCGCCGGTGGCAACGTCGGCGGCCGGCGCCGCTGCGGCGGGCGCACTCGGTGCCGGAGCAGCCTGACCGCCGGAAGACACGTGTTTCTGTACGTCTTCCTTGGTGACGCGGCCGTCCTTGCCGGTGCCCTTGATGGCGTTGGGGTCGACGTTATTTTCCTCAGCCAGTTTGCGGGCCGCCGGACTCAGGATGGCTTCACCGCCGGACGATGCGCTGCCTTGCTCGGCTTTCGGCGCTTCCGTCTCGTCAGAGGAGCCTTTGTCCTCGTCTTTTTTGGCCGGCGCGGAGCCCGCGGCGCCTTCCTTGAACTTGCCGACGACCTCACCGCTTTCCACGGTATCGCCTTCGTCCTTGACGATTTCCTCGATCACGCCGTCAGCCGGCGCGACCACTTCAAGGACAACCTTGTCGGTTTCGATATCGACGATCAGTTCATCGCGTTCACAGGCTTCACCCGGCTTCTTGTGCCAGGTCGCGACTGTGCCCTCGGCGACAGATTCTGGAAAAACAGGGGCTTTGATTTCAGTTGACATCTCGGATCCTTAAATTCGGTAACTCGTCAAACTTCGAACGCGTCGTTAACCAGTTTTTTCTGCTCTTCAATGTGGACCGAGAGGTGTCCGCATGCCGGTGCGGCGGACGCGTCCCGACCTGCATACTGAAGATACAGTTTCGGATTATGGCGGTGCAGTGCCTGGCGCATATGGTGCTGACTGGAGTACCAGGCGCCCTGGTTCATGGGTTCTTCCTGACACCAGACTGCGTGGGTCAGTTTGGAGTACGGCTTTAGAACCTCGTCCAGATCGTCCGCCGGGAACGGGTACAGCTGCTCCAGACGCACAATGGCAACATCATCCCGCTCGTCGGCTTTCTTCTTCTCCAACAGGTCGAAATAGACCTTACCGCTACAGAGGATCAGGCGACGGGCTTTCTTCGGATCCGTCGGTTCCTTCTCCGGCAGCACGGTCTGGAAGGTGCCTTCGGTCAGGTCATCCAGGCCCGAAGTGGCTTCCTTGTGACGCAGCAGACTCTTCGGCGTGATGGCAACCAGCGGCTTACGCAGCGGGCGCTTCACCTGGCGACGCAGCATGTGGAACACCTGCGCCGGCGTGGTGGGCACACAAACCTGGATGTTGTGTTCGGCACACATCTGCAGGAAGCGCTCCAGACGCGCGGAGCTGTGTTCCGGCCCCTGCCCCTCATAGCCGTGTGGCAGCAGCAGGGTCAGGCCACAAAGACGGCCCCACTTGTGCTCACCGCTGGTGAGGAACTGGTCGATCACCACCTGGGCACCGTTGGCGAAGTCACCGAACTGGGCTTCCCAGACGATCAGCGCGTCCGGTGTGGTGGTCGAGTAACCGTATTCGAACGCCATGGCCGCTTCCTCGGAAAGGAGCGAATCATAGATCTCGAACAGCGGCTGCTTGTCCGACACGTTTTCCAGCGGGATATAGGTATCGCCACCCTTCTGGTTGTGCAGCACGGCATGACGGTGCGAGAAGGTACCTCGGCCAACATCCTGGCCGGTGATACGGATCGGATGGCCTTCGTTCAACAGCGTCGCATACGCCATGACTTCGCCATAACCCCAGTTGATCGGCAGTGCGCCCTGGGTCATCTTGTTGCGGTCGTCGACGATTTTGGACACTTGGCGCTGGACCGCAAAGCCTTCGGGCAGCTGCCCCATCTTCTTGCCGATACGCTGCAAGGTTCTCAGAGCGACGCTGGTCTTGCACTTGGCCGTCCACTCGTGTCCCAGGTAGGGTTGCCAGTCCACGTAAAGCGCCTTGTTCGGCTCTTTGACCAGCGATTTGACCACGTGGTCACCCTTGTCCAGCGCATCACGGTATTCGAGCTCCATCGACTTGGCTTCGTCTTCGCCGATCACACCGGCATCAACCAGTTGCTTGGCATAAAGCTCGCGCGTGGTCTTGCGCTTGCGAATCTTCTCGTACATCACCGGCTGCGTGGCCGACGGCTCATCCGCCTCATTGTGGCCCCGGCGGCGGTAGCACACCAGATCGATCACCACATCGCGCTTGAACTCGTTGCGATAATCCATCGCCATCTGGGTGGCAAACATGACCGCTTCAGGATCGTCACCGTTCACGTGCAGGATCGGCGCCTGAACCATCTTGGCGACGTCGGTGCAGTATTCCGTGGAGCGGGCGTCTTCCTGTTTGCTGGTGGTGAAACCCACCTGGTTGTTGATCACGATGTGGATTGTGCCACCCACACCATAGCCCCGGGTCTGGGACATCTGGAAGGTTTCCATCACCACGCCCTGACCGGCAAACGCCGCATCGCCGTGCATGATGATCGGCAGGACCTGGGTACCGTCCGGGTCTTCGCGGCGGGTCTGACGGGCACGTACCGAACCCTCAACGACCGGAGACACAATTTCCAGATGCGACGGGTTGAAGGCCAGGGCCAGGTGAACCTCGCCGCCTTCGGTCATCACGTTTGAGGAGAAGCCCTGGTGGTACTTCACATCGCCCGATCCGGCGTCTGCCAGCTTCTTGCCTTCAAACTCGTCGAACAGCTCACGCGGGTTCTTGCCCAGCGTATTAACCAGAACGTTCAGACGACCACGGTGGGCCATGCCGATGACGATTTCCTTGGCACCGTAGCTGCCGGCACGCTGGATCAGTTCGTCGACGCAGGGAATCAGGCTTTCGCCGCCTTCCAGGCCAAAGCGCTTGACGCCGGGATAGCGGGAGCCGAGGTATTTCTCCAGGCCTTCCGCAGCAGTCAGACGCTCAAGGATGTGACGACGGGTCTTGGCTTCGTACTCGGGATGGGACCGAACCGGCTCCATACGCTGCTGGAACCAGCGCTTGATGCGCGTATCCACCACGTGCATATACTCTGCGCCGATGCTGCTGCAGTAGGTCTGCTTGAGACCTTCCACAATATCGCGCAGCTTCATGGTCTCGGTGCCGAAATTCAGGGACCCGGTCTGGAATTCCAGGTCCATGTCGGCATCGCTGAGATCATGAAAGCCGATGTTCAGATCTTCGACGGTTTCACGTTCCCAGACACCCAGCGGATCCAGGTCGGCATGCTGATGCCCCCGGAAGCGATACGCATTAATCAGCTGCAGGACACGGATCTGCTTGCGATCGGCATCGGACGTTGCGGAAGCCGGAACGCCACTGGCGGCCAGTCGACGCTGGTTGCGGGAAATGTGCTCAAACTGTTCGCGGATCGCGGAAAGGGAGACATCCCTGCCCGAAGAGCCATCAACACGGGGCAGTTTGTCGAAATAATTGCGCCATTCCTCGGGAATCGCGTTGGGATCGGTCAGATAGGTTTCGAAAAGCTCTTCAACATAGGTCAGATTCCCGCCCTGTAGGTGGGATGTCTGCCATAACTGCTCCATGATGCTTTCATGCATTTTGAATAGCTCACCTCGGACTGGAGCGGGGAGCAATCCACTGATGGCAAGGGGTTAACGACAATCGTCCTGAGGGGATTTCGACGACTGTTGCCACCACTGAACTGGCGCGGATGTTTTCCGTTCCCCGGTGGTTAAAACTCAGCAAAGCCGTGCCGAGAACCTTTTAAGTCCACGCCACGGCTTCCGTAGTGTGCCTTCCCCGCCCCGTCTTTGGGTATTAGCCAATGGTGTAAGTCCTTATTTTGACTTCACCTTGTCACAGGGAAGGCTGAATACATCAGAACAGTATAGCGCCTGTGTCAGCCTTTGCTGGTCACGTCGCCCGCTGAAGCAGGAGATTCCGGATGTGGCCGATGGCCTTGGTCGGATTCAACCCCTTCGGACAGACACTGACGCAGTTCATGATGCCCCGGCAGCGGAACACGCTGAACGGATCATCAAGATTGGCCAGACGCTCATCCTGCGCCTGGTCCCGGCTATCAGCCAGGAAGCGGTATGCCTGCAGCAGGCCAGCCGGACCCACGAACTTGTCCGGATTCCACCAGAAGGACGGACAGGAAGTGGAACAGCACGCACAGAGAATACACTCGTAGAGGCCATCCAGCTTCTCCCGCTCTTCCGGGGATTGCAGACGTTCGATTGCCGGAGCCGGATCGTTGTTGATCAGGTACGGCTGCACTTTTTCATACTGTTGGTAGAACAGGCTCATATCGACAACCAGGTCACGAATGACCGGCAGCCCCGGCAGTGGCCGGATCACGAGCTTGCCCTTCTTTACGACCTCAGAAAGCGGCGTGATACAGCCCAGGCCGTTCTTGCCGTTCATGTTGAGACCGTCGGAACCACAAACCCCTTCGCGGCAGGAGCGACGATAGGCCAGAGACGGATCCTTCTCCTTCAGGAGGTTCAGGACGTCCAGCACCATCAGATCCTTACCTTTAGGAATTTCCAGTTCAATATCCTGCATGTAAGGCGCGTTGTCAGTTTCGGGATTGTACCGATATACGCTTACTAACATTTCTGCGTCACTCCTTAGTAGGTCCGAATCTTCGGCTGGAAGGTATCCACCGTCTTCGGCGCGAAGTTGACATCACGCTTACCTACACGCTTCTCGAGCGGGAAGTACAGCGAGTGCTTCAGCCAGTTTTCATCATCACGCTCGGTGAAGTCGTTGCGTGCGTGGGCACCGCGACTTTCCTTGCGCTCGATGGCTGAAACCGCAGTGGCATAGGCGACTTCATACAGGTTATCCAGCTCAAGCGCCTCAACACGGTCGGTATTGAAGGCATTGCTGCGATCGGTCAGCTTGGTCTTGCGAACCCGCTCACCCAGTTCATCCAGCTTCTTGAGCCCTTTCTCCATGCTCTCGCCATCCCGGAACACGCCGAAATAAAGCTGCATGGTGTTTTGCAGATCCTTGCGGACCTCGGCGACACTCTCGCCTTCAGAAGCGCTGTTCAGACGGTCAAGACGAGCCATGGCGCGCTTGATGTCCTCTTCCGTCGGCTCCATGACCTCGGAACCTTCACGCAACTGCTTCTCGATGTGCAGGCCCGCCGCACGACCGAAGACAACCAGGTCCAGCAGCGAGTTGCCGCCCAGACGGTTGGCGCCGTGAACAGACACACAAGCCGCCTCACCACAGGCAAACAGGCCTTCGATGAAGGCGTCGTTGCCATTCTCATCCTGGGTAATCGCCTGACCACCGACGTTGGTCGGAATACCACCCATCATGTAGTGACAGGTCGGCACAACCGGGATCGGCTCTTTCACCGGGTCCACGTGCGCAAAGGTGCGCGACAGCTCACAGATACCCGGCAGACGCAGATTCAGCGTCTCTTCACCGAGGTGATCCAGCTTCAGCAGGACGTGATCCTTGTCCGGACCGCAACCGCGGCCTTCCAGGATTTCGATGACCATGGACCGGGCAACAACGTCACGGCCCGCCAGGTCTTTGGCGTTTGGCGCGTAACGCTCCATGAAGCGCTCGCCCTCGGAGTTGATCAGGTAACCCCCCTCACCCCGACAGCCTTCAGTCACCAGCGTACCGGCACCGTGGATACCGGTCGGGTGGAACTGCCACATTTCCATGTCCTGAACCGGGAAGCCAGCGCGCAGTGCCATGCCGATGCCGTCACCGGTGTTGATCAGGGCGTTGGTCGTTGAGGCGTAGATACGGCCGGCACCACCCGTCGCCAGGACGGTGGCTTTCGACTTGATAAACGCCACTTCGCCCGTCTCGATTTCGATGGCGATGACACCCACCACCTGGTTCTTGCTGTTCTTGACCAGGTCAACGGCATACCACTCATTCAGGAAGGTGGTGCCACCCTTCAGGTTGGCCTGGTAAAGGGTATGCAGCAGCGCATGACCAGTACGGTCAGCCGCCGCACAGGTACGAGCAGCCTGACCACCCTTACCGTAATCCTTGGACTGGCCACCGAACGGACGCTGATAGATACGACCGTTTTCAGTCCGAGAGAACGGGAGCCCCATATGCTCCAACTCGAAAACGGCCTGCGGACCCACCGAGCACATATACTCGATCGCATCCTGATCGCCAATGTAGTCAGACCCCTTGACGGTGTCGTACATGTGCCAGCGCCAGTCGTCGTTGGGATCGGCACTGGCAATCGCACAAGTAATGCCGCCTTGGGCGGAGACCGTGTGAGAACGGGTCGGAAATACTTTGGTAAGACACGCCGTGTTGACGCCGGACTCGGTCAGCTGAAGCGCCGCCCGCATGCCGGAGCCACCACCGCCGATGACGATGGCGTCGTAGGAAATGGTCTTCATATTAGACATGGATCAAAGCCCCCAGAGAATCTGTACGCCCCAAACGACATAGACAAACATCACCGCACCACAAAATGCCTGCACCAGAAAGCGCGGGGCTGTGGCCTTGATGTAGTCGGTTGTCACGGTCCAAAGACCAACCCAGGCGTGACCGCCAATCGACAGCAGCGCCATCAGGCTGAAAATCTTGAACCAGGTTTGATCGAACAGACCCGCCCAACTGGCGTAATCCACATCGGTGAACAGCACAAAGCCCAGCATGAAGAGCGTGTACAGCGCCAATACGTAGGCGGTCACACGCTGGATCATCCAGTCGTAGACACCACTGCGCCCCAGATTCGTTACGCTGCTTACCATACCCAAACCCCCGCGAGAATGATCAGGATAACGGAAATAACCACGGTGGCCTTGGCGGCCAGACGGCCAGACTGCAATTCCTCACAGTAGCCCATGTCCATGATCAGGTGTTTGATACCGGCAACAAGGTGGTACAGCAGAGCAGACAGGATGCCCCAGATGATCAGCTTCGCCAGGAAGCTGTCCAGCAGGTTACCAACCGCATTGAAGCCTTCCTCTCCCGACAGGGAAAGCTGCAGGCCGTAGAGCATGAACGCAATACCGATGAAGATAATGATTCCGCTGATACGGTGCAGGATCGACGTGATCGCTGGCAATGGGAAATGGAACTTGCTGAGATCGAGATTTACTGGTCGTTTGCTATTCACAGCTCTCTCACACTCTCTTTTTGTCCGGTTCACAGACTGCTCGCCGGACGGATGGTTGGTGTAGTTGGGTGTTCTTCTTTGGATCAGAACAATGGAGGGAGAACAAGGCACTGACGAAACGTCGTCATTGGCGTTCCAGACTGGCATGTCCCCGATTCCGGGCTACGGATTATAAGGAGTGGCCCCCTGAATTACAAACCGGCAATCGACTGAAACCCCTCAGTGAGCGGGCAGTTAGGCGTCAATCGCCCTCATAGTTTGCATTAATATTTAGGAACCTACAAAATCCTTTCAGACCAAGGTCTAATCTCGGGAATTCCCTATTCCTGATCTCACAAACTACCCATTTCGCCACTATACATCATCGTGAATTCCTGCTTCATCCATTGACAATAAAAGCCAACTCCCTATATTTTGCCGCCACGCTTCAAAACTGTGTGTGTGCCCGACGCTGGGCGTGAAACACCAATCTGACGGTTTTTGCGGAATAACCAAGCAACTCATCCCCTGCACCCCGGTGCAGCCCGGAATGCCGCACCCGAAGGCTTTCCGGCCGTGACCTCGCGGAGTGATGTTGCAATAATATGCGTTTTCAAGAGAGCAACCGGCGGCGGGCAGAATGGCCTCCAGCCTGTCCTGCAGCACCGCCTGCGGCGTCTCCGGAAACCTTTCTAACGCTGGAAATGCTGATATAGGAGAGCACCATGACCGACAGGAAAGCACAGCTTTCGGTGGGTGATAAGTCAATCGAGCTGCCCGTATATGCCGGCACGGAAGGTCCAGATGTCATTGACGTCCGAGGTCTCGTCCAGGAAGGCGTCTTTACCTACGACCCAGGTTTTGTGTCCACTGCGGCCTGCGAGTCCAAGATCACCTACATTGACGGTGCCAATGGTGTTCTGTTGCACCGCGGCTATCCCATCGAGCAACTGGCAGAAAAGTCCGACTACCTGGAAGTCTGCTACCTGCTGCTCAACGGCGAACTGCCGAGTGCTGAAGAAGACGCCCGCTTCCGCGATACCGTCAAGCACCACACCATGATTCACGACCAGATGCGCCATTTCTTCAGCGGTTTCCGCCGTGACGCGCATCCGATGGCCATCATGTGTGGCGTCGTTGGCGCCCTGTCCGCCTTCTATCACGACCAAATGGACGTCACCAACCAGGAACAGCGAGAAATCACGGCGCACCGCCTCGTGGCCAAAATGCCGACCATTGCGGCGTGGTGCTACAAGTACGCTAACGGCCAGCCGTTTATCTACCCGCGCAACGACCTGAACTATTCTGAAAATTTCCTGCAGATGATGTTTGGCAATCCGTGCGAGGAGTACAAGGTCAACCCGGTCCTGGCCAAAGCCATGGACAAGATCTTCATCCTGCACGCGGACCACGAGCAGAATGCGTCCACGTCTACCGTGCGTCTGGCCGGCTCTACCGGTGCCAACCCGTATGCCTGTATCGCGTCCGGCATTGCTGCGCTGTGGGGACCGGCTCACGGCGGTGCCAACGAGGCGGTGCTGGATATGCTGGCCGAGATCGGCGACGAGGCCAACATCGAGCAGTTCGTGGCCAAAGCCAAGGACAAGGACGACCCCTTCCGCCTGATGGGCTTCGGTCACCGGGTCTACAAGAACTTCGATCCGCGCGCCAAGGTCATGCGTGAAACCTGTCACGAAGTCCTGGCCGAGCTGGGCCTGGAAAACGATCCGCTGCTGCGCATTGCCCAGCGCCTGGAACAGATCGCTCTGGAAGACGAGTACTTCGTCGAGCGCAAGCTCTACCCGAACGTCGACTTCTATTCCGGCATCATCCTGAAGGCCATCGGTATCCCGACCTCCATGTTTACAGTGATCTTCGCCATGTCGCGCACCATCGGCTGGTTCTCTCACTGGAACGAGATGGTCAGCGGCAACTACCGCATCGGTCGCCCGCGCCAGCTTTACACCGGCGCCAGCAAGCGCGACTATCCTGCAAAGTAATCGCTTTGCATGATCTGACGAAAAGGGCTGCACAGTGTGCGGCCCTTTTTCGTTGGTACCGATTCAACCGCCGCTCCCCCGCGCGCAATTCTGGATATCAGGAGGCAGAATTATGTCCAGCAAGGTGACTTTTATCGGACTGGGTGTCATGGGCTACCCGATGGCCGGGCACCTGGCCAAGGCCGGATACGACGTGACCGTCTTCAATCGCACGCCCGCCAAAGCAGATGAATGGACCCGGGAATACACAGGCAAAGCCTGTGGTCGCATTGCCGAGGCGGTATCCGAGGCGGATTTCGTGATGACCTGCGTCGGCGCCGATCCGGACCTTCGCGACGTGTACCTGGGCGCCGACGGCATCATTGCCAACGCCCCCGCCCAAGCCATCCTGATTGATCACACCACGGTGTCGGCCAGCGTGACCACTGAAATCGCCCAGGCCGCCTCAGAGCGTGGCCAGTCGTTTATTGATGCTCCGGTGTCCGGAGGCCAACAAGGCGCTGAAAACGGCAAGCTGACGGTCATGTGCGGCGCAGAACAGGCTGCCTTCGACCGCGCCAAACCCCTGATGGACGCTTATGGCAAGGCCGTCACCCGGATGGGCGAGCCCGGCAAGGGTCAGCTCACCAAGATGGTCAACCAGATTGCCATTGCCGGTCTGGTTCAGGGGCTGTCGGAATGCCTGTATTTCGCGGAAAAATCCGGCCTGGACCAGCGCCAGGTGATCGACGTCATCTCGCAGGGGGCCGCGCAGTCCTGGCAGATGGAAAACCGGGCTGACACGATGATTGCCGGCGAATACGATCACGGTTTCGCCGTTAACTGGATGCGCAAAGACCTCAATATCTGCCTGACCGAAGCCCGTGAACGAGGCGTCACACTGCCTGTCACTGCCCTGGTGGATCAGTTCTATGCCGATGTACAGAGCATGGGCGGAGAGCGCTGGGATACATCCAGCCTGTTGGCCCGCCTTCGCAAACTGGGCGGTCTGCAATAAGCGCCGACCGACTTGATCCAGAGCAACAAAAAAGGGCCCCGAGGGGCCCTTTTCAGTTCTGTGCTGCGGTCAATCAGGACTTTTTGTCCTTTGGCTGCCACTTGCCGTTGGAGTAAAAGGCACTCCAACCGGTCGCTTTGCCGTCCTTTTCGCTCATCACGTACTGTTCTTTGGTCTTGCGGCTGTAGCGAATCACCGTCGGGTTGCCTTCCGGATCCTTTTCCGGCGCGTCCATCAGGAAGCCGTATTTCGGATCGATTTCATCACGGTGTGGCTTGATTTCCTTGACCAGTGGCGCGCGGGTTTCCCGGTTTTTGGGGAACTTGCTCGCCGCCAGGAACAGCCCGGATGCCCCGTCTCGCAGTACGTAGGTATCGTCCACCTTTTCGCACTTGAGTTCCGGCATCGGGACCGGATCCATTTTGGGGGGCGCCGGCTCGCCGTTGCGCAGCAACTTCCGCGTGTTCTTACACTCGCTGTTCGTGCAACCGAAATACTTGCCGAAACGACCGGTCTTGAGCTGCATCTCGGATCCGCACTTATCGCATTCCAGCGTCGGGCCGTCGTAGCCCTTGATGCGGAACGTACCCTCTTCCACCTCGTAGCCGGAGCAATCCGGATTATTACCGCAGACGTGCAGCTTACGCTTTTCATCGATCAGGTAACTGTCCATGGCGGTGCCGCACTTCGGACAACGACGCTTCTTGCGCAGCAGGAGGCTCTCACCCTCGCCTTCCACATCATCGTCGGCACTGACCACTTCGTCACCGGACACCAGGTTGATCGTCGTCTTACACCGCTCCTTCGGCGGCAGGCTGTATCCTGAGCAGCCCAGGAAGACGCCGGTACTGGCCACCCGAATCTGCATCGGACGTGAGCAACTGGGGCACGGAATGTCGGTTTCCGTTGGCGTATTGCCGCGCATTCCGCCTTGCTCGGCATCGCCGCCGGCCTCTTCCAACTGCTGCCGGAACCGTCCATAGAAGCCGTTCAGCACTTTCTTCCAGTCGATCTCTCCGGAGGCGATCTCATCCAGCTCTTCTTCCAGCCGTGCGGTGAAATCGTAGTCCATCAGGTTCTCGAACGACTCCGACAGACGGTCCGTAACGATGTCGCCCATCTTCTCCGAGTAGAACCGGCGATTCTGCAGGCAGACATAGCCCCGGTCCTGGATCGTCGAAATGATTGAGGCGTAGGTCGACGGGCGCCCAATGCCGCGCTTCTCCAGCTCTTTAACCAGACTTGCTTCCGTATAACGGGGCGACGGCTTGGTAAAGTGCTGGGTCGGGTCCAGCTTGGCCAGATCGAGCACGTCATCCACTTTGATGTCCGGCAAAGCAACGTCTTCGTCCTTCTTGGACGACTGGGGCGCGGCCTTGAGGAAACCATCAAAGCGTATGATGCGTCCCCGGGTGCGCAGCTCGTAACCACCAGCGTCGATGCTAATGGAGGTACTGGTAAACTCGGCATCAGCCATCTGACAGGCGATAAACTGTCGCCAGATCAGGTCATAAAGCCGCTCAGCGTCCTTCTCAAGACCCTTGATATCGGTCGGGCGACGCTTTACATCCGTGGGGCGAATCGCCTCGTGCGCTTCCTGGGCGCCTTCCTTGCTGCCGTAGACCCGCGGCTTCTCCGGCAGGTATTTCTCGCCGAACTGGTCGCCGATGTAGTCCCGCACGCTGGCGATGGCGTCCTGACTCAGGTTGGTGGAGTCGGTACGCATGTAGGTAATGAAACCCGCCTCGTACAGGCGCTGGGCCAGCATCATGGTCTTCTTGACGCTGAAGCCCATGCGGTTACTGGCCGCCTGCTGCAGCGTGGACGTGATAAACGGCGCGCTGGGCCGCGAGCGGGTCGGCTTGTCTTCCCGCTTGGCAACACGGAAATCCGAGGCCTTCAGCTTGTCGACGTGCGCCTGGGTTTCTTTTTCGCTGGTCGGACGGAAGGCTTTGTTGCTGTCGTCCCGGGTCACTTCGAACCGGACCGGCTTTTGTTCGCCTTTAGCTTTCAGATCCGCATGCACCTGCCAGTACTCTTCCGGCACGAAGGTGCGAATCTCGCGCTCGCGCTCAACAATCAGGCGTACGGCAACGGACTGCACCCGGCCGGCCGACAGTCCGCGGGCGAGCTTGCTCCACAGCAGCGGCGAGACCATGTAACCCACGACCCGGTCCAGGAACCGGCGCGCCTGCTGGGCATTGACGCGATCGCGATCGAGTTGCCCCGGCTCCTTGAACGCCTCCTGGATGGCGCGCTTGGTGATCTCATTAAACACCACGCGCCGGTATTTGTCGGGCTCACCGCCGATGGTTTCCTGCAGGTGCCAGGCAATCGCCTCCCCCTCGCGGTCCAAATCCGTTGCGAGATAGACGCGATCGGCGGACTTGGCCAGACGCTTCAGTTCGCTGACAACCTTCTCTTTTCCTGGCAGCACCTGATAGTTGGCTTCCCAGTCCTTGTCCGGATCAACCCCCATGCGGCTGACAAGTTGTTCGCGCGATTTACGCTTCTTGTACTCCGCCTTTTCCTCGGGGTTCATCTTTCGCGTCTGCGCGGCCTGGCGCGCACGCTCTTTAGGGTCCGTCTGGCTACCACTTCCACTGACCGGAAGATCGCGAATATGACCCACGCTGGACTTCACCACATAATCGGAGCCCAGGTACTTGTTGATGGTTTTCGCTTTTGCCGGTGACTCGACAATGACGAGACTTTTGCCCATATCGGAATCAGTTTCCTCGAATGGCAGCCGGATACCGGAAACGGCCGCCTCACAATCTGGATTTGAGAAACACTGAACAGGTGTCAGCACAACACTGCCGGCAGAACAGCTCTTCAGTGCATCTCAATACTGGCTATAAATCAGGCTGCTAGCGCCTTCAGGCATTCGCAGGTTTTATAGGTGCTCTGTTTTACAGGGTCAAGGTGAACAGCACAACCCATGATTGGGCCGCGTTACAGGATTACAACCCAACCGAACAGGCAATCTCCCTGCCTGCCACTATAAAAAAGCCCGGCACGAGGCCGGGCTTTGTCAGTCACGCCGAGGCGATCAGACCCGCTCCCAAACGGTCGCGATACCCTGACCCAGACCGATACACATGGTGGATACCCCCAGCGTACCGCCTTTGGCCTGCATCACGTTCAGCAGCGTGGTGGAGATCCGGGCGCCGGAGCAGCCCAGCGGGTGACCCAGAGCGATCGCGCCGCCGTTCAGGTTCACCTTCTCGTCCATCACGTTCAGCAGTTTGAGATCCTTCAGGACCGGCAGCGACTGGCCAGCAAACGCTTCGTTCAGCTCCCAGAAGTCGATGTCTTCGACTTTCAGGCCAGCGCGCTTGAGCGCCTTCTTGGTGGCCGGAACCGGACCATAGCCCATGATCGCGGGATCACAGCCGGCAACCGCCATGCTACGTACCCGTGCGATCGGCTTCAGACCCAAGGCTTCTGCACGCTCCGCGGACATCAGCAGCATCGCCGAGGCACCGTCGGTCAGCTGGGACGACGTACCCGCCGTCACCGTACCGTTCTTCGGATCGAAGGCCGGACGCAGCTGGGCCAGAGACTCAGCGGTGGTTTCCGGACGAATGGTTTCGTCTTCCTCGATCAGCTTCACGAACCCGTTCTCATCGTGCCCCTGGATCGGCACGATTTCGTTCTTGAAGCGACCTTCCACCGTGGCTTCGTGGGCCAGACGGTGTGAACGGGCGCCGAACTCATCCTGCTGCTCGCGGGTGATGCCGTGCATCTTGGCCAGCATTTCCGCAGTCAGGCCCATCATGTTGGAGGCCTTGGCGGAATACTTGGACGAGGCCGGGTTATGGTCGAAACCGGACGTCATCGGCACGTGGCCCATGTGCTCCACACCGCCAACCATGAACATGTCACCGTTGTTGGTCTGGATGGCCTGGGCGGCCGTGTGAATCGCCGTCATCGCCGAACCGCACAGACGGTTGACCGTCTGGGCCGCAGACTCGTGCGGAATACGGGTCATCAGGGAGATCTGACGCGCGACGTTGAAACCCTGCTCCTGGGTCTGATTGACACAGCCCCAGACAACGTCTTCAACTTCTTTCGGATTCAGGTCCGGGTTGCGATCGAAGATCGCGTCGATCAGCGCAGCCGACAGGTTTTCCGCACGCACATTGCGGAAGCATCCGTTCTTGGCACGACCCATCGGAGTCCGCACGCAATCGACGACGACAACGTCTCTCGGATTAAGGCTCATAGATCTTTCTCCGTTCGGAAATCTCGTTCAGGGTTAGCCAAAGAACGTTTCGCCATTCTTGGCCATTTCACGCAGCTTCTCGGTCGGGTGATACAGCGGACCCAGATCTGCATACTTGTCTGCCAGTTCGACGAACTTGTCGACACCCATGTCGTCGATGTAGCGCAGCGCGCCACCACGGAACGGCGGGAAGCCGATACCGTAGATCAGGCCCATATCAGCGTCAGCCGGGGCTTCGACGATGTTGTCTTCCAGGCAGCGGACGGTCTCGAGACACAGCGGAATCATCATGCGGGCGATGATTTCGTCTTCCTCGAAGTCTTTCTTACCCTGAACGACCGGCTCGATCAGCTTGTAGGTTTCCTCGTCGACAACCTTCTTGGGCTTGCCCTTCTTGTCGGTCTCGTACTTATAGAAGCCTTTGTCGTTCTTCTGGCCGTAACGGTCGTTCTCGAACATCACGTCGATGGCGGACTTGTTCTCGTCCTTCATCCGGTCCGGGAAGCCTTCCGCCATCACTTCGTTGGCGTGCTTGGCGGTGTCCATGCCCACGACGTCCAGCAGGTACGCCGGGCCCATCGGCCAGCCGAACTTCTCCATGACCTTGTCGACTTTCTGGAAGTCGGCGCCGTCACGCACCAGGCCGGCAAAGCCGCCGAAGTACGGGAACAGAACGCGGTTCACCAGGAAGCCCGGGCAGTCGTTGACGACGATCGGCGTCTTGCCCATGGCCTTGGCGTAGGCCACGGTGGTCGCGACCGCTTTGTCGCTGGTTTTCTCGCCACGGATAACCTCAACCAGCGGCATCATGTGCACCGGGTTGAAGAAGTGCATGCCGCAGAAGTTCTCTGGACGTTTGAGGTTCTTGGCCAGCGTATTGATAGAGATGGTGGACGTGTTGGACGTCAGGATGGTGTCTTCGCGAACCATTTCTTCGGTTTCACGCAGGACAGCGTCCTTCACCTTCGGGTTCTCGACGACCGCCTCAACGACCAGGTCAACGCTCTTGAAATCGCCGTAGTTCAGGGTCGGCGTGATGCTGTTCAGGACATCGGCCATCTGGTCCGGCTTCATCTTGCCCTTGTCGACACGCTTGGTCAGAAGCTTCTTGGCTTCTTTCAGCCCCAGGGTAATGCCGTCCTGGTTGATGTCCTTCATGATGATCGGTGTGCCTTTCAGCGCAGACTGGTACGCTACACCGCCACCCATGATACCGGCGCCCAGTACGGCGGCCAGGTTCACGTCATTGGCTTCTTTTTCCCACAGCTTGGCCTTCTTCTTGAGCTCCTGGTCGTTCAGGAACAGGCCAACCAGGCAAGCTGCCACGTTGGTCTTGGCCATCTTGGCAAAGCCCTTGGCTTCGACTTCGATCGCCTTGTCGCGGGTCAGGCTGGCGTGCTTCTGCATGACCTTGATCGCTTCAACCGGCGCCGGGTAGTTCTTGCCCGCCTTGCCGGCAACGAACGCCTTGGAGATCTCGAAAGCCATCATGCTTTCCATGGCGTTCAGCTTGATCTTGCCCTGCTTCTCTTCACGGCGGGCTTTGTAATCCAGCTTGCCTTCGTTGCACTGGTTGATCAGGTCGATCGCAGCGTCGACCAGTTTGTCGCCTTCCAGAACCGCATCGACGGCGCCTTCTTTGAGCGCTTTGTCCGCACGGTTCTCAGTGCCACCGGAAATCCACTCGATGGCGTAATCCACACCGATCAGGCGGGACAGGCGCACGGTGCCGCCAAAGCCCGGGAAGATACCCAGTTTCACTTCAGGCAGTCCGACTTTCGCCTTCTTGTCCATGACCCGGTAGTCGGTGGACAGGCACATTTCAAAGCCACCGCCCAGCGCCATGCCGTTGATCGCGGTCACGGTCGGAAACGGCAGGTCTTCGATGGTGTTGAACACCTGGTTGGCCTTGAGGTTGTTCGCCACCAGGTCTTCTTCGGAACCGGCGAAAAGCTCGGTAAATTCGGTGATATCAGCACCGACGATGAAGCTGTCCTTGGCACTGGTGACAACCAGCCCTTTGATGTCCTTCGAAGCCTTCAGCTTGTCAGCTGCAGCGCCCAGCTCTTCGATGGTGAGGCGATTGAACTTGTTTACCGACTCGCCTTGCAAGTCGAAGTTCAGCTGAGCGATCCCGCCTTCGATCTCTTTAACCGTGATGGCTTTACCTTCGTAAATCATCAACTGATCTCCAGTCTGTGTTTGGAACTGCACCAATGCCCCGCTCCGGAAAACCGGCGGGGCGATTCATGCAGAGAGATTTCGGTCACTGCCCGATCATTCGATCCAAAATTCATACAGTCGTTTGAATCGAGTGCGCACACGATGAAAAAAAACCGTTCGTTTGTCAATTTGTTTCTTGCCCGGCGTCCCCTGGAGTCAACCTGTGGATCACCGAAACTGCGGCAGAAACGATCAGACAAATTGCGATTACAGCGGCTTAGACCACGGGCCTCAAGCGAACTGCCAAGGAGGAATCACACGTTCCTGAAAACGGGTGATTTACGGGATGTGCCAGGCTGTAAAAGCCTGTCAAAAGCGCTTGATTGGCACGCGGAGTTACTTTAGCCTCAAATTCAAACAAGCGTCCAACAGCCAACGGCAGTCTCAAACAAGAACAACGGCGCATCCAGACAACGGATCTAACGCCTCGAAATGCAAGCATCCCTGCCAGACGCCATGGACGCAGTACAACAACAAATGACTTTACAGACAAGACAATAAGAACGGAGATCCAGCCGATGGTCTATCCCGGTAAGTGGTTCAGGGCGTCAGTGATGGCGCTGTTCGCGTGCGTCATTCTCTTCTTTTCCATCGCAGCTTCAGCCGCCGAAAACCCGCTGCTGGCCGCATTTCACCAATTCCGCATCAGCAACTTTGCCGCACTGAACGCCTATTATCGATTCAGTGTGAATGGCGATACCGACACCCTCAATGAAATTGTGGCCGCCATTAATGAGTCCAACAGCCAGATCAAACAGGTCGATGCGTCAGCCGGCGACATCCTGAAAGACGACCAGATCGAAAGCCTCAACACCGAGTTCGACAAGTACAAACACCTGATGCGCCAGAACATTAATGACGTGCGCAAGAACGGTTACCCGGACCTGCGACTGGTCTCTGACATGGCCAACCAGGCCCAGGCACTGAGCAGCAAATCCGCCGAACTCTACGATATCGTCCGGACGAACAATAACGTGAAGGCTGACGAGCGTGTGGAAGCAGCCCGGGCAGCCGCTGTTTTGATGGCCCAGATGATGAGCAAGTACTCGGCCCGCTCCACGTCGTCCGTCTCCCAGACGTTCCAGGGGGCCGACACCGAACAGCCGCTGGATGAGCAGGCCCACCAATTCGACGAACAGATGTCGAAAGTGACCGAGGGACACCCCAGCGGGGAACTGCGGGCAGCGCTGAGCAGCGTGGCCTCAAAATGGGCCTTTATCCGCGGCTCCTACATCAACTACAACGACAACAACGTGTCGTTCGTGATTGATCGCTACTCCAAAGAAATTCTCAGGCAGCTGGCTGAGGCCATTGCCATGATGACCGGCACCCCGGTGCCGGAACAGGCCACGGCCCAGGCGCCCAACAGCTAACACCTCTGGCCGGGCACACCTCAGTGCCCGGCACCTTGCGCCAGCTTCCGAATCCAGGAAATGGGCTTTTCCAGGTCGTCAATCGTTGCCGACTCATCCCAGACAAACCCAATCCCCCGCTGATCGGCCAGCCATCCCTTGAAGGCGCCGGATAGCTCGGGAAGCTCTTCCGCTCCCGGAATTGCACGATGGTCTTCGCCCGGCTCAATCCGACGAGGAATCAGCAGCGCCCGACGATCGACGGCGACCTCGGCGGACCAGGGCACCCAGTAGAGCATCAGCAGCCCACCCTGCCCCGGCTCGGCAAAGCGTTCACGTACCTGGCCTTTGACGGATTCCACCTTCAGACCTTTACTCATGGCGTGATTCCGCAGGCGAACCCGGCGCCGCTCATCCGCCGTGGGCTTGACCCAGGACCAGGAACCAATCAGGAATGCGAGGATCAGGACAATTATAAGCCACTTGGTCAATGCACTATCCTTTTACAAACAACAGAAAAAATTTGACGCATATCAGTGATATCACGTCACCCGTCATCTAGATTGATGATAATACGGCAACCCGCTGAAGCGAGAGGAAATGACGATGTACAAGACCATTCTTGCTGCGATCGATCTGACGGAAGAAGCCGATCAGGTGATTACCCGCGCCAGTGAATTGGCCGGCATCCACCAGGCCGAACTGGTTCTTCTGCATGTCGTCGAGCCTGTTGGATACGCCTATGGCGGAGATATTCCCATGGATCTCACCGAGCTGCAGGAGCAGCTGGACAAGTCCGCCCGGGATCAACTGACCGACCTCGGCCACAAACACGGCATTGAAGACAGGAACCTGCTGGTGACGGTGGGCCGGCCGGAAGCCGAAATCCATCGCGTCTGCGAGGAACGTGGCGTGGATCTGGCCGTCGTTGGCAGCCACGGCCGTCATGGCATACAGCTGCTGCTGGGCTCCACCGCCAATGGCGTGCTCCACGGCGCCAAGTGCGATGTGCTTGCGGTCCGCATCAACTAGGTGCTGAAATTCCGATATGGCGCCAACTTACGGCGCCATACCGATATCATGCTCATCCAGTTTTGCTTCGAGTTTTCGCAGCTGCGTTTCCAGTGAATAGGAAACGCTTGAGGCCATGGAAAAGAAATTCAACAACGCCTTCAGGTTGCTGTCGCCCTGACAGAACGTGTGAATCCGTTGCCAGAGCGCCTGGTTGACCAGTTGCAGTCGCTGGTTGCGTTCCACCAACCCCTGCAACTCCCAATCCGGCGTCTTGTGATGGCGCTTTCCGAAATACTGCTGCAATAAATACAGCGACACACTGCGCATGATGAATTCGTCGGTGCTGGCGAAAGGCATGTGATGAACCGCCATGGCACGCAACTCTCCCAGGATCGGGCACTGGCTGGTCGCCATGATCAAACCAAGCAGCGAACGCAACGATTCCTCCAGCGTCGTTTCCTTCTCGTAACGCCGGCGTCCGTCGTCCACGCGCACCGTCACTTTCTGGTAGGCGTTTTCATCTCGAAACGCATCCACGACCGGCAGCATATCCACGGCCGCCGGGCAGTGACTGGTGTCCGTTTTCTTGAGGGGGCAATTACTGCACTGACAGTGCCCAAGGCGTGTCCATTCTGGCAAACCGGCGGTATCCGACGCCGGCTTCGCATCCATGTCCACCTGGAAATCCCGGGTGTCGCCTTCGCTCAGGGCAAAGGAATAGGTAACGCTCATTCAGGACCCTTTATCAACTTCTGACCATCGGGAATACCCTCGCTGAGTGTACTGGAATACGATGGCCGACAACGTGATATTTGGTTTGATTTTGCAATGGCAGGTCTGGAATTATCCCTAAAATTGAACCCGGTCATCATGCGACATTCGTTGGGTGCATCAGCCCGCCATTTCCTCCAACTCCATCCAACGCTCCATCGTCTGCTCCAGCTCCTGCTCCTTGGCTGCCAAGGCCTCCAATGTCTCGGAGACTTCGTCGTGAGGCCGGGAATAGAAGGCCGTATCTGACACGGTGGCCTGCAGCGATTCAATCTCACCTTCAAGCGCCGAAATGCGGTCCGGCAAGCCTTCCAGCTCCAGTTTGAGCTTGTAGCTCAGCTTGCGATTGCCGCCACCCGAAGACTTCGCCTTCGTCGATGCGGC
Organism: Marinobacter sp. NFXS9; assembly: GCF_040148665.1. NCBI lineage: Bacteria > Pseudomonadati > Pseudomonadota > Gammaproteobacteria > Pseudomonadales > Marinobacteraceae > Marinobacter > Marinobacter sp. NFXS9. The sequence goes on along the minus strand of NZ_JAGDDW010000001.1, from coordinate 153,561 downwards.
TTTCCCGCCACTCTCCGGCTTCGGCTTTTCCGTCGGCCGCGCCGGTCGCTCCGACGGGAACACCCCGCCCTGCCGGCGCCAGTCCTCATAACCACCCACGTAGGAGCGCACGCGACCGGATCCATCGAGAAACAGCGTATCGGTCACCACGTTGTCGAGGAATTCACGATCGTGACTGATGACGATGACTGTGCCGCTAAACGCCACCAGCTGGGATTCCAGCAACTCCAGGGTTTCCACGTCCAGATCGTTAGTGGGCTCATCCAGCACAAGGATGTTGGCCGGTTTACTGAACAGCTTGGCCAGCATCAACCGCGCCCGTTCGCCGCCGGAGAAAACCCGGACGGGTGAACGCGCCCGTTCCGGCGAAAACAGAAAGTCCTGCAGATAACCCAGAACATGTTTCTGTTGGCCGTTGATATCAATAAATTCCCGGCCTTCGGCCAGGTTCTCCAAGGCGTTCTGATCCGGATCCAGCTCCCCGCGCAGTTGGTCGAAGTACGCCACCGAACGGTTCGTACCGAGCCTTACCTGGCCCTCCCTAGGCTCCAGATCGCCAAGCAGCAGGCGCACCAGGGTGGTCTTACCGGTACCGTTTTCACCAATCAGGCCCAGCTTGTCTCCACGCATGATGGTGAGGTTCAGATCCCGGATGATCGGATCCTGCCCGCTATAGGCAAACGCCGCGTCTTTCGACTCGACAACCAGCTTCCCGGAACGGGCTGCATCCTCAATCGCAAAGCTGGCGTTGCCGCCGCGCTCGCGGCGCTGACGCCGTTCCTCACGCATCGCTTTCAGAGCTCTGACGCGCCCCATGTTGCGGGTTCGGCGCGCCTTGATACCCTGGCGAATCCAGGCCTCTTCCTGGCGCAACTTGCGGTCGAATTCAGCGTTCTGCCGCTCTTCTTCCTCCAGCGCCTTGTCTTTCAAATCCAGATAACGATCGTAGGTGGCCGCGAAGCTGACTAACTGACCACGGTCCAGCTCCACAACCCGCGTTGCCAGCCGACGGATAAAGGCCCGGTCGTGACTCACAAACAGCAGCGCGCCGGCGTACTGCCGAAGGGTGTCTTCAAGCCAGGCTATAGCAGGCACATCCAGGTGGTTGGTCGGCTCGTCCAGCAGCAACAGGTCCGGCTCGGCCACCAGAGCCTTGGCCAACAGCACACGGCGCTGCCAGCCGCCTGACAACGTGGCCAGGACACGATCCGGATCCACACCAAACTGAGCCAGGATGGCATTCACCTTCTGGTCCAGGCGCCAGCCATCGAGCGCTTCCAGCTTTTCCTGAACCTGCATCAAGCGCTTCAGACTGGCCTCATCGGCCTGCTGGGACAGCGTGTGAAACTCCGCCAGCAACTGGCCAGTTTCCGGGAAGGCATCGGCGACCACCTCGTAAGCCGTGCGCTGGTCGTCCGAAGGTAGCATCTGCGGCAAGACGGCCATGACAGCACCGTCCTCAAGCCGAACGGTGCCGCCGTCGGGGGTGACTTCGCCGAGAATCACTTTCAGCAGGGTCGACTTGCCCTCCCCGTTTCGGCCCAGCAGAGAAACCCGCTCGCCGCGCTCGATAATCAGGCGCGCGTCGTCCAGCAATGGGTGCAGGCCGTAGGCCAGGGAAACGCCCTCAAGGCTCAGCAATGGCATGAATCAAAGATCCTCACGAAAAGCTATGTCAAATGTATCGCCGACACGAAGGGTGGCCGGACCGGAGTGCACGGCGTTCACACCGAACAGGACGCCGTCCGGGGTCCGCCGGAAACGGCCCAGCTCCCGCAACGGCTGCAGGTTGTCGGAGCGGACACCGTCGTCTGGATGAACGGTCGTCATGAGGCAGCGTGAGCAGGGCTTTACCAGATCCAGCGTAAAGTCGTCCCGGTGCAATCGGACCCACCGATCTTCGTCAAAGGCGTCGCCACCGGACACCACGATATTGGGTCGAAAACGACGCATATCCACCGACTCGCCAATCCGTTGCGAGAGAGCCGCCAGCGATGCCGTATGGGTGATCAGAAAGGGAAACCCGTCGGCGAAGCTGACCCGCCGATCTTCCGGCACGTAGTTCCGGTCAACCGGGCGAACGCTGGATTCGGGCATATACGCCAGCTCCACCCGAACGCCCAGCCAATCGCTCAGCAACTCGGCAGGCCCCGGCTCGGCCAGCTGCGCCTTGACCCAGTCCCGCCAGACCAGTACGCGACGCTCACGCTCGCTGGCGGTAACCGGAATCGGGGTTTCCTGCCCCGGAATCGACAACGTCAGAACGCCATGCTGGAGTGCAGAGTGAACCAGGGCCAATTGTGGCTGCTCGCGCTGCGTTATGAAGCGCCCCTCTTCATCCACCAGCATCCAGCGACGATCGCCGGCCGGCCCGAAATCATCCAGCGTGACGGCATCCACTTCGACGCCGTGGAGGGATTTGACCGGGTAGTAGAAAAGCTGTTCAACCGTCAACTGCGCCATGATTCGGCCTCCGTGCAAAAGACGAAGAATACCAGCGGCGTGAACAAACTGTCAGTGCAGAAACGAAAAAGCCCGGCACGAGGCCGGGCTTTTTCTGGAATTTGGAGCGGGAAACGAGATTCGAACTCGCGACCCCAACCTTGGCAAGGTTGTGCTCTACCAACTGAGCTATTCCCGCTTTTCTGAAAGGGCTACCCCTCTCAACGGCTGCGTATTCTACGGAATCGACCGTTTCCGTCAACCACTTTTTTGATCTTTTTTCTCGCCCAGCTCCAGGTAAAGCCAGAGGGAATTGGACTCGGACGTCGACACCGATCCCATGAGACCTGAATTTGAGCATGTGCTTCGCAATGCCGTTCGGCTTCCACTCCCACACGGCAATCTGGGTGGTCCCGGTCGATGACCGGTTGAACGTCGCTAGTAAAGCGTGCCGTTCAGGTTGCCAGTCTCTGGCGCAGAGACCTCACCGCCGGCCGGCGCCACGCCCATCAACATCCCAATGACCCGTTGCAGCGTTTCTTCTACGAAACTGGTGCTGAACCGCTCGCGGAACAGCAGGCCATCGTACCCCATCCCCGACACCACACTGATCAGGAGCGCGGCATCCCGGCGAGGGTGATGCGTCCCCAAGCGTTTCATGATGGATTCGACACCGTCCAGCCAGGCTTTGCGATACTCCTGGGCCAGCGGCTCCAGCCCCGGCTCCCGCATGGCTTCCGCCAGGAACGCCTGCTCGGTCAGGACCGAGGATGTGTTGTCCCGGATCTGCTGCACGAAATATTGGGCAATATAGGTCGCCAGCTCAGCCGCCAGACGTTCCCGCCCCTGCAGACTGTGCAGACTGCCCCGCACAAGCGCGCGGTCTATAAGGCCGTTGAGTCCACTGTAGAAAGCCTCCAGTTCGCGATTCGCCTTTTCTGCGAACAGCATGAAGGCATCCTGGATGAGTTCTTCGATGTCCTTGAAATAATACGTTGTCGAGGCCAGGGGCACGTCCGCCAGTTTGGCAACCGGTCGGTGCTTGATCCCCCTCACGCCCTCGTGGGCGGCTATTTCCAGCGCTGCCTCCAGAATCTTGCGCCGACGGGTTTCACTTTTGGCACGCGCGGCCTTCCGACCGTGGTAGTGAATGGATTCCTGCAACGCCCCGCCGACAACAGACTCAGCACCCGGCTTGTCGTCCGTCATCACTCTGTTCCGTTCTTGCTTGTTGGCTCCAGGGTCTTTTTTTCTTTTTTATGCACACCCTGTTGATCGAATTATAGGGTAGCGCCCTGCCACTATCGTGCGAATTGAACAATCGGCAAATGCGCGCTCCTACAACCCGACCTATTCTGACGAAAAAATCGACAGAAAATAGTGACCGGGATCATTATTGACCGAATCGCTGCCCACCATCAGCCAGGTAAGCCTTCTCTGCGTCCGTGGAATGGCGGCCCAACAACTCGTTTCGATGGGGAAAACGGCCAAATTTGGCGATGAGATCCCGGTGCTGGGTGGCCGATTGATAGAAAGAAGACAAAACATCCCGCAGGCGCCCGTCCGCCGTTGCCATCAGTTGTTCGTACAGCGCCACACCTTTCTCCTGATCCGCCAGCCTCTCCGAATGCTGTAAAGGCATCAGAAAGAAACCCCGCTGGATCAAAGGCAATTGTACGTCCACCCCCTTGTCCAGCCCCTCCAGGCAGCACCGACGAGCGAGGGCGTCATTGTCGAACGCCATAGCCCGGCCCCGATGGATGTTGCGTGAGAACTGGTCCAGCAACAGGATTTCCGCCAATGCGCCCGTCGCATCGCTGCGCCACTCCGACAGGCCCTCCTCGGAGGCCACCAGCACCAGGGACAGAAACCGGCGCCGGATTTCCCAATCGAACGATCGACTGGACTTGAACCAGCGTTCACGATGGTAGGCATCGGGCAGGCCGTCCCGATCGAGCTCACCGAACCAGAAATAAATCACTTCCTGCGCTGACAGCATCTTCATCCTCCATACGGCGCTTACCCTGCCCACATGCTCCAATCCGGCATACTATACGTAGAGCATGGGTAAACGTCAGTTCGGGCCCATCAAGGCCATCCATCTCATTTTACCAAGGAGTGACCCGCAGAATGTCAGATCACCGCGTCCTATTGCTCGCCCATGGAAGCAGCGATCCCCAATGGTGCCGAACCTTTGAAAAACTGGCTGCGCCGAGCCTGGCGTCCGTGCCCGATTCAGCCATTGCCTATATGGAACTGAGCGAGCCGTCGCTGGATGACGAGATCGCACGGGCCGCGCAGGACGGTGTGGCCCGGGTGACGGTGTTGCCGTTGTTCCTCGCTGCGGGCCGACACCTTCGCAAAGACGTGCCCGCCATGCTGGACCGCCTGGCAAGCGAACACCGGGTTGAAATCAGCCTGGCAAGCCCCGTGGGCGAGCATCCTTTACTGGGGGATGCCATTCGCCATATCGTGGAAGAGACCCTGACACAGACATCGTCCCACTAACGCTGGAGTCACCAACGATGACGCAGCACATCCTGATCACCGGTGGAACCGGCTTTATCGGGCAGCGATTGTGCCCCGAACTGCTGAAACGGGGTTACCGGCTTACGGTATACAGCCGCAAATCCGACGATGACGTCCGCGCCTTCTGCGGTCGGGTCGAGTCTCTCCACGATCTGGCCGACATCCCTCGCCTCGATGCCATCGACGCCGTCATCAACTTGGCCGGCGAAGGCCTTGCCAATGCCCGCTGGACCGACAAGCGCAAGCGCATCCTGCGGGAGAGCCGGATTGACCTGACGCGGTCCCTGATCGATGCCCTCACTCAGCGCGAGCAACACCCCGGCGTCTTTGTTTCAGGCTCGGCCATCGGTTACTACGGCAGCCACGGCGGGGAACCGGTGACTGAAGATGCGCCGGTAAACGACGACTTTGCCCACCGACTCTGTGCCGACTGGGAAGCGGAGGCCCGCCGGGCCGAGGAATTGGGCAGCCGGGTCTGCCTGTCCCGAACCGGCGTCGTTCTGGGTCCGGATGGTGGCATGCTGGACCGTCTGTTGTTGCCTTTCCGACTGGGCCTCGGCGGCCGCCTCGGCGATGGCCAGCAGTACCTGTCCTGGGTCCACCGCGACGACGTGGTGAACGCCCTGATCTGGATGCTGCAAACCCCGGACGCCAGCGGCGCCTACAACGTGGTCAGCCCACACCCGGTCACCAACCGGGCATTCACCCGAACGCTGGGCCAGGTCCTACACCGTCCAACCCCCTTCCCCATTCCGGCGTTTGTCTTGCGTACGGCATTGGGCGAGTTGTCCGCCATGCTTCTCGAAGGCCAGCGCGTTATGCCCGCCAGGCTACAGCAGGCAGGATTCGGGTTTACTCACCCCAACCTCGAGGAAGCCCTGAGCAGCATTATCGATTAGTGGCGGTTGTCGGCGAGATTGCGCGACACCTCACATCAGCATGGCGGGGGCTCTGGTAGCCTCATCGTATCCGAATCAAAGCTGGTTGTTACATGCGTTGCACCGTTCCCCTGTTGGCGTTCATTGCCATTTTGCTCCTGCCAGAGGCAGCTTTGGCGAGCCCTCGCGGAGCGCAGAGCTTTGAAACCTGCAGCATGGTCACCAGCGAGTACATTACCGTTCTGCAGCTGATTCGCCAGGGCTTCACTGGAAAGCAGTTGATCGATAACTTACCCGGCCTGGACAAGCCGGGGGCTGAGCGCGTCCGTCTTTTGGAAAAGGCCGTGAAAGACGAGGGCCTGGAAGAGACCTTTTCAGCGGTCAATGCCGAGTTCGCCCGTTGCAGCAAACGCGTCTACCAGCGCCGGGGAAAACCGGAACCGGACAGCCGCGAAGGCCACTTCTACTTCTGCGCCGGCGAGAACAAGTTACGCTACGAAATCCTGATGGCTGCGATCCTGGATGCGGATATCGATGCCGTCCTCGGGCAGGTTCCGGCCAGTCGTGAACGGATCACCCGGGCGATCTTCAAACTGCAGGCCAACCAGGGCCCACTGGCCGCCTTCGACGCCATAGGCGACGAACTCAAGTACTGCCTGAATGGCACCAGCTAGCACCACCCCATCGGTTCAAACTTTTTTAAAAAAAGGTTTGACAGTGCCTGGGGCCTTACTTAATATACGCGCCACCTCGACGAGGCAAGCTTTTCAAGCAGATGCGTCCCCTTCGTCTAGTGGCCTAGGACTCCGCCCTTTCACGGCGGCAACAGGGGTTCGAACCCCCTAGGGGACGCCATTTTCTCTCCCTCCCGTTTCCGGGAAAGCCAACATCACCCTAACTTTGACAACATCCTGTCCGGGGCGATGAATTCCAGATCCTGAGCCAACGCAACGCCTTCACAGGTCAGTTTCCCCTGCGCGACATTCAGGCCAGGCAGAAAGCCCGCATCCCCCTGCAGTGCCTGGCGTACTCCCTGATCCGCGAGTTTCACGACATAAGGCAGCGTGGCATTGGTCAGCGCCAGCGTCGACGTTCTCGCCACAGCCCCGGGCATGTTGGCAACGCAGTAATGCACGACACCATCCACCACATAGGTCGGATCATCATGGGTCGTGGGATGGGACGTTTCCGCACAACCGCCCTGATCAATCGCCACATCCACCAGCGCCGAGCCGTCCGGCATGACGCCCAGCAAATCGCGGGTAATCAGACGTGGCGCCGACGCTCCGGGAATGAGAACGGCGCCCACCACCAGATCGGCTTCCGCAAGCACCGTTTCGATCGCATCCCGTGTCGAGTAAAGGGTGGTGATCAGCCCCCGATAGTGCTGATCCAACTCACGGAGAACCGGAACCGAGCGGTCCAACACAGTCACCCGGGCGCCAAGCCCAACGGCCAACTGCGCCGCATTGCGACCAACCACACCACCGCCGATCACCACCACGTTGCCGGGATGAACGCCGGGCACCCCGGACAGCAGGACACCGCGCCCGCCACGCACTTTTTCCAATGCCTGCGCACCCGCCTGGATGGCCAGCCGACCGGCGACTTCGGACATGGGCGCCAACAACGGCAAGCTGCCGTGGCGGTCGGTGACCGTTTCATAGGCGATGCAAGTGGCTCCGGATGCCAGTAGATCCTGCGTCTGATCCGGATCCGGCGCCAGGTGCAGGAAAGTGAACAGAACGTGGTGAGGTTTCAGCAGCGCCCGCTCCTGGGCCTGGGGCTCCTTCACCTTGATCAGCAACGACGCCCCTTCGAAAACCGTTTCGGCGTCGGGAACGATACGAGCTCCGGCCCGCTCGTACAGGTCGTCCGAAAACCCAGACCCGTCGCCGGCCCCCTGCTGGACCAGCACATCGTGACCGTGTTCAGCGAGCTCGCGAGCCCCGGCGGGCGTGAGCCCGACCCTGTATTCGTGGTTCTTGATTTCCTTGAGTACGCCGACCGTTGTCATCACACCCTCCCGAATGCACCGTGAATGGGTCGCTGAAAAAGGTTTCTTCAGTATAGGAGAGACAGGGAATTCCGCAGGATTCCGTAACCCCCTGTCATTAAAGAATGAATCCTGCTTCGCTCAATGAAACAGAGCGTATTGCGGCCAATCCATCGACAACGGGTAACAATGATCAGAATATGAACAATGAACACCTGTTCATCTCTCAACTTTTGCAAAATCACACAGTTAATTGATGAAGCCCAAGGGCATTCAAGAAAATCAACTGCTATAGTCCTTTATGGAAAGTGCCTCTGTTTCAACCTGATCGGCTGAGCGCAGAAGCTGTACCGCCCCTACCCAACGGCACGCTTTTCCGGCGGGACCGAGACTATGTATTTGATGACTTCGACAACATGTCAAACCTGTCGACGAGACTAAGCCAATTCAAGACCAGTTCGCCGCTGTCATTCCGGTTGCTGGCGTATATCCTGCTATTCAGCTCTCTGTTCACGCTGTTTGCTTCGGCGATTCAGGTGTACACCGATTTCCGCAAGGACGTGTCCCTGGTCGACGAACGTATGTCCGTCATCGAAACCAGTTACGCCAGCAGCCTGTCACGCAGTTTGTGGGCCCTGGACCAGAAGCTTCTGCAGGTGCAGATGGAAGGCATCCTCAGTCTTCCGGATATTGTCCACCTGCGCCTGAAGATCTACCCTGACTCCGAAGTGGTGATGGGAGAGGTTCCCAGGGAAACCTCCACCATGACCCGCACGTTCGTGCTGACTCATGAAGGGGATGAGCTGTACAAGCTGGGTGAGCTGACCATTACCGCCAGTCTCGCCGATATTTATCAGGACCTGCGCCGAAAAGTGCTGGTTATCCTGACCACCCAATTCTTCAAGACCTTCTTCATTTCGGTGCTGATCATCTGGGTCTTCCAGTACTTCGTGACGCGCCACCTGACCACCATGGCCCAGTACGCCCGCAGCTTCTCGTTGCGGAACCTGCAGCAACCTCTGGCACTGGACCGGCCGGATACAGAGGTCAATCGTCGCGACGAGCTGTCCCAGGTGGTGGATGCCTTCAATCAGATGCGCGAGCGATTGAATGAAGACATGCAGCGTCAGGAAGAGGATGCCTCCGAGATCCGAAAGCTGTCACTGGCTATTGAGCAGAGCCCGTCCTCGGTCATCATCTGTGACCGGCACTGGCACATTGAATTTGCCAACCACAAATTCTCCCAGCTGACCGGTTTCACGCTTGGGGAAATTCGCGGCAAGCATCCGGGCATGCTGACCAGCGACACTTTCTCCCAAAGGGAAAACCAGCAGCTTTGGCAAAACGTTCGACTGCAGGTCCAACGCGTCGGTGTCTGGCAGGGGGAAATCAACAGCGCCCGCCGCAGCGGCGAGCGCTTCTGGGAACAGGTGATCGTTACGCCGATCAAGGACGTGGACGGCAACCCAACCCACTACCTGATCCTCGGCGAAGACATCAGCATCCGCAAACGCTACGAACAGCAGCTGCTGCGCCAGGCCAACTATGACATTCTCACCGGCCTGCCCAACCGGATGTTGGCGCTGGATCGCCTCAAGCTGGCCCTGGCACAGGCCCGCCGTGAAGAAACCCTCGTCGGGGTGATGTTCCTTGACCTGGACAACTTCAAGCACATCAACGACACCATGGGTCACGAAGCCGGGGACAACCTGCTGATCGAGGCTTCCCGCCGTATCTCCAGCTGCTTGCGGGGCACCAGTACCGTGGCCCGTCTGGGCGGCGACGAATTCCTGGTGATCCTGCCGGGGCTTCACGAGCCGGACGCGACCGAACAGGTTGGTGACCGCATCCTGCAAACCTTCGCCCCACCCTTTCAACTGAATGGGCAGGAAGTGTTTGTCAGCACCAGTATCGGCATCGCCATTTACCCCACCGATTCCGACAATAGTGGCAACCTGCTGCAGCACGCCGACGCGGCCATGTACCAGGCCAAGAGCAAGGGCAAGAGTGCCTATGAACGGTTTGCCCCGGAGATGAAGGAAGTCTCCCACGAGCGGCTGCAGATCGAATCCCGCCTGCGTCGGGCGCTGGAACTGGATGAATTCGAACTTTACTTCCAGCCCATTGTGGAAACCGCCTCCGGCCAGTTGATCGGCGCGGAAGCCCTGATCCGCTGGAACAGCCCCACCATGGGTCTGATGATGCCGGATAAATTCATTCCGCTGGCGGAAGAAACCGGCCTGATTATCCCCATCGGCGAGTGGGTGATTCAGCAGGCCTGTGCGGCTGCACGACAATGGCACGAGACCACGGGACTGAAACTCAGCATCGCCGTCAACGTGTCGCCACGACAGTTCCGCGACCCTTCATTCGTGGACGCGGTCAGCCGTGCGGTGTCGGAGCAGCGACTTGATCCGGCCTGCCTGGAGCTGGAGATCACCGAACGCCTGATCCTGGACAACACCATCGAAACAGCCGACATCCTGCGGCGCCTGGACGAGATGGGGGTGCGCCTCTCCGTCGATGACTTCGGCACCGGCTACTCCGCCCTGAGCTACCTGAAGTCCTATCCCTTCGACACGCTGAAGATCGACAAGTCGTTTATTCGGGACGTCATGATCGAGCCGGGAGACGCGGCGCTGGTCCGCGCGATCATCAACATGGCCCACAGCCTCGAATTGCAGGTGATAGCCGAAGGGGTGGAAGAAGAGGCCCAGACCCACTTCCTCCAGGCCCAGGGCTGCGACTACGCACAGGGCTACTTCTACAGCCGCCCGGCTTCCGCCGACTCGTTCGTGGAGTGGATCCGCAACAATCACCGGGCATCCTGCACCTAAGACTCCCCGCGGCCAAGGCCAATAAAAAAGGCGCCTGAATCGAGAGAGTCTCGAAACGGCGCCTTTTCTCGCGTTCGGAATCGCTTTCTGACGGGCTCGCAGCCTAGCGCGACTTCTTGCTCTTCTGCTTCTTCTTCGTCTTGCGAACGTGTTGCATCATGCGCTTTTTCTTCGCCTGCTGGCGTGGCGTGAGACGATTCACCCGACCGGCAAACGGGTTCTCACTGGAACGGAATTCAAAGCGGATCGGCGCGCCCCGCACATCGAGAACACGGCGGAAGGTATTCTCCAGGTAACGCTTGTAAGCATTCGGCAAGGCATCGGTCTGGTTGCCGTGCACCACCACCAGCGGCGGGTTGGAGCCGCCCTGGTGAGCGTAGCGCAATTTGATGCGGCGCCCGTTGACCAGCGGCGGCTGGTGCTGGGTCAGCGCGTCTTCCAGGATGGCCGTCAGACGATTGGTCGGCCACTTGGCCATGGCCGACTCGTAGCACTCACCGATGGAATCGTACATCACGCCCACACCCGAGCCGTGCAAGGCCGAAATGTAGTGCTTGTCGGCGTAGTCGAGGAACTCCAGGCGGCGGGCCAGCTGCTCCTTTACGCGAGCGCGCTGCTCGCCGTCCATCCCGTCCCACTTGTTGACGGCGATCACCAGCGAGCGGCCGGCATCCAGTACAAATCCGATCAGATGCAGATCCTGGTCAACCAGCCCCTCCCGGGCATCGATCACCAGAATCACCACATGGGAATCTTCGATCGCCTGCAGCGTCTTGATGATGGAGAACTTTTCCACCGTCTCCCGGACGCTCTTGCGCCGGCGCACACCGGCCGTGTCGATCAGCGTGTACTCCTGACCCTGGCGCTCATAGGGAATGTAGACGCTGTCCCGGGTCGTTCCCGGCATGTCGTAGACCACCACCCGCTCTTCGCCGAGCATCCGGTTGACCAGCGTGGATTTACCGACGTTGGGCCGTCCAACCACACCAATGCGAATCCCCGGATAGCGCTCGGCGCTGTCTTCCTCGACCTCTTCCGCTGAAGGCAAGAGATCCTCCAGCATGGAGCGAATGCCACGGTTGTGGGAGGCCGCAATCAGATAGACCGACTCAAACCCCAGCTGATAGAACTCGGAGGCTGCCACATCCGGATCCTGGCCGTCGGTCTTGTTGACCACCAGGTGGGCAGGCTTGCCGGAACGCCGCAGCTGGTTGGCAATCAGCTCGTCGCCGGACGTCAGGCCGGCACGGCCATCCACCAGGAACAGTACGATGTCAGCCTCTTCCACAGCGAGCATGGACTGGCGCGCCATTTCCGCATCAATGCCCTCCTCGTCCCCGGTCAGGCCACCGGTGTCGATCACGATAAAGCGCTGGCCTTCGTACTGGCCTTCGCCGTATTTGCGATCGCGGGTCAGACCGGCAAAGTCGGCCACCAACGCATCCCGGGTGCGGGTCATCTGGTTGAACAGGGTCGATTTGCCCACGTTGGGGCGTCCAACCAGGGCGATTACAGGGGTCATAGAGCGTTCGTCAGTCAGAAAGTGGAATCCCGGCCGTGCACAGCCGGGATCGGATTCAGTCGGATTCGCGCAGCTTGAAGGCTGCCAGTTCACCACTGTTGCCGTAAATATAGATCAGGTCACCGTCAACGATCATCGGCACACGCAATCCGTCGTCGTCCACTTGCAGCTGGCCCTGCAGAGAGCCGTCCAACTGCGAGAGGATATGCACATAGCCTTCAAAATCGCCAGTCAGCAGGTAGCCATCCAGGGAGGCCAGACCGGTGGTCTGCCGCCATTCCAGTTTATCCTGCGACCAGATTTCCTTACGGTTGAACAGACTATACGCACTGATCACGCCGTTCGATCCGGAAATGTACAGGTTGCCATAGTCCAGGGTTGGTGACTGGAAGCTGCTGGCCGCCCGTTTCCAGATTTCCTGGCCGGTGCGCATGTCCACCGCGGCCACGTTACCTTTGTAACCCGTCACATAGGCTACGCCGTCGCGCACCACCGGTGTACCATCGACGTCAACCAGACGTTCAAGCTCCGTCCGGCCACTGGGTTCACCGACGGAATACTGCCATATCGGCTGACCGGTATCGGTCAGGAGGGCGTACAGTTGGCCACTTGAAAAGGCGACCAGGGTGACTTCGGAGCCGACCCAGGGCGTCGCGGTACCCCGGAAACTGAGAACCGGGATAACGCCATCGTACTGCCATTTCTTTTCACCGGTATCGGCATCGTAGGCCAGTGCCTTGCCGTCGATGGTCTGGACGACCACCACCGAGCCGTTGGACTGCGGCGGCGCCAGGATCTCGCTGGGCAGTTTGACCGACCAGACCTCTTCGCCTTTCTTTTCCCGGGACAGCGCCAGCAATTCGCCTTTGCGTGAGCCTACGTAGAGATGATCGGCATCCGCACCGACACCGGCCAGGATGGGACGCTCCAGGTCCGTTTCCCAGTTGTAGTCGCCGTTTTGCGGGTTCAGGGAGACCAGCTCACCATCACTGGAGACCGCAAACAGTTCCCCGTAGGAAAGCACCGGCTGAAGGAACAGCAGCTGCTCGTCATCACCGTCGCCGACGGAGGTATCCCAGACTTCATCCAGCCAGACGCTGCTTTCAATCTCAGGCAGGGGCTTGGGCTGCTCGAACGTGTCGTTGGAGCTGCATCCTGCCAGCAGCCCCGCCAGGCCGACACCGATCAGGCACTGGCGAACAAGGCGCAGGCGCCGCATCAAGCATCCTCCCCAACGGCCATATCGGCCATCTTCAGCTTGAGCAGCGGGCTCGGCGCACTGCCGGCAGCTTCGCTGGCTGCGGTGTAGGCCTTGCGGGCACCGTCCAGATCGCCCTGGGCGCGCAGGATATCGCCCTCAAGCTCGGCGTAAAGCGCCTTGTAAGCACCTGGATCCTTAACGGAACGCAGGGTTTCCAGCGCGTCGTCCGCCTGGTCCGCTGCGAACTGGGCCTGGGCCAGACGCTCACCGATCATGATCTTGAGCGGGCCTTCCGCCGCATGTTTGCGTGCCCATTCAAGCGATTCAGCCGCTGCCTTGGGATCGTTTTTCTCGCTGAACTGGTGCGATGCCAGGATCAGCGAACCATAGACCGCGTAGGCGCTATCACTGTATTCGTCCTGGAGTTCCTTGGTCACGAACTCGATGGTCTTTTCCCGCTCATCACCCGCCTGTTGGTTCAGCGCGCTCAGCAGTTGCTGGTACTGGGAACCCGCAGCGCTTCGCTCGGCCGCCTGATGGTTCTGCCAGGCCTGCCAGCCAAAGACGATGGCCAGGGCCGCGCCGATACCGATCAGCAGTGCGCTACCGTTCTTCTTCCACCAGTCCTTGATCGCCGCGAGTTGTTCTTCTTCGGTACGCAATTCCACGTCAGTTACTCCGTAAAAACGAAAACGATTGATTCAATGTGTGGGATCAGTCTGCCGCCAGCAGCGCTGTCAATGTGTCTGCCAGCTCGGACTGGCTGACCGCCTGTTGCTCGCCCTCACTGCGCAGGGGTTTAAGGCTGACGGTCCGGCTCTCGACTTCGTTGTCGCCAATGATCAGCGCGTAACGCGCGCCGCTGCGATCGGCCTTTTTCATCTGGCTCTTGAAGCTGCCGCCGCCGCAATGCAACACAATCACCTGCTGTGCCATCGATTCCCGCAGCACTTCAGAGACCTTGAGGGCCTCAGCTTCGCCGGCCTCCCCCATACCCATGACATAAACATCCGCATCGCCGCTGACCGAGGCGGGGACCCGTTCGAGGGTTTCCAGCATCAGCACCAGGCGCTCAATGCCCATGGCAAACCCCACAGCCGGCGTGGGTTTGCCACCCAGTTGCTCCACCAGCCCATCGTAACGGCCACCGGCACAGACGGTGCCCTGGGCCCCGAGACTGTCGGTCACCCATTCGAAGACGGTCTTGCCGTAGTAATCCAGGCCGCGGACCAGTCGGGAATTCACCGTGTACTCAATACCGGCGAGTTCTAGGCGCTGCTTCAAACCGGCAAAGTGCTCGATGGATGCCTCGTCCAGGTAGTCCACCAGATCCGGCGCGTCCTGGAGGATGGCCTGGATCTCCGGTGCCTTGGAATCCAGGATGCGCAGCGGGTTGGTTTCCAGGCGACGCAGGCTGTCTTCATCCAGCCGATCCCGGTAATTCGACAGATAATCCACCAGCGCCTGGCGATAGGCCTTGCGGGCCTCGCTGGTGCCGATGGAGTTGATCTCCAGTCGCACATGGGGCGCCAAGCCCAGCGCTTTCCAGAGACGCGCCGTCAGGATCAGCAATTCGGCGTCGATATCGGGTCCGGTCATGCCGAAGCACTCGACCCCGATCTGGTGAAACTGGCGGTAGCGCCCCTTCTGAGGGCGCTCGTGCCGGAACATCGGGCCGGTATACCAGAGCTTGCGGGTCTGGTTGAACAGAAGGCCGTGCTCTTCCGCGGCGCGCACGCAGCCGGCGGTCCCTTCCGGCCGCAATGTCAAGCTGTCGCCGTTGCGATCCTCGAAGGTGTACATTTCCTTTTCGACAATATCGGTCACTTCGCCGATGGAACGCTTGAACAGATCGGTCTGCTCGACAATCGGCATCCGGATTTCCTGATACCCGTAATTGCGCAGCACGCGACTCACGGTCTGTTCCAGGTACTGCCAGACCGGGGACTGGTCCGGCAGGATATCGTTCATCCCTCGAATTGCTTTAATCTTGGCCAAGGTGCTTTTCCAGTTAATTCGTCTGTCGGCTCGTCGAATACAGTGGGGAACGGACCGGGCCCGTCACCTGACAGGCCGGCGTATCGGGATCAGACCCGGACCCACTTCTCAGTCATGGGCCCGGGCGATGATGGCGTCGTCCTGCTCTTTGCGGCGTTCGACCTCGTCCCGGATGAGCCTCTCGAGATTATCGACGAGGTCTTCGTTATCCAGTTTCTGGTTGGGGCTCCCACCCACGTAAAGCAAGTTACGAGGGCTGCCACCGGTCAGGCCCAGATCCGCCTCTTTGGCTTCGCCGGGACCGTTGACCACGCAACCGATGATGGCCACGTCCAGCGACGTGTTGACGTCCTCCAGTCGGGCTTCCAGGTCATTCATGGTCTGGATGACGTCGAAGTTCTGGCGCGAGCAGCTTGGGCAGGCGACAAAATTGATGCCCCGGGCCCGCAAACGCAGGCTCTTGAGGATGTCGTAACCCACCTTCACTTCCTGCACCGGGTCTGCCGCCAGGGAGACCCGAATGGTGTCGCCGATACCGTCCATCAACAGCATGCCCAGCCCGATAGACGACTTGACGGTTCCGGAGCGGAAGCCGCCGGCCTCGGTGATGCCCAGGTGGAGCGGCTGCTCGATCTGTGAGGCAATCTGGCGGTAAGCGGCCACGGTCATAAAGACCTCGGAGGCCTTGAGGCTCACCTTGAAGTCCTGGAAATCGTGTCGATCCAGGATATCGATGTGACGCATGGCGGATTCCACCAGCGCTTCTGGCGTGGGTTCGCCGTATTTTCTTTGCAGATCCTTTTCCAGCGAACCGGCATTGACGCCGATCCGGATCGGGATATTGCGATCCTTGGCCGCATCGATCACGGCTCGAACCCGGTCTTCGCGACCGATATTGCCTGGGTTGATACGCAGGCAGTCGACCCCGTATTCGGCCACTTTAAGGGCGATACGGTAGTCAAAATGAATGTCCGCCACCAGCGGGACCGAAACCTGTGATCGAATCCTCGAGAACGCTTCGGCGGCGTCCATGGTCGGTACGGAAACACGGACAATATCCGCGCCGGCCTGCTGCAGCGCTTCGATCTGCGCCACCGTGGCGTCGACATCGCAAGTCTCGGTGTTGGTCATGCTCTGGACAGCGATCGGCGCATCACCACCGACCGGCACGTTGCCGACGTGGATCTGGCGGGACTGACGTCTTTTAATGGGAGATTCGTGTTTCATACTTTCCTGAATCGGTGGTCTGGATCAGTTTCCCAGCGTCAGGGAGACCCGGTTATTGGATGCCGGATAGCTCGACAGGTCAACGGCGTCACCGTTAAAGCTCAGGTTGACGACATCAACTGCGCCCAGCACCACCTGGAAGGGGCCCTGACCTTCGTATCGTAATGATTCTCCGGCGCGCTTGAGGGACGCGACAACCGTCGTCCCCTCCGCATTCTTAACGGATACCCAGCAATCGCCGGTAAATGTCGCACTCAGCACATCACCGGTCGCCGCAACCGGCTGATCTTCGACCGGCGGTGCCGGTTCAGGTTCACTGACTTCCGGCTCAGCGGTGTCGTTGGCCATTGTATTATCGGCCGGCACTGCGACGGAACCCTGGTCGACAGACTCAGACGACATCGTCTCATCGGCGGGCGACGATTCCGCCTTCGACGCCTGGGTCTGCTCGTTGGCAATCGGAGCATCAGGAACGGGGACACCGCTGTCAGCAGGTTCTTCCACGGAGGCTTGCGGCTCGTCAGCAGGGCCCTGCCCGGCCTCATCAGCCGTTCCGAAGGTGGGGTCCGGGTTATCGGTGGCTCCGTCATCCGACGCCTGCGAGGTCTCTGCGGCGCCCTCGCCTCCCAGCTTCGGATACAGCTCCATTTCCACAACGCGTGTGCCGATCACGGCCACCGCGGCAATCAGCAGAATCCAGATAATCCAGCGGGCGACACGACGCTTCTGCCGCTTTTTGCGTTCGATCGATTCTAACGGATCTTCCCGGCGCGCCTGTTCGGCTTCCTCACGCAACGGTTCCAGTTCCATGTCCAGCGTTTCCAACAGGCTTGTCGCGTTCAAACCGACCTGTTCGGCGTAGGCACGGACATAGCCCTTCAGGAAAAGCTCGCTGCCGATCTTGTCGTACTCGCCGTCTTCAATCGCCTGGATCACTGATGGACGAAGATGCTGACTGTCTGCGACGTCGGCCACGGTAATGCCCTTGGCTTCTCGTGCCCGACGCAGCTGATGCCCGACCTCTCCGGTCAGCGGCGCTGCCTCCGGTTGTTCCTGGGTATCATCATTAATCATTCGAAATCAGTGCTCTATACTGTTTGAGTTGTTCCGATTTTGGGTATTGCTTGCGCAGAAGTAAAGCCAGGCTGGCCTCACGGTTCTCATCGCCGAAATGGTGTGCCAGGCGAAGCCCCGTCAGCAGGCTTTCCGGCGAGTGCTTCAGGTTGGGATTATGCTGCATCATCCCAACCAGTTGATTGTAGTAATGCTCCGCGGATGCGTAATCACCCTCGTTCACCAGCGATGTGGACAATGCCAGTAAATAGTTGGCATTCCCCCGGCTCAGGCCCACGGCCCGCTTGTAGCTCGCTGTCGCATCCTCGAAATCGCCCAGCTCGTCCTGGGTCCGTCCCAGGTTATAGAAAACCGAGCCGCGATCGTCGTATTCGGTATCCTTCGACGCCCGGGTGAACTGTGTTTCAGCGTCCTTGTAACGGCCCTGGTTGTAGAGGAAAGCCCCGTAGAAAACACGCCCGCGCGTGTAGTTGCTGTCACTGTCCAGGGCATTGAGGAAGGATTTTTCCGCCAGATCCGGTTCGCCTTCGGTCTGGTAAATCAGCCCCATGCCAGCCAGGGCACTCGGGCTGTCGGGGTTAATCTGCAGGGCCCGCTCCAGGTGGTCCCGGGCACGGTCGTAGTTGCCCTGCCCAATGTAAGCCATCCCCAGCTTGACGTAGTTCTCTTCGGCCTTTTGCTTATTCGCCTCCCTCGCAAACGGGCTGTCCGTCGTCGTGACACAGCCGGCAAGCGCCAGAAAACCCAGTACCACAAGCACTCTGACAACACAGACAGACAGACCAGGGACTTTCACGCTAAACAGATCCTTCTCGTTTTATAGGGGCGAACCATCATGGAGCAACATGGTGAACGGGAATATAACGCTGGCTGCGACGGGTCCGATCCTCAAACTGGCCAACCAGCTGACCACACGCCGCATCAATATCATCACCGCGCGTCGTACGCACGGTGGTGACATAACCTGCCTCATTCAGGATGCCCTGGAAGCGCCGTGTCGCCATCGACTTGGGACGCTTGAAATCGCTTTCCGGGAACGGGTTGAACGGAATCAGGTTGATCTTGCAGGGCAGCCCCTTCAGGAGCCGGGTCAACTCGTGCGCATGCTCAAGATGATCGTTAACGCCGGCAATGACCGTGTACTCGATCGTGACCTTACGCTTGTCCGGCAAACGAGCCAGGTAGCGCCGCGTCGCCGCAAGAAGCTCGGCAATCGGGTACTTCTTGTTGAGCGGAACCAGCTTGTTTCGCAGCTCATCGTTCGGTGCGTGCAGGGAGATTGCCAATGACACGTCGGTCAGTTCACCCAGGCGATCCAGAGCAGGCACCACGCCGGACGTACTCAGCGTCACCCGACGCTTGGAGAGACCGTAGGCGAGATCCTCCATCATCAGGTTCATCGCATCGACAACGTTATCGAAGTTCAGCAGCGGCTCACCCATGCCCATCATCACCACATTGGTGATCGGCCGATCCCCAGCGGACTCAAACGGCATGAACGAGCGACGCGCCACCCAGACCTGGCCGATGATCTCGGCGGCGGACAGATTCCGGTTGAACCCCCGCTTACCGGTAGAGCAGAACGTGCAGTCCAGACTGCAACCGATCTGTGACGAGACGCAGAGGGTACCGCGCTCGCCATCCGGGATCAGGACGGTTTCGACGCTGTTGCCGCTGTCCATTCGCATGACCCACTTGCGGGTGCCGTCCTTCGACGTTTCATCGTAGACCACTTCCGGCCCACGAATCTCGGCAACTTCTTTAAGTTTTTCACGTAACGCCTTGCTGACGTTAGTCATTTGATCGAAGTCATCCACACCGTGTTGGTGCATCCACTTCAGGATCTGGGTCGCCCGGAATTTCTTCTCGCCCAGCGATTCAAAAAAGGCTTCCAGTTTGGCCTTCGGCAACCCCAGCAGGTTGGTTTTTTCGGCCGGCGATGTCATGGTCATAACCTCGATCAAATAACCCGTCGGGCGGCAGGCCGAAGCCGCCGCCCTCCAATGGAATCAGCCGCGCGGGCAGATCTCATTGTCGTTGAAGAAATAAGCGATTTCACGCTCGGCGGACGCCGGAGAGTCGGAGCCGTGAACCGCATTGGCGTCGATGGAAGACGCGAAATCGGCACGGATGGTGCCCGGATCGGCTTCTTTCGGGTTGGTCGCACCCATCAGGTCACGGTTCTTGGCGATCGCGCCTTCACCTTCCAGAACCTGAACGACAACAGGGCCAGAGGTCATGAATGCAACCAGATCCGGGAAGAAAGGACGCTCTTTGTGCTCGGCGTAGAAACCTTCAGCTTGCTCCTGGGTCAGGTGCATCATTTTGGCGGCAACAATGCTCAGACCGCCTTTTTCGAAGCGGCTGTAGATCTCACCGATGACGTTCTTGGCGACGGCGTCCGGCTTGACGATAGAGAGCGTGCGCTCGTTAGACATGCTAAATCTCCAGTTGGTTATAGGTTAAGGAGCCTCGAAAAACGTCCCGACCATCGATCGTGGCCGAAACATTCTCCGAGGCTCCCTAAAAACTAAACGGCGATTATACGCGGGAAGCCGGCGACTGCCTACCGGACCCCAGAACGGGTCCTCTGTCGCTCCCGCAATCGCTCCAGAACCGTGCCAATCTCGCCAATGGCAAAGTCTATTTCCTCTGCTGTCGTGAAACGTCCGAACGAAAACCTCAGCGCGCTGTGGGCCAGCTCATCACTGACACCCAATGCACGCAGCACATAGGACGGCTCCAGCGACGCCGAGGCGCAAGCCGAGCCGGACGACACGGCAAGCTCCCGCAAACCGAGCATCAGCGATTCGCCGTCAACGCCCTCAAAGCTCAGATTGACAATACCCGGCACCGAGAGTTCCGCATCGCCGTTCAGACTGACGCCGGCCAGCCGAGTCACACCGGCGAGGAACTGACCGCGCAGCGCCATCAAGCGTTCGCGCTCACTGCCCAGCTCTTCTCCGGCAATCCGGAACGCATCCCCCATACCCACGATCTGGTGCGTCGGCAAAGTGCCTGAACGCATGCCCCGCTCATGGCCGCCGCCGTGAATCTGGGCTTCAATGCGGACCGCCGGATCCCGGCGCACGTAGAGAGCACCGACGCCCTTGGGCCCATAAACCTTGTGCCCGGACAGGGACATCAGATCCACCGAGGTCGTCGACAGGTCGATGGCCAGCTTACCCGCGGCCTGGGCTGCATCCACGTGAAACAGGACGCCCTGCTCCCGGAGCCACTCACCAATCGCACCCACATCGGTGATGGCGCCGATTTCGTTGTTCACCCACATCAGGCTTACCAGACAGGTCTCGGGTCGCACGGCCTCTTTCACCTGATCCAACGTCACATGCCCCTGGGTGTCGGGTTGCAGATAGGTCAACTGCATCCCTTGGGACTCCAACCACGCGCACGTGTCCAGGACCGCCTTGTGCTCAATGGCGGAGGTGATGATGTGGCCGCCCGGATAGCGGGCAGCGACGCCTTTGATGGCCAGGTTGTCGGATTCCGTGGCTCCCGAGGTCCAGACGATCTCGCGCGGGTCGCACCCCAGCAGATCCGCCACCTGACGCCGCGCACCTTCAACCGCAGCCTCCGCCTGCCAGCCATAACCGTGGGACCGGGAAGCCGGATTGCCGAACACGCCGTCAAGTGTCAGGTGCTCCACCATGCGTTCGGCAACCCGGGGGTCTACCGGCGTGGTCGCCGCGTAATCAAGATAGACTGGTTTTTTCATAGCGCTCTGGGATTGAGTGGGACACTGGGGTTGTTTCGTTCAGGCCCTGATCAACGGGCCGGGACGGGGACGGTCAGACCGGATCGCCCTGCGTCAGGCGTTGTGTATTGATGGTCTCCGCCTGCCGCTGGTTCTGGCGCTCCGCGACCACCTGGATTTCCCGCTTTCGCATCAGGTCAGCCAGACTGATTTCGCTCAGGAACGCGTGAATCTGGTCACTCAGGTCCGACCACAGGTGATGCGTCAGACACTTTTCGCCGTTCTGGCAATCGCCCTTGTTCTGACAACGAGTGGTATCGAGGGACTCGTTGACCGCATCAACGACTTCCGAGATGAAAACGGTGTCGTATGGCCGACCCAACTGATAGCCGCCGCCAGGGCCTCTGACGCTGACCACCAGCTTGTGACGGCGAAGCTTGGCAAACAGCTGCTCGAGGTAGGACAGCGAAATATCCTGACGCTGGGAAATGTCCGCCAGCGTAACGGGGCCATCCTCGGCGTGCAGCGCAAGGTCCAGCATCGCAGTGACTGCGTAGCGCCCCTTGGTGGTCAGTCGCATGGATTACGGCCTCGAAAGATCGGGAAATGGATTCTACCGAGTTGAAAGTATGAATTGACCGACTATTTCAGTCAAGTATTAAGCAGGACGGCAAAACCGCTGCCAGTTCGCGGACTTACCGCCCCACCCGGACTATTCCTTGTCATCTCTGACGCAGTCGAAATCCTCTTCGTCGATCGCTGGCAACGCCCCATTGCGGTACTCCTTGTCAACGCGCTGCAGCGCCTTGCACATGCTCTCGATCCGCTCATCCACCACATGCATGTGGTCAAGCAGACTGCGAACGGCACGGGCGACCGGATCCGGCATCTCCTCTGTGACGCCATAGGCATCGAAGCCCATACGCTGCTCCATTTCCCGGCGCTTGTCCTTCTCCGCTTCGCTGTCCCGCTTGACAATCACGCGTCCCGGAATACCGACGACCGTGGCATCGGCGGGTACCGCCTTGGTGACCACGGAATTGGAACCGACCTTCGCACGATCCCCTACCTCAAAAGGCCCGAGAATCTTGGCGCCGGCACCGATGACCACACCATTGCCCAGCGTGGGATGGCGCTTACCCTTATTCCAACTGGTCCCGCCCAGGGTCACGCCCTGATAGAGCGTTACGTCATCGCCAATCACAGTGGTTTCGCCAATGACGACCCCCATGCCATGGTCGATAAAGAAGCGGCGACCGATGACGGCACCGGGGTGAATTTCGATGCCGGTCAACCAACGGGCCAGCGTGGAAATGGTCCGCGCCAGCCACTTGAATCCCCGACACCAGAGCGAGTGCGCGACACGATATAACAGGAGCGCGTGCAGCCCCGGGTAATTGGTGAGCACCTCAAAGGTATTCCGGGCCGCCGGGTCGCGGTGGAATACGCTGCCGATATCTTCACGCAAACGCTCGAACATAGTTTATTCCTGTTCCTGCTCCGCTTCAGGGCGACGATCCGCGCCACCCGCACTTTTCTGCACGGCCGTCAGGATACCGCGCAGAATGTTGATTTCCATCTGATCCAGATGCGCCCGCTGAAACAGGCGACGCAACCGCGTCATCAACTGCCGCGGGTTTTCCCGGCGATGGAAATCAATATCCACGAGCACGTCTTCAAGGTGCCCGAAAAAGCCTTCCACATCGTTGACCGACGCCGCCTTGATATCCCAACCGTCGTCACCAGGCTGCAGGACCGGGCGCAAGGCCGCTTCTTCGCCCTGAGCATCAAGCATTTTCAGATGATGCATGCGCACTTCGTAGCAGATGACCTGAACCGCCATGGCCAGATTGAGCGAGCTGTAGTCCGGGTTGGACGGTATATGAATATGGTAATGGCATCGCTGCAATTCTTCATTGCTCAGACCGCTGTTTTCGCGACCGAATACAAGCGCCACCTCGCCGTTACCCGCCTGCTCCGCGGCCCGCTCCGCGCAATCGGTCGGTGGGATCACCGGCCAGGGAACCTTCCGCCCCCGCGCACTGGTCCCCATCACCAGCACGCAGTCGGCGATGGCCTCATCCAGCGTATCAACGACCGTTGCTCGATCCAGGATTTCCGAAGCGCCCGAAGAGCGGGCATAGGAAGCCTCATCCGGGAACGACGCCGGATTCACCAGGTAAAGATTGGACAGCCCCATATTTTTCATGGCGCGGGCAGCGGCCCCGATGTTTCCGGAATGGGACGTCTCCACCAGGACAATGCGGATGTGGGCGTGTGGGTCGTGCTGGGTCATTCAGGCGCCTCTGGCGAGTCAATATCAACGAGGCGGGCAATGATACCAGAAAGCGTACCGCGATGATGCGCTGCAACAGCTCCAGCCGGGTAATCCCCTATGCCCTGTGTTCCCAAAAAACGTACAAGCAAGCCCCGTGTTTTGCTATCATACGCGCCCTTTAACCAGTCAAGTGTCAGAGAGATCCATGCAACCAGCGATTAAGATGGCCCTGCGCATTGCGCGCCAGGGTTCCGAGTACCTCAAGGCCCATTTTGAACGTCAGGATCCTGCCACTGTCGACGACGCTGCCCGCACACAACTTGACCGGGCGGAAGCGTCCATCTACGCCAATTTTTCTGAGCAACTACAGAAGGCGTACAAGGACCACTATATTGCTCCAGCCGGCGACATCGACGCCGCTGGCCATGACCTCAGCTGGCACGTGTTCCCGCTGATCGGCAGTGACAACTTCCTGCGCGGCATTCCCGAGTTCGTCCTGGCACTGGTCCAGAAAAAAGGCAACCGGGCCGAACACATGCTGGTGGTCAACCCGATTACCGGCGAAGAGTATTCCGCCAGCCGCGGCCATGGTGCTGCTCTGAACAGCCGTCGCATTCGCATGAACGGCGCGCAGCAGATCGGTCGGGCCACCCTGTCCACCAACGTCCTCGAGTTTACTCGTGAAACCGAAGATCCACTGGTGTGGGGCGAACTGATCAGCACGCTGGCGCGCGAGTCCGGCCGTGTTCGCACTTGCGGCTGCACACTGCTGGACATGGCCCGCGCCAGCGCCGGCCACCTGGATGGCATCGTTGTTTTCCGGCCAACCGCTGTAGAGCAAGCCCTCGGCCTGTTGCTGACTCACGAATCAGGCGGCCTTTCCGGCGACTTCTCCGGCAACCCGTCCAGTCAGGAAAGCAGCCGACAGCTGGCCATTGCCAACCCGAAGCTGTTCAAGGACCTGCTCAAGACGCTGCACCCGTTCCGCGGCCGCCTTCCCAGGTAAGCCTGGCAGGCGCACCGCTTCCGCGCCTTCCTTTCCAGGCACGCACAAAAAAGGCCGCAATCGCGGCCTTTTTGGTTTGTCAGGGCATCACCTTACATCCGGTTCAGCCACTCTGGCGGCTCCTCTTCCTCCACCTGCTTACCGGCCGCGCCCTCTTTCGCCGGCACAACCAGATCCTCGCGACTGACCCCCATCATGATCAGCAGGTTTGCTGCCACATAGATGGATGAATAGGTACCCACCAGGATGCCGATCAGCAGGGCAATGGAGAAGTTGTGGATCGCCTCACCGCCCAGCAGGAACAGCGCCAACAGCACCACGAGCGTCGTGCCCGAAGTGTTCAGGGTCCGGCTCATGGTTTCAGTGATCGAGTGGTTGATGATCTCTTCGCTGTTGCCGGTACGCAACTTGCGGAAATTCTCGCGGATACGGTCGGCGACGATGATCGTATCGTTCAGCGAGTAACCGATAACCGCCAGCAACGCCGCCAGCACACTAAGGTCGAACGTCCACTGAAACAACGAGAACACGCCCAGCACGACAATGACATCGTGCGCCAGAGGCAACACGGACGCCACGCCAAACTTGAACTGGAAGCGCATACCGACATAAACCAGCACCACAAACAGGGCCAGCAGCATGCCCAGACCACTGCTCTCTTTCAGCTCATCGCCCACCTGCGAACCGACGAACTCGGCCCGCACCATGTCGACCTTGGCGCCATTCGCGCGCAGGTCATCGGCCATGTTCTCGGCGAGCTTGTCGTCGAAATCCTGGCGCAGGCGCACCAGGACGGACTTCTCGTCACCGAAATTCTGGACCACGAACTCCTTGTAGCCCGCATCATCGAGCGTCTGGCGCACTTCATCCAGGGAGGGTGCCTTTTCGTAGGCGAACTCGATGGACGTACCGCCGGTAAAGTCCAGGCCCAGGTTGAGACCATTGATGGCCAGAATAATGATCGAGAGGATAACCGCCGTCAGCGACCCGAAGGACGCCAGGCGCCGGATTCCCATGAAATTGATGGTGTTCTCGGTCAATTTAGCCATTGGCGAGCTTCCCCCCGATCGCAAGCTTCTCGACCTTGCGACCACCGTATATCAGATTGATGATTGCGCGACTGACCAGCAGCCCGGTGAACATGGACGTCAGGATGCCGATACACAGAGTCACGGCGAACCCTTTCACCGGGCCTGAACCCATGGCAAACAGGATGACCGCGACCAGCAGCGTCGTAATGTTGGCGTCGAAAATCGACACAAACGCCCGGGAGAAACCGGCATTGATCGCACTCTGGGGCGGAACCCCGAGCCTGAGCTCTTCCTTTATTCGCTCAAATATCAAGACGTTGGCATCAACCGCCATACCCACGGTCAGAACGATACCGGCGATACCCGGCAGCGTCAGCGTGGCCGACAGGATCGACATACACGCCACCAGCAGCATCAGGTTCACCGCCAGCGCCACGTTGGCGACCAGACCAAAGAAGCGGTAGTACAGCAGCATGTACAGGAGCACCAAGGCAAAGCCCACGGTCACTGACATGACACCGGAATCAATATTTTTCTGCCCCAGGCTTGGTCCGATGGTCCGTTCCTGCACGAAATACATCGGCGCAGCCAGTGAGCCGGCGCGCAGCAACAGGGCCAGCTCGCCGGCTTCGGCGGTGGAATCCAGGCCGGTAATGCGGAACGAGCTGCCCAGCGTCGACTGGATCGTCGCCAGGCTGATGATGCTGCGATTGACCTTACGCTCTTCCACTTCCTGAACCTTGCCATCGACGCGCTTTTTGACGGTCTCGGTCCGGTACTGGATGAACAGCACGGCCATGCGACGCTTGATGGCGTCACGGGTGGCGCGGGTCATGCGGTCGCCGCCGGTGCTGTCGAGCGTGATATTGACCTGCGGCTGGCCGTTCTGGTCGAAGGCCTGTTGCGCATTGGCCACGTTCTCACCGGTGACGATGATTTCGCGCTCAAGGCGAGCCGTGCGATCCGGATTATCACGGAACGGATAGACTTCGGTGGCGCTGGACGGTGCATCCTGGCGCGCTTCGAGACGGAATTCCAGGTTAGCCGTGGCACCCAGTACCCGCTTGGCCTGCGCCGTATCCTGGACACCCGGCAGCTCCACGACGATACGGTCGCGGCCCTGGCGCTGCACCAGCGGCTCGGCCACACCCAACTCGTTGACCCGATTACGAATGGTGGTCAGGTTCTGCTTGAGAGCGTAGTCCTGAATCTCCTTGATCTTCTTCTCGGAGAGCTGCAGAGACAGTACCTGCTGGCCATTGTCGTCGGTGGTCTTGTCGAGCAGGAACTCGTTGTACTGGTCACGAATCAGTTCGAAGGCCTGGTCCTGCGACGCGTCGTCACGGAACACCAACTGGATGGTGTTGCCGTCACCCACATCGCCACCGCGATAGCGGATGTGCTCTTCCCGCAGCTGGCGCTTGATCTCGCTGGAATAGACCTCGAGACGCTTCTGCAGCGCACTGTCCATATCCACTTCAAGCAGGAAGTGGACACCACCGCGCAGATCGAGACCCAGTTTCATCGGACCGGCGCCGATGCTGCGCAGCCAATCCGGCGTGGTCGGTGCCATATTCAGAGCTGCCAGGTACTCGCGACCCAGCGCTTCCTGAATGACCGGCCGGGCGCTCAGCTGCGCCTCTGCCGTGTTAACCCGAATCAGGCCGTTCGGCGGATTCAGAGTCGCTTCCTTGACCGCGATGCCCTCCTGTTTGAGCGCATCGACGGCCTTGTCCAGCGTAGCCTGGTCCACCTGCGTACTGCTGCGCGCACCGGTGATCTGGATGGCGTAGTCATCCGGATATAGGTTGGGCAACGCGTATATGAAACCGATCACGACTGCGACCAGTATCACAATGTTTTTCCAGAGCGGGAATTTGTTAAGCATGGAATGCCTTGTTATCTGCTGGTGTGCACCAGCCCTGTATCATTCTTGAACCGTGACACGCGGCGAAGGGCTCCGCCGCTAGCCTGCTTCAGGCCATCGCCGGACCGCGATGACCTGATAAACGAAGGGGCACCAGAGTGCCCCTTGATAGTCCGATCAGATGTCTTTCAGAGTACCTTTCGGCAGCGCTGTCGCGACAGCCACCTTCTGGACTTTCACTTCGACGTTGTCAGCCACTTCGATAACGATGAAGTCATCGGTCACCTTGGTAATCCGGCCTGCCATGCCGCCGGAGGTCACCACCTCATCGCCTTTGCTCAGGCCGGCCATCAGGTTCTTGTGCTCTTTGGCACGCTTGGACTGCGGACGCCAGATCAGGAGGTAGAAAATCAGGATGAAGCCGGCAAAAAAGATCACCTGCCCGATCACACCCATGCCGCCCTGGCCGGCGCCGCCGGCTTGCTGGGCCATTGCCGCCGCGGGGGAGGCAGCCAGACAGACAGACAGCGCATTACGCAAAGCTTTCATTCGTGTACTCCGTTATTGATTGAAATCGACCCTTTTATAAAGGGAAACGCCTCGGCGACCGGTCCCCGCAAACCCCATTCAGGATTCGCCGGCCAGCGGCGGCACGGACTGCCCCCGACGCGCGTAGAACTGGTGGATAAAGTCCGACAATGTACCTGCTTCAATAGCCCCACGCAATCCAGCCATCAGGTTCTGATAATACCGCAGGTTATGGACTGTATTGAGCTGTGAGCCCAGCATTTCACCGCACCGGTCAAGATGATGCAGATAGCCCCGCGAAAAGTGCTGGCAGGTGTAGCAGTCACAGTCTGCATCCAGGGGGCCGGTGTCGTTACGGTGGCGCGCGTTACGGATCTTGATGACGCCCTCGCTGGTAAACAGGTGACCGTTGCGTGCATTACGTGTTGGCATCACGCAATCAAACATGTCCACCCCGCGGCGCACAGCCTCCACGATATCCTCCGGCTTGCCCACGCCCATCAGGTAGCGCGGCTTGTCCGCCGGCATCTTCGGCGGCAGGAAATCCAGGATGCGGATCATGTCTTCCTTGGGCTCACCTACGGACAGGCCACCGATCGCATAACCGTCAAACCCGATATTGACCAGCCCTTCCAGAGATCGTTCCCGAAGCGGCTCGTACATACCGCCCTGGACGATACCGAACAGTGCCGAAGGGCTATCACCGTGAGCATCCCTGCTGCGCTGGGCCCAACGCAGGGACATTTCCATGGAGTCCTTTGCCTGCTTTTCGGTGGCTGGATACGGGGTGCACTCGTCGAAGATCATGACGATGTCCGAACCCAGCTTGCGCTGGACTTCCATCGAGATTTCCGGCGACAATTCCACCGGCGAACCATCCACCGGCGAGCGGAATTTAACGCCGGCCTCGGTGATCTTGCGCATTTCCCCCAGGCTGAACACCTGGAAGCCGCCGGAGTCGGTCAGGATCGGTCCCTGCCACTGGGTAAAGTCGTGCAGGTCGCCGTGCTCACTGATGACATTCGTGCCGGGACGTAACATCAGGTGGAAGGTGTTACCCAGGATGATTTCGGCACCGATCTCCTGAATGTCGCGCGGCAACATGCCCTTGACCGTGCCGTAGGTGCCGACCGGCATGAAGGCCGGTGTTTGCACCTCGCCCCGCGGGAAGGTCAGCGTGCCGCGCCGTGCCCGGCCGTCGGTGGCGGAGGTCTTGAAGGACATGAAACAACGATCACTCATCGTTCTGACTCCTGCTGGGCGCGCTGCGCCTGCGCCGACGGCTTCTCGCCGGTCACAAACATGGCATCGCCATAACTGAAAAACCGGTAGCGCTCGGCCACAGCCGCCCGATAGGCCGCCATAACACCGTCATAACCCGCAAAGGCGCTTACCAGCATAATGAGGGTGGATTCCGGCAGATGGAAATTGGTAATCAACACATCCACGCACTGGAAGCGATAGCCGGGGTAGATAAAAATGTCCGTTTCGCCCTGGAAAGCGACCAGTTCGCCTCCCACGGAAGCGGACTCCAGCGAACGCACGGAGGTGGTACCGACCGCAACGACACGGCCGCCACGAGCCCGAGCACGAGCGACGGCGGCAACGGTCTCTTCGGGCACGTCGACCACTTCACTGTGCATGTGGTGTTCTTCGACACTGTCAACGCGAACCGGCTGGAACGTGCCGGCCCCCACGTGCAAGGTCACAAAAGCCTGTTCGATGCCCCGCTCTTCCAGTTCGGCCATCAGGGCTTCATCAAAATGCAGGCCGGCCGTCGGCGCGGCAACGGCGCCCGCTTCCCGGGCATAGACGGTCTGATAGCGCTCCCGGTCGGAGCCTTCGTCCGGTCGATCGACATAGGGCGGCAGCGGCATATGGCCGACCGCCTCCAACAGCTCGAGCACCGATTCCGCACCGCTGTCCAGCGCAAGATGAAAAAGCGCGTCCTGGCGACCGACCACGCGGAAAGCGCCCTCGCCTTCTACGAGAATGCGCTGACCGGGCTTGGGCGACTTGGACGACCGGATGTGGGCCAGCAATTCCCGCTGATCGAGCACCCGCTCCACCAGGATTTCCAGCTTGCCACCGGTCTCTTTCTGACCGAACAGGCGGGCCGGAATCACACGGGTGTTGTTGAAGACCAGCAGATCACCCGGTCGCAGGAGATCGAGGATATCGCGAAACTGGCGGTGATCGATCGCGGCCGTTGGGCCATCAAGGTGCAACAGACGGCTCGCGCTGCGCTGCTCAAGGGGATAGCGTGCAATCAGCTCGTCCGGGAGGTCGTAATGGAAATCGGAGACTTTCATGGTGGCTCAACCTGATCTGGCAAGGGGACTCACCAACGGCTGGCATTCAGGTCCCGGAGGATACGTATGACTTTTAGAAAATGGTGCCGGGGGTGGGACTCGAACCCACACGCAGTTGCCTGCACGAGATTTTGAATCTCGCGTGTCTACCAGTTTCACCACCCCGGCAATTGGAGAGTGTCGCGATTATACTGAGGCGAATCTCAGGGTCAACCGCCAAGCGTCTGATTTGTTGATAGCCCCGCCGAAACAGGGCAATTTCATTAGATCCGATCGAACAACGAGAGCTGCGACACCTGGGCGAACGACTGCTGCGCGGCCTGCAGCACGAAACTCTGGAAACTGAGCGTGCTGACGGCCTCGGCGTAGTCCACGTCGCGCAGTTTGGACGTAATCTTGTCCGTATATATAGAGGAATCCGACAAAAAATCCCGAGTGGAGTCGACGGTATTTAACCGCCCGCCAATCTCGGTTTGTGTCGTTAAAATACTTTCCTGAGCGTTATCGAGGTTTTTGAGTGAATCAGCCACCAAGGCATCATAAGCCTCCTGTCCACCCTCGAAATTAGCGGCCAATATAGGTGGGGTTGCCGATGTATCCAGATCAGTGTCCGAAGCGCCAGTTGTCACCAGCGTTCCAGAGAAAGGAGGCCCACTGTCATCAATAGCACTGATATTCAGATCTTCTCCCTGTGACGTCAAAAGGATATTGCCACTATCATCAAGGTTCGCCTCGATGCCCATGCCTTGCAGCTTCTGGTTTCCATTTATCAATCCTGCCAGATCAGAGGAATCTTCGCCTCCCGAAAGTGAGACACCAACACCGTTGATGTAAATTGCGCCCGATGCACTGGCTGCAAAATTGCTGCTAATGGAAGCCGACGCAGGGCCCTTCACCTGATTATCCAGGCCATCAATCAGCTTCTCGATGGTTCCAAAAACCGACTGCTTACTTGAACTTTTAACAAAAAACTCATCGCCACTGGCTGCACCGCTGATCTCAAACTGCACTCCAGCGACGCGGATTGGATCCCCGCTCGTATAGTCGTTGTTAGGTGACAGCGGCGTTAAGTCCTCACCGGTCGTCCGGTTGGTAACCGTAAACGTATTGCCGGACGCATCAATCTTAACTATAAGGTCATCAGGATATATTTCCCCGAATGCATCCTGATCGTAAACAAAGCCGGAACTTATTGTCGCTGCATTGGTGTTTTGAGATGAGCTCTCCGTTCGAAAACTAGGGGAAGCACTGTTCACGTTAACAAAGATACCTTTGCCGGAATCACTGATAGGCACGCTTACCCCAGTATCGATTTCTAGCATCCGCTGCCCTTCATCTCCCTGGTAGCTCCATTTTCCGGCATCATCCTGCGCAAATGCGGGCGTATTCCCTTTGAATCCGCTAAAAATATACTCCCCTGACGCATCTCTCGTATTGGCATACCCCGCCAATTGCTCGAGCCGCTCCTTCAACTCCGACGAAATGGACTTACGATCATCGGCAGACAGCGAGCCGTTCCCGGCCTGAACCGTGAGTTCTCTGACACGCTGAATAACATCTGTAATGTCAGACAACGTGCTCTCTTCCTGTTCCAGGCGATTTTGCGCCAAATCGATTCCACGCTGGTACTGATCAATCTGCGCATTCTGTTGATCCAGTTTGAGCAGGCGCGCTGCCGCAACAGGATCGTCCGATGGATTAATTACCCGCTTACCAGTCGAAATCTGTTGCTGCGTTTTCTGGAGCTGAGTATTCAGGTCCTGCAGCCGGTTCACGCCGCCATTAAAAATCTGCTGTGAGGATATGCGCATGCTTGCTCCTGCCTGCAGCTGCCTTATCTAAAGGTACTTAACAGGGTATCGAATAGATCCTGCGCAACGCTGATCACCTGCGCCGACGCGTTGTATCCTGCCTGATACTGAATCAGTCGCCCGGCTTCCTCATCGAGGTTCACGCCGGAAACCGATTCGCGCTGATTGGTAGACTGCTCCAACAGGGCCTGCCCGGCCTCCAGGTCCATTTGGCTCTGACGCGTGGTCGTACCCACGGTTTCAACCATGCCCGCGTAGGCCTCGCTGAAACTCTGGCTGCCGCCGTTCATCGTGTTGGTGGTTCCGAGCCCTCCCAGAATCTGAGCATTCCGGTTATCAGAAACTCCATCCGTGTTGTAACCAATCATGAACGTATCATTGGCACTGGGATTGCCTGATATCTCGAATTGAAACCCCCGGTAATTGGGATCTGACGGGTCTTCTGAGAATACCTTATTGGAGACGCCTGGTTGATATGACTTTGTCGCAAGTGGAGGATCAGTCGGATTTGAGGCATCCAGAATTTCATACTGGGTATCATCGATAAACCGCACCATCAGGGGTGGGCTTAGCTCTCCACGTTTGCTGAACTCACTGAGAGGAACGTTAGTCAGCGGATTGACGGTACTGAGCATCTTCCCCTGTGAAATCGTCGCATCGCCCGCATTGTCATCCCCCGCTACCGCACTAACAGGCGTTGCAAACGCGAGATCTTCTTCCCGGTCGATCTGCAACTCGATGTTGGCCGCCGCATTGCGGGTCGGCCGGACCAGATAGCTGTCCCCGTCCTGGAAACTGCCGGATTCGATGTGGATGTTGAAACCCGGCATCTCGATTTCGGCCGGCAGCGGATCGGGCAACTGCCCTTGACGGACGGTCTCGCCGGTTTCCACGTCCACGACTTCAAAATTCTCGCCGTTGGTGCCGTTGAACTTCAGAGTGTAGGACTTGGCCGCCAGATCGGTGGTATCGGTGATTTCCACCGACACGACGCCGTCCTGCGGCGCCCCGTTGTTGGCGTTGGGCGTCACCCGGTCCAGTTGTGCGGCACGGCTGTTGATGTCGGTAAAGAACATTCCGCCCAGATCGCCTTCCAGGTCCATACCGATGCTGTGCTGTTGGTTCACCTTGTCGGATACCGCCAGCGCGATGCGACCGAGCTGGTCAAACGCCGGTTCCAGTACTTTGTTCTGGAAGGTGCGCAGCCCACCCAGCGACCCACCGACTATCTGATCGGTGACATCCGTCACCCGATTGCCGTTGGTCAATTTGAATTTCAGCTTGGCCGGATCGGAGTCTGATGTTTCCGTCGACAGGCTTGCCGCCTGGGCGCCGACCACCAGAGCCTGCCCACTGGTCAGCGAGACGTTGACCTGATAGCCGTCCGTTTCCGACACCTTCACCTGGATAATTTCGGAAAGCTGCCTCAGTTTCTCGTCGCGTTTGTCGAGCAGGTCGTTGGGCATCTTGCCCTGGGCAATCCCCGGGCTTTCCGCGATCTGCTCGTTCAAATCGGCAATATTGGACAGCAGGGAATTTACGTCCGAGGTGGCCTGATCCATCTGACCGGTGACCGATTGCCGCTGCTGGATCAGCTGCTCGTGCAGTGACTGGAAGCGGTTGACCAGCCCCTGGGCTTCACTCAGAACGGACTGGCGCTGCGGCAGCGCTGCCGGATCCTCGGCGGCACTCTGGATGCTGTTGAAGAAATTGTTGAGAGCCGTATTCAAACCGGTTGATTCACCACCCAGCAGGTTGTCCAGGTTGGTCAACTCCGTGTTGAGCGTATCCTGCTCATTGAACAGAGACGTGTCAGAGCGCAGCTGGTTCACCACAAACTGGTCGGTGATGCGGCGGATGTCACTGACATTGACACCCGTACCGACCGATCCCACGCCGGTCCGCTGGCCGTTCTGGGCTTCCAGGGTGACCTGCTGTCGGCTGTAGCCATCGGTATTGGCATTGGTGATGTTATTACCGGTGGTATTCAGGGCCGACTGATGCCCCAGAATGCCGGAAAGACCGATGTTGATCAGGCCCGCCATGACAATTACTCCTCAGTACCCTGGTTCAGGGACAGGGACTGCCCTGTGATCGTATCGAACGAGTCACTGTTAAGAATGCCGCGAATCTTCGCGCCATAAGCCGGATCCGTGGCGTAGCCAGCCTGCTGCAGACCGTCCGCAAAGGCTTCCGGATCATCCGCCACCGAGAGCACATCGCGATAACGCGGGTTGTCCTGCAGGAAGCCCACATAGTCCTCGAAGCTCGACTGGTAATCCGGATAGGATCGGAACGCGGCCCGCTCCTTCAGCGGAATGCCGTCGCGAACCTCGGTCGTAAGAATGTCCACGGAATCCCCTTGCCAGCGACCGTCGGCCTTGATGCCAAACAGGTTGTTACTGGCTTCACCGCCCTGCCCGCGGATCATGTGCTTACCCCAACCGGTTTCCAGCGCGGCCTGGGCGACCATGACCTTGGGGTCGATCCCGGAGTCACCGGCCACTTTTTGGGCCAGCGGCAGCAGGGTCTGCACGAACTGTTCAGGGGACTCGAAACGCTCCGGCAACGTGCCGTCAGCAGCGTCGCCGGATGCCTGGGATGCCTCCGTGTCAGCGTTCCCTGCGATGGCCTTGACCTGCGCCACCTCATCCGGCAAGCGGGGTGACAGCGCCGGCAGGCTACGCTGGTAATCAGTGATGCTCGCCTTGTGCGTGCCTGCCGTGTCGCCGTCGGACTGCATCCCCGGAATCTGCCTCGACAGTTGGCGGACCAGCGTCTCCGAGAGGCCGAAGCCGCCTTTCTGGCTCATGCTCAGTGTCAGCTGGCTGTCGAACATCTGCTGGTAGAATTTCGACTGGCTGCTGTGCAGGTAATTACCCTCGGCGTACACGTCGTTGACCTTGCGCATGGACTTCAGCATCTGCGCCAGGAACAGGCTCTCGAACTGTTTGGCCACCTGCTCCAGCGCGGCCTTCTTGTCCTTGTGCGCCTCCGTCTTCAGGGCATTCAGGCCGCTGAAGTCGGTGTAGTACTGCGCTGAATCGAGCCGGGAATCCTGCATCACTGCACCTAGATCACGATCAGTTCGGCGCGCAGGGCACCGGCCTGTTTAAGGGCTTCGAGCACAGCCATCACGTCACTGGGCGCTGCCCCCACCTGATTCACGGCCTCAACAATTTCGTTGAGCGTGACCGCCGGGCCGAACTTGAACATGCGGGCCGGCTCCTGTGTGGTGGTGATGGTGCTGTCCTGGGTCACCACAGTGTCGCCGCCGGACAGCGGTCCCGGCTGGCTAACGTTCGGATTCTCTTCAATAGTCACCGTGAGGTTGCCATGGGTAATGGCCGCTGGACTCACGTGCACGTTCTGGCCCACCACGATCGTGCCGGTACGGCTGTTGATGACGACCTTGGCCGCCTCTTCCGCCGGGTTCACATCCAGGTTTTCCAGCACCGACAGGAAACTCACCCGCTGGGACGGATCCCGGGGTGCCTTGACGGAGATGGAGCTCGCATCGTGGGCATAGGCCATATCCGGCCCCAGGGTGTCGTTGATGACGTCCACCACCCGGCGGGCGGTGGTGAAATCCGGGCGCATCAGGTTGAAGGTGATGGTGTCGCCCCGATCAAACGGCGACGTCACCTCACGCTCGACGGAGGCGCCGTTGGGAATGCGACCCACGCTGGGCAGGTTCACCGTAATTTTCGAGCCGTCAGCACCCGACGCGCCGAAGCCCCCGACCACGAGGCTGCCTTGCGCCATGGCGTAAACCTGGCCGTCCGCCCCTTTCAGGGGAGTCATCAGCAGGCTACCGCCGCGCAAACTGTCGGCGTTGCCGATCGAGGACACGGTAATGTCAATTTCCTGACCGCGCTTGGCGAACGGCGGCAGCGTGGCATGCACGGTCACCGCCGCAACGTTATCCAGCTTAGGATTGACGTTCGCCGGCACGGTGATGCCGAACTGGTTCATCAGGTTGCGGAACGTCTGGTCGGTGAACGGCGCGGAATCGCCGGTACCGTCAAGCCCGACCACCAGGCCGTAGCCCACCAGCTGGTTGGACCGCACACCCGCGACCCGGGCCAGATCCTTGAGGCGATCCGCCATCACCGGCTGGGCCAACAAAGCCAGTGCCAGCAAAGAGAGGAAGGCGCGTTTCAGACTCATAGCGGAAACCACTCGCTGTTGAAGAAGCGTGACAGCCAGCCCTGGCGCGTTGCGTCGTCGAAATCGCCGGTGCCACCGTAGGCAATGCGCGCATCGGCAATCCGGTTGGACGACACGGTGTTATCGGTCGAGATGTCCTGCGGTCGAACCAGACCGGTCAGACGGATGTATTCATCGCCATTGGTCAGCGAGATCCACTTCTCGCCACGGATCCGCAGGACGCCGTTTGGATAGACGTCGGTGACCGTGACGGTGATGCTGCCGGCCAGACTGTTGCTCTGATCCGCGTTCGCCTGCCCCTTGAAATCGCGATTGAACTGGGGATTGGTGGCCAGATTCAGCTTATCCAGCCCCAGAATGGAGCCGTCATTGAAATCAACCTGGTTTTCTTTCTTGATTTCGTTGTCAGCACTCTTGGACGCCTGTGTCTGCTCTTCCAGATTCACCATCAGCACGTCGCCGACGTTGAGGGCCACCCGATCGCCGTAGAAGTTGAAATTGCGCGTCGTCTGGTAAATTGCGCCGGACGAGGGATCCCGCTGCATCATGGATTGCGCCATGACCGGCGCGTAGTCCGGATCGTCGGGCACCGCCCGCGGGCGGCTGACGGCCTGACAGCCCTGCAGGGCCGCCAGGATCACGATCAGCAATGGTGTCAGTCTGGATTGCATGGACTTATACCTCCTCTACCCGTCCGTCAGCGTCAGCCGACGTTCTGGGTCAGGAACTGGAGCATCTGGTCGGTGGTCGAGACCACCTTGGAGTTCATTTCGTAGGCGCGCTGGGTCGTGATCATGTTCACCAGTTCTTCGACCACCTCAACGTTCGAGGATTCCGTCATTCCCTGCTGAACCGCACCCAGGCCGTCAATGCCCGGATCGCCTTCCTGCGGGGCGCCGCTGGCATTGGTCTCGACAAACAGGTTGTTCCCGATCGCCTGCAGGCCCTGCGGGTTCACGAAGTCCACCGTGGTGATCTGCCCCAACTGCACCGGGTTGGCGGCGTCATCTACGACGGCAGTCACCGTACCGTCGGTACCGACCGTGATGTGGGTCGTGTTGTCCGGTACGTTGATGTTAGGCTCAATCGGATAACCATTGGCGGTGACAATGTCCCCGTCGGAGTTCAACTGGAACTGACCGTCCCGGGTGTAGGCGATGTTGCCGTCCGGCTTGAGCACCTGGAAGAAACCACGCCCGTCGATCGCCATGTCCAGCGGCTGCTCCGTCACCTGCAGGTTCCCCTGGGTGAACTGCTTGGCTGTGCCCACAACGCGAACACCCGTACCCAACTGCAGGCCCGATGGCAGCTGCGAGTTCTCCGACGACATACCGCCCGGCTGCCGATGAACCTGATACAGCAGATCCTGGAAGACCGCCCGGTCGCGTTTGAAGCCGGTCGTATTGACGTTGGCCAGGTTGTTGGAGATGGTCGCCAGGTTGGTGTCCTGGGCGCTCAGACCGGTTTTACTGACCCAAAGTGCTGGATGCATTCTCTATACTCCTGCAAGAAACCCGTCAGCGGGCGGCGAACATTTGCCGCCTTTTTCCCGCTTCAGCGATCAAGCCGACTGTTAACCAAGGTTTTGCAACAGCCGTGCCGTCGCTTCTGAATTGCTTTCCGCGGTGCGCATCACCTTCACCTGCATCTCGTACTGGCGTGCCAGCTGAAGGTTGTCGATCATTTCCTCCACCGCATTGACGTTGGAGGCTTCAAGAAAGCCCGGCTCAATCCGCACGTTCGGATCAGCGGGTGCGACCGTGCCGGCTTGCCCCTCGGGACCGGCCCGTAAAAAGCCATCGGTGCCTTTATGCATGCTCGCCTGATCGGGATTGACCAGCTTGAGTCGATCAATCTGGACCAACTGATCGGGCGGTCCGCCCGCCGGCACGATGGAAATGGTGCCGTCTTGGGCAATGGTGAGGCTGTCATACGGCGGCAATGCCACGGGTCCACCGTTGCCCAGCACCGGCTCCCCGGAAGCCGTGCGCAGCAGGCCATTGACGTCGACGCTCAGGCTGCCGGAGCGGGTATACACCTCTTCCCCGCTGTCTGACTGGACCGCCAACCAACCGTCGCCATTCACGGCAACGTCAAGATCCCGTCCGGTTTCCATCAGGGCGCCGGCAGACAGATCTGTGCCCGGCCTTTCGGTCATGGCGTAGGCCCGCGTCGGATAGGCTTCCCCGAAAACCGGCATACTCCGCGCCTGGGCGAAATCGCGCTTGAAACCGGTGGTGTTCACGTTCGCCAGGTTGTTGGCGTGGGCCTGCTGGCCCAGCATCGACTGCTTGGCGCCGGACATGCCGATATAGATGGATTTATCCATGGGAAAACTCCTGCCGGATTTTTGACTCTTGCCGAAGATACTGCAGAAGTCGTGCCAGAAGGAGCTAAAAGCCCGTCAGCCCTGGCCTGGAAGGCGCAGGACTGACGTCAGAGGGAGGTTTAGCGGAGGTTGATGATGGTCTGGGTGACCGCATCGGAGGTTTCAATGGTCTTGGCGTTCGCCTGATAGTTGCGCTGGGCAATGATCAGGTTCACCAATTCTTCCGACAGGTCCACGTTGGACTCCTCGACGGAACTGGCAGCAATCGACCCCAGCGTGCCGCTGCCGGGCGATCCGATAATCGGCTGACCGGATTCAAACGTTTCCACCCAGGTGGTGTCACCGACCGGCGACAGGCCTTCCGCGTTCTTGAAGGTCGCCAGTGACACCTGGCCCAGCGACTGAGATTGGCCGTTGGAGTAGCGGGCAAAGATCACCCCCGCATCCGAGACATCGAGCCCCGACAGCCGACCTGTGGTGTAGCCGTTTTGGCTCTGGTCGTTGACGGCAAACTCGCTGCCGAACTGCGTCGTATCACCCAGATCGATCACGAAGTTGGAGCTCACGGGGGGATCCGGGATCGGCGTGGTACCACCGCTGCTCACCAGACGCGGACCGTCCGCGCCGTTGGGCTGACCGTTCCCGTCCACCGGCGTCCAGTTGGAAATCAGCACCTCACCGTCGGGATCGCCATCAATACTCTGCAGATTGCCCTCTTCATCGAACACCAGATCGTACTGGGCCATGGTGGGCTCGCCGGACGAATTGGGCGGATCGCCCACGTTCTCGCCGTCGACCTGGACATACATGGTCCAGGCGTTGCCCTGACTGGCGGAGGTATTGGGCTCCTTGACGAAATATTGAGTCATCACATGCGGATTACCCAGGCTGTCGTAGATAGTGCTTGAGGTCGCGTGGTTGTAGGTACCTTGATCCGTAGGGTCGAAAGTATTACTGGTGAAAGCAGTCGGTGTAACACCGTTAAATATTGAATCCACCAGCGTCGGATTAGTGCCGTCACTTGAGACATTGGTCCCGCCTGAGAGTGATAATGAACCACTCCCCTGATACGTCAGTTTGATGGGGTCACCTGATGCAGAGCTCAGTTGTAAACCTGTCTCTCCTACAACCGATGCACTCACACCTGAGCCCAAACCGTTTATGGCATCGGCAAGAGCTTGAACCCTTTGAGCCACGTTTGCATCACTAGAGATCGTTAACGGGGTTCCATTCAGCGATAAAGCATCATTCGGCTGAATATTCGAAGCATCAAGGTCTGAACTGACTAATTGGACATCTCTATCCAGCGTGATACTGACTTGGCCGACTTGAGTAGTAGGAGCATTCCGATCGGAAGATATGTCATCCGCGGAAACTGTCGGATCATTCGTAGGGTTAAGATCATTAGAGCCATCTTCATCCGTATCTGCAAAGATCGACATCGAACCTGCTTGAGCAGCACCAGTGTCAGGATCACCACCGTAACTGAACCGCAACGTATCACCTCGGCTAGAAATCAGCCTTAGGTATCCGCCGCCGGTTATCGTCGCATTGATACTACTCAGCGAGGAGCTATTTATGTCGTCTGCCAGCTTTTGAAGCCTATCAGCGGCATCTACTCCTGATGGAATATCAAAATCCACATTTTCAAGACGAAAAACGTCTCCTTCAGCAATGCTGGAGTTGTTGCTGCCATCGAGTAGCAATTCCGTACGACCTGATGCGCTGACCCCTTCTTCCTGACTCAGAGCGTTCGCAATTTCACGTGCAGAGCTACCAGAGGGAATCTGGACGGAGCTAGTGGAACCATCAGGATAGCTCAACCTATAAGTTTGGCCCACAGTAGGCTCATTTGGAGCAAAGTAGCGCGTCTGAAGACGCGTACCGCTCGTCGCCAATACACCTTCACGAGAATCCAGATTCAACTGTGAATCAACGCTCGTAGTACGACGCGGGGCCAGATTGTCACTGTCGATCATCAGATCGCCGCGCACGCCGGACAGGTTGCCGTCGTTGTCCGCCTGAAAACCCTGCACACGCATGCCCTGGTTGTTCACGACAAATCCGTCTTTATTGATCGTGAACTGTCCGGCCCGGCTGTAGCGCACCTCGCCATCATTGTTGAGGATAAAGAAGCCATCCCCGTCAATCGCCATATCCAGCCCGTTGTCGGTAAAGCTGATGTTGCCTTGCCCGAACGTCTGGTTCACGGACTGGACCTTCACCCCGTCGCCAATCGCATTGGTCGCGCCGGACAGGAAACCGCTGGCATAGAGGTCGCCGAACTGGACCTCACTGCCCTTGAACCCGACCGTGCTGGCATTGGCAATGTTGTTGCCGGTGACATCCAGATCCACGGACGCGGCTCTCAGACCGCTAAGACCGGTGTTGAACGCCATACTTCACCCCTTGAAATACTGTTAGTTAATCTGCCGCACGTCGGACAGGCCCACAGAGCCCATGCCCGCCAGGTTCAGAGTAATGTCGCCACTGGTGCCCAGCGACACGCTGTCCACATTGGCACCGATCATGGTGCTGAGCTGCTCGGTACCGGAGGTATAGCTCGCGTTGGCCTTGAGCAGGTAAGTGCCTTCCGGCAGATCATTGCCGTCTCCGTCCTTGCCGTCCCAACTGAAGGACGACTGGCCGGCGGTTGCCGGTCCCAGATCCAGTTGCCGCACCAGCTCGCCGGAGCTGTTGAGGACATCCACACGCAGGCTGGACGTCGACGCCGGCACTTCAACCGCTCCGTTGACGTCACCGGAAGCGCCCAGGACAGCCGTCTGGGAGGGCACCATCACACTCCGGCCCACCATGGCAGAGGCCTGCAGCGCCTGGGTGGAGCGGAATTGCCCCGTGACATCCTGGACGCTGTCGGAAATCCCCTGCATCTCTTCCAGCGAGCTGAACTGAGCCAGCTGCGCCAGGAAATCACCGTTTTCCTGGGGCTTGAGCGGATTCTGGTTGTTGAGCTGGGCGATCATGAGCTCCATGAACTCGTTCTTGCCCATGTCGCTCGTCGATTTCGTACTGCTGCTGTCCTGCGTCTGCGCCCGGTATTGACTCAGTACGTCGGTTGCGGAGGTGCCATTGACCGTACTCATATTCTGCTCCTTACTGAGTCATTACTGACCGAGGGTCAGGATGCGCTGCATCATGGATTTCGCGGTATTCATGACATCCACATTCATCTCGAAGCTGCGCGATGACGACATCATGTCCGCCATTTCCTCGACCACGTTGACGTTCGGGTAGTACACGTAACCGTCTTCGTTCGCCTGCGGATTGTTCGGCTCGTAACGCATCTGCAGATCTTCGTCGCTCTCCACGACGCCCTGTACCTGTACACCGGCAGACGCGCCGCTCTCCGGCCCCCAGGTGCTGCCAAACGGGTTGTCGCCGTTCATGACGTCCTGCTGGACCGCGGCAAAGACCGGCTTGCGGGCGCGGTAGGTGCTGTCGGTGCTGGAACTTGCGGTTTCCGCGTTGGCAATGTTCGACGCCGTCGTATTCAGCCGCAGGGACTGGGCTGTCATACCGGAGCCGGCGATATCAAAAATGTTTCCTAGTGACACGACCTTTCTCCTCTACCCTGCGGTCTCGTTATTCGCCCTTGATGGCCTTGGTCAGGCCGGCAAACTTGCTGTTGAGAAACTGGAAGCTGGCCTGGTAATCCATGGCATTACGCATGAACCGGGCCTCTTCCTGCTGTGCGTCGACGGTGTTGCCATCCAGCGACGGTTGGTATGGATTGCGATACATCAGCAATGCGCGGTCGCTCATGGCCGCATTCGGATCAATATGACCCGGCTCAGTCCGGGTCATGGCCAGTTCGCCGGATTGGCCTTGCGCCTCTCCCAGAGCCGACTTGAAGTCGATGTCCCGGGCCTTGAAACCCGGGGTGTCGGCGTTGGCCAGATTGTTGGCCAGGATCTCTGCACGCTGGACACGCATGTTCAGTGCCTTTTCGTGAATCCCCAGCGCATTGTCGAAACTGATTGCCATTGAGCTTCTCCACGGCATTGCCGCAAAACGATTTTGGAAGAGTCAAAGCAACAGCAGTGCCAATTTTGAGAAGAGCCCGTAATTACTGGGCTGGCAACGAGGCAGGATGATCGGGAGGAGACGATTCAGGGGGAAAGCGGCAAGAGCTTTCCCCCTGGTCCGGACAGGTGTGGCGCGTGACCCGTCAGTCGGGCCAACGGGACACAAAACGGGCCGGCTCGGGACGTTCCAGTGCCGGTTTTTCGGCGGCAGGTGTGCCAACGTAGAGGAACCCGGTGATGGTTTCGTTCGCTTCCAGCCCCAGGCCTTCGCGGACTGCCGGATGATAGGCCACGGCGCCGGTCCGCCACATGCCGGCAAAGCCTCGTGCCTGCAACGCCAGCAGCATGTACGCCATGCCACAACCGGTCGAGATGGACTCCTCCACCTCAGGCACCTTGGGATGCGACTGGTGCCGGGTAATACCAACGATGACCATGGGCGCGCGTAATGGCATTTGACGCAGCTTATCAGCGTTCGGCATCAGCGGGTCTTCCGGATCGGCAATACGGGCAAATACCTCGCCCAGCGCCGTCAGCCCCTCGCCTTCGACGACCAGATAGCGCCACGGACGCAGCAGTGCGTGATCGGGGGCTCGCGCTGCACAGGCGA
Source organism: Marinobacter sp. NFXS9 (assembly GCF_040148665.1). Taxonomy (NCBI): domain Bacteria; kingdom Pseudomonadati; phylum Pseudomonadota; class Gammaproteobacteria; order Pseudomonadales; family Marinobacteraceae; genus Marinobacter; species Marinobacter sp. NFXS9. Next base: position 110,154 of record NZ_JAGDDW010000001.1, on the reverse strand, counting down.
AAACGTCCTCAAGGACGTCCCGGTCCGGCGCGGGCGTCGTCAGGCGTGGCTCGGAACTGCGCCCAAGAATCGAATCGATGGTTTTGTTCATGCAAATTCCCGGTTCCATTAAGACAGGCCGTGGGTCGCCCCCTGTTAATAGTGCGTTACCTTTGTGGGCCCTTTTATGCTTCACATGGCGTCAAATCGGCGACGTTCCACGAGTAATTGTGGCAGTTCAGCAATACTGCTAATCTTTACATAACGCTTTACAAAGCAGAGGTCGCCGTGAGCGACCCACGACGACACCCTGACCACAACGGACCGAAGTGCAGGTCCGGGGGCCAATCTGGCTCCAAACACTATAACAACAAGCAGCCGGCGGAAAGCGATGACAGAACACAGTCGTTTTAACAGTTTTGCGGAGTTCTACCCGTATTACCTGGAAGAACACAGCGACGTGACATGCCGTCGCCTGCACTACCTGGGTAGTGTCCTGGTGCTTGCGATTCTGCTGTATGCCGCTACCACGTCGCAGTGGCTCTACCTGCTGCTGCTTCCACTGGTGGGCTACGGTTTCGCCTGGCTGGGCCACTTCCTGTTCGAGAAAAACCGACCGGCCACGTTCAAATACCCGTTGTACAGTCTGATGGGCGATTGGGTCATGCTCAAGGACATGCTGACGGGTCGGATTCGGTTCTAGATGATGAATGCTCCCCTGGCCAGCGGCAAATCACTGCTGCTCGAAGCACAAAGCAAACCGGTCGTTATTCCCCCGATGCCGGATTATAACGGGCGGGTGCTGGCTTACGTCGGCGCCGCTGTTGTTATTTTTACCGGCTTGCTCAGCCACACCTTTTCGGACTGGCTCATCTGGCTGGTGCCCGGCGCCCTGCTCTGGCCGCATATTGTCCACTTCCTGACGCGCCAGACCCTGCTCAGACGTTACAGCCGCGTCCGCCACAAGATGCTATTGGTGGATTGCGCCCTCGGCGGTGCCTTCGCCGGCACCATCGGTCTGGTGGCCACGCCATCCCTGTCGATCATGATGATGCTGATGTTCAGCTGCATGCTGCTCGGCGGCCTACGCCAGTGGTTGTTCGGCATTTTCTGGTTTGCCCTGACGGCGCTCGCCGGACTGGCCCTGAATGGCATGGCCGTCTCCCTGCAGGCGCCCCTGTCGCTCAGCATCGTAGCCATTCTGGCAACGGCGGCGTTCATCTGTATCACCGCGTTCTATGCGCACCAGCAAGCACGGGCACTGATGTCTGCCAAGACCCAGATCCAGTATCAGCGCGAGCAGTCGATCGCCCTCTCCCACAAGTTGTCCAAGTACCTGTCACCGCAGGTCTGGCAGTCCATCTTTACCGGCGAGCGGGACGTGCGCCTGGAAACCCAGCGCAAGAAGCTGTCCATCTTCTTTTCCGACATCAAGGGCTTTACCGAACTGTCCGAGGAGATGGAACCGGAGGCCCTGACCGAACTGCTCAACCACTATTTCAATGAAATGTCCCAGGTGGCCCTCAAGTACGGCGGCACCATCGACAAGTTCGTGGGCGATTCGATCATGATTTTCTTCGGTGACCCTACCAGTCGTGGCCCTCGGGAAGACGCGCTGGCCTGCGTCTCCATGGCCATCGACATGCGCAAGCACATGAAGATCATGCGCCAGAAATGGCGTAGCCAGGGCATCAAGACACCGCTGGAAATCCGCATGGGGATCAGCGCCGGTTATGCCACGGTGGGCAATTTCGGCGCCGAGAACCGGATGGACTACACCATCATCGGCAAGGAAGTGAACCTGGCCAGCCGTCTTGAATCGCTGGCCGATCCCGGTGAGATCCTGGTCTCCTACGAGACATTCTCGCTGATCAAGGACAAGATCATGTGCCGGGACAAGGGCGAAATTACGGTGAAGGGCTTCGGTCGACCAGTACCCATCTATGAAGTCATCGACTTCCGCCGCGACCTGGGCACCGAGCGCAGCTTCCTCGAGCATGAGAAGGCCGGCTTTGCCATGTACCTGGACTCCGAGAAAGTCCGCGGTAACGAGCGCGAAGCGATCCTGCAGGCTCTGGAAGATGCCGCAGAACGCCTGCGCCAGGGCGACGAATAGTCACCCGTCGGCAAGGGCTTCGTGCGTCGGTTATTGACGGATCAGACGCACCATCGCCGGAGCGCTCGCCTCGGTGCTGCGCCAGGGGTTGATGTCCAGACCACCACGCCGGGTGTAATGGGCACTGACCGTCAGTGACTCCGGCTTGCAATAAGCCATCAGGTCCGTAAACACCGTTTCCACACAGTGTTCGTGGAAATCCTGCTTCTGCCGGAATCCCACCACATAGTGCAGCAAGGACGCCCGATCGATTTTCGGCCCGGTGTAGTGAATCAGCAGCGTCCCCCAGTCCGGCTGCCCGGTGACCGGGCAATTGCTCTTGAGCAGGTGCGAACACAGGGATTCAGTCACGACCTCCCCTTCCGCGATGAGCTTCCCGGGACAGGGCTCGTAGCCCACCACCTCAATCGGCTCGTCGTCGATCAGCTCGTAGCCGGACGGTCGTGGCGCAATGTGAGCCGTCTCGTCCACGGAATAGAGCTCGCAGGTCACGGCGGCACCCGAGGCGCTGGACAGATCCCGCTCGACAAGCTCGATCACTTGCGACGGATCGGAGAAGGTGGCCTGGTTCAGGGAGTTCAGGTACAGCTTGAATGACTTGGATTCAATGAGGAACGGCGAGGCCGCGGGAATCCGGAAAATACCCCAGGCCACTGCCGGAACGCCATTGGGACGCAACCAGGACAGCTCCCAGGCCTGCCAGACATCCCCGCCGAACCAGGGCCAGCGCCCGTCTTCCAGACCGATACGCTGACGGTTATCCAGCCGGGGCACCGGGAACAGCAGTTCCGGCGCATAGTGCTGGGGGTATTCACTGGATTTGCCCAGCGGTGCGTTCTGCAGAGCCATATTCGGTTTCCGTCAGTGGCGGATGCCGCGACCGCGCGCAAGCATTCGCAGACAAAGTACGACCAGTATGATGATGAACAACACGATCATGGACAGCGAGACGCCCACGTTGACGTCCGAAATTCCCAGGATGCCGTAGCGGAAGGCGTTGACCATATACAGAATCGGATTGGCCATCGACACGGCCCGCCAGAAATCCGGCAACAGCTGGATAGAGTAGAACACGCCGCCGAGATACGTCAGCGGCGTGAGCACAAACGTCGGGACGATGGAAATATCATCAAATTTGGTGGCCAGCATCGCGTTGATGAAGCCCCCCAGCGAGAACAGCATCGACGTCAGCGCAACCGTAAGCACCGTGGCCGCCGGGTGATGCAGACTGAGGTTCGTAAAGCCCAGGGACAACACGGTCACAATCAGGCCCACGCCCAACCCACGTGCCATACCGCCGGCGACGTAGCCGGCCAGGATGATGTAATTCGGCACCGGCGAAACCAGCAGTTCCTCGATGCTGCGCTGGAATTTCATGCTGAAGAACGACGACACCACGTTGGCGTAGGAGCTGGTGATGACGGACATCATGATCAGACCCGGCACGATGAAGGCCATGTAGTCGTGCCCGTCCATCTGCCCGATACGGGAGCCGATCAGGTTGCCGAAGATCACGAAATAGAGTGTCATGGTGACCGCCGGCGGCAGCAGCGTCTGCGGCCAGATCCGGGTGAATCGGCGCACTTCCCGGACGACGATCGTCGAAAGCGCGGTCAGTTTGGCGTCCGGACTCATGCCTTGTCTCCTTTCCGGCTGTTCTCCTGAACCATGCGGAGGAACAGCTCCTCCAGTCGGTTGGCCTTGGTACGCATGCTCACCACGCGCAGACCCTTGGCGTCCAGCTGGCTGAACGCGGCATTAAGGTTCTGCCCCTGACGCACATCGATTTCCAGCTGCCCTTCGTTGACCAGGCGCGTGTCGAAATCGGGCAGCTCGGGTGCCTCACTGACCGGCTCCGAAAGATCCAGCAGGAAGGTCTCCACACTCAACTGCTTGAGCAGGTCCCGCGTGCTGGTGTTCTGCAGAATGCTGCCGTGGTCGATGATGGCGATGTTGCGGCAAAGCGCTTCCGCCTCTTCCAGGTAATGGGTGGTCAGGATGATCGTCGTGCCCCGCCGATTCATTTCCTGCAGGAAGGTCCACATGGAGCGACGCAGCTCGATATCGACACCGGCTGTGGGCTCGTCAAGGATCAGCAGTTTGGGTTCATGCACCAGGGCCCGGGCGATCATCAGCCGCCGCTTCATGCCCCCGGACAGCATCCGGGCCGGCTCGTTGCGTTTGTCCCAGAGCCCCAACTCTTTCAGGTAATACTCTGCCGACACCCGGGCCCTTTTGGCCGGAATGCCGTAGTAGCCGGCTTGGGTGACGACGATATCGATCACCTTTTCGAACTGGTTGAAGTTCATCTCCTGGGGCACCACGCCCAGGTTCATCTTCGCACCGGACAAGTCACGATCGATATCATGACCGAACACGGATACCTTGCCGGAGGTCTTGTTGACCAGCGAACACACAATGCCCAGGGTCGTGGACTTGCCCGCGCCGTTGGGTCCGAGCAGCGCGAAGAAATCACCTTCCCTGACCGTCAGATCGATCCCTTTCAGTGCCTCGAAGCCCGAATCGTAGGTTTTGCGGAGATTTTCAATCTTCAGTGCATCCGTCATGGGTGCCCAGCCTGCCTGTTCTGATGAGGGGTTGCGCGTTGAGATCGTGTGTAAATTGTGCCGGGGCCTGAAATTTCAACCCCTTCGGTTGCATCAGGCCAGTTGGCGCCCGCCGCTTCATGACTTTGGCAAACTGCGACAGGTGTCCAACATGCCCGTCGCCCTCGCTCCTATAATCAGGCCCATAACAACGAAACCCGGTATCAACCGGTCTTCCATGGAAAGATAGACGAGCCTATGAACCTCAAGCCCTTTCTGCTGCTCACCCCGCTGCTCCTGTTACAAGGCTGTGGTGGCGGTGATGGCGGCGACGACACGGCCACCGGACAGCTCACCCTCAGCGGCATGCAGGGGCTGTCCTACCAGACCCAGAGTCAGACGGGAAAAACCGACGCTCAAGGCCATTTCCAATACTATGCCGGTGAAACCCTGACCCTGAGTGTCGGCGACCTGCAACTGGTGTCGGGCGTTCCCGCCGATAACGTGGTAACGCCCCTGGAGTTCCTGTCGGATACGCGCGCCTTGCTGGATAATGCCACCGTCGACGAGCTGGGCCTGCTCAGCCATCGGCCGGCTGAACAACAGGCCATCGAGAACACCACGCTGCGTAACCTAACGCGCTTCCTGCTGGCACTGGACGAAGACGGCTCCACATCCGACAGCAACCGACTGGTGTTCACCGACCGGGTCATTAGCCAACTGAACGCTGCCTTACCCACGCTGGACAAGCCCATCGACTTCACCGTGCCGGAAAGCCAGTTCATTAATGAAGTGACCGAAGATGGTGAAACCACTGACGATGCGGATCTGACGCCGGCCAACCGATTGCTGAAAGCCATCTGCTTCTACCCGGAAGACGACGAACTCTGTGAGGACCCACCCACCCAGGCGGAAATCGACGCGGCTCCGGAGCCGCCCGAAAATGGCACGGCGCGGGATCCGGATGTGGTTTACAGCGACGAACTGGAGAGCAAGCGCAACCGTATCCTCAATGCGATCCGCAACGTCGAAGACATCGATTCCGACGACATCGACGAGTACCTCACCAGCGAGCTGGACAGCATCACCACCGACATCGCCAACGAATACTATCTCAGCCAGGTGACCCAGGAGCTGCCCGCGTCGGACACCTCTATCCATGAGGTGGTTGTACGCCGGGTGGGCAAGACGGTATCACTGGCGAAGATCGAAGCCATCAGCACCAACGACAACGCCCTGGTGGTGCACAGCTACAGCGCCCAGACTCATTCCGTGGAGTATTTCATTGATGGCGAAACGGGGAACGACGGGGAACTGATCGTTAACTTCAAGCCGGATGACGATTACCGCTGGCTACGCAAGCCCCTGCGGGTGATCATCCAGTAGTGGACCGCCTGCCGATCCGAACGGGCCGGCAGGTGGTTCAACCCAACAGGTGCTTCAGGCTCCAGCGCGATGCGGCGCCGGTGACTTCGAAGTGGCGCGGGTCCAGCCCCTTTGCCCCAAATGGCAGGCATCCGTTGACCGAAACCACCTTGTCCGGCTGACGCCCCTCATTAACCTCCGCCAGGTTCACGATCCTGGCGGCTTTCAACGGTCGACGCTCCGGATCCGTCATCACCATCACCCGCGGCCAAAGACGACGCCCCGGCGTGTGCGATACCACCGCACCCCGCTCTCCGGAGCTCAGCTCCACCAGCGTGCCGGTCGGATAGATGCCGATGGACTGAATGAAACGCTCCACCAGATCCTCCTGGAACTCGATGTTGCGCATTTCATACAGATGGGCGACCGCCTGCGCCGGTGTCATCGGCGTCTGGTCTTCCCGGGTTTCCACGAGGGATTCGTAATAATCCACCAGACCGGCGATCTTGGCCAACAGCGGGATGCGATCACCCCGGATGCGCGCCGGGAAGCCCGAGCCATTATGCCGCTCGCGGTGATATTGGACGATGCTGATTACCGCCCGCGACATACCGGCCGCCTGCAAACGGTTGACGCCTTTTTCCACATAGGTCCGGAACAGGGCGAAATCCTCGGCATCGAGCCGGTTTTCATTACGCAGCAGCGACGGAGGTAACTCCAGCTTACCGACGTGACACAGGAGCGTGCCCATCGCCAGGTTCTCCAGCGCGGCAGGCTCCAGCCCCATGTGGCGACCACAGACCAGCGCCCAGATGGCGGTATTCAGGGCGTGCCGGTAAGTCATGTTGTCATGCTGGCGCAAGCGGGCAACCCAGAGCATCGCGTCCGGATGCCGGACGACGCTGCCGGCCATGCCGCGTGCGACGCGATACACACTGTTGAATTCCGGCTCCTCGCCGGCGCGAATTCGGCGTTCAATGTCGCTCAGCGCCTTGTCCACATCCATCAGCAGCCGATTGCCCTGGCGGACTTCGCGCTTCAGGGTTGACGACACGGGATAGTCTTGCGGGTTGCGCACCTGGATCGGCGGCAGCTGGATGACTTCCTGGTTCGTACGCTTGGCGTTGCGGCGGGCGAAGATCGGGGCGTTGGACGCTTCATACTCGGACGTGTCACGCGCTTCGGCCACGTCGATCATCACCCACTTGCAGTAGGACGTGAGGGTCTGGATGTCTTCCTGGCGGCGAATATAGAACCCCTGGATGGGGAAAGGCGTTTCGTGCCACGGACGATCGAGGTCAGACACGAACGCGCCCAACGACAAATCATGCACCGCTACTTTCTTCTGGCGGACACCCACGGCAGACCTCTACTCCTGAAAACGACGTCGATGATTCCATTCTGACGCGATCGCGGCGAGCGACAATAACATTTGTGTACCGGACAGTAACCTTTCACCGACACAAGGTTACTGTTCGTTATCAGTCGGCAACAAAAGGTAGCAACGAGATGTGAATAACAGTCATAGCGAGACACGCGTCACAAAACCAGGGACACATCAATCGTCGCAAACATGGTCATCCAGCTCCGGCGGCCGGGCTGAAAGGCTGTTGCGCGGCGCCTCCCGGACGCGAATGCTGTAGGGAACCACCGAGGCCCGCAGGTAATCCCGGTTTTCCGTTTCACCGTTCACCTCAACGGTCGTCCGACCTGGACGACAGGACACCACCAACTCCAGTTGCCGATCCAGGTCGACAATGCGATGGGCGTTGCGCACTTCCAGGCAAGTGGAGGCCGGCTCAGCGGGCTGCCCGGATCGCGCCAGGACATCGTCTTCCGGCGAGCCACAAGCCTTGATACCGGCTCCGCACGCCTGCTCCCCACCCGTCTGGGCGGCGTCTCTCAGGATCCAGGTTCGAGTACTGCACTGGGTTTCCAGGCGGATGGGCGATGCCTGATCGTTCGCGAACCACCAACCGGGATAGTCCACCGTCTCCCAGGTCACACGGAACTGGCGCTCATCGCCGCTGGCATTGGACGCACTGAAAACACCGTAATGACTTTGATAAGAGGCGCAGCCGGACAAAGCCGACAACAAAAGCGCGCAGACGGGAAGTCGAATCATGTCGGACCTGGTTAACGGATAACGTGGTATGGCGAACGATAGCGTCGATGCGGCAATGTCCCACATCGCGGCAGGGGGGAACAGTTACTCGTTCACAAACTGGAGCCCGAAACCATCAACCGTCATGCGCACCACTTCCATATCCAGAATCGGCGCGGGCACTGGCAGGCCTTGGACCTGCACCTGGACGCGATCCCCGATATTCGGGCGCTCCCCGTCCTCGGACACGACAAAAACGCCGCCGTCAGAGATGTCCCGAGTATTGTAGACGCGCTCACCGAGAGTGGGATGGGTCACGCGGACTTTGGCGTTCAATGCGGTTCTTAAATAGGCGCGTCGATCACTGGACATCGCTGGGCTCGGTTACTGCTCTGTTGTCATGATACTGCCGGCCTGAGCAGAGGAGCGATTCAGGGGCCCCAACGCCAGACTTCCCTTTCTGATGATGAAGCATAGCACTAAATGTGGGGTGCAAGTGAATGCAGGTTCGACAGTTTTCCGTTTTTCTATTCCTAGAAATAATTCTTTTTCGCAACCATTCTAAAATTCAGGTTTAATACCGATTATCATTCCGATTACTCCGGATTTTCCTCCGGCGAACAAACCAGGACACAGTGAACGCCATGCGCCAACGTTTTTCCACCATCGCCCTGCTGGCGACCCTAATGCTGACGCCACTCGCCGCAACCGCCGCCGGGGAAGTCAACATCTATTCCTACCGCCAGCCCTATCTGCTCGAACCCTTGCTTGACGCGTTCACTCGCAAAACAGGCATCGAAGCCAATGTGGTCTTCGCCCGCAATGGCCTTGCCGAGCGCCTGCAGCGCGAGGGTCGCAACAGTCCCGCTGACCTGGTCATGACGGTCGATATCGCCCGCCTCAATGAACTGGTTGAGCGTGACCTCACCGAAGCCGTCACCACGGCGACCCTGGAACAGGATATCCCCGCCCACCTGCGCCACCCGGAGGGCAAGTGGTATGGCCTTACCAGCCGGGCTCGTCTGATTTTCACCGCCAAAGACCGTGTCGGACCCGGCGAGATCACCACGTACGAGGAACTGGCGGATCCCAAATGGCAGGGGCGGATCTGCACCCGCAGCGGCAAGCACCCTTATAACGTTGCCCTGTTTGCCTCGATGATTGCCCACCACGGCGAAGCCAAGGCCGAGCAATGGCTGCAGGGCCTGAAGGACAATCTGGCACGCCGTCCCCAGGGTGGCGACCGCGACCAGATCATGGCGATTGCCGAAGGCGTTTGCGACGTCGCACTCGGCAACAGCTATTACTACGGCAAGATGCTGGAAGACGAAAACCAGCGTGACGCGGCCCAGTCCGTGAACCTGGTGTTCCCCAATGCCGAGGGTCGCGGAACCCACATCAACATCAGTGGCATGGCCTTGACCCACAGCGCCCCCAACCGGGACAACGCCATCAAACTGATGGAGTACCTGACAACAGCGGAAGCCCAGACGATCTACGCTACCGTCAACTACGAATATCCCGCCAATCCGGCGGTGCCGCCGTCAGACGTGGTGGCCAGCTGGGGCACACTGCACCCGGACGATCTCGCCCTGAACACGATTGCGGCCCATCGCGAAGCCGCCGTGAAGATGGTCGACCGGGTCAATTACGACAACTGAGTCGCGCCGATTCATTCCAGGCAGGCTGCCCGCACTTTTCCCGGGCAGCGCTTACCGCCCCAAGGACAACCATGAGCCAGTCCGTCGACGCGCCATCGCCCCCGATTGAACAACAGCCCCTGAAGTCCGGCACCTCCCGGCGCTGGCTGCTTGCCGCGACTGTCACCACGCTGTTGGTGGCGCTTCCTGTCGGCGCCGTACTGGTGCTGGCGCTGTTTCCGGACGACAACATCTGGCCTCACCTGGTGGAGACAACGCTTCCCATCTACCTGTCGAATACTGTCCAGTTAATGCTCGGCGTGTCCGTGCTGACGCTGGTCATCGGCGTCGGTACCGCCTGGCTGGTCACCATGTGCCAGTTCCCCGGCCGGCGCTTTTTCGAGTGGGCCCTGCTACTGCCGTTTGCGGTGCCGGCTTATGTCATCGCCTACGTCTACACCGACCTGCTCGACTACGCCGGACCGGTTCAGGCGGCCCTGCGGAAGATGTTCGACTGGCAGGATGCCGGCGACTACTGGTTCCCGGCCATCCGCAGCCTGCCCGGCGCCATCCTGATGATCGGACTGGTGCTGTATCCCTACATATACCTGCTGGCCAGGGCTGCTTTCCTGGAACAGTCCCCTTCGCTGTTTGCGGTCAGCCGAAGCCTCGGCCAGTCCGCCCTGGGCACATTCTTTCGGGTGGTCCTGCCGATAGCCCGGCCCGCCATTGCGGTGGGCCTGTCACTGGTTCTGATGGAGACCCTGAACGATTTCGGCACCGTCGACTTCTTTGCCGTCAACACGCTGACCGCCGGCCTGTTCGACACCTGGATGAATCTGGGCAACCTGGGTGGCGCGGCCCAGATAGCAAGCATCATGCTCGCCTTCGTTCTCATCCTGGTGACCCTGGAGCGCTACTCTCGTCGCCGCCAGCAACAATACGCCGCCCGGGACATGCGCGATCCCCTGCATCGTTTCACCCTGTCCCGGAGTCGCCAGGCGGCCTGCATGATCGCCTGCGGATTGCCGTTATTGCTGGGTTTTATGGTGCCGGCAGCGGTTCTGGGCTACTACGCGGTGGAGTACTTTGCCGAGAGCTGGACGGACGATTTCCTGGAAAACGCCCTGAACAGCCTGTTCCTGTCCGGCGCGGCGGCCCTGACGACCCTGCTGATCGGCCTTTTACTGGCTTACAGTCGCCGACTGCACGACACGCCGGGCATGCGCGTGCTGATGCGACTTGCCAGTCTCGGATATGCGATGCTGGGAGCGGTACTGGCGGTCGGCGTGATTGTGCCGCTGGCCGCGTTCGATAACTGGCTCGACCTGCGCATGGAGCAGTGGCTGGGCTGGAATACCGGCCTGCTGTTGAGCGGCACCGCGTTCGCCATCATCTTTGCCTACACCGTGCGTTTTCTGGCGGTGTCGGCCGGCAGCCTGGAGAGCGCCCTACAAAAAATCACGCCCAGTATGGACATGGCCGCCCGATCCATGGGGGTGCCAGCCGGCAAGACCCTGCTTCGCGTGCACCTGCCGATGCTGAAAGGAACGCTGCTGACCGCAGCCCTCGTCGTGTTCGTGGATTGCATGAAGGAATTGCCGGCCACGCTGATCCTGCGGCCATTCAATTTCGAGACGCTGGCGACCTACGTGTACCAATACGCCTCGGATGAAATGCTGCGCCAGAGCGGATTACCGGCGCTGGTTATTGTGGCTGCGGGGATTATCCCGATCTTGCTGATGAGCCGCTCGATAGCCGCATCCCGGGAATTTCACTGACCGAAGCGCTTTACGCCCGGGTCACCACAAAGCGACCGCTGAACGTCGCGGCCGGAAAAGCCGTACCACCCTCCTCGACGAACACCGTTACCTCAAGCACCACCCGCCCCTTGCCTCGTCGCTCGATGCTGCGCTCAAACCGCTCCATGTCTTCGGCGGAGGGCAACCTACAGCGGGCGAAGAAGTCGCTGTTGACGGGCAAGCCGTAGTCGATGGCGCCGGACTGGATGACCACGTTCCCTTTCAACTGGCGGTCTTCCAGCCAGAGCTCCAGCAAAGACCAGGCCCCGACGACGGCCACGGCATAGACGCTGCCGCCAAACCCCGTGCCCTGGTGATTGTGATTGAGCGCCAGCGGCGCTTTCACGGTGATCTGATCGCCAGTGTAGTCGGCCACCGTCACGCCCAGTGCGCGCGTGAGGGGAATATGTTCGTTAATGCGGGCCTGCAGCCGGTCCAGCTGGGTCATAAGGCGCCTCCTTATACCGGCAGTCTATGCCGGACCAGCGCAAAGACCCAATTCGACCAAAGGATGCACAGGACGAGATTCAGGCAGGGATGCATTGTCGGGGCCCCGCCCGCGCGATGACACGCCGGGCGGGCCCACGCCAGCTATTGCCAGATAATGGGTTGCTTCTCGTTGTACCAGGTGTCCGCCATGTCCTTGTAGGCGTCCTCAACCACATTGCGTTTGAGCTTCAGTGTCGGGGTCAGGAAGTCGTTCTCAATACTCCACTCGTCCCGCACCACCGCCATGAACTTCAGTTGCTCATGGGGATCGACAGCCCCGTTGACCTCGGTCAGCAGCGTCTTGAAGCTCTGCTCCAGCTCCTTGCGGAAAGCATCATCCGCCGTCTTCCGCTGAGCGTCCTCGGACAGCATCACCAGGCAGTGCGGCTGCGGATGATTGGCCCCGGACACACAGACCATCTCGATATCGGGATGGCTCATGAGTCGGTTCTCGATGGGCGCCGGGGCGACGTATTTGCCCTTGCTGGTCTTGAAGATTTCCTTGATGCGGCCGGTCAGACGCAGGCGCCCGAGCACATCGACCTCGCCCTTGTCGCCGGTGCGCAGGTAGCCGTCTTCGGTGAAGGTTTCCCGGGTTTTCTCCTCGTCCCGGTAATACCCCATCATGGTGGCCGGGCTCTTGATCTGCACCTCCCCCTCGTCGCTGATCCGCACGTCGACACCCGGCAGTGGCTCACCGACGTAACCGGTCCGCGCCCGTCCCGGCTTGGTCATGTGAGAATAGGCAAAATTCTCGGACATACCGTAGCCTTCCAGCAGCTCGAGGCCCAGCCCCCGGTACCAATCCAGAATATCGTGGGAAAGGGGCGCCGAACCGCTACCGGCGAACTTCACGTGGTGGAGCCCCAGGTTGGTAAGCACCTTCCGCTTGATCAGGCGATTGAGCAGCGGAATCCGCAGCAGACGCGCCAGTTTCTCCTGGGGCATCTTCTGGAAAACGCCGTGCTGGAATTTGGTCCAGATCCGGGGCACCGCCAGGAAGAGCGTCGGCTGGGCCCGTTTGAGATCTTCGACGAAGGTATCCAGGGACTCGGCGAAATACAGATGGAACCCGCGGTACATCGACCCCAGCTCCACGACAAAACGCTCGAACACGTGCGACAGCGGTAAATAGGACAACATCCGCTCATTCGCCGTCACATCGAGCGCTTCCATTCCGCCCACCGAGGCGTAGCCCAGGTTCTCAAAGCTCAGCATGACCCCTTTGGGCCGTCCGGTGCTGCCGGAGGTGTAGACGATGGTCGCCAGCTCATGCGGATCGCGCTGGACATTTTCCTTCATGGGCGGGTACTTCGCGACAATATCGTCCCAGGTCTTGAAATCGTTGGGCGGGCTCAGCGGATAAGAGAGGCAGTGGACACTGTCCGGCACGCCGGACTTCATACTGTCCCAGTCGTCCAGCTTACCGACAAACAACACCTCACAGCCGCTATGCTCCAACACGTAGCGAACGGTGTCGGCGTTCAGGGTCGGATACAGCGGGACCGAAATATGGCCCGCCATCCAGATGGCCCAATCGGATAGAATCCAGTGGGCGCAGTTCTTGGAAAGGATACCGATGCGGCTATTCTCGGGCAGGTTGAGCGACTTGAGATACGACGCCATCCTCCGCGCCTCACCCACCGCACGACGCCAGGTGAAGTCGATGACAGTGCCACCGCCCATCGGCTGGGACATGTACACGTCTCCGGCACGCGCCGTTTCCCAGTGGTAGACCATATCAAGAGGAAGTTTATTCTTGGTGTCCATGGAGGTCCTTGTCTGCTGTCTGTTGTTATTGATCTTTGCGCAACCCCGCCAACACGGCTAGGATGCGCTGAAACCGGTTTAGCGGAGCACCACGTTGTGCCCGCCCACACCGCTGGCCTTCGGTGGCCGAATCCTGTTACAGGCTATTTCAGCACAGCGCTTTTCGCCAGAATGTGACAGGTATTCAACTAAATGACGATAGCCATACTGACCGCAAGGCTCAAGAGGCGAACGACGACACTGCGCCGTAAAACGTGACCCAGACCCGGCAACCCCCTGACAACTTGCTCATAATGCGATGACGACGAGAAACAGGAAGGACATCATGTACGTCTGCATTGACTGCCGAAAGGGGTTGATGGATCCGGTTTCGCGAATCGACGAGCCGGATGCCGCCGACCGTTACCAGTGCAGCTACTGCGGTCATCGGGCGACCATTCCGCCACTCATGATCAGCCTGACGCAGATCCTCTCCTGCGTGCTGGGGCTCGGCTTTACGCTGTTTCTGCTTTTCCGGCATATCGGCAATGCGCTGAAGGCGTTCCAGTTGGGCCTGCACGGCGACATGACCGCCGACATCCTGCTGACCGGCCTGGCGCTGCTCTTCGCCGCGGGCTTTACCTATACCATTCTGCGGGCCAGCCATAACCTGCGTATCCAGTTCCTGTACCGACACGTCCGCCCATCGGCCTGATACCGGCCACTGCGGCTACCCCGTAGAGAGTATCCCTTACGTTCTATGGTAGAATCCGCCACTTTTCGCGGCCCAGCATTTTTCCCGGGCAATGACATAATGAAGAGCCGCTGAACCGGCAGACGCCGTTCGATCGGTCGGCTGGCATGGGTGGGAACACCCGCTCAGACGGCTCACCAACCACCAGAGGATCGGGAGTATCACCGCATGAATCGTTCCACCCTGAGAGTTGTCTTTGCAGCGCTCGCACTGCTTGTGGCTGGCGTTCTCCAGGCCGACCCACGTGTCGTCGCCGTGACGCAGATCGTTGAACACCCGGCCCTCGACGCCGTCTACCAGGGCGTCAAGGATGAACTGACCGCTGAAGGCTATGCCGAGGGCACCGATGTCACCTACGAGCATGAGAGCGCCCAGGCGAATACCGCGGTTGCCGCCCAGATCGCCCGCAAGTTCGTGGGAGACCAGCCGGACGTGATCGTCGCCATTGCCACGCCGTCCGCCCAGACCGTTGCTGCTGCGGCCCGCGACATTCCCGTCGTCTTCTCGGCGGTGACCGATCCGGTGGGTGCAAAGCTGGTCAAAAGCCTGGAGCATCCCGGCAGCAACATCACCGGTGTCAGCGATATGCTGCCGCTGGACAAACATCTGGACATGGTCCAGCGCGTGGTGCCCGACGCCAAGACCATCGGTACCGTCTACAACCCGGGCGAAGCCAATGCGGTGGCCCTGGTCAATGATCTGGATGAGCGTCTGAAAGCCCGCGGTCTGAAACTGGTCAAGGCAGCAGCCACCAAGACGTCCGAAGTGCTCGGCGCTGCCCGCTCCCTGGTCGGCAAAGTCGACGCCATTTACCTGACCACCGACAACACCGTGATCTCCGCCGCCGAAGCCGTGATCTCCGTCGGTGAACGCGCCAAGATTCCCGTCTTCGCCGCCGATACCGCGACCGTCTCCCGCGGCGCCGTCGCCGCCCTGGGCTTCGACTACTACGACGTTGGCCGTCAGACCGGCAAACTTGTGGGACGCGTGCTCAAGGGTGAAAACCCCGGCGACATCCCGGTTGGCGGGGTGGAAACACTCTCCCTGTACGTGAACCCGGGCGCTGCCAAGCGCATGGGCATTGAGCTGAAACCGGACGTCATCGAGGACGCCGAAAAAGTCATCGAAAACTGATCCATCTTGCAGTAGGACCACCATGCTGAGCGAAATCGCCCTGTACGGGGCCTTTGAAACCGGGCTGATCTACGGCCTGGTTGCCTTCGGGATTTACCTGTCATTCCGGGTACTCGACTTTCCCGACCTGACAGTCGACGGCAGTTTCCCATTGGGCGCTGCCGTTTCAGCCGTCATGATCATCAACGGCTGGAATCCCTGGCTGGCTACCGGCGCGGCGATTCTGGCCGGCATGGCGGCCGGCGCCGTCACGGCAACGCTGAACGTACGCCTGAAGATCCTCAATCTGCTGGCGTCGATCCTGACCATGATCGCGCTCTATTCCGTCAACCTGCGCATCATGGGGCGCCCCAACATCGCCCTGCTCTCGGAAGACACCGTGCTGACCCCCTGGTACGACCTGGGGCTGGCCTTCCATCAGGTGCCGGTCGTGCTGTTCTTTATCGTCGCCGTGGTGGTGCTGATCCTGCTGTGGCGCTTTATGGAATCCGAAACCGGCCTGGCGATGCGGGCCACCGGCGCCAATCCCCGCATGGCGCGAGCCCAAGGCATTGCCACCGGCTGGATGATCATTCTCGGTGTGGCGCTGTCCAATGGTCTGGTGGCGCTGGCAGGTTCCCTGTTTGCCCAGAGCCAGGGGGCGGCGGACGTGACCATGGGTGTTGGCGTGATCGTCGTCGGCCTGGCCTCCCTGATCGGTGGTGAAGCCGTCCTGGCGCCGCGCAGCGTGATTCGGGCCCTGCTCGCGTGCATTATCGGGGCGATCCTCTATCGTCTGGCGATCGCCCTGGCACTGAACGCAGACTTCATCGGCCTGAAAACCCAGGACCTCAACCTGATCACCGCCGTTCTGGTCACTCTCGCCATTGTCCTGCCGAATGCACGGCATTCGGTGAAAGCCCTGTTTTCCCGGAGCTGAGCCATGATTACCGTAAAAGACCTCAGACTCACTTTCGGCAAGGGCACGCCCCTGGAAAATCCGGCACTGCGGGGCCTCAGCCTGACCGTGAATCAGGGCGAATTCGTCACGGTGATCGGCAGTAACGGCGCCGGCAAATCCACGCTCCTCAACGCCCTGTCCGGCGAGGTGCTGGTGGACAGCGGCCGCATCGAAGTGGATGGCGTGGATGTCACCCGCCTGTCCACCCACAAACGGGCCGGTCGCGTTTCCCGGGTGTTCCAGGATCCACTGGCCGGAACCTGCGAGAATCTCACCATCGAGGAAAACATGTCGCTGGCCATCAAGCGTGGTATGCGACGAGGCCTCGGTTCAGCGGTCAAGACCTGCTACCGGGATCGCTTCCGGGAAGGTCTGGCCACGTTGAACCTGGGGCTGGAGAACCGCCTGGGGGATAAGATGGGGCTGCTGTCCGGCGGCCAGCGCCAGGCGGTCAGTCTGCTGATGGCCAGCCTCAACCCTTCCAGCATCCTGCTGCTGGATGAGCACACTGCGGCCCTGGACCCCCGCACGGCGGAGTTCGTGCTGGATCTCACCAAGCGCATCATCCACGACCAGAAGAAGACAGCCCTGATGGTCACCCACAGCATGAAGCAGGCGCTGGAAGTGGGCGAACGTACCGTGATGCTGCACCAGGGCCAGGTGGTCTTCGATATTGCCGGCCAGGAACGCGAGGGGCTGACTGTCAGCGACCTGCTGAAACTGTTCGAGAAGCAGCGTGGCATCGAAGTCAGTGATGACAGTCTGCTGCTTGGCTGAACAGGCCTCAGCAGCAAGCTGTCTCAGGTTTATGTCGCCGAAACTGGCATTTCCTCTCCTTTGCGGTTAGTTTTCAGTGAGGACCGGTGTCGATAGCAAGCTATGGGCACCGGCCTCGAGACCGCATCCCCTCATCGACGTGAAAGGCAGGAATGGCATCGTGCTTCGCATGACCTCGGTTATGCTGTCCTGGTTCGGTCGGTTTTCGACCGCGGCCCTGGCACTGGCTTCCTCATTTTGCATCCAGCCCCTCCGGGCAGACGATGCCATTAGCCAACTCCAGTATGTCAGCGAGGATTTTCCACCCTACAACTTCCGGGACTCGTCCAGCCCGGACGGCCGCGAGATCGCCCGGGGCATCTTCATTGATGTCCTCGAAGCGCTGGATAAACCACTGGGCCTGAATTTCGATCCTGCCAATGTCCGCTTCTTTCCCTGGGCCCGAGCCTATGCCGACGCCCTGAACGGCACTCGTCAGGTGCTGTTCGCGACGGCACGCGTCCCATCCCGGGAAAAGCGGTTCAAGTGGGCGGGTCCGGTCATGCCCATCCAGATCGGATTGATTGCCCGCAGGGACGACGCGACGCCGGTCGACCCCACCTCCGCCATTGTCGGCGTCATTCGCAACGACATTGGCGAGGAACTCGCCCTGAAATCCGGCTTCTCCCGCGATCATCTCTATCGACAGAGCAACGGCAACAGCCTGGCCCTGATGCTGGCAGCAGGCCGCATTGACCTCTGGGCCTACAACGAGGCGGCGGCCCTCTGGTACATCAATCGGAACGATCTGAACACCGCCCGTTACGGCATGGTCAGGGAACTCCTGAAAACCCAGGCTTATTTCGCTTTCAGCCCGGATGTTCCGGATCACGTGGTGAAGGCGTTTCAGGAGGGCATTGACGCGTTGAAGCAAACGGTGGAGAAAAACGGCCGGACGAGGATGGAAAACATTATCCAGCGTTATTATCAGTAGTTTTCAGCAAGCCTGAAAGAAGAAAGATCGCGGCAATCCGCCGCGATCTTTCCGGCACCGCCTCAGTGCCCGTAGACCCGCAGGGACGTGTTGTTGATGGACAGATTGTCCAGGGCAATCGAGCCTATCGATGTACCCCCCACCAACACCCCGCCGATGGTGACATCGGAGCGGAATTCCTGGAGGTCAATCGCCAGTGCGCTTTGACCATCGGCCCGGGTACCGTGGTAGACATCCATCTCGACGTCGGCGAACAGATCCAGCGGCTGCGGCGCAACAGGGTCGTATTCGTCGCCGGTCAGACGCAGGTCCCTGACCCCCAGCGCCAGGAACGGCGCATCGAAGTCCATGTCATCGATGGCAATGTCCGTCTTGAAATTCAGGATATCGGTTGCCGTATCTACCCGAATGGTGGCTGAGCCGATCAGCGCATCCATATGGAAGTTGTCCAGGATGGTCGTACTGTCGGTGGCGCCACGCAGCTCCCACTGCCCTGTACTCATACGGAAGTCCACTGCACCGAATGTATTCGGCAGGATGTTGACCACCGCATCGCCGTCGCCCAGAACATCGATGTTGATCCTGATGTTATCCAGCAGATCGCTGGCTGGCTGACTGGTCAGGTTGGAACCGATTTCGGAAAACAGGTTGGTGCGGTTGGTACCGCCGATTTCAATATCGCTGATGGCCAGGGTTCCCTCATCGGTGTAACGGAACTCGTCGATATTGACCTTGGTTTCCAGCTCGATGGACACACCGGACTGGCCGGTCACATTACCCATTTCACTCTCGTCGAGCGCTTGAATCTCCGCGAAGCTGGTCACTGGCGCAAAAGCCAGGCACAGCGCTAACGGACTCAGTTTCAGGCCTTGCATTTTTATAGTCCCTTATTGCTTTTATTGGAGTTATGAAGCGATACAGCCTGTGGCCCTCAGGCGACTCACAGATTCCCTCCATGATCCCACTTTAGCGACACGTCTTTTTACTCGACGTGCAAGCCGTCACAATTCCAGCGTGACCGTCGCAAAAAGTGATCAAAAAACGCCCACGACGGACACTACATGTTGTGGCAGGGCTTCTGACCGCACCGACGCGCCGGATTCCCGTTCATCGCGATTTTGCAAGACCGCCAAGATTGAAAATTACCGACCATTCTTCAGCTATCGATAGTTTCCGCTTCCTTCACAGACCACAATATCCTGTTATACTTTTCGAAAATTGACCGATATATTGGGTTTATTTCATACAACCCAACCAACGACGACGGTTGATGCAGTGTATCCATCCACGGCCGGCAAGCCGCGACAATAGGCGGTAGCAGGCCGTTTTCGGTGTTTCAGCGTAACGCTCGCTTAAACACCAGATGTAGTGTTTCTTATTGAGTCGGGCCACAGGGTGCCTGGCATTGGGGTCGGGCTTGCAGGAGCCTGAATCTAGGAATCATCGGAGCTTTGAGGGCGGCAATGAACGCGAAAGTACAGGAACTCATGACAACCATTCCCATGCAGGATGCCTCGCTGGATATCTGGAACAGCAAATACCAGCTGAAAACCAAGAGCGGTGAGCCTGTTGACCAGACCATCGAGGACACCTACTCGCGCGTTGCCCGTGCCCTCGCCCAGGTGGAAACCAGCAAGGCGAAGCGTGAGAAGTACTTCAAGGAATTCGTCTGGGCCCTGCAGAACGGCGCCATCCCGGCTGGCCGGATCACGTCCAACGCCGGCGCTGAAGCGCACAAGCCAGCGACGTCGACCATCAACTGCACCGTCTCCGGCAGCATCAATGACTCCATGAACGATATTCTGGAGAAGAACCACGAAGCCGGCCTGACCCTCAAGGCCGGTTGCGGTATCGGCTACGAATTCTCCACGCTCCGCCCGAAAGGTGCCTACGTCGCCGGCGCCGGCGCTACTACATCCGGTCCGCTGTCCTTTATGGATATCTTCGATCGCATGTGCTTCACCGTGTCCTCCGCCGGTGGCCGTCGCGGCGCCCAGATGGCCACGTTCGACGTGCATCATCCGGATGTGATCGATTTCATCCAGGCCAAGCGTGAGGACGGTCGTCTGCGTCAGTTCAACCTGTCGCTGCTGATCACCGAGGATTTCATTGAAGCGGTGAAGAACGGTGAGGACTGGCATCTGTCTTTCCCGGTCACCGAACAGGAAGCCGAATCCGAAGGACTGGACCTGACCGACGCGGCCAGCTTCGTCTACCGCGACTTCCCGATCCAGGAAGGCTACGTCTGCAACGACGAAGGCAAGGTCGCCTGCCGCATCTACAAGACCGTGAAAGCCCAGTTCATCTGGGACAGCATCATGACGTCCACCTACGACTACGCCGAGCCGGGATTCATCCTGATCGACAAGGTCAACCAGATGAACAACAACTGGTTCTGCGAGGACATCCGCGCGACCAACCCCTGCGGCGAGCAACCCCTGCCGCCTTATGGCAGCTGCCTGCTGGGCTCGGTCAACCTGACCAAGTTCGTGGACTACCCGTTCACCGAGAAGGCCAGCTTCAACTACGAGAAGTACCGCCAGGTTGTGGGCGTATTCACCCGCATGCTGGACAACGTGGTGGAAATCAACGGCCTGCCGCTGGAAGAGCAGCGCCACGAGATCCGCTACAAGCGCCGCCACGGCATGGGCATCCTGGGCCTGGGCTCCACGCTGGCGATGCTGCGCATGCCGTATGGTTCTGAGGAATCCGTTGCCTTTACCGAAAACGTCGTGCGCGAGATGGCCGTCGAGGGCTGGCGCCAGTCCCTGTCCCTGGCCGAGGAAAAGGGCCCGGCCCCGATCATGAACGACGAATTCGAAGTCACCGGCAAGATGCTGGCCAAGTGCCCGCAGCTGCGGGAAGACGGCATCAAGGAAGGCGACAAGGTGCCTGGCCGTATCCTGCATGCCAAGTACAGTCGCTACATGCAGCGTATTGGCGAGGTCGAGCCGGAGCTGATTGCCAAGCTGGCCGAGAAAGGCGGTCGCTTCACGCACCACACCTCCATCGCGCCGACCGGAACCATCAGCCTGTCGCTGGCCAACAACGCCAGTAACGGCATCGAGCCGAGCTTCTCGCATCATTACGCGCGGAACGTGATCCGCGAAGGCCGCAAGACCAAAGAGAAAGTAGACGTCTTCTCTTACGAATTGCTGGCCTATCGCCATCTGGTCAACGCGAAGGCCATGCCTTTCTCTGACGAAGCCGAGGCGAAGCTGCCGGACTACTTCACCACCTCCGACGATGTAACACCGACGCAGCACGTGGATATCCAGGGTGCCGCCCAAAAGTGGGTTGACTCGTCCATCTCCAAGACGGCGAACGTTCCGACCGATTTCCCGTATCCGGACTTCAAGGACATCTACATGTACGCCTACGAGAAAGGACTCAAGGGTTGCACCACGTTCCGCTTCAACCCGGAGGCCTTCCAGGGCGTCCTGGTCAAACAGAAGGACCTGGAGAATACGCTGTATGAATTTACCCTGGACGACGGTTCCAAGGTGAGCCTCAAGGGCCATGAAGAGATTGAGTACGACGGCGAGATCCACACCGCCGCGAACCTCTTCGACGCCCTGAAAGAAGGCACCTACGGCAAGTACTGAACCGTCACCACAGCACACAGGACATAGAAAGATGACCGTCAAGATCGACAAGAAAATCGTTGGCTACCGGGTCACCAAAGCTGACGACGCGCCCAAAACCGACGTGCCGGAGAACAAGGAACCGGCACCGATCAAGATGAACGAAAACATCGAACGGCCGGATTTCCTGCTGGGAACCACCTACAAGATCAAGCCGCCGATCGCCGAGCATGCGATGTACATCACCATCAATGACATCCTGCTCAACGAAGGCACGGATCATGAGAGCCGTCAGCCCTATGAAGTGTTCATCAACTCCAAGTCGATGGAGCATTTCCAGTGGGTCATCGCCCTCACCCGCGTTATCTCCGCGGTCTTCCGTAAGGGGGGCGACGTGACGTTCCTGGTCGAAGAACTGCGTTCGGTGTATGACCCGAACGGTGGCTACTTCAAGAAAGGCGGCGTGTTCATGCCGTCACTGGTCGCCGAGATCGGTGCCGTCATTGAGCGTCACATGAAGGCCATCGGCCTGATTGAAAACGAAGAGATGGGCGAAGTTGCCAAGCGCGTCCTGGCCGAAAAGCGGGCCGAGTTCGAGTCTCGCCAGACCGAGTCCACGAATGACGAGGCCAGCAACGACTACCCGGCCAACGCCACGCTGTGCGGCAAGTGCAACACCAAGGCCGTGATCGTGATGGATGGCTGCGCCACCTGCCTGTCCTGCGGCGACAGCAAATGCGGCTGATCTGACCAGATCAGGCTCATGAAACGAAAAAGCCACCCGATCGGGTGGCTTTTTTGTGAGTGCCGGATTGATCCGGCCGGCCAGTCGAGCGCCTAACCGAAGTGAAACTCCTCACGCAGGGCGACCGGAAAGACACGCGGCTCCACTTCCAGGGCGACGCCAAAACGGTTCATCACATCGTCACGGATCCTGGCAGCGAGCGACAGCAATTCGGCGCCCCGTCCGTTACCATGATGGACCAGCACGAGCGCCTGATGGTTATGCACGCCCACGTGGGATTCCCGATACCCCTTCCAGCCGCATGTGTCGATCAGCCAGCCAGCCGCCAGCTTGGCGCTGTCCGCACCCACATAAGCCACCAGTTCCGGGAACCGCGCCTTCAGTGATTCATACTGGCTCAGCGGCACCACCGGGTTCTTGAAGAAACTGCCGGCATTGGGCAGAAAATCCGGGTCCGGCAGCTTCCGGCAACGTACCTTGATGACGGCGCGCGCCACATCGTCGGCGGTCAGCTCGGCGACTTCCTCATCGGCAAAATAGTCCTGGAGATCGCGATAACCCAGGTTGAGAGGCGCGGTCCGGGACAGCCGGAGGCGAATGCGCAGGATGACGTAGCGCTCAGGATGACGCTTGAAGACGCTGTCCCGGTAGTCAAATTCACAGGCCTCAGCCGACAAACGGCGCACCTCGCCCGCATCGCGGTCCCAGACTTCCACGTCGAGCAACGTTGCCGACAGCTCTACGCCATAGGCACCAATGTTCTGGATGGGCGCCGCTCCCACGGTGCCGGGGATCAGCGCCAGGTTTTCCAGTCCACGATAACCCGCCCTGACGGTATACATCACCGTTTCGTGCCAGTTTTCGCCGGCGCCCACCTCGAGTTCTGCGGTGTCACCGTTGGCATCGCTCCAGCAACGGCCGGTGATACCGACACGAATGACCAGCCCATCGAAGTCGCCGGCCAGGATGACGTTGCTACCGCCGCCGAGAACCAATACCGACAAACCTCGTTGATCCGCCCAGTCCAGCGCCGCCCGCAGGGAATCAACGTCCGTTACCCGGACAAACCAGGCCGCGCGAGCCGGAAGCCGCAGCGTGTTGAGTCCCTGCAGCGATACATCGGCAGTCGGCTCGACCCCCCGGGCGTTCAAAGCCGGTGCTCCCGGATATGCTCCAGCAGACCGTCGCAAGCCGATTCAATCAGGTCCAGGACCTGCTCGAAGCGATCACCGTCGCCATAATAGGGATCCGGCACCTCGTCCACCGGACTGTCCGACGCGTAGGTCAGGAACAACTCCGGCTGTGTCCGGCCATCCGGATTCAGCTCGGACGATCGCGCCAGATTGTCCCGGTCCATCACCAGCACGTAGTCAAAGGCATCCATGTCGCCGGGCCGGATAAGCCGGGCCCGCAACGGAGACAGATCATAACCTCGACGGGCACCCGCCTCGGTGGCCCGCGGGTCCGGCGGATCGCCAATGTGCCAGCCGCCGGTACCACAGGAATCGACGACAATGCGATCGCCCAGCCCCGCTTCCTCGATCCGCTTCAGGAAAATGGCATGGGCCGTCGGTGACCGACAGATATTACCCATGCACACAAACAGCACACGAACCGGCTCAGGCATCCTGCTCAACCTCCAGCAGGCCGTCAGCAAATACCTTGCGCATGCGCTCCAGATCTTCCGGCGTATCGACACCGCCGGCCGGCCGCTCACTGGCAATATCCACGTGGATACGCGCGCCGTTTTCAAGGGCCCGCAACTGCTCCAGGGACTCCGCCTGTTCCAGCGGCGAGGCCGGCCAGCTGACGAAATCGTGCAGCAGCTTCACCCGATAGCCATAGATGCCGATGTGCCGCAGGTATTGAATGCCCTCGGGCACCCCTTCACCCGCGACTGAAGACAGATGTTGCCAGGCCTCACGGGCCCAGGGAATGGGCGCCCGGCTGAAATAGAGTGCAAAACGGTCATGCCCACGGACGACCTTCACCACGTTCGGGTTCAGTACCTGCTCGGTTCTCTCAATGGGTTCGCACAAGGTGGCTATGGAGGCATCGGGATGGCTGTCCAGGTTGGCGGCTACCTGATTGATCAGGGCCGGCGGGATCAGGGGTTCGTCGCCCTGGACGTTGACCACGCGCTCTTCGGGCCCAAGCCCCAGTTTACGCGCCACCTCTTCGAGGCGGTCGGTTCCGGAAGCGTGATCGGCGGCGGTCATCGCTACCTCCGCGCCGAACGTTTCAGCAGCGGAAGCGATTCGTTCGTCGTCCGTCGCCACGATGACGCGAGCCGCCCCGCTTTCGCAAGCGCGGTTATAGACGTGTTCGATCATGGTCTGCCCGCCGATTTCCAGGAGCGGCTTGCCCGGCAGACGGGTGGATGCATAGCGTGCGGGAATCACTACGGTGAATGACATGGTCGTACCTGACTCTTCGCTGTATCCGGAATGGCATGCCGGGCGCCCGGCCCGACGGAAATTCAGACGACGATCAGCGCTTGTCCAGCCGCTCGTCGGTTGTCAGGGTGCGCGCCTCGCTGGCCAACATAACGGGTATGCCTTCGCGCACCGGAAACGCCATACCGTCGGGACGGCAGATTAATTCGTCCCGGGCCTCGTTGAGCGCCAGCTCACCCTTGCAAACGGGGCATGCCAGCATGGCAATCAGCTTCTTGTCCATGGCTTTATCTCTCAAGGTTTCAGACTGGCTTCCTGGTGAGTTCAGCCAGCCGCCTGTCCAGCATAGTCCAGAATGTCTCTGGCAGACTGGCACGAATCTCCAATGCCCAGCAATTATCGTCCACCAGGGATCGGCATTTCACCGCATCCTTGGCCGTCATGATCAGGGGGCAACCGACCGGGCGCTCCAGATCACCCTGCCGGATCTCGTGATGATCAGGCAAGGCCCGGCCCGACACGTCGGCACCCAGTCGCCGCAGCGCGCGGAAGAACCGCTCGGGATTGCCGATGCCGGCGATGGCGGTGACAGTGCGCCCGGAAAGCCAGGCAGCCGGCTGCCGCTCTCCGGAAGCGACATTGACCAACCCGACGGGCTCCAGTTGCATGACCGCTGAGTGCGGATGCTCGATGTTCGCAACACCCTGACCGTTGAAGATCACGGCGTCGACATCGCTCACTCGAGCAACTTCCTCGCGCAAAGGCCCCACCGGAATCGGGGCCCCGTTACCAAGCCCACGCTCTCCGTCAAAGACCGCAAGCTCGATATCCCGGCCCAGGGCGTAATGCTGAAGGCCATCGTCACACACGAGCACATCGGCCAGACCCTCATCGTACGCCCACACGGCGCCCCTGGCACGCACCGGATCGACAATTACGGGCACCTGCCCCTGATCGGCCAGCATGCGGGGTTCATCGCCGCAGGCTGAAGCCGGGGTATCGGATTGAACCAGCAAGGGATGACGATCCGCCTTGCCACCGTAGCCGCGACTGACGATAGCCGGGCACCAGCCGTTTGCCTTGAGATGCTCGACGATGGCCAGGGTTAATGGGGACTTACCGGTGCCACCGGCTGTGATGTTGCCCACCACGATGACGGGCACCGGCGGCCGTGTGGCCGTGCGCCGGCCACGCCGATAGGCTTCGCGACGCCGGCGTGTGATCCACCGGAACAGCCACGCCAACGGCCACAATGGCCATAATGGCCGGCCGGAACCGTACCAGAGGCGATCCACCATTCCGATTAACCCGCTTCGCTGAAGTTGGTCTGGTGCAACTGGGCGTAGATACCGCCCTGCCCCAACAACTCCTCGTGGCGGCCAGCTTCGACGATCTGGCCGCCGTCCATCACGAGGATGCGATCAGCCTTCTCGATGGTCGACAGGCGGTGGGCGATCACCAGCGTGGTACGGCCTTTCATGACCAGATCCAACGCTTCCTGGATGTGCCGCTCGGACTCGGTATCCAGCGCCGAGGTAGCCTCATCCAGGATCAGGATGGGTGCGTCCTTGAGCAGCGCCCGGGCAATGGCCAAGCGCTGCCGCTGGCCACCCGAGAGCATCACCCCGTTGTCGCCAATCAGGGTGTCCATGCCTTCCGGCATTCGGTCGATGAACTCAAGAGCATGCGCCTTGGCGGCCGCCTCGCGAATATCCTCGCGGGAATAGTCACGCAACGCACCGTAAGCGATATTGGCGGCGATCGTGTCGTTAAAGAGCACAACGTTCTGGGTCACCAGCGCTATCTGCCGACGCAGCGCAGCCAGGGTGTATTCCGGCAAGGCCACGCCATCGATCTGCACTTCGCCGTCGGTGTAGTCGTAGAAGCGGGGTAACAGGCTGACCAGCGTCGACTTGCCACTACCGGAGCGTCCCACCAGCGCCACGCTCTGACCCTGAGGAATGTCCAGATCAATACCCTTCAGAACATCATCCAGTTGATCACGGTAATGGAAACGCACCTGCTTGAAGCTGATGTCGCCCTTTACTCGCTCCGGAGCAAACGTACCGGAATCTTCTTCCGGTGTTTCATCAATAGTTTCAAAGACATCGTGGGCCGCCGCAACCCCTTTCTGGATCTTGGCATGGACCGACGTCACTTGGCGGATAGGCTTGGCCATGGTGGTCGCTGCAGTGATAAACGCCACCAGCTGTCCGGTGGTCATGCCGCCCCGGATTTCCGGTGCCAGCATCACCCAGACCAGCGCCGCGATGGAAAAGGCCACCAGAATCTGGATCACCGGCACGCTGATCGCCTGGGTGGACGCCATTTTCAGGCTCTGATTCAGGTTGCGCCCGCTGACCGAATGAAAACGATCACGCTCATATTCCTCGCCACCGAAGATGCGCACCACCCGATAGCCACTGATCGTTTCCGACGAGACATGGGTGATGTCGCCCATGGAACCCTGGATGCGGCGACTGAGCTTGCGGAAACGCTTGCTGGCGTAGCTCACCACAAAACCGATCACCGGCCCGAGGGCCACGAAAATCAGGGTGAGCTTCCAGTTGGTGTAGAGCATGAAGCCCATCAGACCGACGATCGTGAGCCCTTCGCGCAGGGTGATGGTCACTGCGTTGGTAGTGGCATCGGCCACCTGCTCCACGTTGAAGGTCAGCTTGGAAACCAGATGACCGCTAGAGTGATCGTCGTAGAAGCGTGATGGCAGGCGCAAGAGCCGGTCAAACACCTGGTTACGCAGGGCGTTGACCACGTGGCGTCCGACATAGTTGATGAAATACTGGCCGAGGAACGTACCCAGCCCCCGCAGGGCAAACACGCCGACAATCATGCCGGTGAGCATCAACCGGTTCTCGTCGGTGGGGTTTTCGATCGCCTTGATGACGTATTCCATCGCGGCCGCCATGCCCGTGGACGCACCGGCATAGATGACGTTGCCCAGCACGGCCAACAGGAAAGCCGCCCAGAAGGGTTTAACGTAAGACAGCAGACGCTTGTAGGTCTGCCAGTTGGTTGCGGACTCCGCACTCATAATTCCGTTCCGGTCGATAGTCGGTCGGTTACTGCGTCGGCCCCGGGCCAGCCGGGGCCGCAGCGGTCAGTCACCCTCAGACTCGCTCTGGGTGGTGATGCTGAGCTTGACGAAACCCAGCCGGCCGGCAACATCCATCGCCCGAACCACATATTCGTGCGGTGTCTGCGCATCCGCGGTAATGATGAACGGCAACTGGGTGTCACCACCGGACACATCCTGCACGGCTTTCTGCAGCGTCTTCCGCTGATTATTGACCAACGGCCGGTCGTTTACCGCATACTGACCTTCCGCGGTAATCACCACGTCGACCTGCTTTGCCTGGGCTTCGGACACTTCGCCGTTGGCTTCCGGCAGATCCACCTTCAGATGGCTTTCCCGGGTGAACGTGGTCGATACCATGAAGAAAATCAACAGCAGGAAAACCACATCGATCAGTGGGGTCAGATCGACACCGACTTCCTGACTTCTCTGGCGCTTGAACTTCACGGCGCTCAAGCTCCCTCTACGTCGATTTCACGGTCGCCGTGAACCACTTCGACGAGCTTGATGGCTTCCTGCTCCATGTTGACGACGAGCTCGTCCACACGGCGGATGAAATAGCGGTGACAGATCAGCGCGGGGATCGCGACGCTCAGGCCGGCAGCCGTGGTCATAAGAGCCTCGGAGATACCGCCCGCCAGATTACCGGCATCGCCGACACCGGCCAGCTGGATTTCGGCAAAGACCTTGATCATGCCGATCACGGTACCTAACAGCCCAAGCAGCGGCGTGATGGTGGCCACTGTTCCCAGCGGATTCAGGAAGCGCTCGAGCTCATGGATGACCTGACTGGCCTCCTGCTCAATGCTTTCCTTCATGATTTCGCGGCCATGCTTGGCGTTCATCAGGCCACCGGCCAACACCCGTCCCAACGGCGAGGACGTTTGCAGAGCCTTGATCTTGCGGGCGTTCAGTTCCTTCTTTTTGATCCAGCGCCACAGCTCATTGATGGTGCTTTCCGGTGCCACTCGCGAGACGCGCAGTGACCAGAAACGTTCGAGAATGATAGCCAGGGCGAGAATCGAACACGCAATGATCGGCACCATGATGATGCCACCCGCCTTTAGAAGCTCTAACACGCTTTGTCTCCCTGATAATGAACAGCCGCGCGCTACTTTAGCACAGCCGGCCCTGCTCGCCACACCCTGCAACCGGCCCCAGGACATTGATCCGGCGGCGGTTCGATCCAGAATGGCGCATCGGCCCGCTCGACATGGACGCTCGGAGCGTCATTTTCCAGACGTATACGGATCGCACCAGACGTCGCCGTATTGACAGTCCGGGCACCGCCGGCCCGATAACGTTGCCGAATTTCCGGAGCAGGATGACCGTAGGGATGCCGATAGCCGGCCGAGAATACAACCAACTCCGGCGCCAATTGCTGAACCCATTCCAGGCTGGACGACGTCTTGCTGCCGTGGTGCGGAGCCACCACGATTCGATCGCGCCCGGGCCTCGGGGGATGGCCCTGCAACCAGTCCTGTTCCTGCTCGGCGGTGATGTCTCCGGGGAGGATGATCGAATAGCCGTCCCGTGTAATCCGCACTACACAGGATGCCGCATTGCCGGACACTTCGCCGCCATCCTGCCAGACATCAATGCGAGACCGTCCCACCCGGCCGCCTTTCAGGCAGCCCTCAAAGGTACCAGCCGCACCCGGCCCCGCCCGCTTTTCCACCCGGGCCGGCTCGCCGCTGGATCGTCGATCCACCCGGATGTGACCGAACAGGTCATCCAGACCGCTGGCGTGATCAGCATCCCCGTGACTGACCATCAGCCAATTCAAATCACGGATTCCGGCATGCCGAAATCCGGGCAGCAGTGCATCCTTAACCGCGGTAAAGCCGGCCGGTGACCCCGGCCCGGTGTCATACTGCAGAACCTGATTGCCATCGCGATACGTCACCGCCAAACCCTGACCAACATCCCAGACCCAGAGTTCCGGCACTGCGACGGATTCGTTCGCCTCGATGCCCGATTCGGTGAGCGCCATCACCTGACCAGCCAGCAATCCCGACATTGCGACCAGGAGCCACCCCCGCGTGCCCCACCGCATCGGAAATAGCATGACCAGCACCAGGCTACCCACCAACCCAGCCGTCGCCGCCGGCAACACCACCCCCTCTGGAGACTGATTCGCCACATAGCTCAGACCGGACATGAAACCGCCCAACCCCATGTCCAACACCCGGCCGATCAAAGGCTGGCAAAACGGGACAATCAACCCCAGGGGCACCAGCAAAAACAGACCCGGCAACAACAGGAACGACATCAAGGGAATCGCGACCAGATTGACCAGCCAGCCACTGACGGAGAGCGGCAAACCCAGCACCATCAGGATCGGCAGAAGCCCGGCCATGACACCCAACTGGGCCACCAACAATGTGGCGATTCGCCCCGGCGGCCTGATACGCGAGGCAAACATGACAATCAGCCCGGCGACTGCGCCGAATGACAACCAAAACCCGCCATCCAGCGGTGCAAAGGGGTCCATCAACAGAACCAGGGCCATCGCAACCAGCCACGCGGTCCAGTAGCCGGACTGACGGCCGCGCAGGTAAACCAGCCCCGTGACCGCCACCATCACCAGCGCCCTTTGCGTCGGCACGGTAAAGCCGGCAAGCAAGGCGTATGTCGCACAGGCACAGAGACTGGCGCCGAATACCAGG
Organism: Marinobacter sp. NFXS9; assembly: GCF_040148665.1. Lineage (NCBI taxonomy): Bacteria > Pseudomonadati > Pseudomonadota > Gammaproteobacteria > Pseudomonadales > Marinobacteraceae > Marinobacter > Marinobacter sp. NFXS9. Next base: position 79,298 of record NZ_JAGDDW010000001.1, on the reverse strand, counting down.
CGACGCCGCCCGCGCGCACTCGGCTCACCGGGCCATCGTTTCAGCAAGCCGGCAACCAGACTGCCGACAAACAACCCCACCAGACCAATGTGCAGGCCGGAAATGGCAATCAGGTGGGACGTGCCGGTTTTACGGAACACCGACCAGTCCTCCGCATCCAGCAGACGCCGCTCCCCCAGCAGCAGAGCTTCGATCAGCGGATAGCTTTCCAGCCCGCCGTAGGCGTCGCCCAAGCCGCCCGCCACCCGCTCACGCCAGACATGATAGTGACAATTGATACCACAGGACACCGACTGTTCTGACCAATCCCGGACGCTGCCTGTTGCATCGAAACCATGCCGAAACAGCCAGGTCTCATAGCGGAATCCCGCCGGATTGACTGAGCCGTGAGGCACTTTGAGGCGTACTTTGAGTTGAAGCTGGCGCGGCAAGACAAGCGATGGCTCGGCGCCATACAGGGCCAGACGCAAACGCTTGGCTGCAATGGGATGATCCGGCGTTGCTTCCGGCCAGTGGGTAACACAGAACTCAAAACGAAGACTGTGGTAGGCGCCAGGCGATACCAGGCTGCAACGGTATCCTTCGACAAGATGCGTGCCCGATTCGAGGGCATGAGGCAAGCGGGTGGCGAGACGTTCACTGGACATCCAGCCGGCCCAGATCAATCCTGTAGACAGCCCGATCACCATAAACGCCACAGGCCGGAGGGCGATCGATCGAAATCGGGCGAGCAGGCAACCCATGATCAGGGCAATTACGGGTAAGGGCCACGGTGGTATTTCGCCGACACAATACAGTAAGATGACGCCGCCCGCGAACGCAGCGATCCCTGCTCGCACAGTCTAACTCCCGGGCAATCCTTGCCCCTTTATCCATAATTACGGCACAGTCGGCATTCAACGCCTTGACGCCGAACAGGACGGACAACCAAGCGGAACGCTATGCCCAAAAGGTTCATCAAGCGTCACATGCCGACACCAGAGAAAATCAGGGAAATGAAGGCCCTGCATTTCCTCGGCGACGTCCTGCATGAACCCAACCTCTGGCATATCAACCGTCATGCGGTGTGTCGGGCGTTCCTTATTGGCGTTTTCTTCTGCTTTATACCGATGCCGTTCCAGATGGTCGCCGCCGGCTTTTTTGCGATCTGGTTCAATGCCAATCTGCCCGTTTCCGTCGCCCTGGTCTGGATCAGCAATCCGCTGACCATGCCGCCGATTTTCTACTTCAACTACAAGGTCGGCGCCTGGCTGTTGGGCCGACCAGTGCTGGATTTCGAATTTCACCTGTCCTGGCATTGGCTCAGCGAACAGCTGATCGATATCGGTGTGCCACTCTACTTCGGTTCTGTGGTCGTCGGTGTGATCGGCGCCTGCATCAGCTACCTGGTGATCCAGTTTCTCTGGCGCCGCAAGGTCCGCAGTGACTGGCGCAAGCGGCGGGTCCTGCGCCACCATTCTGCATAGCTGATACGACGGGCAGAGCGGCGACATCCGCCGCCCTCTTCAAGCCAATCAGCGATCCTCGAAGAGCTGGCCTTCCTCCAGATGCATCACCCGTCCCAGACGGCGCGCCATACCCATATCGTGAGTCACCACCACAAAGGCGGTACCCAACTCGTCGCGCAACGATTCGATCAGTCCCTGCACCTCGCGCCCGGTGTGCTCATCCAGGTTGCCGGTCGGCTCGTCCATCAACACACACTCGGGCTCGTTGACCAGGGCGCGGGCGATCGCCACCCGCTGGCGCTCACCGCCGGACAATTCACCCGGCTTGTGGTTCAGGCGCTTGCCCAGGCGGACCTTGTCCAGAATCAGGCGCGACTTTTCCCTGGCCTCCGCCATCGACAGGCCGCCCAGAGCGCCGGGCATCATCACGTTTTCCAGTGCCGTGAATTCCGGCAGGAGATGATGGAACTGATAGACGAAACCCAGCTGCCGGTTGCGGAAGCGGGCACGTCCCTTTTCGTTCAGGCCGTGAATGTCCACGCCACAGATCTCGATGTGACCACTGGACGGCTTATCCAGGCCGCCGAGCAAATTAAGCAACGTCGTCTTGCCGGCCCCACTGCTGCCCACGATGGCCACGGTTTCTCCAGCGCCAACGGCCAGGGAGATATCGGAGAAAATCGTCAGTTCGGTCGGTCCCTGCTTGTAAGTGCGAGCCAGGGAGCGACAATCGATGGTCAGCGGACGATCTTCCGTACGTTGAATGTTTTCAGCTGCTTCACTCATACCGCAAGGCCTCCGCCGGATCGACACGGGACGCACGCCATGCCGGATAGATTGTTGCCAGCAGAGCCATGGCCAGGCCGGCACCACTGATGATAAACACGTCTTCCCACTGCAGTTCCGACGGCAGGTAGCTGATGAAATACACGTCCGGGCTGAGGAACTGGTGTCCGGTGACGTGTTCCAGCCAGGAAATCACGGCACTGACATTTTCTGCCCCGAGAATCCCCAGCAGCGTTCCTACCAGCACACCAATCACTCCGATGATGGCACCCTGCACGATGAAGATCCGCATGATCCGCCCGGGGGTTGCGCCCATGGTGCGCAGGATGGCGATGTCGGCCGTCTTGTCGGTGACCACCATAACCAGCGTGGACACCACGTTGAACGCCGCCACTGCGACGATGAACATCAGCAGCAGGCCAATCATGGTTTTTTCCATACGAATGGCCTGGAACAGGTTGCCGTGGGTGCGGGTCCAGTCGGACACGTAATAACGGCCACCCAGCCCGCGGGCCACCCGCTCCGCCACGCTCGGCGCCTTGAACAGATCCTTCACCAACAGCCGGACACCCTGCGCCTTGCCGTTGGTCCGCATCAGCTTGGCGGCATCGTCCATATGGATCAGCGTGTAGTTGGCGTCCAGCTCGGCGCCCACCTTGAAGATGCCCTTGACGGTAAAGCGCTTGAGCCGCGGCAATACCCCGGCCGGCGTTATCGAAGCCTCCGGCATCACCACCGTGACCTTGTCGCCCACCTGCACCCGCAGACTGGCCGCCAGCAGTCGCCCGATAATGATCCCGAACTCGCCGGACTTGAGATCGTCCAGCGAGCCCTGAACCATATGCTTGTCGATAATGGAAACTTCCCGCTCCTGATCCGGCAGGATGCCATTGAGCAGGATGCCGTGGACGTTACCCCGACCGGTCATCATGCCCTGCCCCTGAATGTAAGGCGCAGCGGCAATCACTTCCGGATCCCGAGTGGCTTGGCGATCAATGCGCTGCCAGTCGTCTATCGTGCTCTGCCCCTGAATGGTGGCATGGGGCACCATGCCCAGAATGCGCGTCTGCAGTTCCCGGTCGAACCCGTTCATGACGGACAGCACAATAATAAGCAGTGCCACACCCAGCATCAGGCCGAGCATCGACATCAACGAAATGAACGAAATAAAGTGGTTGCGTCGCTTGGCGGCGGTGTACCGCATGCCAATCGAGAAAGATAAGGGTTTGAACATGTAGAGGGCCTACCGCTTCCCTGAAGTCAGTGTCGCCGGCTGCCACACAAGGCCCGCCGAGCTGTTAAACTTGAATGGTACCGGGCAATCACCCGCACCTTTTCCTTTCATGGTGTCGCAGGCGGTGATGCCGGAACGCCGGATACCGGCGAAAACCCAGAACAACACCAACCAGGACAAGGCGCTCAGCGAGGCTATCTATGGTTCCACCTCTTGACGAGGACCGGCGTGACTATTTCAGGATCCACGATCATGTCGGTCTCGAGATAAAGCGCCTGAATTCCGGGACCGACGGGGACCCGGGCCATCCTTTCGGCGACGACGTGCTTGAACCCCTGCACGACGAACTGCGTCGTATCGACCTGGATATCCGCAATCAGCTCGCCGGACTGGCCGAAAAGGACCGCCTGTTGGCCAACCTGATGAAATCGTTTAATTCCAAGGTCGACACGTTGGCGCGCATTATGGCCTTTGAGCAAAATCCGTTGCAACCGGAGCGCTGGTCCGAGGTAACCCTCAGCGAAGGGGGCGTCGCGTTTCCCAGTGACGATCCTCACTTTACCGTGGGCGACCGCCTTGCAATCCGTCTCACCCTGCCACCGGAACTCTTCATGCCGCGGGGCGAGGGAACGATCGTCTCCTTCAGTGAAGACGACAACGGGCGCCGCTGGGTGCATGCCGAATTCACCGCGCTGGACGACGCCGACCGCCAGCAGATAGCCCGCCACGTCATGCGCTGGCAGATCCGCCAGCGCCAGCGCGATCAGGCGTAACGTCACCACGAGTCGTCACGCGTTCCGCGTAGCCACCAAAAAGTTTCTCTGGACCATAACCTGTAGTACTGTTGGACTGATAATAAATTTACGTAATTCAGGGAACTGCCGGCCATATCCGGACTGTCAATGAGGAACGACACGCCCCTTCGCCGTGGTCACAATGCCCCTCAAGACAGACCCGACACCCATCAGTTCCCGGGCGTCCTGCGCGTGATGAGGGACGGCCTTTCATGCAGTAACCATAAGGTAATCCGACCCATGAACACCGTTACTTCCCGCACCCCATGGCGCAAGCTGGCAAGCCGCACCCTGCTCGGCCTGGCGGCAGGCAGCCTGCTGATGACCGCATCCCTGACCGCCGGCGCCGAACAACTCAAGACGCCTGTCATGCAGCAGGGCTCCGATCGCAGCACCGCAAGCATGCCGCAGCACGGCCAATTGCAGGATCAGGTGCGCCAACGCTACGGGCAGCCCCAGTCCGTCAAGGGGCCGGTGGGTGATCCTCCCATCACTCAATGGGTTTATGACGACTTCATCGTCTATTTCGAATACAACCATGTCATCCATTCCGTCAGAAAGCCGGAGTCAAACTGAGGCCTTCTGTCAGTAGTATCCGAATCCGGATACGGTGCGCTGGCGTAAAGGTTCTTAGCCGTTAGAATAGCGACTTTTCAGGTGGCCCGACGCCGGGCTTCGCCCCGACCGGACAGAGTGAGTTGAATCTTGAGTATGTCCCGCCGCATGCCCGCCGAATGGGCACCCCAAAGTGCTGTCATGCTGACCTGGCCTCACGCCGGTACCGACTGGCAGGATCGACTGGATGTGGTTGAGCCGGTCTTCGAAGCCATCGCCAGAGCGGTGCTGCGCTTCGAACACCTGGTGCTGAGCTGCGAAGACCGCCCGACACTCGATCGCCTCACGGCGTCATTGGACGACTGGGCTCGCAGACAATCGCTGCCCGGCCGAGTGCTTAGCAGCGCCGCACCGGCCAACGACACCTGGGCCCGTGATCACGGGCCGATTGCGGTCACCAACGGCGACCTCAAGCTGCTGGACTTCCGCTTCAACGCCTGGGGCGACAAATTCGCCTGGGACAAGGACGACGCGCTCAACCGTGCGCTGTGCGAAGCCGGCCTGTTTGGTCAAACGCCGCTGGAACCGGTGGACTTCGTCCTGGAGGGCGGCTCGATTGAATCCGACGGCGAGGGCACCCTGCTCACGACCAGCGAATGCCTGCTGTCGACCAGCCGCAACCCGGACTACGACCGCAGCCAGATCGAGGGCCGGTTGCGCGACACCCTCGGCGCCGAACGGGTTCTGTGGCTGAATCACGGCTACCTCGCCGGCGACGATACCGACAGCCACATCGACACGCTGGCCCGCTTCGTGGCAGTCGACCACATCGCTTACGTGCGCTGTGACGACAAGCAGGATGAACACTACGCTGCACTCACCGCGATGGAAGACGAACTCAAGCAGTTCCGCACGGCGGATGGCACCCCCTACACGCTGACCGCCCTGCCCTGGCCGCAGGCCTGTTATGGCGATGAAGGCGAGCGGTTGCCGGCCACCTACGCCAACTTCCTGATTATCAACGGCGCCGTGCTGCTGCCGGTCTATGGCGTGCCGCAGGACGAAGAGGCCATCCGTGTGATGCAGGGCCTGTTTCCGGATCGGGAAATCATCGCCATCGACTGCCAGCCCCTGATCCATCAGCATGGCAGTCTGCACTGCGTCACCATGCAACTGCCCGAAGGAATCGTCAGACCATGAGTGCACAACGCCCATTAAAGGTCGCCGCCATCCAGCAGACCTGCAGCCCGGACAAAAACGTGAGCTTGGCCACTTCGGAAAAGCAGATACGCAAGGCTGCCGCTGATGGTGCTCGGTTGATAGTCCTGCAGGAACTGCACGCCACGCTCTATTTCTGCCAGAACGAGGACACAGATACCTTCAACCTGGCCGAACCCATCCCGGGCCCCACATCAGAGAGGCTGGCCGGGCTGGCCAAAGAGCTGGGTATCGTGCTGGTGGGCTCGATTTTCGAGCGGCGCATGAATGGCGTCTACCACAACACGGCCGTGGTCTTCGACACGGACGGCAGTCTGGCCGGCCTTTACCGCAAGATGCACATTCCCGACGACCCGGGATTTCACGAGAAGTTCTACTTCACGCCCGGCGATGCGACTTTCAACAGCGGCCAGAGCGGCTTTACCCCGATCCAGACGTCCGTGGGCAAACTGGGCGTTCTCGTCTGCTGGGACCAGTGGTACCCGGAGGCAGCGCGACTGATGGCCCTGGCCGGCGCCGAAATCCTGATCTATCCCACCGCCATCGGCTGGGATGTGACCGATGAACCGGCCGAGCAACAGCGACAGCTGGACGCCTGGGTAACCGTGCAACGCGGCCATGCTGTCGCCAATAACCTGCCGGTGATCGCACCCAACCGTGTCGGAACCGAGCCTCATCCCGAAGGCATCGGCGATGGCATCCGTTTCTGGGGCAACAGCTTTATTTGCGGGCCGCAGGGTGAATTCCTCGCCCGGGCCAACGACACCGACGAAAGCATCCTGCACGCCACCATCGACCGCGACCGCAGCGAATCCATTCGCCGGATCTGGCCTTACCTGCGCGATCGCCGCATCGATGCCTACGGCGAGATCTTGCAACGCGTGCGGGACTGAGGCGGTCATGAAGAAACTGATCGACGCCGCGGTTGAGCAGCTCAACGGCATCCTGCTGGGCAAGGATCATCAGGTTCGCCTGTCGGTGTGCTGCCTGCTTGCCCGCGGGCATCTGCTGATCGAGGACATTCCCGGCATGGGCAAGACGACCCTGTCCCATGCCATGGCCCGGGCGATGGACCTCAGCTACACCCGCATCCAGTTCACCAACGATCTGCTGCCGGCAGACGTGCTGGGCTTTTCCATGTACGACAAAGAGGCCGGCAGCCTCGTCTTCCATCCAGGGCCGATCTTTACGCAGGTGGTTCTTGCCGATGAGATCAACCGGGCATCACCGCGCACCCAGAGCGCCCTGCTGGAAGCCATGGAAGAACGCCAGGTCTCCATCGAGGGCGAGACGCGGCCACTGCCCGAACCGTTCTTCGTCATCGCGACCCAGAACCCTCTGGAACAGGGCGGCACGTTTCCGCTGCCGGAATCTCAGCTGGACCGCTTCCTGATGCGTCTCGAACTGGGCTATCCCGACCCCCGGGCCGAACGTGCACTGCTGGAAGGGTCGGATCGCCGGCTACTGACCGGGCAGCTTCAGCCCATTATTGGCCACGACGACCTACAGGTGCTGCAACAGGCGGTGGACCGGGTCAAAACCAGCGGCCCGCTGCTGGATTATGTCCAGCGCATCCTGCAACAGAGCCGGCAGATGCCGGGCGTACTCTATGGCCTGTCGCCGCGCGCTGGCCTGGGCCTGATTCGCGCGGCCCGGGCCTGGGCACTAATGGACGGACGTCACCACGTACTCCCGGACGACGTCCAGGCCGTCTTCCCCGCCGTGGCTCGCCACCGGCTGGAACAGGGCGACCCGGCGCAGAGCCGCCAGCGGGTGCGGCAACTGCTGGAGCAGGTGCCGGTTCTCGCTTGACGGCTTGAAATCCACACCGAGGACGTCATATCAATCAAATCAGTGACGGCATCATCATAGCCCGGTGCAATAATCCGGATTGGGGTAATCAATTCTGGCGAGCCTGGCTTTCATGCTATTCTCGCCCCCATTTACTGAACGGGACCCGGCGGACGTCGCAGGAAGAGCGCTTCGCAACCGGGCCCGAGAGACATGTTTCAAGAGAGAAGGCATCATGAGCGACGTTAAGCACTCCCGACTGATCATCCTGGGCTCGGGCCCGGCAGGCTACACCGCCGCGGTCTATGCCGCTCGCGCCAACCTGAATCCGACCCTGATCACCGGTATTGAAGTGGGTGGCCAGCTCACCACCACCACAGACGTGGACAACTGGCCGGGCGATAACGACGGGGTCCAGGGTCCGGAGCTAATGCAGCGGATGCTGAAACACGCTGAGCGCTTCGAAACCAGTGTGGTGTACGACACCATCAACGAAGCCGACCTGAACCAACGTCCTTTCCGTCTCAAGGGCGACAGTGGCGAATACACCTGCGACGCCCTGATCATTGCGACGGGTGCCTCCGCAATGTACCTGGGCCTGGACTCCGAAGAGAAGTTCAAGGGACAGGGCGTCTCGGCCTGCGCCACCTGTGACGGTTTCTTCTATCGCAAGCAGAAAGTGGCCGTCATCGGCGGTGGCAACACCGCGGTCGAGGAAGCGCTTTACCTCTCCAATATCGCCGACGAAGTCACCCTGGTCCATCGTCGTGACAAACTGCGCGCCGAAAAAATCCTGCAGGACAAGCTGTTCGAGAAAGAGAAGAACGGCAACGTTCGCATTGTCTGGGATCACACCCTGGATGAAGTTCTGGGCGATGCCACCGGCGTGACCGGCATGCGGATCCGGAACACCAAGACCGGCGACACCCAAGATATGGAACTGGCGGGCGTGTTTATCGCCATCGGCCACAAGCCCAACACCGACCTGTTCCAGGGCCAGCTGGACATGGAAAACGGTTATCTCCGCATCCGCTCCGGCCTGGAAGGCATGGCCACGCAGACGAGCGTACCAGGCGTGTTTGCCGCAGGTGATGTGGCGGATCACGTCTACCGCCAGGCGGTCACCTCCGCCGGCTTCGGCTGCATGGCAGCACTCGACGCCGAGCGTTTCCTGGATCAACTGGGCGACTGATCCCGATGGGTAATGGGGCGTACCGACCAGGTGTGCCCCGCTCTTTCCCGAGCCTGCCGTTTTACCGTGTCGCCGCAACAAGGCCATGCTACGCTTGAATCAAGGCGCCACCGGCATCCTCTGGAGCAGCTGATCTCACGATGACTTCATTGCCCTGGCTTGATCCCGACGAACTCTGGTTTCCCGCCCCGGACGATGCGCTGGACGAACCGGATGGCCTGCTTGCCATCGGTGGCGACCTCGCCCCGGAGCGGCTGGAGCTGGCCTATCGCAATGGTATTTTCCCCTGGTTCAGCGACGAGCAACCCATCCTCTGGTGGTCTCCCAACCCGCGCTGCGTCCTGTTTCCCGATGAAGTGCACATCGCCCGGCGATTGCGGCGAACCCTGAACCAGGAACGCTACCGGATCACCATCGACCGCAATTTTTCCGGGGTCATACGCAGCTGCGCCGAAGTGAGGGATGAAGGCACCTGGATTACCGAAGAGATGGAGCTGGCCTACAAGCGTTTGTTCCGCCGGGGCCTGGCACACTCCTTCGAAGCCTGGAACGATCATGGCGAACTGGTGGCCGGACTCTACGGCGTGGCCATGGGACGCTGCTTCTTCGGCGAATCCATGTTCACCCGCGAGACCGACGCGTCGAAGGTGGTGTTCGTCCATGTCGCCCGCCAGCTCGAGCAATGGGGCTACGCCATGATGGACTGTCAGGTGGAAAACAGTCACTTGATCAGCCTCGGGGCACGGTGTATCCCGCGCTCCCGATTTTTATCTATACTGGGGGAAAACATCGATCAACCGCCCGGCCATCGCCAGTGGAATCTGGAATGGCACTGGGCCCGCAACGATCGGTAGCAGGAGGTGTGATGAGCAGCCTCAAGACACTGGTATTCTTTGCAACGCCCCCCCATGACTGCAGCTACCTGGCTGACCGAGAGGCGACGACCATGTTCGTCGATCCCCGGGCGCGCGTCGACAAGCGCCTGTACAGTCAGCTGACGGCTCTCGGGTTCCGGCGTAGCGGCTCTCACTATTACCGGCCACATTGCGAGACCTGCAATGCCTGCATCCCGGTGCGCCTCAATACAAAGGCATTCGAGCCCAACCGGTCCCAGCGCCGGGTGTGGAAACGCAACGAGGACATCACGTTCCGGCTGGCTCCGGCGCGCTTCCAGGAAAACTACTATCGACTCTATGCACGCTACATAGAACAACGACACTACGATGGCGACATGTACCCGCCGTCCCGGGAGCAGTTCACCTCCTTCCTGGTTGAAGGGGCCAACCAGAGCGAATTCCTGGAAATGTGGCGCGATGAGGCCCTGATCGGTCTGGCCGTCGTGGATGCGCTCGACGATGGACTGTCGGCCATCTACACCCTGTTCGAGCCGCAGGAAGAGGACCGCAGCCTCGGCACCCTGGCCATTCTCTGGCAAGTGGAGGAGGCCCAACGCCGGCGCTTGCCTTTCCTGTATCTGGGGTACTGGATTCGCGAGTGCCGCAAGATGAATTACAAGGCTCGATTCAAACCGCTGGAAGCCCTGATTGGCGGCCACTGGCAAGAACTGATTGCCACCGGATAATCCTGCCGCCGGGCCATTCCGGCCAATCAAAGACGGGTCGACCCGTGGTCTTCCCGCAACAGGCGCGTGATCTTTGCCATACGTTCATAATTCAGGCAGAATTGCGCACATTTATTGCGAGGGGCGTCGGTGTACCCTTGATTTTTTCCGTCTCGACCCGACGTTACAGGCTCGTACCCAATACGCTAATGATCGTGAGGTTTCTACTGAATGGCAAAATCTGATGTCATTGAAATGGAAGGCGTCATCATCGACACCCTTCCCAACACCATGTTCCGTGTCGAGTTAACCAACGGCCACGTTGTGACCGCACACATTTCCGGCAAAATGCGGAAGAACTACATCCGCATCCTGACCGGCGACAAGGTCAAGGTTGAGCTGACTCCCTATGACCTGAGCAAGGGCCGCATCGTCTACCGCGCCCGCTAAGACGCTCCGACGCCGAACGCTAAAGGTCGTTCGTGCGCCAATAAAAAACCCCGTATAAGCACGGGGTTTTTTATTTCTGATTGTCAGGGTTCCTCTCACTCCCTGTCCGGCGATGAGCACTCCTGCCCACCGGGATTGGTGTAGCAGCGCACCTTCCGCAGGATCGTCATCATATCGTCGTCGTAGACCTGCGCAGCCAGCTGCCCCAATTTGCTCTGGTTATTATCCAGATCAATCCGGACCTCGCGCAGCATCTCCTGGTAGCCTTGCCTGGCCGACGCGGGGATCTCCACCCAGCGCTCCCGGGGGACCGTGTCCTCGTATTGCCGAATCATTCGCATCGCCTCACTGTATAATCGGGACACCGCCTTGCGTGAATGGGCGACGAACTCATCGTCAAATGTGCCCTTTTTCGCCACCAACTGGACGGTAACCTGGCCGACGGGAAAGCGGACGATGCCGCCGGTCTCGCCCATTCCCCGAAACATTTCCAGGACCTCGTAAGCCGCCGCCGGCGCATAGGCCATATCGACCTCACCGCTATTGAACAGCTGTGCGAAGTTACTGATTTTGGCACGAACCGGCCGCGCACCGACGTACTCCACCATATGGCGGGCGTCGTAGTGGCCCTCGAACACGGCGATTCGTTTTCCCCGCAGATCTTCCACGGTATCGATCGACCGATCGTTGACGAACAGGTAGGCGGCGCCCATCGGTGCGACGCCCAACACGGTGTGATCGCCCTGCTCCAGTTTGTCGGCCACCCGCCGGCTGGAGAGAATGTGCAGCAACACCTGCAGGTCTTCATAGCGTGGCACCGCGCCAATGGCACTGATGGAGCCGGTAAAGCGGTTGTAATGGCGCACGCCCATGTCCGTAACGGCAATCAGGTCGCAACGACCGGCGTCGAAATCCGCCCGGACCCTGTCCTCATCGGTGTAGGGCATCATGGTCAGATCCTCCCCATACTGCAGCGCCTTGCGGCGATAGTTCTTGAGAAGGTTGTAAACGTAGCCACTGGCACCGGCCACATCGAACACACAGAATCGCTTGCTGTCCCGGGCCTGCGCTGTCGTCGGCAGCGAGGCGGCTATCGCCAGGCCGGCCAGGATAAGAAACAGCCGTTTCATGGATGACTCCCATTTCTCATTATTATCGGGAGCTATATCGCCACAATCCTGCCTGGAGAGCCATGTCCGATGGCGCCGTTCTCGGGTGTGATGGGGACAAAGGATCAGGTTGGCATCAAAAGCCGCCTCATCATTCTCGATTGAAACCGCACGCAGGCATAAAAAAACCCGCTTCCGTGGAAGCGGGTTTTCAGGGTTGGGAGACCTAGACGGCTTCGGCCGGCTCGTTCTCGTACTCGAACACCAGCTCGTCGTCCTTGAGGTGAACGTGAACCTCACCGCCACTCTCGGCGAGAGCCCCGAACAGGATCTGCTCGGCCAGCGGCCGCTTGATCTTGTCCTGGATCAGGCGTGACATCGGGCGGGCGCCCATGGTCACGTCGTAGCCCTTCTCGGCAAGCCAGAGCTTGGCTTCATCGTCCACATGCAACACAACTCGCTTCTCGTCCAGTTGGGCCTGCAATTCCGTGAGGAACTTGTCGACCACGTGGGTGATCGTATCGCGCTGCAGGTCGGCGAACTGGATGATGCCGTCCAGACGGTTGCGGAATTCCGGCGTGAAGGTCTTGGTAATAACCTCCATACCGTCCGTGCTGTGATCCTGCTCGCTGAAGCCGATGGACCGACGGGTCATGGTTTCCGCACCCGCGTTGGTGGTCATCACCAGAATCACATGGCGGAAGTCCGCCTTGCGGCCGTTGTTATCGGTCAGCGTACCGTGGTCCATCACCTGCAGCAGCAGGTTGAACACTTCCGGGTGCGCCTTCTCGATTTCATCCAGCAGCAGGACACAGTGCGGCTGTTTGTTGACCGCTTCGGTCAGCAAACCGCCCTGATCGAACCCGACGTAGCCCGGAGGTGCACCGATCAGACGGGAGACCGTATGACGCTCCATGTACTCGGACATGTCGAAACGCACCAGTTCAATACCCAGGATCTTGGCCAGTTGCCGGGTCACCTCGGTCTTGCCCACACCGGTCGGACCAGCAAACAGGAAGGCCCCTTCGGGCTTCTCCGGTGCCTTCAGGCCGGCACGGGCCAGCTTGATCGCCGTGGACAGACTCTCGATCGCACGATCCTGACCAAAGACCACCATCTTGAGATCCCGCTCCAGATTGCGCAGCAGGTCCTTGTCGCTGGTGGACACGTTCTTCGGCGGAATCCGCGCAATGGTAGCTACCACATCCTCGATGGAGGACACGCCAATCACCTTGCGGCGCTTGTTGGCCGGCAGCAGGCGCTGGCGGGCACCGGCCTCGTCGATCACGTCAATCGCCTTGTCCGGCAGGTGTCGGTCGGTGATGTACCGATCGGCCAGTTCTGCGGCCACCCGCAGGGCTTTGTCGGTGTACTTGAGATCGTGGTGCTTCTCGAAGTGCGTCTTCAGGCCGCGCAGGATCTGGTAGGTATCGTCCACACTCGGCTCATTGACGTCGATTTTCTGGAAACGACGGGCCAGCGCACTGTCCTTCTCGAAAATGCCGCGGAACTCGGAGAAGGTCGTGGAACCGATGCAGCGGATCTCGCCGGAGCTCAGCAGTGGCTTGAGCAGGTTGGACGCATCCATTACGCCACCCGAGGCCGAACCCGCACCGATGATGGTGTGGATTTCATCAATAAACAGGATCGCGTGATCCTCTTTCTTGAGTTCCGCCAGCAGCCCCTTGAAGCGCTTCTCGAAGTCGCCCCGATACTTGGTGCCGGCCAGCAGCGCGCCCAGATCGAGCGAATAGACCACCGCATCGGAAATGACATCCGGCACCTGACCGTCGACGATGCGCTTGGCCAGACCTTCGGCAATGGCCGTTTTGCCGACGCCGGCCTCGCCCACCAGAAGCGGGTTGTTCTTGCGGCGACGCACGAGGATCTGCACGACACGCTCAACCTCGTGCTCGCGACCGATCAGCGGGTCGATACGGCCCATCCGGGCCTGCTCATTCAGGTTCGTGGCGTAGCTTTCCAGCGGTTTGGAAGAGCTACCGTCCTCGCCCACTTCTTCCTGGGCGTGATCGCCGCCTTCCTGATCCTCGCTGCCCTGCACGCGGGAAATGCCGTGAGAGACGTAGTTGACCACATCAATACGGGCAATGTTCTGTTTTTTCAGGACATAGACCGCCTGACTTTCCTGCTCGCTGAAGATCGCAACCAGGACGTTGGCTCCGGTCACTTCCTTCTTGCCGGAGGACTGGACATGGAAGACGGCCCGCTGCAACACACGCTGGAAGCCCAGTGTCGGCTGGGTCTCGCGCTCGCTGTCGTTGTGGGGAATCAGGGGCGTGGTTGAATCCACGAACTCCAGGAGTTCTTCCTGGAGCCGCTGAAGATCTGCGCCACAGGCCTTCAGGACACCTACGGCCGAGTCATTATCCAGCAGAGCCAACAGCAGGTGCTCTACGGTCATGAACTCATGACGCTTGTCCCGGGCATTCTTGAACGCAGTGTTCAGCGTGATTTCGAGATCTTTACTAAGCATGGGCCACCCCAAGGTCTATCAGTCCGCACGTTCAATCTCGCAAAGCAGCGGGTGTTCGCACTCCGAGGAATACTGATTCACCTGCGCTGCCTTGGTTTCCGCGATGTCACGGGTGTATACCCCACATACGGCTTTTCCCTGCGTATGGACGAGCAGCATCACCTGCGTCGCCTTCTCTTCGTTCATGGCGAAGAACTTCATCAGGACATCAACGACAAAGTCCATCGGTGTGTAATCGTCGTTGAGAAGCACCACTCGATACCGCGCGGGGCGTTTGAGGGCGGGCTTCTCAGGGGAAACCAGCAGACCGTCATCATGATCCGGGTCCTGATCACTGTCCCCCTGATTCAATATTAGTAGAGAATTTTCGATGTTCCGCATGGTTCTTTACCGGATTTTAGATACTCGGGTCTTTGCCGAGTTCCTCTCCTTCACTCAAAGTGGATGCTGACCCGCGGGTTTTCAAGACGCTCCGGCCATTCAGCCAGGTCTTTTGGAGTATCCCGCATTGAATTTGCAGTTTCCCGCATGAAATGGGGAGCGATACGCCCCGGTATCGCCGCCGCAGGAAATACAGTACCGGATTCGGTGACTGACGGATATGCGGGCTTTCGGGTGATGATTTCAACCCGGCCGCCTCTTTCCATTCGGCCACCGGCGCACTGCGCGTCGTCGCCGCGCCCTTCCGATGACGCAAAAGCGCCCCGGGTGCTCATCAGACGATTCATAGTAACGCCTCGGCGGCCCGGTCAACCAGCACTTTGCCTATTGACTCTGTGCGAATATTGGTCAACAGTAGAATTGCCATTGTAAAATTATGTAAAGCCAGGATCGACGCCTGGTCTGGAGCCGTTACCGGGACTGTATTGTTCTGGATCGGAATTTGTAAGTTAATGAATATCAATAATAAGACGAGCAGGAAAACAAGGGAGTGAATCATGCCTCAAGGCAAAGTGAAGTGGTTCAATAATGCCAAGGGTTACGGCTTTATCATAGAAGACGGGGGCAGCGAAGACCTGTTCGCTCACTTCTCAGCTGTACAAATGGATGGCTACAAAACACTGAAGGCCGGCCAAACCGTCAGCTTCGAGAAGAAACCAAGCGACAAGGGAACGCACGCCGTAAACATCGTGCCTCTGGATCGCCTCGAAAAACGGGATGAGCCACCGAAAAAGGCGGCCAATGCCGAACACGACGAGGCCGGCTCGGATTCTTCCGAAGCCACCCAGGACAACCCGCTCCGAACCGCCCACGCCTGACGGAGCGCGACATAACCACACTTACCCTGAACGTGAGGTGGTTTTAAAGATCTGTCACAAACAGATCACTGTGGCTTTTTGTGCCACGCCCCGACACACACTGGGGATCATGCAACGCTCATAATTCCATGGAAGCCGAGGTCTGGGGGCCTCGGCTTTTTTATGCCTGTCCGTTCCAGCGCCCTTCCCGGCGTCCGATCGCTGACGAATCGGTCATAGTGGTGATCGCACCGCTGCTGTAAGATTCCAGGCATGCATCGATATTCGCTCCGAGAAAGCCTTCACGCCGGGCACGATTGACATGGCCGATCTGATCCTGCTCAACAAGCCCTTTAACGTGCTTTGCCAATTCACCGACAATGAAGGTCGGTCAACGTTGGCGGACTTCGTCAGGCAATCCGGCGTGTATCCGGCCGGACGTCTGGATTACGACTCCGAAGGCCTGGTGCTTTTGACCAATGACGGCCAGCTGCAACACCGGATTGCCTCGCCGCGCCTGAAAATGCCAAAAACCTACTGGGTACAGGTCGATGGCGAGATCGACGATGCCGCCCTGGCGCAATTGGAACAGGGCGTTCAATTGAAGGACGGGCCCACACGACCGGCCAAGGCCCGACACTTGGGCGAACCGGACATCTGGCCGCGCCAGCCCCCGGTCCGCTACCGGGCCAATGTGCCGACCAGCTGGATCGAACTGACCATTACCGAGGGCCGCAACCGGCAAGTCAGACGGATGACCGCCGCTGTCGGTTTCCCGACGCTGCGGCTGATTCGCCGCGCCGTCGGCGACTGGAGCATCGACAACCTGGCCCCCGGAGAAAGTCGCTCACTCAGCATTCACTTGCCTGCCTCGGCAGCAAAAACATCTCACGGCCAGGGCAGGCCCAGAGCCAAGAAAAGGAACCGTTGAATGACCTGGAAACCGCACGCAACCGTCGCCGTCATCACCGAAAAGGATGGCCGCTTCCTGATGGTGGAAGAACGCAGCAACGGCCGAATTGTCTTCAACCAGCCTGCCGGCCACGTCGAGGAGCATGAAACCATCCTCGACGCCGCTCGCCGGGAAGCGCTGGAAGAGACCGGCTGGGCCGTGGAGCCCCGGCATTTCCTGGGGCTGTACACCTATCTCGCGCCGGCAAACGGCCGCACCTACTACCGCATGTGCTTTGTCGCCGAAGCGTTGCAGCATGAAACCGAACAACTGGACGACGATATCATTGCAGCCCACTGGCTCACCTACGACGAACTGCGCGAACGCCAGGAATCCCTGCGCAGCCCACTGGTCCTTCGCTGCGTCGAGGACTACCTGGCCGGCCGTCGATTCCCTTTGTCGGTGATCGTCGATCCAGCGGCCTGAATCCGGCATCGCCTTCCGGGATCTACGGATCACGCTGGCGCGGCAAACCTGTTAGAATGCGCGACATTAGGGGCCTGCAGGGTCCAACACATGTTTAACGAAACACGGTTTGTCAGCGCCATGACCGAGTCCACGACCAGAGACAACCAGAACACCCGCGTGATCGTCGGCATGTCCGGCGGTGTCGATTCGTCCGTTGCCGCCCTCCTGCTTCAGGAACAGGGCTACGCGGTCGAAGGCCTGTTCATGAAAAACTGGGACGAGGACGACGGCACGGAATACTGCACCGCGATGACCGATCTCGCGGATGCGCAGATGGTGGCCGATAAGATCGGCATCAAGCTTCACACGGCCAGCTTTGCGGCTGAATACTGGGACCGTGTGTTCGAGCATTTCCTGTCGGAGTACAAGGCCGGTCGTACACCGAATCCGGACATTCTGTGCAACAAGGAAGTGAAATTCCGCGCCTTTCTGGACTACGCCATCACCCTGGGCGCCGACTACATCGCCACCGGCCACTATGCCCGGCGACGGGTCGACGACAACGGCATTGCGCAACTGATCAAGGGCCTGGACGACAACAAGGACCAGAGCTACTTCCTCCACGCCGTGTCAGGTGAGCGTATTGCGCGCACCCTGTTTCCGGTCGGCGAGATTGAAAAGCCGGAGGTCCGCCGGATCGCCGAGAAGGCCGGACTGGTGACGCACGACAAGAAGGATTCCACCGGTATCTGCTTCATTGGCGAGCGCAAGTTCCGCGACTTCCTCAAGCAGTACATTCCAGCGCAACCGGGCGAAATCGAAACCCCGGACGGCGATGTCATTGGCCGTCATCAGGGATTGATGTACCACACCATCGGACAGCGCCAGGGGCTGGGTATCGGCGGCTTGAGTCACTACAGCGACGACCCCTGGTATGTGGCTGAAAAAGACCTCAGCCGTAACGTGCTGATTGCGGTACAGGGCAAACAGCATCCCCTGCTGTTCGCCCGCGGGTTGACCAGCGGCCCCATCGACTGGGTCGCAGGCCATCCGCCGGCCAGCGAATTCCGCTGCCACGCCAA
Source organism: Marinobacter sp. NFXS9 (assembly GCF_040148665.1). Classification (NCBI taxonomy): domain Bacteria; kingdom Pseudomonadati; phylum Pseudomonadota; class Gammaproteobacteria; order Pseudomonadales; family Marinobacteraceae; genus Marinobacter; species Marinobacter sp. NFXS9. The sequence continues at coordinate 60,986 of NZ_JAGDDW010000001.1, read as the reverse complement.
GACGCGCTACCGCCAGCCCGACCAGGCCTGCACGGTCACCGTGACCGGCGACGGTTGCCGGGTCGTGTTTGATGACGCCCAGCGTGCTGTAACCCCTGGTCAGTCCGTGGTTTTCTATGACGGCGACATCTGCCTGGGTGGCGGCGTGATCGAAACCACCTGGCGGGACGACTCCCCGGCCCTGGCCCGCACGGCATCCTGACCCAGCATGACGAACCCATCCATTTGATGACGCTCCAACGTCATAACGGCCATCAGACAACGCTGTGAGGTAACCTTGAGCCGATCCCTGGAAGAACAGACACTGGCCCTGGCAGGCGTATTCCAGGCTGCCGAACTGGTGCAGCAGATTGCCCATCGTGGCCAGTGCGCGCCATCCACCTTTGAGACCTGCATTCACTCGCTGTTTGTCACTAACCCGCCAAACACATTGAGCGTCTACGGCGAATTGCGGGATTTGCGAGAAGGCCTGGCCGTACTCTGCGGCCTGCTGAAGAAACAGGACGGCCAGCAGGATGTGGAAATCCTGCGTTACGCGCTCAACCTCGTGCATCTGGAAGCCCGGCTGCGCAAACGTCCGGAGATGATGGACATCATCGGCAGCCGCATCGACCAGGCCCGCCACACGGCCGACCATTTCGGCTACAGCCACGCCAATCTGGTCAACAACCTCGCCTCCATTTATACCGACACCATCAGCACCTTCCGCCTGCGCATCCAGGTCACCGGCGACCCCAACCAGCTGCAGGTTCCCGAGAACGCCGCACGGGTTCGCGCACTGCTGCTGGCCGGCATCCGCTCTGCGGTGCTCTGGCGGCAGCTGGGCGGGCGCCGCTGGCATCTGGTGGTGTTCCGCAAACGGGTGGTGGAAGTGGCCCAGCGGCTTTCGGAGCAGGCCAACCAGGCCGTTTTCCACTGATTCCCGGCGCCGGGTGGTGTATCATAGGCGCCATTTTCCCGCGCGGCGATTTGACCAGCCCGGCACAAGCCGCAGACCGTATTTGATTGAGTTGAGAGGTTTCTGATGGAATTGACTGCCCTGACCGCTATTTCACCGGTTGACGGCCGGTATGGCGAAAAAGTCCGTGTCTTTCGCGAGATTTTCAGCGAATACGGTCTGATCAGAAACCGCGTCACCGTGGAGATCCGCTGGCTGCAGCAACTGGCAGCCCATCCGGACATCACCGAAGTCCCGGCCCTGTCTGACAACGCAAACGCCGTGCTGGACAAACTGGTCAGCGAATTCAGCCTGGCCGATGCCGAGAGCATCAAGGCCATCGAGCGCACCACGAACCACGATGTGAAAGCCGTTGAGTACTTCATCAAGGACAAGATCGCGGACACGCCGGAACTCCAGGCCATTACCGAGTTCGTGCACTTTGCCTGCACCTCCGAGGACATCAACAACCTGTCACACGGTCTGATGCTGCGCGAAGGGCTGGACCTGGGCCTGGTTCCGGTCATGCAGAAAGTGATCGACCGTCTGACCGAGTTGTCCCGTGAACACGCGGACCAGCCGATGCTGTCCCGCACCCATGGCCAGACCGCATCGCCATCCACCGTCGGCAAGGAACTGGCAAACGTGGTCTACCGCCTGCGTCGCCAACTGAAACAGGTTCAGGCCGTGGAAATACTCGGCAAGATCAATGGCGCCGTCGGCAACTACAACGCGCACCTGTCCGCTTACCCGAGTATCGACTGGGCAGCCAACGCCGAATCGTTCGTGACCTCCCTGGGCCTCAACTGGAACCCGTACACCACCCAGATCGAACCCCACGACTACATTGCCGAACTGTACGACGCGATCGCCCGTTTCAACACCATCCTGATCGATCTCGACCGGGACATCTGGGGTTACATTTCCCTGGGCTATTTCAAGCAGAAGACCGTGGCCGGCGAAGTGGGATCCTCCACCATGCCACACAAGGTCAACCCGATCGATTTCGAGAACTCCGAGGGCAACCTGGGCATCGCCAACGCGCTGTTCGGTCACCTGTCCGCCAAGCTTCCGATTTCCCGCTGGCAGCGGGACCTGACCGATTCCACCGTGCTGCGTAACCTGGGCGTCGGCTTCGCCCACAGCCTGATCGCCTATGAGGCAACACTGAAAGGCCTGGGCAAACTGGAAGTGAATCCCGGCCGCCTGGATACCGACCTCGACAACGCCTGGGAAGTGCTGGCCGAACCGATCCAGACCGTCATGCGTCGCTACAACATCGAGAAGCCGTACGAAAAGCTCAAAGAGCTGACCCGCGGCAAGGCGATGACGCCGGAACTGATCCAGGAGTTCGTGCGCAATCTCGACATCCCTGAGGTGGCGAAGGAAGAACTGCTGACCCTGACTCCGGCCAACTACATCGGCAACGCAGCCGACCAGGCCAAGGCCATCTGATGCAGATTCCCGGTGGGCTCGACGCCGACGTTTTCCTGCGCGACTACTGGCAGAAAAAGCCACTGGTGATTCGCCAGGCCTTTCCCGGCCTGGCCTCGCCCGTTTCCGCGGATGAACTGGCCGGTCTGGCCTGTGAAGAAGCCGTTGAATCGCGCATCGTGATCGAAAACGACAACGGGCGGCCCTGGCAGCTGGAAAACGGCCCGTTTGCGCCGGAGCGCTTCGAATCGCTGCCGGCCACGCACTGGACCCTGCTGGTCCAGGGGCTGGATCACTGGGTGCCGGAGCTGGCTCCCCTGCTGGACCGGTTCCGCTTCGTGCCCAACTGGCGGCTGGACGACATTATGGCCAGCTATGCGCCGGAAGGCGGCAGCGTAGGACCGCATTACGATCAGTACGACGTCTTCCTGCTGCAGGCCGAAGGCACCCGCGAATGGGAGTTCGGCGGCCACTGTGACGAAACCTCCCCCCGGGTCGACGGCACGCCACTGCGCATACTGAGCGACTGGAACGGCGAAGAGGCCGTCGTGCTGGAGCCGGGGGACATGCTCTACCTGCCGCCGGGCGTGGGCCATCACGGTGTCGCCCGGGGGGATTGCATCACCCTCTCCATCGGGTTCCGGGCCCCCAGTTACGACGACATCCTGACCGGCTTCAGCGATTTCCTGTGCAACCAGCCCGGCGCCGAGCAACTGCTGCGCGACCCGGATCTGCAAACCCAGGACAATCCGGGTGAAATCACCCCGGCCGCTGTGGACGGCGTCGGCCGCATCGTTGCGTCAGCGCTGGAGCGCCGTGATCTCCTGGCACTCTGGCTGGGCCAATACACCACAGCCCCCAAGAACACGCACATTGTCGTGCCGCCGGAAGAACCGGTGGACGCCGACAGCTTGCGCAGCGCCCTGACCGAGGGTGCATGGCTGCGCTGGAACGAAGGCTCCCGTTTTGCCTATCATGAACTCGGCGAGCAGACGGCCCTTTTCGTCGACGGCGAACGCTACATGCTGAGCGGCGATGCCCGGATCATGGCACCACTGCTCTGCGCCGGCCATCAGCCCGATCCGGAGCGCATGACGAAACTGGCCCGGGATGAGGCACTAGGCGGCCTGCTCACCACACTGATCAACCAGGGCAGTCTTTATCTCGAATGGAACTGAAGATCCGCAAATACAGCTGGCAACTGGCGCCCTCGGCGATTCGGGAGATTCGCCAGACTGTCTTCATTGACGAACAGGGCGTACCCGCAGAACTGGAATGGGACGACACGGACGAGATTTCGGACCATTACATCGGTGTGCTGCCGGACAACACACCGGTCGCCGTCGCGCGGCTGGTGCCGTCGGTCACGGACCTGGGCCGAATCGGGCGCATGGCGATTCTCAAAGAGCACCGTGGTCAGGGATTTGGTGAGCAGATGCTGCGGCATGTCATGCAGGAAGCGTCGGACCAGTTCGACCAGTTGCACCTGAGCGCGCAGGAGTACGCCGTCCCCTTCTATGAGAAGCTGGGGTTTCATGTCTGCTCCACGCCCTATGACGACGCCGGAATCCCCCACCTCGACATGCGCTGCCTGGCCACTCCGCAGATTCTGGCCGATAACCGTGCCCCGGTCTTCCCGACCGTGCTCGGCAAGGACGACACCACCTGGCATTTCAACAGCGAACAGGACAACCTCAACCTGATGGATACGGTTGCCGGCCAGGCCAGCCATCGCATCTGGCTCTATGATCGGCTGCTGGATCACGAGATCTACGACCGGGAACGACTGCGCGACATCTTCTCGGACATGGCCCGCCGTCATCGGATCTGCGAGATCCGTTTATTGGTCCACGACGACAAGCCCCTGGTCCAGCGCCGACACCAGCTCATCCAGTTGATGAAGCGTCTGCCCAGCAAAATCGAGCTTCGGCTGGTCAACCCGGACTACCCCAGCGAAGAGCAGGCTTTCCTGATCGCTGACCGGGAAGGCATTGCCTACCGGCACCGCTTCGACAGCCTCGAGGGTTGGGCCCGTTTCGCCGATCCCGGCCGGGTGAAGCTGCAGGCCGAGGCCTTCCAGCGCATGTGGGAAACGGCACGCCCGTCACTGGAACTGCGCGAGCTACCGCTCTGACTGCAAACTGGGCTTGACGACCTGATCCTCGAATGACCGGCCAAAGTCGGCAAACTCCACATCCACCTCAGCCGCCACATCGGCAATCAGCCGGCGCAGCCACTGGTGATCCGGATTGTGCTGGAGCAGCGGGCTCCACGCCATTTTCAGCTCGAACGGGGGAATGGTGAACGGCGGCACCTTGACCACCAGATTAGCATTTTCCCGCTGCAGCCAGGCCGCCCGGCTGGGCAGCGTCGCAATCAGGTCATGCTGCTCGGCGAGCAACATCGCCACCTGGTAGTGCCGGGTAAACACCGAAATTCGGCGCTTGCGCCCCATCAGGGACAGCGCCTCGTCGACCCAGCCCAGGCGCTGTACGTCCTGGGGATTGACTCCGACCCCCACACCGAAACCCGTCTTGCTCACCCAGATATGGCTGGCATCCAGATAGGTATCCAGCGTGAACGGCTCCCGCAGGATCGGATTCTGCGCGCTCATCAGACAGGCGAAGTATTCGGTCCAGAGGGTTTTCTGGTGAAACGACTGGGGCAGCTTGTCGAAACGGTTGATGGCCATGTCCAGACGTCCCTGCTCCACATCCGGGAAGCTGACGTCACTGGGCGTCAGCACATCCAGCGTCACGTTGGGCGCCTCCTGACGGATGCGACGCAGCACCCGGGGAATCAGACAAGATTCGGCGTAATCACTGGCCATGATCCGGAAAACCCGGTTACTCTGGGCCGCGTCGAATTCCGACTTGGCCTGGACCGCCCGCTCGATGTCCGCCAGCACGTTGCGCACCAACGGCTTGAGCTCGCGGGCCCGCTCGGTCGCGGTCATGCCCTCGCTGGTCCGCACCAGCAGCGGGTCACCAAACAGGTCCCGCAGGCGGCGAAGGCCGTTACTCATGGCCGGCTGGGTGATCCCGAGATGATTGGCAGCCTTGGTGACGTTCTTTTCCCGCAGCAACACGTCCAGGTAAACCAGCAGGTTGAGGTCAACGCGTGAGATATCCATGCCATGATCCGTCTGTCAGTGTGAGTCAGAGGCTACCATTCATACCAAAAATACAAAACCAGAAAACCATTTATCGAATAAATTTTATCGCTTGGACCAAGAGCCATCAGGCTTCACGCACACATAACTTAACCCATTGAAAGTGCGTATTGCGCTATACTCCAAGACGGCTTATCCGGAGCGCATCCAGAACAATGAGAGAGACGGCAGTCTGAACATGGATACAACCACCATCGTCATCTTCTTCGCGGTTATCGTTCTTCTTTCCATCGCCGTTATTGTCTTCGTGCAGATCCGGGAAAAAGCCAGGATTGAGCGGGCACGACGCGCCAAGACACTGGAAGACGCCTTTCGCCTGACACAGCGTTTGCAGGATGATTTACCCCCGCAGTACCTGACCCGGGATCTGAAATCGATCATGTTGATGCGGGCCGATGAAATCTGTCGTTCACTGGTCGACATGAAATCCGACCTGCCGGTGAAGCAGTGGGCGGACGAAGTCAAAACCCGCCGCCAAAAGATGGAAGACGGCGCCGACGAGCGATCGCCCCAACGGATCGACACCCCCGCCCGGGCCGCCGAGGTGAAGAACCTGCTGCAGTCCCTGTTTCGCCTGATTGAAGGCATGCAGAAGCGGAATCGGATCGATTCGAAAATCGCCCGCAAAAACCTGAAGCTGGTGCTTTTCCTGGTGCACAAGACCCAGGCTGACTACCACGTCTCACAAGCCCGTGAGATGATCCGGCAGAATCAGATCCGTAAAGCGATTCACGCCTACCACCTGGCCTCCACCGAACTGGGTAAGGCCAAGGATAACCCGATGGCCGTCAAAGCCATCAAGAGCTTCCGCACCCGCATCAAGGAGCTGGAAGCCATGGCCAACGCCGAAGAAGGTGGCGAGACCCGGCAACAGGAAAAACACCGGCTCGATAAGGAATGGGATTCTTTCCTGCACGAAGAGGAAGAATGGAAGAAAAAGGCAGACTACGACGATTAGCGTCTGGTTCCAGTGAAACAGGGATTGTTTAGACTGTGAGTACGCCGTTCACCAAACGCCTGTCCTTCCGGCTGACCCGTAACACGGTGCTGCTGGCCATGGCGCTGGGCATTCTGCTCAACATGGTCCAGGTGACCCTGGATTATTTCAGCGCCCGCGAAAGCATGGACGAGGAAATCCGGGCGTTGATGGACATCAGCTTCAGCCCCGCCTCACAGATCGCCTACAACATCGACACCCGACTGGCCAAGGAACTGCTCGACGGCCTGCTGCGCCACCCGGCCATCGTGGACGCCCGCATTGTCGATCCCGATGGTCGCATCCTGGCTGCGTCGACCCGGCCCTCGACGGATTCCGCCTACCGTTTCCTGAGCGACTTCCTGTTCGGCCCCAATCGGGAATACAGCGAGAACCTGCGCGTACCCCAGCTGGAGGAAATCCCGCTGGGCCAACTGGAAGTGCGCATCGACACCTACCATTACGGCACGGCGTTCCTGAGCCGGGCGGCCTACACGCTGGTAAGCGGGTTCCTGAAGAGCCTGATTCTCAGCGTTATCCTGCTGTTCATCTTCTATTTCATCCTGACCAAGCCGCTGATGCGGGTCATCCAGGCCCTGCACGAAGTGGACCCCAGGGCACCGGAAAAGATTCGCCTGCCGGTACCCCGCAATCATGAGTCCGATGAGATCGGCCAGATGGTGGGCATCATTAACCAGCATCTGGACACCATTGACAGCAGCCTCGACCAGGTTCGCCTGGCCGAAAGCAAGATGAAGCACTATTCCTCCAAGCTGGAACGGGAAGTCGAGGACCGCACCCGGGAGATTTCGGAGAAGAACGAAGCACTGCAGCGGGGCAATCGTGCCCTGATCCGAGCCAAGGAAGATGCCGTACACCGGGCCCGCAGCCGGGCCAACTTCCTGGCCAGCATGAGTCACGAGATCCGCACCCCGCTCAACGGGGTGCTGGGCATGCTCAGCCTGTCCCTGGAAAGCGAACTGTCGCCGAGCCAGCGCAATCGCCTTGAGATTGCCTATAACGCCGGCCAGAGCCTGCTCGGTCTGCTCAACGACATCCTCGATATTTCCAAAGTGGAAGCGGGCAAACTGAATCTCGAAGCCATCGAATTCAACCTGCGGGAAGTCATCGAGGAGTGCGCCACGCTGCTGAGCCAGCAGGCCCTCAGCCGGAATGTGGAAATGGTCATCGATATCGACCCGGACCTGCCCGAAACGCTCCAGGGCGATCCAACCCGGGTTCGCCAGATCATCAACAACCTGCTGGGCAACGGCATCAAGTTCACGGAATCCGGCGAAGTCCGCATCCGTGCCGTCACCCGCAATGGCGAAACCCGCATCGACGTGATCGATACCGGCATTGGCATGAACGACGAAACGCTGCGCCGGATTTTCTCTCCGTTTTCACAGGGCAAGGCCGACACGACCCGCCGCTTCGGCGGCACCGGCCTGGGCCTGACGCTCTGCCGCCAATTGGTGGAACGCATGCACGGGCACATCACCGTGGAGTCCCGGGAAAACCAGGGCACCCACTTCACGGTGATCCTGCCGTTGCCGGTTCGGGCATCGGCCAGTAAAGACGCGTTCGCCCAATCGCATCTGCGTGAGCAGGGCGTCATTCTCGATATTCCCCACGACAACCCGCACCGCCTGCCCCTCGAACGCCAACTCCAGGCCTGGCAGATTCCAGTCCGGGCAAAAGGAGACGGTCAGGCCGCGGCCTACCTGTGCGACAGCAAGACACTGACGCGCGGCTCCCTGGCCGACCGCACCCTGGACTGCCCGCTGGTGCTGATCGGTGAGCCGGAACAGGCCATCCATACGGTCTCCGGCCAGAAAGTTCGCGCCATCGCCCTGCCTCTTCGGCGGAACCAGTTGGAGCAGACGCTGCTCGAGGCCACCGGCGACACGGCCACCAGCTCTCAGGCCGAGGCCGCGGCGGAATCCCGCCCCAGCCCGGATCTCAGCATACTTTTGGTGGAAGACAATCGCGTCAACCAGATCGTGGCCAGCAGTATGCTGCGCAAACTGGGTTATCGCGTGGACCTGGCGGAGAACGGCGAGCGCGCCCTGACGGCGCTGAGCAACCAGCATTACGACATCGTGCTGATGGACTGCCAGATGCCGGTCATGGACGGCTATGCCGCCACCGAGCGCATCCGCAAACATCCGGAATGGCGCGACCTGCCCGTCATTGCCGTCACCGCCAATGTGATGCAGGGCGACAAGGACGACTGCCTCGCCGCCGGCATGAACGACTACGTCACCAAGCCTTACAACAAGGACGAACTACGCCAGGTAATCGAGCGCTGGGCCGGCCAGGCCGTCAATCAGGGCAGCTGATCCAGCAGCGATTGCAAACTGCGACGGAGATCCTGCGCCTGCTCCAGATCCAGGCCGCTGCGACAGAGCAGTTCACCCGGTACCTCCAGGGCCTGCTTGCGCAGTGCCCGCCCTTCTTCCGTCAACGCCAGGGTGACCACGCGCTCGTCTTCGGGATGGCGCCGGCGCAGCACCAGATTGCGGGCTTCCAGGCGCTTGAGCAACGGCGTCAGCGTGCCGGAGTCCAGCTTCAGACGCCGGCCCACGAACGACACGCTGACCGGCTCACCGTCCGACCCTTTCCCGACGCCGACGGCGTCCGTTTCCCAGAGCACCAGCATCACGAGATACTGCGGGTAGGTCAGCCCCACCCCCTCCAGCAACGGACGATAGAGCCCGGTGACGGCGCGATTGGCGGCATAGAGCGCAAAGCAAACCTGGTTATCCAGCGCCAGTGGATCGTGATGGTCCGCCATCAGAGCAGCTTTTCGATATCCTTGCGGATGTCTTGCGGCTTGGCCGTGGGCGGATAGCGCTTGACCACGTCACCGTTGCGGTTGACCAGGAACTTGGTGAAGTTCCACTTGATCTTCTCCGAGCCCATCAGGCCCTTGGCCTCGTGCTTGAGGAAGCGATACAGCGGATGGGTGTTGTCGCCATTAACCTCGATCTTGGCGAACATGGGGAAGTCCACGCCATAGTTCAGGCTGCAGAACTGTTCGATCTCGTTATTGTCGCCCGGATCCTGGTTCATGAACTGGTTGCAGGGAAAGCCGAGCACGTCGAAGCCTTCGCCACCCAGTTCCTGGTGCAGCGCCTGCAGGCCTTCAAACTGTGGCGTGAAGCCGCACTTGCTCGCCGTGTTTACGATCAGCAACACCTGACCGCGGTAGTCGGCCATGGACCTGGTGTTGCCCTTGATGTCCTGGACTTCAATGTCGTAAAGGCTGTCAGCTGTCATTCCGTCGTCTCCTGTGGTGCCGGCTGAGCCGGATTGTCGTTATCTATATTGCCAGCAATTAAATTGTGCACAACAAGAATACCGCAAACCGATCGCCCTGTCTGGTCCCAAGAGGTCAATCGACGGTCATTGAGAGCATTCTGCTGATGTGGGCGAACGGCCGTCCGGATTGTGCGCGCCAGGCGACGAAAGCGTCGTTGACAGCCTGCTTGTCCGCCTTGCGGGTGGGTTTGCTGTCGATGACATCGGAGGCCTGCAGCGCGGCAATCACGTCATCGGTCAACAGGAAGGTATCGCGACCTACCAGACGCAGGAAGCGCGCACCGGAATGCCCGCCCATCCGCTGGAAGCGCTTGCCCAACCAGGCCCACAGGCCAAACAGGTCCTCGTCGGGCCAGTCCGCCAGGAACCGGCCAAAACCGCCTTCCAACTGGCTCACCCGCTGCATCTCACCGGCATTGAAGGGAATGGTGCGCAGCTTGCCCCAGTGACGGATCAGGTCCGGGTTCTGCATCGCCGCTTCCAGTTGCTCTTCCGACAAGAGCATCAGTTTTTCCGGCTCGAAGCCCCAGAACCAGGTCTCGAAAGCCGGCCAGCGATCGTTGATGACGCTGTGCTTCATGCCAGCCTGAAAAATCCGACGAGTCATCGTGGACAGGTAATAGGAATCCGGTAGCGCCGCCAGCTCATTGCTCGAACGCACCGCCGGCAGACGCTCGGCAAGGGCCTCAGGGCCACCTGCCCGGGCAGTGGCCCGATCCTCTATCACCTGGAATGACAGCATGCAGAACTCCTTTCGATGGGGTTTCGAACTGTACCGGACTGACAATTCGGTACTGTGTCGATCAAAATCCGGGCCATTGTGCCACTATTCATCACAATTCAGGAGTGTTCCGGCCTTTCTACCGTCCCGGCGGTTTGGCTAGAATAAGGAACTTCCGGGCGACGGCCCCTCGCTTCTCTGGCACCCTCTCCAGACGGTCAGCACAAGGTTCATGGCGAACCGGTACTCACCAGGCGGTTTGCAGGGCCCAACTGTGGGATTGTCAGGGTCCGGAACATCTTTTGCCAACGAATAATCAGGAAACGAGCAACATGCAGAACCTCAAGAAGTCCTCGAAGCTGGATAACGTGTGTTATGAAATCCGCGGTCCGGTTCTGCGTGAAGCCCGTCGCCTCGAAGAAGAAGGCCACCGCGTCCTCAAACTGAATATCGGCAACCCGGCGGCGTTCGAGCTGGACGTGCCGGAAGAAATCCAGCAGGACGTCATCTACAACATGCATTCCGCCCAGGGATACGTAGAATCCAAAGGCCTCTTCTCGGCCCGCAAGGCGGTCATGCACTACTGCCAGCAACGCGGCATCGACAAGGTCGACATCGACGACATCTACCTGGGCAACGGTGTCAGCGAGCTGATTGTCATGTCCATGCAGGCGCTGCTCAACACCGGCGATGAAGTGCTCGTCCCGGCCCCCGATTACCCGCTGTGGACCGCGGCCGTCACCCTGTCCAGCGGCAAGCCGGTGCACTACCACTGCGACGAAGCCCAGGACTGGTTCCCGGATATTGACGACATCAAGAGCAAGATCACGTCCCGGACCCGGGCAATTGTGGTAATCAACCCGAACAACCCCACCGGCGCCGTCTACCCGCCGGAGTTGTTGGAACAGATTGTGGAGCTGGCCCGCCAGCACAACCTGATCGTGCTGTCCGACGAGATCTACGACAAGATTCTCTACGACGGCGCCACCCATGTTTCTACCGCCTCCCTGGCCGACGACGTCCTGTTCTTCACCTATAACGGCCTGTCCAAGAACTACCGTGCCGCCGGCTACCGCTCCGGCTGGATGATCATCAGCGGCGCCAAGCACAAAGCCATCGATCTGATCGAAGGCATCGAGATGCTGGCCTCCATGCGCCTGTGTTCCAACGTGCCCGCGCAGCTGGCGATCCAGACCGCCCTGGGTGGGTATCAGTCCATCAACGACCTGGTGGCTCCGGGCGGCCGGCTCTACGAGCAGCGCGAGACCGCCTGGTCCCTGCTGAACGACATTCCCGGGGTCAGCTGTGTGAAGCCCCAGGGGGCGCTCTACATGTTCCCGCGCCTGGATCCCAAGCGCTACCCGATCCATAACGACGAAAAGCTGGTGCTCGACCTGCTGCTGCAGGAGCGCATCCTGCTGGTCCAGGGATCGGCGTTCAACATCGACGACAAACAGCACCTGCGGGTCGTTTTCCTGCCTCGCGTGGATACGCTGGAAGACGCCATGAAACGTCTGGCACACTTCCTGGCGACGTATCAGCAGTAATTCACCGGCGAAGCGGAAAGCGGTCATGGCAGACATTCACATCGAGGAGTTCTATCGGGACACGGCCATCATCCTGGTGCAGCTGTACAACGCCTTCCCACGTAAGGTCAGCCTGTACGTGGAAGACATCGCCGGGCCGGATTCCCCCGATGAATTCGGCCTGCACAGCCGCCGCCATCGCGCCTGCTTCTCGACCATGCTCTGGCTGGCCGACGAGGGCCACATCCGCTATGACGACACCATTCACCAGGACGCCGTCGACCAGGTCGTGCTGACCCAACCCACTTTCACACGCCTGAACGCGGCAGTCCGAACCGACTGCCTGCCCGACTCCCTGTCGGGCACCTACCCGGAAGATACCGATGGCCTGCCGCCTGCTGTTCAGGCTGACCTGGCGACTAACATCCACCTGATTCGGGTGGCCCTCAAGAACGGCAATTCTTCGCTGATTGCCGACACCATCCAGACGGTGCTGTTTTCTGCAGGCTGATGCTTCGCTTTTCGCATCCTTAAGAAAACTATTTACGCGCCAACCGGTCAAACGGGAAAATTTGGGTCTGACCGAGTGGAGGTTAATTCTCTGTCATTCTATTGAAGGCCAGTCAGCCTGACCCGATATACTCCAAACCGGGGGCTTGTGGAGACAACCGCGCCGGCGGTGCTCTCCGGAATCCCTCGCCCCACAACACCCGGGACAGCCCGGGCTATTGATTGGGGGCAAGGAGCCTCTGATGAGCTCCTCAACACTGGAGAATGGAGAACGATGAGAATCCTCTTGTTCCTGGCCACCAACCTGGCCGTGATCTTTGTTGCCAGCATTACGCTGAAGCTGCTCGGCGTGGACTCGTACCTGGCGCAGAATGGTATCGCCTACGGCAACCTGCTGATTTTTGCGGCGGTCTTTGGCTTTGCCGGCTCCATCATTTCATTGCTGATCTCCAAGCGCATGGCGCTGTGGAGTACTCGGGCCCAGATCATCGAGCAGCCCCGCACCCCGGCAGAACGCTGGCTGGTGGACACGGTGGCCGAACTGGCCCAACAGGCCGGCATCAAGATGCCGGATGTGGCGATTTTCCCGGCCCAGCAATCCAACGCCTTTGCCACCGGCTGGAACAAGAACGACGCGCTGGTCGCGGTCAGTCAGGGGTTGCTGCAACGCTTCGACAAAGATCAGATTCGCGCGGTGCTGGGCCACGAGATCGGCCACGTTGCGAATGGCGATATGGTGACCCTGGCGCTGATTCAGGGCGTGGTGAACACCTTTGTGATCTTTGCCGCGCGAGTCATCGGGTCCATCGTTGACCGGGTCGTCCTGCGGAATGAGAACGGCCACGGCATCGGCTTCTTTGTGGTCAGCATGATCGCCGAAGTGATCCTGGGCATCCTGGCCAGCACCATTGTGTTCTGGTTCTCACGCCGCCGTGAGTTCCGGGCGGATATTGCCGGCGCCCAACTGGCCGGGACCGGCGCCATGATCAGTGCCCTCAATCATCTGCGCCGGGAAAGCGAGATGCCGGATCAGATGCCGGATTCCCTCCAGGCGTTTGGCATCAATCGCGGCGCCCGGGGTGGCCTGGCGGCCTTGTTCATGACCCACCCGCCGCTGGAAGAGCGGATTGCTGCACTGCAAAAACTCGGCTTCTGAGCACCCCTGACCCAGCCTGACATGCGGGGCATCTGCAGATGCCCCCATGCCCCACCTTCGTACTATGGCCGACCGGCCGGATCGCTGTCACACTGAATGAAAAGTGCAGGTAATGGGCACGGCATATCGGGAACAGGTTCACGCATCGACTGTCATCTTCACGACATAATCGATCGGTAGCCTGAAATCGACACGCAAGCCAGAGGGCATGGAATCGCCCGGGACTGACGCACTGTTCCCATCGGGAAACAGCAGACGTCCATAATCGCCTAACCAAAGCCAAAGAGAGAGGCCGGAATCGTGACAGAGCAGCAACCGACCGCAGAAAGCTGGATGAATGGCGCAGCAATCATTCTTTCCGATGGCCGGGAAATCCCCATCACCGACACCATGGTGCGGGATTCACTGGAAAAACTGGCTCACGATAATGAATCGGCGGAACAGAACGCCCGCGAAATGAAAAAAGCCGCCGGCTAAGGCAGCCTCAGCCTCGTCGCTCCCTGGACAACACCAGGGGTGACGAACGAACAGATTAAACCTTTAGCTTGAACTCCAGCGCTTTGAAAACCTGCTGGAGTTCTTTCGCTCCACCCTTCAGCTGTATCTTTGTACTCGAGAATTCCCGCCTTACCGGATAATCCCGCCGCATGACATCGAACGCCGCAGCGCGCTCCGCTTCCGGCAGCCTCAGCACCCGACGATAGCGAGCCGCATCACGACGGACGTCATAGCACGCGCGAACAGCCAGGTAGGCTGCTTCCAGAGCCGTGGCCGACGACGTAAACGACAGCTTGCTCAGTGCCGGATCCGCCATAAACTGCCCGGCCTGCTTGCGAGCCGGCAATCCCAGGAAATGGCACAGGGAACGATAGATCATTTCCGTCCCCCCCACTTTGCCTTCCAGACTGTATCCGGCAATGTGGGGCGTCATCAGCCAAACCGCCCGGGCCAGATCCGGGTTTACGTCCGGCTCGCCTTCCCAGACATCCAGAACCACCTGGGGCGCATCCTCGGCCTGAAGCCGTGACAACAACGCCTGTGAGTCCACCACACCGCCCCGGCTGGTGTTGATCAGCAATTGTCGACCGGTCAATGCCCGCAGTCGTTCCGTGCTCAGCAAATGATGCGTCGGATGATCGCCATCATGGGTCAATGGCGTGTGCAGTGTGACGACATCACAGGCCAGCACCTCAGCCAGATCGCTAAAGCCTTCATCGCCCTCGGCAGTCTGACGTGGCGGGTCGCTGATTTTTACGGTAAAGCCCAGCCGGGTCAGGCGGCGGGCCAGGGCCTGGCCAACATTGCCAGCCCCAATCAGACCCACAGACAGGTTGGACCAGTCGTCCTCCCCGATCTCCTCGGCATACACCGACAGGACACTGAGCACGTACTCAGCCACGCTCGCCGCATTGCAACCGGGGGCGCTGGCAAAGGCAATCCGCTGCTCCGCCAGCCAGTCGACATCCACATGATCGGTGCCGATGGTGGCCGTGCCGACGAACTTGACCCGACTGCCTTCCAGCAGCTTGCGCTCCACCCGGGTGACGGAGCGAACCAGCAGGATGTCGGCATCGGCGACGTCCTCCGGTCCCATGTCCCGGCCGGATACCCGGCGAATGGACCCGATGTCCTCGAAGAACCGGTCCAGAAGGGGGATGTTCTCATCGGCGACGATTAGCATGGTTTTTCCTTACTTCAGGCCCGACGCTGACGGCGTCCCTGGGGACGCCGCCCCCCACCGCCACCGCCGCTACGACGACGACGCGGCTGCACCGGCTGGGATAACGCAGCCATCAGGCTCTCTTCCGGGATCACGCATTCCAGTTTTTGACCAATATAGCTTTCTATGGCCGGCAGCGAGAAGGCGTCGTCCTCGCTGGCGAAGCTGACCGAAACGCCGTGTTCGCCGGCACGCCCGGTACGGCCGATACGGTGGACGTAATCCTCCGCATTTTCCGGCAGGTTGAAGTTGAACACGTGGGTGACGCCGCTGACGTGAATACCCCGGCCAGCCACATCCGTGGCCACCAGCGCCTTGATCGAGCCTTCCTTGAACTTGTCGAGGGTCCGCAGGCGCTTGTTCTGGGCGATCTCGCCGGAGAGCAGCGCCGTGCTGATGCCCTGGTGTCGCAGATCGGATTCGAGATCCCGGCACTGATCCCGGCGATTGGCAAAGATAATCGCCTTGCTGACTTCCGGTCGCTGGAGGTAGTTGGCCAGAACCTTGAGCTTGTCGTCTTCCCCGACCATGTAAACCGTCTGCTCAACCCGCTCGGCCGTTTTCTGCTCCGGCTCGATTTCCACGAACTCGGCGGACTGGGTCCACATGGACGCGAGGTTCAGGACGTCCTGGTTGAAGGTGGCACTGAACAGCAGCGTCTGACGTTCTTCCTTGGGCGTGCATTTGCGGATGATCCGCTTCACGTCCGGGATGAAGCCCATGTCCAGCATGCGGTCGGCTTCGTCGATGATCAGCATGTCCAGTTGATCGAGGAACACGTCCTGGGAGCCCAGGAAATCGATCAGACGTCCGGGCGTCGCCACCAGGATATCGACCACGTCGTTACGCAACTGATCCCGCTGCTTGTCGTAGTTCATGCCACCCAGCACCGTGACCACATTGTGGCCGGTGTGGGCGCAGAGCTCTTCGGCGTCCTTGGCGATCTGCAGGGCCAGCTCCCGGGTCGGCGCCAGCGCCAGGATCCGGGGTTCGGAGGCGTAACGCTCCTCGAACGGGATCGGCGACTGCAACAACCGCTGGATGGCCGTGATCAGGAACGCGGCGGTTTTACCGGTCCCGGTCTGGGCCTGGCCAATCAGGTCGTGGCCGGCCAGCGTCAGCGGCAGGGTTTCCGCCTGGATCGGCGTACAGTATTCGAAACCGATACCGGCGATCGCCTTTTGCAGGGTCTTGTCCAGCTCGAAATCGGTAAAGCGGGTGTTTCGCTCATCGACGGGTACTTCAGGTGTATTCAACGGGTCCTCCCGAACTATCGGATGGCCAGACGATTCACGCCGGACCGAAAATGCATTATACCGCCGACCGCTTCCGGTCCGACGTAAAAAGGTGCGCTCCAAAAACCGCTTGCCGGTTGTAGAAAGTCAGCAGCGCATCCAGGAACAGCCGGCCGCGGGGCGGCAGGCTGTCCGTTTCCAGATAACGACGGGCCTGGCGAGCCACGTTATCGCGAAACGCCGCCTCATCGCTGGCGCCACCGCCGGACAGGTTGTCGACGCTGATGTTGAACGGCGCGCCGGTTGCTTCAGAAAATAGCCATTCCAATGCCTGGGGTTTGATTTCCACCGACTCGAATGCGGCCTGCTGTTCCCCGGTGCGGCCGTCCGGACAATACCAGTAGCCATAATCATAAAGCTGACGGCGCCGCTCACCGGCGATACACCAGTGACTGATCTCATGCAGGGCGCTGGCGAAATAGCCGTGGGCAAAAACGACACGGTGGCAACCTGCTTCATCACTGGCCGGGATATACTCCGGTTCGTCGTCTCCACGCACGAGGATGGTCCGCCACCGCTCCCGGAAGAGATCGTTGAACAGCATTATCAGGTCATCTGGATGGTGTTTCATGCGTGCGCTATTGTGCGTGTTTCGTCCACTTAATACCAGCATCCCGGACGCTCCGGGCACAATGGACGCGGCCTGCCGAACTTTCTGGTAACATCCCGCTCCAAGAAAGCGTTCCGTAAGAGCCCGATCAGCCGCCTTGCCCGGCGGCATTCCGACTGCGAAGGATCACTCTTTGTCGTACCTGTTCGGCCATCGTTCATCCCTATCCATCGCCGGTGCCCTGCGTCGCCTGGGGCTAACGCTCGCCTTCTGCCTGGGGCTCGCGGGATATGCCGGCCACGCACTGGCCTTCAATATCGAATCGGCCGCGAGTGGGAGCGGCCAGGCCCTTGGCGAGTTCCTGCCAGTGGACGAGGCGCTGCCATTCAGCTCGGGGCTGACCGACAACGGCGTCGAACTGACCTGGAACATTGCCCCTGAACATTACCTCTATCGCGACCGGATCAAGATCGTTGCCACCGATGCCGACGTCCAGGTGGGCACTCCGCAATTTTCCCAGGGCGGCCATACCAAGGACGATCCCTATTTCGGCAAGGTGACGGTCTTTACCGAACCGGTGAATGCCACCGTACCGGTGACGTTGCCCGACGGTCTGGACGAAACCACCCTCAAGGTCACCTACCAGGGCTGCGCCGATGCAGGCCTGTGCTATCCACCGCAAACTCGCGACGTTCTGTTCATGGCATCGGCCGGCGGCGGCACCGTATCCATCAACACGGCAGACCGCACACCGGCACCGCCCGCGGCAAACACCGAGACCGCCGCCGGCATCGCTGCGCTGTTGCAACAGCAATCCCTGCTGACGATTACCGGCCTTTTCCTGCTGCTGGGACTGGGGCTGACGTTCACGCCCTGCGTCCTGCCAATGATCCCCATTATCTCGGCGCTGGTCGCCAACAGCCAGACCCGGACACCGCAGGCCCTGGCGCTCGCCATCAGCTATGTCCTGGGTATGGCGCTGACCTACGCCGCAGCCGGTGTCCTGACCGGGCTGCTCGGCGCCAGTTTTAACCTGCAGGCCCAGCTGCAATCGCCGGTCGTCCTGATCACGTTCGCCACTCTGTTCACGCTGTTCGCCCTGTCCATGTTCGGGCTGTTCGAGCTGCGCCTCCCGCAGGCGCTGACCGACCGGCTCACGGCCACCTCCAGCCGACTCAGTGGCGGCCACCTGATCTCGGTATTCGGTATTGGCGCCCTGTCCGCACTGATTGTGTCACCCTGCGTTTCAGCGCCACTGGCGGGCAGCCTGCTCTATATCAGCACCACCCAGGACGCCGTGCTAGGCGGTTTGGCCCTGCTGGCGCTGGGCCTGGGCATGGGCATCCCGCTGATCATCGTGGCGGTCGGCGGGCGTAAACTGCTGCCCAGCACCGGCGCCTGGATGAACACGGTAAAGGCCTTCTATGGCGTGCTCCTTTTGGCGGTGGCCATCTGGCTCATGGAGCGCCTGTTACCGGGCTGGATCACATTGATCCTGTGGGGCCTGCTGGCCGCCGTGACCGGCGTCCAACTGGGCGCGTTCGAGCGGGCCGAGGCGGGCTGGCAACGCACCTGGAAAGGACTGGGGCTGGTTCTGTTCGCCTATGCGATTGTCCTGCTTGGCGGCGGCCTGGCCGGCGCCAGCGACCCACTACGCCCGCTTGCGCCCTTCACCACCAACCAGCCGGTTGCTGTCGCCAACGCCTCCCACGCCGACGCGTCCGAATCGCCTTTCCAACGCACCCGCTCCACCCGGGACCTCAAGGCCGCCCTGGCCTCCGCGGCGCAGGCGGGCAAGCCGGTCATGCTCGATTTCTATGCCGACTGGTGCATCAGCTGCAAGGTGATGGAGCGCAACGTGTTCAATGACCCACAGGTCCGGGCCGCTATGGCGCCGATGACCCTGCTGCAAATCGACGTCACCGACAATACGCCGGAACAGCAGGCCCTGCTCGACGAACTGAACCTGTTCGGCCCCCCGGCCATCCTGTTTTTCGACCCCAGCGGTGAGGAAATGACGGGCGCCCGCGTCATGGGCGAGATGGATCGTGCCGAGTTCCTGGCCCACCTGGAGAAAACCCGCAAGGGACAAGCCCGGCTGTGACGTCCCTGCAACGGGGCGCCGCCTGCGTCATGGCCGGCGAGATGCTGCTTGCCATCATGGGCGCCATCATCAAGCACCTGGCACCGGAACTGCCCAACGAGGAACTGGTTTTCCTGCGCAACGTCCTGGGTCTGGCGGTGATTACGCCGGTCATGCTCTATCGGGAGGGTGTCGGCGGGTTACGGACGCGCCACCTTCGCTTTCATTTCATGCGCGCGGTGATCGGCATCAGCGCGATGTACTGCTACTTCTTCAGCCTGCAGAAACTGGCCCTGACCGAAGCCGTGCTGCTGAAACTGACGGCGCCGTTTTTCATCCCGGTCATTGCCCTGCTCTGGCTTCGGGAAAGCACCTCCCGCACGATCTGGCTCACCATCGCTGTCGGCTTTGCCGGCGTGCTGGTCATCCTCAACCCGGCCGCCGCCCACCTTCAGGATTACCTCTTTGTCGCCGCGGGACTGACCGGCGCCCTGCTCGGCGCCACGGCCAAAGTCACTATCCGACGCATGGGCGTGGCGGAACCCAGCGGCCGCATCGTGTTCTATTTTGCCTTCTTCGGGTCGCTGGTGACGGCGCCGGCGGCCATGGCTGTCTGGCAGCCGCCCAGCACCGCCATCTGGCTCTGGATGGCGGCACTGGCATTGTGTGCCACGCTCGCCCAGATGCTGATTACCACGGCCTACCGCATCGCGCCGGCGGGCCAGATCGGTCAGTTCACCTATTCGTCGGTCCTGTTTGCGGCACTACTGGGGTGGGTTTTCTTTCTGGAGCCGGTTACTGAATCACAGCTTTTGGGGTGCGTGCTGATTGTCGGCGCAGGGCTGTTCAACCTGCGCCAACGCCGACCCATCGGTTAATCATTCGCCGCGTCGAATGTAGTACACGAATTCGGTCTCGGTGTGATGTTCCTGCACTAGCGTGTGATTGAGGAACTGGCAGAAACGCGGCACGTCCCGGGTGGTTGACGGATCCGTCGCGACCACCCGCAGGATACCGTCGATGGGCACTTCCGCCATCCGGTTGTGCAGCATCATCACCGGCTCGGGGCACATCAGTCCCGTGGCATCGAGTTCGAGGTCATAGGCCATATCCACCACAACAGCTTCTCCCAGCGCCGGTCAGAGGCGCTCTTATCGGTTCAGTGCTAGATTGAATTATAAGAACAACGCGTTGCGGAGGCTATGATGATCCGGGTGCTGATCGAGCGGCATATCGCCACCACGCTGGAAAGTACCTATGAGAGGGAGTCCCGGCTGCTGTTGCAGCATGCCGTGAGCGTACCGGGGTTCATTTCCGGCGAGACGCTGGTGGACGCCAACGACATCCACCACCGCATGACGCTGTGCAACTGGCGCTCCATCACCGACTGGGACAACTGGTACCACTCGGACCAGCGCAAGGAAATGATGAACGAGCTGAACCTGATGATGGATCAGGAAGAGAAAGTCACCATTCTGCAGCAGTGCTGACCGCCCATACGCCGCTTCAGCTGAACCGCTCCACAAAGCAGGTGATCTCTTCCCGGTCGTGATACAGATGCCGGGCCTTCAGCCGGACGTCTACGCCCGTCGCGTCCAGCTTCTCCAGCAACCGCTCGCGACACACCAGCCATTCATCGTAGCGTTTCTTCATCGGCAACTTCAGGTTAAAGACACTGTACTTGCACAGACGGTGCCCCAGCCAATCCACCACCAATTCCGTAGTCCGGCGCGGTTTGTCGACGATGTCGCACACCATCCAGTCCACTGCTCGCTGCGGCCGCCACAAGTAGCCGTCTGCGCGGACGTGTTCGACGTGGCCGCTGGCCATCAAGGCGTCGTCCATCGGGCCGTTGTCCACCGCAGTCACCAGCATACCCTGGCGCACCAGTTGCCAGGTCCAGCCTCCGGGCGCCGCGCCCAGATCCACCGCTTTCTTGCCGCCACCCAGATAGTCCAGCCATTGCGACGGCGGGATGAAGACTTTCCAGGCTTCCTCCAGCTTCAACGCCGAACGGCTTGGCGCCGAGGCCGGCAGCCGCAGCCGCGGGATGCCACTGAGATGAACCGCCCGGTTATCAGCATGGCTGACGCCAATCATCACCCGGTCAAACGATGGCAGGAAAATTTCCAGCCTTCTGGGGTTGGCCTCATCCTCCACCAGGAATCCCGTCTCCCGTAATGCCCGGGACAGCGGCGAGGCCCACTTGCGACTGAACGCGCCCAGGTCGCGCTCGACATCGTCCGGTACGCGAATTTCCACGCGGGCCGACGGCGGCATGTGCGGCTGCTCACGCAGCGCCTCGAGGACCGCTCCCACGCGATCCGAAGATGGCAATGGCCGATCATCAATGACCTCAAACCAGTCTCGGGTAAACACCAGCGAGGTCATACCCACCTGCTGCATCAGCGACTGTGCGTCACCACCATCCGCCACCACAAACAACACCTGGCCGGCGTTGGCTTCCGGCTGGAAATAGCCATAACGCCCGTGTTCGGCCGCCAGGTCGGTCAGTTCGCGGCCGGCTTCCGTTTCAAAACCGGGGCGGCAAAACAGCAGTACTTGCGCCATCGTACTCAGATCTCCTTCGACGTCGCCGGGCCGTCCATCCACGTGACGGTCTGCCGGGCGGCCTGTTCAATCAGCTCAGCTTGCGTGGTTCCGGTGGACTTTCGCGGCCGGAAGTCGTGTTCGCCGTCGTCCAGCCAGTGAAGCGTAACCGGCACTTCACCCGCCAGATGCGCCTGAACTTCGTCCTGGCGGCCGAAAGGATCCCGGGTACCCTGGTTGATCAGCACCGGTACGGTAAAGTCGGTGAAGTGGTCCGTACGCCAGCGATCGGGCTTGCCCGGCGGGTGAAACGGATAGCCAAAGCAGGCGCAGCCGGCAATGCGGTCGTCTGCCCGGCTGGCCAGGACACTCGCGATCCGCCCGCCCATGGATTTGCCGCCGATATAGAGCGGTCCGGACTCACTTGCATAGCGGTCGATCATGGCGCTGAACTTGTCTTCCAGCTTGTCGGCTTTGGGCGGCGGACGCTTCTTGCCGTCTTCCCGACGTTTCTGCATGTAACCGAATTCAAAGCGGACAACCCGGATTCTCCGCTCCGCCAGCGCCATGGCCAGCTGATCCATAAAGGGCGAATCCATCGGGGCGCCGGCGCCATGGGCCAGCAGCAGGGTTCGGGCACCCTCGCCATCAATCATCACTTCCGCCATTGTCGATGTCCTGCCGTTAATGGGATGCGGCCCGACCGGGCCAGTGCTGGCGCGCATAGTAGCAGTCGCCGTAAGCAAACCCCAGTCAGCTGACTCATCGCGCCCCATGACCAGTCCGTCGCCCGCGGTCGACTGACAATCAGGGTGCTACCAGAAGCAATACGGAAGGACGACCTTGCGACGATCGACCCCATCCTCCCAAATGCCCACTCATGCCCGCCTTTTGGCTTGACCCAGGTCATTGAAAAGCCACCATCCATTGACCATACTTGCATCGCCTAATTTTATTACTCGACATCCTCTGGTAGGGACACTATGAGTACAGCGACGCCTAACCTGACGTATAACTATAAGGTCGTGCGCCAATTCGCCATCATGACGGTGGTCTGGGGCATCATCGGCATGGGGATGGGCGTGCTCATTGCCTCTCAGCTGCGCTTTCCCTTCATGAACTTCGATCTGCCGTGGACCCACTTCGGCAGATTGCGCCCGCTCCATACCAACCTGGTGATTTTCGGTTTCGGCGGCAGCGCGCTGTTTGCGACGTCCTACTATGTGGTCCAGCGGACCTGCCAGGCCCGACTGTTTTCCGACGGGTTGGCTGCATTCACGTTCTGGGGCTGGCAGGCCATCCTGGTCGCCGCCTGCATTACCCTGCCCATGGGCCTCACCACCACCAAGGAATACGCCGAACTGGAATGGCCCATCGATATCCTGATTGCCGTGGTCTGGGTGGCGTACGCCATTGTGTTTTTCGGCACCATTACCAAACGCCAGACCAAGCACATCTATGTGGCCAACTGGTTCTATGGCGCATTCATCATCACCGTGGCGGTGCTGCACATCGGCAACAACCTGGAACTGCCGGTCAGCGCATTCAAATCCTATTCCATATACAGCGGCGTCACCGATGCCATGATGCAGTGGTGGTGGGGCCACAATGCGGTGGGCTTTTTCCTGACAGCCGGCTTCCTGGGGATGATGTACTACTTCGTGCCCAAGCAGGCGGAGCGGCCAGTGTATTCCTATCGCCTGTCCATCGTTCACTTCTGGGCCCTGATCGCCACCTACGTCTGGGCCGGCGGCCATCACCTGCATTACAGCGCCCTGCCGGACTGGGCCCAGACCGCGGGCATGATCATGTCCCTGATCCTGCTGGCCCCGAGCTGGGGCGGCATGATCAACGGGATGATGACCTTGTCGGGTGCCTGGCACAAACTGCGCACCGATCCGATCCTGCGGTTCCTGGTGGTGTCCCTGTCGTTCTACGGCATGTCCACGTTTGAAGGCCCGATGATGGCCATCAAGACGGTCAACGCCCTCTCCCACGACACCGACTGGACCATCGGTCACGTGCATTCCGGCGCCCTGGGCTGGGTGGCCATGATCAGTATCGGCGCGGTCTATCACCTGATTCCCCGGCTGTGGGGCATGACTCAGATGTACAGTGTGGGCCTGATCAACCTGCATTTCTGGCTGGCAACCATCGGCACGGTGCTCTACATCGTGGCCATGTGGGTCAACGGCATCATGCAGGGTCTGATGTGGCGCGCGGTCAATGCCGACGGCACCCTCACCTACAGTTTTGTGGAAGGCCTTGAAAACTCCAAACCCGGTTACCTGATTCGCCTGATCGGAGGAGGCATCTTCCTGATCGGCATGCTGGTCATGGCCTATAACGTGCGCATGACGATCCGGCAGAAGGATGCCGTCGCACTCGACAACAGCGCCGTCCAGGCCGCCTGAGGGAGAGAGGGATCACGATGAAGCACGAAGTTGTCGAGAAGAATATCGGCCTGATGGGACTGCTGATCGTCTTGGTGATCAGCGGGGGCTTCCTGGTGGAAATCGTGCCGCTGTTCTTCCTCAAGGAAGTCAACGAGCCGGTGGCCGGACTGGAGCCGCTAACGCCGCTGGAAATGGAAGGCCGCGACATCTACATCCGCGAAGGTTGCCACGTCTGCCACACCCAGATGATCCGCCCATTCCGGGCCGAAACCGAGCGCTATGGCCATTACTCGGTGGCTGGCGAGTTTGTCTATGAGCACCCGTTCCTGTGGGGCTCCAAACGCACCGGCCCGGATCTGGCACGCGTCGGCGGCCGCTATTCAGACGCCTGGCACCGGGTCCACCTGAACAACCCCCGGGATGTGGTGCCGGAATCCAACATGCCCGCCTTCCCCTGGCTGTTTGAGCGCAAGCTGGATCCGGATGGTATCACGGCCAAGCTCAAGGCGTTCCAGACGTTCGGTGTTCCCTACAGTGACGAGGACATTGCGGCAGCGCCGGACCAGATTCGCGGCAAGTATGAAATCGAGGCGCTGGTGGCCTATCTCCAGCAGCTGGGCACGGTGATCTCAACCAAACGGTGATGGCGATGGATATCAACGATCTGCGCGGCATACACACGCTGCTGGTCCTGGTCGCCTTCATCGGGATCGTCTGGTGGGCTTACAGCGCACACCGCAGGAAATCCAACGATGAAGCGGCCAATCTCCCCTTCGCGGACGACGACATCGACCAGCGCACTCGGGAAAGGGAAAAGCGGACGGAGAATAAAAAATGAGCACCTTCTGGAGCCTATGGATCAGTGTGATCGTGCTCGCCACGGTTATTGGCTGCTGGTGGCTGTTGTGGGCGACCCGCAAGAGTCAGCCAACCGACAAGGAGACCGACCGCACCACCGGACATTCGTTCGACGGCATCGAGGAATACGACAACCCGCTGCCGAAATGGTGGTTCCACCTGTTCACCGCCACCTGCGTGTTCTCTCTCATTTACCTGGCGTTGTACCCGGGCCTCGGCAATTTCGAAGGTCTGCTGGGCTGGACCCAGGAGAAGCAATGGCAGGAAGAGGTGCAACAGGCTGAGGCCCGCTATGGCGAACTTTACGCCAGGTATGGTGACGTCCCGATCCCCGAGTTGGCCAGGAACGACGACGCCCGCAAGATGGGGCAACGCCTGTTTTCGAACAATTGCGCGGTATGCCATGGTTCGGCAGCGCGGGGTGCCGTGGGCTTCCCCAACCTGACGGACGACGCCTGGATCTGGGGTGGCGATCCGGACCGGATCGTCGAAACCATCCACCAGGGCCGCGTGAACCAGATGCCGGCCAAGGGCCTGATGCCCAATATGAGCAACGATCAGGTGGAAGCCGTGGTCAACTATGTGCTCAGCTTCAGCGGCCGCGAGCATGACCCGGCCCTGGCCAAGGAAGGCAAGCAGGTCTTCGCGCAGGCCTGCGCCGGGTGCCACGGCCAGGATGCCAAGGGGAATCCGATGGTCGGCGCCCCCAACCTGACCGACGACGACTGGCTCTACGGCAGCACTTACGACTGGATCAAGGAAACCGTCACCTACGGTCGCCAGAACCGGATGCCACCTCAGGAAGGCCGGCTGAGCGACGACCAGATCCACATTCTTGCGGCCTATGTCTATGGCCTGTCGCACCGGGGCGAATGATGCCCCGCAGACGATCTGTTGAACCCTGGGCCGAAATCCGGTCCAGGTGTGAAGAGAGAGCATCACATGAGAGGACTTGATGAGCAGTCAAATACCGGTCAAACAGGTTGACCCCGCGACTGACGCCTCCACCAAAAAGAAAAAACCGGAAAACGTCGAGCTCTACGCCAGCCGCAAAAAGATCTACGTCAAAGCCGTCACAGGCCTCTACCAGCGGATACGCTTTTTCAGCCTGTGGGGGCTGATGGGCATGTATTTCCTGTTCTGCTGGGTCCAGATCGGCGGAGAGCCCCTGATTTACTTCAACCTGCCGGCCCGGGAATTC
Organism: Marinobacter sp. NFXS9; assembly: GCF_040148665.1. Taxonomy (NCBI): domain Bacteria; kingdom Pseudomonadati; phylum Pseudomonadota; class Gammaproteobacteria; order Pseudomonadales; family Marinobacteraceae; genus Marinobacter; species Marinobacter sp. NFXS9. The sequence goes on along the minus strand of NZ_JAGDDW010000001.1, from coordinate 34,577 downwards.
CACCTCTTCGGCACCACGTTCTTTCCCAAAGACTTCATCATGCTGTCAGGCATGCTGATCATCGCCGCCTTCGGCCTGTTTTTCATTACGACCCTGTTCGGTCGGGTCTGGTGCGGGTACACCTGCCCGCAAACCGTGTGGACGTTCATTTTCATGTGGGTGGAGGAGAAGGTCGAGGGATCGCGCAACAAGCGCATCAAGCTGGACCAGACCCCTGGCGGCACGTCGAAGTCCGTCAAGAAAGTCGTCAAACACGCCCTGTGGTTGTTGATCGCCTTTGCCACTGGCCTCACGTTCGTCGGCTACTTCTATCCGGTGCGGGAGCTGAGCATTGACCTGTTCACTCTGCAGGCCAACGGCTGGGCCTATTTCTGGGTGTTTTTCTTTACCGTCGCCACCTACACCAATGCCGGCTGGCTGCGGGAGCAGGTCTGTCTCTATATGTGCCCCTATGCCCGCTTCCAGTCTGTGATGTTCGATGAGGACACCCGGGTGGTCTCCTACGACTACAACCGGGGCGAGCCGCGCGGCGGCCGTCGCAAGGACGCCAGCAAGACGGAACTTGGCCTCGGCGACTGCATTGACTGCGGCCAGTGCGTGCAGGTCTGCCCCACCGGCATCGATATCCGGGACGGCCTGCAGTACGAGTGCATCAACTGCGCCCTGTGCATCGACGCCTGCGACGAGATCATGGACAAGATGAACTACCCGCGCGGGCTGATCCGCTACACCACCGAACACGAGCTGGAAGGCAAGCCGTCGAAAATCCTTCGCCCCCGCACCTTCGGCTATGGCGCCGCGTTACTGCTGATGATCGGGGCGCTGATCTTCACCCTGTTAACCCGGGTGCCGGTCCAGCTGGAAGTGATCCGCGACCGGGGCGCCCTGTTCAAGATGAACAACCGGGGCATGATCGAAAATTCCTACACCGTCAAAGTCCAGAACATGACGGAAGTACCGCAGGTCTTTATCCTGTCGGTATCCGGCCTGAGTACCGCGCAAATCATCGGTGACACTCAGCTGCGGGTGGCCGCCGGCGAGAACCTGTCACTGCCCACCGTTGTGGAAGTCAGCCCGGAGGCGCTGACGGACACCCACAACGACATCACCTTCAACATTCGTGCTGAAGGCGACGCGACGCTCGGCGCCCGCACCGAAAGCCGCTTCCTGGGCGCCCGGCGCTGACCTCCAACCGAGAGTGAGATCTGCCACCATGTCCGACGATGCGCTCAAGACACCCGGCCCCTGGTACAAGCAATTCTGGCTGTGGTTCGTGCTGGCGATTCCCGCCTTCACCATTGTCTTCTGCCTGTTCATGATTACCGTTGCGGTGCGAACCCAGGGCTCCATGGTCAGCGACGACTATTACAAGGACGGACTGGCCATCAATATGGCATTGGCCAAGGACCACAAGGCCGCCGATATGGGCCTGGAAGGACACGTGACCTTCACCGACAAGGGCGCACGTCTAACGCTGACTCAAGACGGCCAACCCGCCGGTTTCGACTTCCTGATCCTCAACCTGTCCCATCCGACCCTGGCCGAACGGGATCGGCGCCTGCAGTTCCAGCCTACGGGAGACGGCCACTACGAGGTTCGCCTGCCGCAATCACTCGAAGGCCGCTGGTACCTGGATCTGCGCGGCCCGGACAACAGCTGGCGCCTGAAAGGCGAAGCCGCTCTGCCCAGTGAGGTCGCTCTGCCGCTCGAACCGGCGCCCCAGGGGTAACCGGTGTCAGCGGATCCTTGCTACCACTGCGGTGAGCCGGTCTCCGGCCAGGCGCCACTGACACTGGACACTGACGGCACAACGAAAGCCTTCTGTTGCCATGGTTGTCGGGCCGTCTTCCAACTGATCCGGGACGAGGGCCTGACCGGTTTCTACCGCCATCGAACGGCAACACCGGCAACGCCGGGCACGCTGACCGACCGTGACCGGGAACGACTCGCGGTCTTTGACCACCCGGCCGTCCAGTCGGATTTTGTCAGCGATACCGCCGGCACCGACCAGGCGCCCTTGCGCGAAGCCCAGCTGCTGATCGGAGGGCTCTCCTGTGCCGCCTGCATCTGGCTTCTGGAGCACCATCTCGCGCAGCAACCCGGCGTGCGCCAATTCTCGATCAACTACAGCACCCAACGGGCCAGACTGCTTTGGGATCCGGCCGAAACGGCCCTCAGCCCGCTACTGCTGGCCATTCACGAACTTGGCTATGACGCCCGCCCCTATCGGGCGGACCAGGCCGAGGCCCGGCTGCAACGGGAAAAGCGCAGCGCTCTGATCCGACTGTGTGTGGCCGGTGCCGGCACCATGCAAAGCATGATGTTGGCCGTACCGCTTTACTTCGGGCTGATCAGCGGCGTTTCCGATGACATGCAGCAGTTTTTCCGCTGGGTGAGCCTGCTGGTGGCCACGCCGGTGGTGTTCTACAGCGCCCGTCCGTTCTTCCGCAACGCGCGCCGGGACCTGATTGCACGCCACCTGACCATGGATGTCCCGGTCGCCCTGGCGATCGGACTGGCTTACTCGGCCAGCGCCTGGGTCACCGTGATGGGCGGCGAGGAGGTGTATTTCGAGTCGGTCTGCATGTTCACCTTTTTCCTGTCCCTGGGGCGTTTTATCGAGATGCAGGCACGCTATCGGGCCGGACTCAGCGGTGGTTCGCTCCACAACCTGACGCCCGCCATTGCCACCCGACGCCGGGGTGACACGCTGGAAACCGTGCCCGTCCATGCCCTGCGGCCGGGTGATACGGTGGACATCAAACCCGGCGACGTGATCCCGGCTGACGGCGTGATTATCACCGGCAGCTCCACCCTGGACGAAGCCGCCCTGACCGGCGAGTACCTGCCCGAGGAACGGGGACCGGGGAGCCCGGCCCATGCGGGCGCCATCAACGGCGAAAACCCGATTGCCCTGCGCGTTGAACGCACCGGCCAGCAGACGCGACTCTCCAGCATCCTGCGCATCCTCGACCGGGTCCAGTCGGAGAAGCCGCCGGTGGGCCAGCTCGCCGATCGCTTGGCCGGGCGCTTCGTCAGCCGCATCCTGATCATCGCCCCGTTGGTGGGGCTGGGCTGGTGGGTCGCCGGCTCGGAGCGGGCCTTTGATATCGCCCTGGCCGTCCTGGTGGTGACCTGCCCCTGTGCCTTGTCACTGGCGACGCCGACAGCACTGACCATGGCCACCGTCTCACTGCGACGCGCCGGCTTCCTGCCGACGCGGGGCCACACCCTGGAATCGCTCGATCGGATCGACACCGTGGTCTTCGACAAGACCGGCACGCTGACCGAAGGACGGCTGACACTGCGCAGCACACGGCTTTTCGGCGATCTGGATACTGCCGTATGCCTGGCTCTGGCCGCAGGACTCGAACGGTACTCGGAGCATCCCATTGCAGCTGCGTTCCCGGGGCATGTTGACCGGCGATATGCGGTTACCGACGTCACTAATCACCTGAGCGGCGGGTTGTCTGGCCAGTACCTGGGACAGGCCCTGGTGATCGGCCACGCTGATTTCGTCACGGCGCAGACCGGCATTGAGCATCTACCGGAGCCGGACGAAGGCCTGGGCCTCTTCCTCGCGCTGGGCGATCAACTGCTGGCCCGCTTCACACTGGACGACCAGCTGCGCGAGGAGGCCAGCGATACGCTGCGCCAACTCAAGCATCTGGGACTTCAGACGATCCTGCTCAGTGGTGACCGGTCTTCCCATGTGCAGCGCGTGGCCGGACAGCTGCCACTGGATGCCTGCAAGGGCCAGGCTTCGCCGGAGGACAAGCTGGCGTACCTGAAAACGCTGAAAGCAAAGGGGCGTCACATCATGATGGTGGGCGACGGACTCAATGACCTGCCGGTCATGGCTGGGGCTGACGTGTCGGTTGCCATGGGCAGTGCCGCCGACCTGACTCAGCTGAAAGCCGATGCGGTGCTGCTCAACGGGCAGCTGAGTCGACTGGTGAACGCCCTCAGAACAGCCCGGCACCTACGGCGGATCATCCGCCAGAACATGACCTGGGCTGTAACCTATAATCTTTGCGCACTGCCACTCGCCGCAGCCGGGCTGGTGCCGCCGTGGCTGGCCGCTTTGGGCATGTCCCTGAGCTCGCTGGTCGTCGTGATCAACGCCACCCGGCTGGGCCGGATAAAACCGGTCGTTTCAGAACCGCCGGTCGAGAGGGCATTGGCCCATCACGTGCAGCCTGATACGGTGAATTGATCGACCGTTGTGAATGACGCAAAAGGATATCGTCGTGGAAATCGTCTATCTGCTCGTGCCTGTCACACTGCTGCTGGTCGGAGTCGGCGTCGCCATTTTCGCCTGGGCGGTCAAAAGCGGTCAGTATGACGATCTGGAAGGCCCCGCCCATCGCATCCTGTACGACGATGACCAGGACATGATCCCTGAAGACGCCCGCGTCGACGAGCGGACCGCTAAAACGGAATCGAGCGCCGGTAAAGCCGACTCTGTGGAGCGGCATGACCGGTGAACTCCTGCTGGGCTATTCCAGCGCCTTCATGATCGGCCTTCTTGGCGGCGTCCATTGCCTGGGCATGTGCGGTGGTATCAGCGCGTCCCTGTCCATGGCGGTACCGATCGGGGCCGGTTTTCGCGTGCGCCAGTCCGTCCTCATCATGGGCTTCAATCTCGGGCGAATCGCCAGCTACACCCTGCTCGGCGCCTTGCTGGGAATCCTGACCACGCAGGCCGTGGGCGCCTGGACGGCGCTGGGCCCTATACTCCGGACGATCGCCGGCCTGCTGTTGATTCTGATGGGATTATCGCTGGGCCAGTGGTGGCAGGGCATCCAGGTGGTGGAGCGGGTTGGAGCGCCCGTATGGCGCCGGCTGTCACCGCTGACCCGACGTTTGATGCCGGTGCGTTACCCCAGCCAATCGCTGGCGCTGGGTCTGCTCTGGGGCTGGCTGCCGTGTGGACTGGTCTACAGCACCCTGGGCTGGGCCGCGCTGCAGCCCACCGTCACCAGCGCGGCACTGACCATGCTCTGCTTCGGACTGGGCACCCTGCCATCCATGCTGGCCACCGGCTATGCCGCCACAAGCCTGCAGCACTGGCGCCAGCACCCCGGATTCCGGCGTTTGATGGGCGCCTGCCTGATTGTTTTTGGCGTCTGGACGCTCCCCGTCACCGCACGGCTACTGTCTCAATTCGGCTGAGCCACATTGAGTCCACTTTGTGGCTGAAAATTTCACACCATTTTAATGTTCAATTATTGACCACAACCCGAGCCTGGACTATTGTCGTCAGAAAGTTAGGCAGTATTGCTAAAGTGACTTTCACAGATGAGTTGCTAACTCATTGTGTAGCTTGCAAGCAGCGTGAGGGCTTTGCTCATGTCACAGGCGATTGCGCTTCTCGATCACGTCATCCGTCCCGTCTCCCGGGCACTCGGCGACGCCCACCCCGTTATCGAGGAAATTTTGCTCAGCGCAGCCACCCTGCGTGACTTTGATCCCTTTTCACAGGACAGCAACGCGGGACTCGGTGTTTTCGGGATCTCCCCTGCCCTGCACTGGCGAGTGTGGGACGAATACCTGGCGTTCCAGCCGGACCGGGCGAGCCAGGTGCGGGGCTTTGCCAGCCAGCACGAATTCCTGATCAATCCGGATGCCGAACTGGTCACCAACACGCGCTATGCGGCGGCGATTGGCATCAGCGCGCTGGAATGGGTAAAGCCGTCCTGGCCCATGCCGGAGGACGCGGATGGCCTGACGCGCCTGTGGTCAGAACTGACCCGGGTGGAAGAAGAGCACTACCTGACACGACTTCACCACACCCTGGAACGACTGTGCCAGGGTGCCGGCCAACCGCATTACGCCCTGTGATGGACTATCCGGTCAGAGATTGAGGACGTCCAGCCGCTCGTAAGCCGGTGTTTCCGACGTGGCGCCGTTGTCCGCACGCCAGTCCACTTCCAGGCTGTTGAAATCGTGAATGGACGGATCCGCCAGATGCGACGGCGACACGTTGCAGATGGCCCGGAACATGGACTCGATCCGCCCCGGATGCTCCCGATCCCAGCTCTTCAGCATGTCCTTCACCACCTGGCGTTGCAGGTTTTCCTGGGAGCCACACAGGTTACACGGAATGATGGGGAACTGGCGCAGGGACGAATAGCGCTCGATGTCCTTCTCGCGGGCGTAGACCAGCGGCCGGATGACCACGTTGCGCCCGTCATCGCTCTTGAGCTTGGGGGGCATGGTCTTCAGGCGGCCACCGTAGAACATGTTGAGGAACAGGGTTTCCAGCAGATCGTCACGATGATGGCCCAGCGCGATCTTGGTGACCCCGTGCTCCTCCGCAAAGTTGTAGAGAATGCCCCGGCGCAGACGGGAGCACAGACCGCAGGTGGTTTTCCCTTCCGGCACTTTCTCCTTGACGATACTGTAGGTGTCTTTCTCGATGATGTGGTACTCGACACCCAACTCGGAGAGATAGTTCGGCAACACGTGTTCCGGAAAGCCCGGCTGCTTCTGGTCCAGGTTAACAGCGATCACCTGAAAATCCACCGGCGCACTGCGCTGCAGGTTCAGCAGGATATCCAGCATGGTGTAGGAATCCTTGCCACCACTCAGACAACACATCACCTTGTCACCGGCCTCAATCATGCCGAAATCGGCGATCGCCTGGCCGACATCACGCCGCAGACGCTTCTGCAGTTTGTTGAGTTCCAGCGTTGTCTTGCGATCGTCTTTGAGCTGCTCTGCCATAACCTTGCCGGGCGTTGGGAAAATGGGGGCCGAGTATACCGGATCACCCGCCGTTTCGTCAGTGGGTATGGCCCTATTCCGGGTTTCACGTATACCGGCCCGGTGGCGACTTCGGCGAGTCTATGGGAGAGGATGACAAACAGTTCATAAAAACCAGAACACCCATGCACCCAAGGAAAGGGGAATTGCCATGCTGGACACGGCCTCGCTCGGCAAACGTGAACGCAATCGCTTGAATAATCGGAAAGCCATTCTGGACGCGGCCCGGGATTGTTTCCGGGAAACCGGTTACGAACAGACCACCATCCGCGACATTATCCGGCGCACGCCGCTCGCCTCAGGCACCTTCTACAACTACTTCTCCGACAAGCGCGATATTTTCATCGCGCTGTTCCGGGATTTCCTCGAAGCCCTGCGCACTCTTATCCGCAGCGCCCACGACACCGCCTCAGACGAACACGACCTGATCCACCGCATGTACTCTTCCCTGTTCCTGGCGGCGGCCAAGGATCCGGTCACCTATGAGCTTGCCCATCGCAACAGCCAGGCGGTTCGGGAATTGTTCGGTTCCGATATCCTGGATCTGGCGATGGCGTCGATGGACACGCACATCCGCAGCCTGGCTGCCAACGACCGCCTGCCGGGCCAGGATTCGGATTACATTTCCGCTGCCTGCCGTGGCGTGGCCTATGAGGTCAGCCTGCGGGTCGCCGAGCGAGCCCGGCAACGACCGCAGATGGCGGACGAAGAAGCCCGGCGCGCCACCGAATTTGTCGTGGGCTTTCTCTACAGCAACCCCTTTGACGGTTCGAAACACCAGCGGCGTCGCGCCTGAAGCGCGGCCCGCCCGGAAAGGCACCCGGTGCCAGGAGCCCGGACTTTTTAAACGGTTCTCTTGGACTTCCGGGCGGGCTCCAGTAGGCTTCTGGAGTATGAATAAGCGACAGTCCCGGTTCCTCGCCGATCGAGAACACGACAGCGCAGCGCGTCAGGCTGCCCTGCATCAGAAAATTGCCGCCCTGCTGGTTGCGATTGAGGCGATCCTGCGCGAGGAAAGTGAGGGCCTGAGCGAACTGGCCCTGATCCGGCGACTGCAGGGCGAACCGTGGCAGCTGCTCGAGCGCGTCGATTTCTCCGAACCCTCAGCCATCTACCCCGCCCATTTCCTCGTCTTTCACTGTCTTTACCGGCTCCGGGACGACCTTGCTCCAGCCGGCGAAAAGCTGCATATATCGCCCCTGAACATTCAGCTGTCGCCGGGCCACGTTGCCTCGAACGAAGCCTTGCCGGGAGAGGAAGACCGACTGCGCCTGTTCTACCTGGACCTGTCCCAGTACGACCTGTCGGAGTTCGCCGTGCAGCGGATGCTGGATGATTTCTGGGCCGGTCGCACACCGTCCACCGACGCCAGTGCGCTGGATGACGCGGCACGGGTGCTGGGCTTTGAAGCCCTGCCGGACGATTTCGGATGCATTCGCCAGGCGTACCGGCGACGGGCCATGCAGGCTCACCCGGACCGTGGCGGCAGCAAGGAAGAGGTCCAGACACTCAACGCCGCCTTCCACACCCTGCGCCACCATTTTCTTTCCGCTGTAGGAGCCGGTCGCTGAGATCAACGCTCCGTAAAAGAAGGATGTCCCGTGAAAAATCTGTACAGGAATGCACTGGCCTTCGTTGCCGCGACGCTGTTGGCGGCCACCAGCCTGCCGGCTGCCGCCGATCTGGTGGTGCTTCAATACCACCACATCAGTAGCCAGACTCCGGCTTCCACCAGCACCACGCCCGATCTTTTTCGTAGCCAGCTGGCGATGCTGGAAAAGCTCGATATCCCGGTTAAGCCTCTGCAAGCGGCCACCGAGCAGGCGCTGAGCGGCAAAACCGGCAGCACACCGGTGGCCGCGCTGACCTTCGATGACGCCTACAGCTCGGTCTACGACACCGCCGCCCCCATTCTCCTTGAAGCCGGCATCCCCTTTACGGTGTTCGTCAATTCACAGGCCATCACCGAAAAGCGACACGGTTATATGACCTGGGATCAGCTCAAGGACCTGGCCAGCCATCCGGAAGTCACCATCGGTAATCACAGTGCCGATCACGCCCATCTCGTACGCCGCCCCGATGAAACCGAGGACACCTGGCGCAGACGGGTCACTGCAAGCCTGGACGATGCACAGGAAACGATCGAAGGCAAACTCGGTACGGACGCGCCGCTGTTCGCCTATCCCTACGGTGAGTTTGATGCGGACGTCGAAACCCTGGTGAAGAAACGCGGCTGGTATGGCTACGGCCAGCATTCCGGGCCGATTGGCCCATCATCCGGCGACACCCGCCTGCCCCGCTTCCCCATGGCCAACGCCTACGGCGGCACGGATGGCCTGAAGGACAAGCTGCTGAGTGAAACGCTGCCGGTGGATGCCAACAAGCTGCCGGACGGTACCCTGGAGCAGAACCCGCCCGTGCTGCGCCTGACCCTGCCGGACGGCATGAAACCAGGCCCATTGACCTGCTATGGGTCACAGGTGGGCAAGCTGTCCGTGACGCCAACGGGCGACGGTCAGACCGTGGAGATCGTCGCAGACCGGCCGTTCAACAGCCGCCGGTTCCGCTACAACTGCACCTATCCGGCCGGTAACGGGCGCTTCTACTGGCAATCCGTGCAGTGGCTGGACCTGTCGCAAGCGGAAGACTGAAACCGGGCGGGACAGTGCCCGGGCTCTTATCCACCCATCTGCGCCAGGCTGACCATGCCCTGGGCCGTATGGTGGATAACCTGCGGCGCGCCGTCCGCTTCGAGGACGGTCTGGCCGGCCTGGTCGCTCCCGCGACTCATGATCAGCAGCCAGCGGTCACCGTGGTCTGGAAACACCGGCACTCGGGCCTCAATATAGCCCTGACGGTGCCAGTTCTCGGGTCGGTAATCGAAAACCAGGTCCGTCACCATTCGCCGGGTCTGCATCCCCTCGTCCAGGAAGACCAGGGTTGGCACAAACACGCCGTGGTTTTCGTAGGAACGAACCTGCATCACAAAGGCGCCGGATTCCGAGGCGGCAGGTAGCTTTACCAACCGATAGACGCTGGAGCCGGTGGAAAACGGGTATTCAGGGGCCATATCGTCGAGATCCACCTGGAACTCGCGGGAGTCATCCCACTCCGCCAGGTCCTTCACCGGCAGATCGTCACAGCAATTGTCCTGCCACGACTGCAGAAGCGTTTCCGTCTGATCGATGCCCAGCACCGCCAGCGTCTCGGGATTGGCCTTTTGCGAGGCTGCAGGGCTGCGGCCATCGATCACCATCGCTTCCGATAACCGGGGCGCCTCACGACCCTGGTTTTTCTTCTCAAACCCGGGCTCGGGGCGATAGTAGTCCACCCGCACATTGCCGTTGGCATCGCGCCAGGTGTAATACGGCAGCGGATCGCCCTCACGGATAAACCCCTTCTTGGCCAGCTCATCGCCATCCGGATAGTTTTCGAGATTGTATTCGGAGTCCGCCCTCGGCGGCGCGGACGGCTCTTCTGCGGCGGTTGCCGCGGCTTCTGGGCCGGAATTCGGTTTGGGTTCCCTGGCAACCCGCTCCGGCTTGCTCTGCTCTGCCGGTGATGTCGACGTCGTATTTGCAGCAGGTACGTCAGATTCTGCACCCGGCTGGGAGGCATCGGCGTTGCGCTTGATCTCCACTGTCGGTGCGGCCTCAGGGGCCGCCGGCTCCGGATCTTTGACGGTGGCCGCCGGATGTTCCGAGGCTGTCGTTGTCGACGCGGATTCCGACGCTGTTGCCCCGGCCTTTTTCCCGGACTCGACCGCCTTGACCCGCTTCTCGACCGGGTTTTCCTCTTCCTTGATGAGACTGGAGTGAACCCGCCCCTGTTCGTCGACCCAGGTGAAATACCGATCATCGCCGTGACTGAATGAGGCCATCGCACTCAGGCCAATGCCGATGAAAAGGCCGAGCCGATGTTGAATGCCTGCCATGAGATGCCCTCCAGGAGTTTGCCGAACGCGGCAAGCCCTAAAACTTCGTACGGAACGTCAGGCCGGCCATCACCACCCGCAGCCGTGTCTTGACGTCAAGTCCGGCATACGGGTTGTAGATGATGTTGGTGATGCCGGTGCAGTTGAGGTTACAGCTGCTGTCCGCCGGGATCTTTTCGATGGACTCGAGATAGCTCAGGTTCATGTCGATCTGGGTATCCCGATCCCAGCGATAGCCCATCCCGACACTATACAGGTTGGCCCCGCCAAAGGGCGCCATGACCTGGCGCTGATCGTCCGGGATAACGGAGTCCCGGATTTCCACCCCGGCGCGCAGATCCAGTCGAGACGAGGCGTGGAATTCCGCACCGAAGCCCCAGTTCCACTGGTCCTTGAAACCCAGCGGCAGACTCAGGGAATTCGGGGTGGCGTTCTCCGGGGACAGGATCCGGGCAGCGTTAAGGAATTCCAGGTTGCGATCGAACTTGAATTTGAACGCGTCCCACTCGGAATAGTCGGTCCAGCCCACGTCGACATTCAGCGTCAGCTTGGGATGGACCTTGATGCTGATTCCCGTCTGGAAATGCTGCGGATAAGTCAGGTTGAGGCTGACGTTGCCGGACTCGCGCGGCGCGCCAGACGGCAGGCTCAGGATGGCTGAACCGACCGCCCCCAGAATGGAGCTGTTGACGCTCTGCCAGAAGCCGGACCAGTCGTCGGTATACTCGATCGAGAACTGGCCGTGCATGTTCATGTCGGCTTCGGAGCTGTAGCTGGCGCCCCAGGAGAACCACTCCGTCGGCTCCCACATCACACCCAGGTTGTAAGTGGGCGACACGCTCTGTTGCACGTCCACGCTCAACGCACCAATGTCATCCCAGGGGCCCACGTTACCGCCGCACAACGCGAGCCACGGAGCCAGCGGCTCATCGCCGGATTCGCAGTTGAACGCATCCTGCAGGACTTCGGCCACGCCCAGCAGCATGTTGGGTGCGCGCATGTACTGGTCTGCTGCCACCGCCATGTGGGAAAGGTGAATACCGGCGCCGACGGACCACTCGTCGTTGACCTTGTAGGCTACTGTCGGAGAGAGGTAAGTCGTCCGCTGCAAGGCCGTCGCCTTGGGCTGATAGCGCCCCGGGTCGTCATTGTCGCGATAGAAGCCGGCCGCCATCGGCAGGTAGAAGGCGTTGCCGAAGGTCAGCTTGGAGCCAGGCGCGTTGTAGCTGAAGCCCGCCGACGGCGCCAAAGCCGGGCCGGGCGGCATTTTCTGGATACCGAACCCGGGAACGTACAGAGCCACCGTGTTGGTATGGCTGTGGGAATTGGCCACCGGATCTTTCTGCTTCCCGGTCAGCGGATCGGTAGCCAGCCCGTCAATGCCGAAAATTTCATACCCTTCGGGCGCATTGAAGTCGGCGTCGACATCCAGATAGACACCCAGCAGCGTGCCTTCCACCTGACGTCCGTCCAGCTTGGTCAGCCCCGCCGGGTTGTAGTGAATCGCCATAATCCCGGGGGGATCCGCCGTCACCGCATTCCCCAGGGCCAGCGCCTTGGGGGAAATCGTCAGGTTCTGCGCCAGCTGGGCCTGGGCCCCGCAGGACAGCGAACCCGCCAGCAGCGCCCCTAGAATTCGCCTTGTATTGTTCTCACATCGCATGAAACTGATCATCCCTTGCCGTATGCACGCCCAAGACCCCGGTTACTCCCGGAGGCCCGCGATGTTGATTGGCAGGGAGACACCAATGGAGAAATCCGGAGCATCTTCGGTCAGGCCAATGCCCAGGCTGGTGTTCACGATCGTGGTATCGCTAACCCGGGTTCCAAGCGAGAAACTCAGGAAACCGGTCATCTGGTCCTGGGCCACGGCTTCGGACCCGTCACTGAAGGTCAACTGGGTTTCATCGCTGTAGCTGATCTGACCGGACACGCTCAGGGAAATGTCGTAGGACAGGGAGTAGGCAAAGCCCATGGACGCGGACAGGCCGAATCCCGGTTCCACCTTGGTCAGCAGGCGGGCCCCCCGCACCTGCTCCAGCCCGTCTTCCGGCATGTTGTAGCTGGCGCTGGCGGAGCCGTAGAGCACCACCGGATCCAGCACCTTGGAGACACTGGCCCCGCCCGATGCGGTGTAATAGCCGCTGCCGGTGGAGAGCTGGCGATTGATGTCGATTTCATAGGGGCTGACGCCGGTCTTGGACGTCAACGAGGCAAACAGCGTGGTCGACATCTTGCCCGGCACATAAGCCGCCGGCTGCCAGCGGGCGGTGAAGGAAATGTCGCCGAAGTCGTAGACGTTCAGCTCATCCTGGGTGTCGTACTTCACCACCAGCGGGATGCGCGTACCGATGGTCAGGTTGTCGAGCAGGCCGTAGTCGTAGGAAAAGGCGTTGGTGAAACTGTGAGTCGCCGATGGGACGATATCCAGATTACGGACCGAACCATCGGTGATCTCCAGATCCAGCCTCTGATCCCCGGTGTAGGAGTAATCGAAGGAGTACGTCAGCGAGTGCGTCCCCTCCTTCTGAAGCGAATAGTTTTTCTCCGCGGACTGGAACACTTCCTCCAACTGCTTGGCGGAATCTTCGTCCCCCTCTTTTTTGGACAAGGCTTCACGCGCCTTGTCGACGCTCTCGTCCTGAGCCCATACCAGGGCCGGCTGGCCGGCAATGGAACAGATGATCAAACCTCGCACTACCCAACGATTCATCCCAGCTCCCTTATTATTCGGTCTTGTTTTCCTGACGTGCGTCCGGCGCCCGGGTCAAAGGGCAATCAGTTACGCCGATAGAACAGCTGCTTACGGGTGTTCTCAACAGTGCCGTCAGGATTGTTCTTTTGTCTTTCCAAGAGGTTGTTGATGCGACGACTGGTCGCCTCGTGAAATTCCGGAATCGTATCCAGCGCAAACAGGGTCATGGTCTGGTCGTCCACGAACCGCATGTCCTCTTCCTTGAGCTCCAGGGCATCCAGCGGTTTTTCACCGCCCGGGAAAACGATAAACAGGACGTTCCCGTCCCACTTTTCCTTGAAGTTGGAGAGCGTGAAGGAGATGTTGCCGACCGACGGATCCGCGATGAACACGCGGTCGTCGCGAATGGCGCGCAGGACGACGAAGTGCTTGAAGCCGGCATGGTGGATCGGCACGATGGCCGGGTGATCCAGCTCCTTGAGATCGGCGATGGTGGCGCGGAAGCCACCGGACGGGTATCCCAGCGCCGTGACCAGCCGCTTCATGTCCAGCATGGAAAACGCCCGACGCTGAACGATCCGCTCGCTTTCGCCATAGTGCAGCAGCCCCTCCATCACCTGACGCTCGTTCAGGTTGCGCCCCAGGTAATATTTAAGGACGGTGGTCAGCGCCGCCGAACCGCAGCTGTAGTCGTAGGCCTGACGCACGATGTTGCGATAACGCTGCTCCACGAGCGGGGCCACGGTGTAGTGATTCCGTAGCTCCTGCGGATTCTTGTCCATCCGCTGCTCCACCACGATCTCGCCCTTGTCGAAAGGCTCAAGAACCGTGGCCGTTTCAATCATCGCAAACGTCATGATCGACCCCGCCAGCACGAGAATCATGGCTAATGTCGCTTCCTGTTCTGAGGATTGGATCCGGTTCCGGTTTGCTGAATAGGGCTCTGGGCGGCTTTCGTTATCATTGTTTTGGCGCATGCCTGCCGTTACATCCTGTAACGCTAAGATACCGGATTGATATCACCCTTAAAGATAACTGTGCCTCAAATCTCTCCGGCCACGGGAGGCCATCTGACGCGGTTTTGCGAGCCAGTTCACGTCATCGGCAATCGAGGAAATGGACGTATTGAATCCGTTACGGCGGGCGCCGGGAGCGTCAAATCATGCAGGGAATGAGCAGGGGGAAACGGGATATAACAGCAGAAGGGACAGAAAAGGGAGAAGACCGATGGCTCACCCCGAGGAGGTGAGCCATCGGAAAGCCGGGATCAGAGAAGCAGCTGACGCAGATCTTCCAGTCCGGCACGGAGGGTGTTGGTGAAGCGGGCTGCATCGGCGCCGTTGATCGCACGGTGATCGTACGACAGCGACAGCGGCAGCATCAGCCGTGGCTGGAAGGCCGCGCCATCCCAGACCGGTGCCATCTTCGAGCGCGATACGCCCAGGATAGCCACTTCCGGCGTGTTCACAATCGGGGTGAACGCAGTGCCGCCAATACCGCCGAGGCTGGTAATGGTGAAGCAGGCGCCCTGCATGTCTTTCGGGCTCAGCTTCTTGTCACGGGCTTTCTGGGCCAGCACCTGACACTCTTCCGCCAGCTCCCAGAGGCCTTTCTGGTCCACATTGCGGATCACCGGCACCACCAGACCATCCGGCGTATCCACGGCAATACCGATGTGGATGTAGCGCTTCTGGATAATCTCCTTGTTCTCCATGTCCAGGGACACGTTGAAGTTCGGATGGGCCTCCAGCGCCTTGGCGCAGATCTTCAGCAGGAAGGCCATCGGCGTCAGCTTCACGCCGCGTTTCTCGCCTTCGGCCTTCATTGACTTGCGGAAGTCCTCCATCTCGCTGATGTCGGCTTCCTCGAACTGGGTCACGTGCGGAACGTTGAGCCAGCTGCGCTGCATGCTGTCGGCGGTCAGCTTCATCAGGCGACTCATGCCGACCCGCTCAACCTCACCAAACTGGCTGAAGTCCGGCAGTTTCACCGCCGGTAAACCGGCACCGCCAGCCGCCGGAGCGCCGCCTTCCTGAACCTGGCTCAAGGCACGCTTGACGTAAGCTTCCACGTCCTCTTTGAGAATCCGGTTCTTGGGGCCGCTGCCCTGCACCCGTCCCAGATCGGCGCCCAGTTCACGAGCCAGTCGACGCACGGCCGGGCCGGCATGCACCCGCTTGCTCGGCTGAGCCGCCGGCTCGCCACTGGGCTTCGGCGCCGCGCTGGCCGCCGGTTTGGCAGGCTCGGACGACTTGGGCTGCGAAGACGGTTGCGGTGCCGGCTCCGAAGACGCAGGCGCCCCGCCGGACACTTCCATCTGACCCACCACATCGCCTTCGCTGATGCTGTCGCCCACTTTCACGGAAATCGACTTGATGGTGCCCGCGGACGGCGACGGCAACTCAACGGTGGCCTTGTCGGATTCCACCACCAGAATCGGGTCTTCCTCAGCGACCTGATCGCCTGCGGATACGCTGATCTCGATGACCTCGACCGATGCCGAACCACCCAGATCCGGCACGGTGATGTCTTCGACACCGCCGGAAGCGGCCGGCGCCGACGCCGGCTGAGACGCTTGCGCCGGTTTCTCGGCTTCAGCGGCCGGTGCGGATTCCGCAGGCGCACCACCCGTCACTTCCATCTGGCCGACCACATCGCCTTCGCTGATGCTGTCACCCACCTTCACCGAGATGGATTTAATCGTGCCTGCGGCCGGTGCCGGCAGCTCGACGGTGGCCTTGTCGGATTCCACCACCAGAATGGCGGCTTCCTCTTCCACGGAGTCGCCCTCGGAGACGCTGATTTCGATCACTTCGACCGAATCTGCGCCGCCCAGATCCGGCACCGTGATGTCCTGGACACCACCCGATGCCGCTTGCTCTTTGGCCGGAGCGGCCGCTTCCGGCTCTTTTTCCTCAGCCGGGGCTTCGGCGGCGTCAGACGCGTCGTCCGCGTCACTGCCCTCACCCGCTTCCAGCTGACCGACGACGTCGCCTTCGCTGATCTTGTCCCCCACGCTGACGTTCAGCGCAGTGATCTTGCCGGCCTTGGGCGCCGGCAGTTCCACAGTGGCTTTGTCGGATTCGAGGACCAGGATCGGATCCTCTTCGGCCACGCTGTCGCCAACGCTCACACTGATTTCGATGACCTCAACCGAATCCGAACCGCCAAGGTCAGGCACACGAATATCTTCTGCCATGATGCTGTGTCTCCTTAACGGTTTTAGTGGGTTGCCGGGGCCGGTTTGTCGGCATCGATACCAAACTCGCGGATGGCCTCTTCAACCACTTCTGGCTTGATCTTGCCCTGACGTGCCAGGGAGCCCAGTGCAGCCACGACCACATGCTGCCGGTCGACTTCGAAGTGACGACGCAGCTTCTCGCGGGTGTCACTGCGACCGAAACCGTCGGTACCCAGCACGGTGTAGTCCGCCGGTACCCAGCCACGGACCTGCTCGGCGAACAGGCGCATGTAGTCGGTGGACGCAATCACCGGCGTATCGGAGTCACCCAGAACCTCCTGGATGTATGCCGTACGCGGACGCGATGCCGGATGCAGTCGGTTCCAGCGCTCGGCGTGCTGCCCGTCACGGGCCAGCTCGGTGAAGCTGGTCACACTGTAGACATCGGAGCCTACTTCGTACTTCTCAGCCAGGATCTTCGCGGCTTCACGCACCTCGTTGAGGATCACGCCGCTGCCCAGCAGACGGACGTTGTGCTTGGCCTTCTTGGCACCTTTCTTCGCGCCGTGGGACTCCAGCTTGTAGATACCGCGGATGATGCCGTCCTCGACGCCTTTCGGCATCGCCGGATGGGCGTAGTTTTCGTTCATCAGCGTCAGGTAGAAGTAGACGTTCTCGTTGTCGCCGTACATGCGCTGCAGACCGTGACGAACAATGACGGCGACTTCGTAGGCGAAGGTCGGGTCATAGGACACACAGTTGGGCACGGTGGCGGACAGCACGTGGCTGTGGCCATCCTGGTGCTGCAGGCCTTCGCCGTTCAGCGTGGTCCGGCCGGCGGTACCGCCCAGCAGGAAGCCGCGGGCGCGCATGTCGCCAGCCGCCCAGCACAGGTCGCCGACGCGCTGGAAACCAAACATCGAGTAGAAGATGTAGAACGGGATCAGCGGGTAGTCGTTGGTGCTGTAGGAGGTGGCCGCCGCGATCCAGGCGGACATGGCACCGGCTTCGTTGATGCCTTCCTGCAGGATCTGGCCCTTGCGGTCCTCACGGTAGTACATGATCTGGTTGCGGTCGTTGGGCGTGTACTTCTGCCCTTCGGCCGTGTAGATGCCCATCTGGCGGAACATGCCGTCCATGCCGAAGGTCCGGGCTTCGTCCGGCACGATCGGAACAACGCGGGAGCCGATCTGCTTGTCCTTGATCAGCGTGCCCAGCATGCGCACGAACGCCATGGTGGTGGAGAATTCCCGGTCGCCACTGTCGTCCAGCTGCTGCTTGAAGGTTTCCAGCGGCGGGATGGTCAGCGGCTGGCTGTCGCGACGGCGACGAGGCAGAGAGCCGCCCAACTTGCTGCGCATCTTCTGCAGGTACTTCATCTCCGGCGAATCGTCGGCCGGCTTGTAGTACGGCATACTTTCGATCTCGTCGTCCGAGATCGGCACACCGAAGCGGTCACGGAATGCCTTGATGGTGTCCATGCTCAGCTTCTTCTGCTGGTGCGCGGTGTTCTGCGCCTGCCCCTGCTCACCAAAGCCGTAACCTTTAATGGTGTGGGCCAGGATCACGGTCGGGCCACCCTTGTGGTTCACCGCCTCGTGATACGCCGCATAGACCTTGTACGGGTCATGGCCACCACGGTTCAGAGCGTAGATGTCCTCGTCGGACATATGCTCGACACGCTTGAGCAGTTCCGGATCGCGCCCGAAGAAGTTCTGGCGCACGTAGCCACCGCCGTTGGACTTGAAGTTCTGCATCTCGCCATCGACGGCTTCGTCCATGACTTTCTGCATGCGGCCATCCTCGTCCTGCTCGAACAGCGGATCCCACAGACGCCCCCAGACGACCTTGAGCACGTTCCAGTTGGCGCCACGGAAGATGCCTTCCAGCTCCTGGATGATCTTGCCGTTACCGCGGACCGGTCCGTCCAGACGCTGCAGGTTACAGTTGACCACGAAAATCAGGTTGTCGAGCTTTTCACGACCCGCCAGGCCAATAGCACCCAGGGTCTCAGGCTCGTCGCACTCACCGTCACCGATGAAACACCAGACCTTGCGATCCGGCCCTTCGGTCAGTTCACGGTTGTGCAGGTACTTCATGACGTGCGCCTGGTAGATCGCCTGGATCGGCCCCAGGCCCATGGACACGGTCGGGAACTGCCAGTAATCCGGCATCAGCCACGGGTGTGGGTATGACGACAGACCATCGCCGTCCACCTCGTTACGGAACTTGTCCAGGTGATCTTCGGTCAGACGCCCTTCCAGGAAGGAACGGGCGTAGAGGCCCGGTGAAGAGTGGCCCTGGAAGTAGATCAGGTCGCCTTCGCGGTTTTCATCGCCGGCGTGGAAGAAGTAGTTAAAGCCGACGTCCAGCAGCGTGGCGATGGATGAGAACGAGTGAATGTGACCACCCAGCTCGCCCGGACGCTTGTTGGCCCGGATCACCATGGCCAGCGCATTCCAGCGGATCAGTGAGCGAATGCGGCGTTCCATGAACAGGTCGCCCGGCATACGCGCTTCACGGCTGGCAGGAATGGTATTGCGATACGGTGTGTTGACGCTGTAGGGCAACGCGGCCCCGTCCCTGCTGGCGCGTTCGCCCAGCCGCTCGAGCAGAAATGCTGCCCGTTCAAGCCCTTCCTCACTCAGAACGGAGTCAAGGGCATCCATCCACTCCCCGGTTTCCGTCGGATCTTCATCATGCAACATTCAATATCTCCTCGTGCGGAAGCTGGGCTCGACCGGTTCTGGATCGCCACTGGCTCTTGCGGGGCAGACCTGTCCATAATGGCATGCGGCCGGGACGGGTCGAGGGTGAGAGACCAGGCGATCGGCTACCAGAAGCAGCCCGGTGAAGTCATACGACTTTTGTAGTAATAAATAAATCAAGGTAACTTAATAGCGCTCTATAATAGAGTTTTTTTGCTATTATTTACAACAAATGGGCATGACCGGCGATGGTAATGACAACAACAATCGTGCCAGGTGAGCGCACTTTTATCAGCGCAAAAACCTTACCACCACAGGCGTCCGCGGCACTGATTGCCCGGGAAAAATTCAATGACACGTTGCATGAAACGAATAGTGTCGGTCTCATGCTGGTCCAGGCACCGGCAGGCTACGGCAAGACCACCACAACCGCCGAACGCCTGAAGGCGCTGGAGGCGGACGTCGCCTGGTACCGACTGGACGCCCCGGACAATCAGCCCGGCCAGTTTGCGGCTTACCTGGCTCACACGCTGGAAAGCAACCGGCCAGGCACGTGCCCTGATACGTTACGACGGTTAACGACATCCGGCTTTGATAACCTGCAGGAATTTCTGACGCACCTGCTGGCTGAAATGCCGGTAGAGGCCGAACCGCTCTACGTCGTCCTGGACGACTACCACCTGATCACTGATCCCGAAATCCACGAAGCCATGCGCTTCCTGCTGCGCCACCAACCGGCCTATCTGACGATGATCATCCTGACACGCACGGTGCCGCCGATCGGCGTCGCACAGTTGCGCATGCAGGGTCATATGCTGGAGATCAGTGCCCGGGAACTCGGCTTCGATGCCGACGAGGCACAGCACTATTTCGAACAGCGCCTTCCTTACGAAGTCTCGCGGGAAAGCATCGAGCGGGCGGTGCGGCGTGTTGAAGGCTGGGTATCGGCCCTGCAACTCGTCGCCACCAGCGCCGCAACCAGTGTTGCGTTTAACGAAATGGTGGAGCAATTCGAAGACGGGAACCAGTACATTTTCGATTACTTCGACGAATTGCTAGGTCGCCAACTGGACGACGAAGCGCTCGGTTTTCTCCTACGTACCTCCCTGCTCGACCGCTTCAATGCCTTTCTCGCCATGCGCGTAGCGGGTCATCGGGACGGTCAGGCTCTACTCAACCAGCTGATCAGCAAAGGATTTTTCATCATGCCCCTGGACAGCAGCGGGTTATGGTTCCGATACCACCCCCTGTTCAGCGCCTACCTGCGCCATCTCCTCGCCTGTTCCGCCCAGGAGGACGTCACAGCCCTGCACCAGCAAGCCAGCGACGCCTGGCGCGAACTGGATCGCCCGGAAGAGGCGGCCCGCCACGCGGTCAAGGCGCAGGACCAGCAGCGCATCACCCGCATCCTGCTGGACCACGGCCGCGCCTTCTTTACCGAAGGCCAGTTTGCCCTGCTGCAACAGTGTCTGGATGCGCTGGACCCAACCAGCATCGCCGACGAACCGCTGCTGACGCTGCTGCGCGCCTGGGTGGCCCAGAGCCAGTACAAGTTTGACGAGGCGGAACAATGGCTGGCCGCTGCCGAAGCGAAACTCAAGGAACACCTCAGCGAAGACGATTTACGCTCCGTGCGCTGCGAATTCAGCGCCGTTCGCGCCCAGGTGGCCATGAATTTCGGGGATTCCCATACTGCCCTGGGTCAGGCCACAGACGCCATGGAACAGGAAGCCCGATTCCTGCCCACGTCCAAGGTCGCCGCGGCCTCAGTGATGGGCGAAGCCCTGTTTGTGGAAGGTCACCTCAAGGAAGCCCTCGCCCGCATGCAGGACACCGAAACCCTCGCCCGGGCCCACGGCGCCCACCAGAACGTACTCTGGGCACTGTGCCAGCAGTCGGAAATCAACGTGGCCATGGGACTGCTGCAGAAGGCCTATAACGTGCAGGAGCGGGCGTTCCAGTATGCCGAGGAATACCACCTCGACCACCTGCCGATCCTGGAATTCCTGTACCGCATCCGCAGCCAGGTCATGTGGGAATGGCACCATCTGGAAAACGCCGAGCGCTGTGCACTGCAGGGTATCGAGATACTTGAAGCCCAGGGTGAGCGCTGGTACCTGCAAAGCTACACGTCCCTGGCCAAAGTGGCCCAGGCCCGCGGCCGGCAAACGCTGTGCGCCGACTATATCCAGAAGATCCAGAAAATGCTGGCCTCGGGTGAATACCATATCGACTGGGTCGCCAATTCCCACGCCACCATGTTGTCGTTCTGGGACGCCGTCCGTGACCGCGAAGCCATCCAGCGCTGGCTGACGGCCGCGCCGGACTACGCCATCGAGGACGCCACCAACCACTTCCTGCAGTGCAATGCCCGCAACTGGGCTCGGGCCTATTTGAGTCTCGAACAGCCGGAAAAAGCCAGACCCATCCTCGAAGGATTGCAGGCGGTGGCCGAACGCATCGGGCTGCAAATGGACCTGAACCGCAACCACATTGCGCTGGCCCACATGCACTGGCAGTTGGAGGATCGCGAGCAGGCCCTGTTTCATATGCGCGAGGCGCTGCAACTGGCCAGCACGACCGGTGCGGTCGGTAGCTTCCTGCGTCTGGGCAAGGTGCTGATCGTGATCCTGAAAGCCCTGATCAACGACCAACTGATCGATGGCATGGAGCTGCAGCGGGCGGAGCGTCTGATCCAGCTCTCCCAGCAGCAACGGGACTTCAGCCGCGCGATCCGGATCTCGCTGGACGAGGCGATCATCCAGGACATCATCGACCGGCCGGACGTGCCGGAGTTGATCCGCACCTCGCCGCTGACCCGTCGCGAATGGCAGATCCTCAGTCTTATCCACGCGGGGCTGTCCAACGACCAGATTGCCGAGCACCTGAAGGTGGCGGCGACGACCGTCAAGACGCACATCCGCAGCCTGTACCAGAAGCAGAACATTGCGCATCGTTCCGAGGCGATCGAGCTGGCCCGGGATCTGCTGAGCAAGATCCAGGGGGAGTAGAAAACCACCAGGGACGAGGCCCGCATGAGCGGACCTACGCCCCCTCCTCCCCCCGTCTACGCCAGCAAAAAGCGTGTCAGGAGGATGCCCGCCACGCCCCGCACGAGCACCATAGTGTCATCACAACAACAAGGGCGCCGCGGGACCGGTCGGCTGTGTGATCCACGCCACCACAACGTTCACGGACGCCAAAACCGACTTTGTTCTGAGTGAGGCATGATGCAAAAGAATCCCGACTGGTGGCGCGGTGCTGTCATCTACCAGGTATATCCCCGCAGCTTCTTCGACTCCAACGGTGACGGCATCGGCGACCTGCCGGGCGTGACCGCCAAGCTGGACTACATTGCCAGCCTGAACGTCGATGCCATCTGGCTGTCGCCCTTCTTTACCTCACCCATGAAGGATTTCGGTTACGACGTGTCCGACTACCGGGGCGTGGACCCGATCTTCGGCACCCTCGAGGATTTCGACGTGCTGATCGCCGAGGCGCACAAGCGCGACCTCAGGATCATGATCGACCAGGTACTCAGCCACACCTCGGAAGAACACGAGTGGTTCAAGGAAAGCCGGGTCAGCCGCGACAACCCCAAGGCGGACTGGTACGTCTGGGCCGACGCCCAGGCCGACGGCACACCGCCCAACAACTGGCTGTCGGTCTTCGGCGGTTCTGCGTGGGCCTGGGACAGCCGTCGCCGGCAGTATTACCTGCACAACTTCCTGGCCAGCCAGCCGGACCTGAACTTCCATAATCCAGAGCTTCAGGATCAGATTCTCGACGAGGTCCGGTTCTGGCTGGACCGCGGCGTCGACGGTTTCCGTCTGGATGCCATCAATTTCTGCTTCCACGACACGAAGCTGCGCAACAATCCGCCCAGCCAGGCGGTCCAGGAAGCATCGATTGGTGTGCGCAAAGAAAATCCCTACGCCTACCAGTACCACAAGTACGACAAGACCCGGCCGGAGAACCTGGCGTTCCTCAAGCGCCTGCGCGCCCTGCTGGATGAATACCCGGGGACCACGACCGTCGGCGAAATCGGCGACGACAATTCCCTGCAGACCATGGCGGACTACACCAGCAACGGCGATAAGCTGCACATGGCCTACTCGTTCGACCTGCTGACCGAGCAACGCGGCGCGGACTTCATCAAGCATACGGTCGAAGGCATCGAATCCAAGCTGGAAGACGGCTGGCCCTGCTGGGCGATCGGCAACCACGATGTGGCGCGGGTCGCCAGCCGCTGGCAGGCCGAGGGTCCGGAACAGATCAAGCTGTTCATGATCATGATGCTGAGCCTGCGCGGCAGCGCTTGCATCTATCAGGGCGAAGAGCTGGGCATGACCGAAGCCGAGCTGGCCTTTGAGGATCTTGTGGATCCTTACGGCATCAGCTTCTGGCCGGAATACAAGGGCCGCGACGGCTGCCGAACGCCCATGGTCTGGGATGCGATGGCCCACAACGCCGGTTTCAGCGAGGCCAAGCCGTGGTTGCCGGTTTACGAAGAACACCTGAACGCGGCGGTCTCCGAACAGGAGAACGAGCGGCATTCGGTCCTGCAGGCCTATCGGGAATTCCTCGGCTGGCGACGCCAGCAACCCGCGCTGCTTACCGGCAGCATCCGGTTTATGGAAAGCCCGGAAGACACCCTGCTGTTCAGTCGCGAAACCGACGGGCAGCGTCTGCTGGTCGCCCTGAACTTCAGCGACCAGAAAGTGTCACTGTCGTTGCCGCACCCGGCTTCCGCCCTGTCGGATACACCGGCATCGCTGACGGCGGACTGGCGCGGCAGTGCCGTCACCCTGCCACCCCACAGCGCGGGCATCGCCAAGGGTTAAACAGGATCCGGCCCCAAGGCCGGACCGCCATACACTGACAACAAAGACTGAAGACTATGGCAAGCGTCACTCTCAGAAACGTCTACAAGCGCTTCGGCGATGCCGAAGTCACACGCAACGTGAACCTGGACATCCAGGACGGCGAATTTGTGGTCTTCGTGGGTCCCTCCGGCTGCGGCAAGTCGACCCTGCTGCGGATGATCGCCGGACTGGAGGACATCTCCGAAGGCGACCTCTACATCGGCCAGGAACGCGTCAATGACAAGCCGCCCAAGGACCGGGAAGTGGGCATGGTTTTCCAGTCCTATGCGCTCTATCCGCATATGGACGTGGCTGAAAACATGGCGTTCGGCCTGAAGCTGGCCAGCGTCAAGAAAGGCGAGATCGACCGTCGGGTGAACGACGCGGCACGCCTGCTTCAGCTCGACAACCTGCTGCAGCGCAAGCCCAAGGACCTGTCCGGCGGGCAGCGTCAACGGGTGGCGATCGGCCGGACCATCGTCCGTGAGCCAGCGGTGTTCCTGTTCGACGAACCGCTTTCGAATCTGGATGCGTCCCTGCGGGTGCAGATGCGGATCGAGATATCCGGCCTGCACAAGCGCCTGGGCGCGACCATGATTTACGTGACCCACGACCAGGTGGAAGCCATGACCATGGCCGACAAGATCGTCGCCCTGGACAACGGCGCCATCGCCCAGGTGGGCAAACCGCTGGAGCTGTATCACTACCCGGCCACCCGTTTCGTGGCGGGCTTCATCGGCTCACCGAAGATGAACTTTATCGACGGCGACGTGGTGGCAGCCAGCAACCAGGAGGTCACGGTCAACCTGCCCGGCGCCATGCAGATGACCCTGCCGATCAATGGCGGTGCGCTGTCTGAAGGCGAGCGGGTCACCCTGGGGATCCGACCCGAGCATTTTTCGACTCATGACGAGGGCACCGTGGCGATCCAGGGCGCGGTCAATGTTGTGGAACGCCTGGGCTACCAGACGCTGGTCCACCTTGATATAGAAGGCATCGACGGCATCATCACCATGCGGACCGAGGGCACCAATCCGGTACAGGAAGGCGATGCGGTCGCACTGGGCATCAAGCCGGAGATGTGCCACCTGTTCCGTCAGGACGGCACGGCTTGTCCACGGCTCTTCAAGGAGCCGTGCGTCGACCTCTAGTGTCCCGTCTGGATAATTCGTTGACCTACTGCGTACCGCTGACGTCTCTGGTCAAGGCGCCAGCCCGCCGGTGTGGTGGTTCCACATCAAGGGTTGGCAACGCAGGCCCAGAGGCGTCAGCGGTGCGCCCTTCGGGAGCGCCTGAACACTTTGATAGCGGTGTTGCGGCAGCTCGATTTGGAACCACCAAACCTTCGCTACCGCGCCTTGCTCTCAAAGCGTTCAGGCGCTCAGTAGATCAGCGAATTAACCAGACGGGACACTTGGGTTCGACAACCATCTCCTCACACTCTCATCAACGTTTGTCACGTTATTGCCCGCCCCGTGCGGGCCTTTTTTTGTCTGGCGAATGGGTATTGACGGGAACATGACATGGGCAGGTAAGCGGATCTGGGGGGCTGAAACCAATGAACGCCACCGCTTCCGTCGCCTAAGAGGGCCGTCCATGGCCGCTTATGCGACGAGGACATCCTGTCCTCTGCTCCAGCGATGGCATTCATTGGTTTCGAGCGCGCCTCGTGCAAGACGCTCGCAGGGAACAGTATCTCGATACACAACGCCTATGGCCTGTAGGTTGGGCTGACGCAGGAAGCCCAACAAGGAGTTATCCAACGGGCAATGAGATTCACCTAGCGAAGAGCTGCGCAGGAGCCTGAGATTGTTGGGCTTCCTGCGTCAGCCCAACCTACGAAACCGTGCAAACTGGCAACTTAGGTAACCCATCAACCCTGCAAAAAACGCGACGCCCCGGAAACCGCCAACAACAGCCCCGCCAACACCAGAAACGCCATCCCCAGCCCCATCAGCTCGGACAGGAACCCGATGGTTGCCGGCCCCATCAGCACGCCGATATAGCCTAGTGTCGCGACGGCCGGCACAGCCAGGTGCTCGTGCATGGCCGTCTGCTGGCCGGCCCGTGTGAACATCACCGGAACGATGTTGGAACACCCTGCACCCACCAGGGCGCAGCCCAACAAACCGTACAGCCAGGTCGGTGCGAAGGTCAGCAACACAATGCCGCAGGCTGCTACAAAGCCCCCAACCGCCACCACCCGTCCACCACCGAACCGGGCGACAAAACGATCGCCGGTCAGTCGCCCCAGGGTCATGGTGACCGAGAAAGCCGCAAAGCCCAGTCCGGCCCGGGTGACGTCCACATCAAGGTGATCGACAAAAAAGATCGCGGTCCAGTCGAGCATGGCCCCTTCACTCAGGAAGGACACGAAACACACCAGACCGATCACCAACACAATCCCGTGAGGAACAGCGAAGACCGGCCCGCCAGGCTGGCCGGAGTCCGAAAGCAGGCCCGGCGCCGCCAGGAACAGCCCAATCAGCACGAGGCCCACCACACAACTGGCTGCCAATAACGGTGTCGCCCCCAGACCCAGCAAACCGGCCATGCTGGCCGCCCCGATAATGGCGCCCAGACTGAACAACCCGTGAAAGCCCGACATCAACGACCGCCCACTGGCCCGCTCCACCACGATCGCCTGCATGTTCATCGCCACATCCAGCGCGCCAATGCCGCCGCCGAACAGGAACAAGGCAAGAATCAACAGAGGCAGGCTCGACACACTCGCCAGTAACGGCAACATGGCAAACCCGAGCAACGCAGCGGGAATGATCACCCGTCGATAGCCGGCGCGGCTGACCATGGGTCCGGCCAACGGCATGGAGAGGATCGAGCCCGCGCCCAGACACAGCAGGAGCAGGCCAAACACGCCGTCGCCCACCTCCAGGCGGTCCTTGGCATAAGGCACCAACGGCGCCCAGGCCGCCAGGGCAATGCCGGAAATCAGGAAGGTAATGCGCGTCGCCGTCTGGTGCGGTCGACCGGGTGCCTGTTCCATCTCTGCGGAGAGTGAGGACATGGAAAACGTCCCTGTTAGCGATGAGTCAATACGTCGAGCATACCGTGAGTGAGCCACCTCCCCCAGTCCCGCTACCGGCGACACGCGGGCCTGCACCCGACCACAAAAAAGCCCCGGAGCAGCCAGCGGTTTCAGGCGGGTCCGGGGTCGCGGAATCACTCAGTCAGGAAGACGCAACCTTTTTCGCGCAATCGGATGAGCCCGGCTCCGCCGGACTCGCCCAAAATTTTTATTCAGGGCGTATCACTTACCCCTTCACGCCACCGGCGGTCAGCCCGCCGACAATCCATCGCTGGCAATACAGGAACACAGCAGTAATGGGCAGTCCGGACAGCACGGCCGCGGCGGCAAAATCGCCCCACAAATAATTCTGCTCATAGAGATACTGCTGGGCGCCGACGGCCAGGGTCAGCTTGTCCGTATCCACCAGCAGGATCGACGCCATCGGGTATTCCATGATCGTCATGATGAACGCCAGGATGAACACCACCATCAGGATCGGCACCGACAACGGCAACAGGATGTAGCGGAACGCTTGCCAGGTGGTGGCACCATCGACAATAGCCGCTTCTTCCAGGGACCGGTCGATGGAATCGAAGTAGCCCTTGATGGTCCAGATGTGCAGTGCCATCCCGCCCAAAGAGGCGACGATCACCGCGCCGTGGGTATTCAGGCCCAACCAACTGATGTGCTTGCCGATCTCGTTGAACAGCGCGTAAAGCGCCACCAGTGACAGAACCGGCGGGAACATCTGGAAGATCAGCATGGATTTCAGCACAAAGCCCTTGCCGGCAAATCGCATCCGCGCGAAGGCGTAGGCCGCCGTGGTGGACAGCGCCAGGATCAGCAGCGAGGAAATCACCGCGATCTTGATGGAATTCCACAGCCACAGCAGCACCGGGAATGGCGGCTGGACCACATTGCCGGCATCGTCCGTGTAGGGAATGCCGAGCGCCAGGGACCAGTGCTCCAGCGAGGGCACCTCCGGCAGCAGGCTGCCGGTGGCGAAATTACCGCTGCGGAAGGAGATGGAAATCACCATCAGCAGCGGGAACAGGATCAGCGCGATGAAGCACAGCATTCCCAGGTGGGAGGCCAGCACGCGGTATTTCGTTGAACGCGGTTCTACCATTGCCATAGCCGCCTCCTACACCTTGATCTTGGACAGTTTGAGGTTGATCAGTGACAGCGCACCCACCACCAGGAAGATCACCGTGGCGATTGCCGCCGCCAGACCGAAGTTCTGGCCGGAATCCTGGAAGGCAATCCGGTAGGTGTAACTGACCAGCAGATCCGTGGTGCCCGCCGGCGTACTGGCGCCGATGATATCCGGCGCACCGCCGGTCAACAGCGCAATCAGCACGAAGTTGTTGAAGTTGAACGCGAAGCTCGCGATCAGCAGAGGCGCCAGGGGTTTCAGGATCAAGGGGAAAGTAATGTTCATCAGGTTATTGATCGGCCCGGCCCCGTCCATCGCGGAGGCTTCGTACAAATCCCGGGGAATGGACTGCAACAGCCCCATGCACAGCAACATCATGTACGGATAGCCCAGCCAGGTGTTGACGATCAGGATCATCGACCGTGCCATGGTCGGGTCGCTGAACCAGTCCGGGCGGATGCCGAACAGGTTTTCCAGCACCAGGTTGATTTCACCGAAGTTCTGGTTGAACAGACCCTTGAACACCAGGATCGAAATGAACGCCGGCACCGCGTACGGCAGGATCAGCATCGTGCGGTAAAAGCCCTTGCCGCGAATCTGGTCCCACTGCAGCAGGTTGGCCAACAACAGGCCCAGGACAAGCGTGAACACCACCGTGCCCACGGAGAACAGCAGCGTCCAGACGAAAATCTGCATGAACGGCCCGCTGATGCTCGGATCCGTGATCACGCGCTTGTAGTTGTCGAACCCGGCATTGACGGTCCAGCCCGGCACCAGCTTATCGCCATCGGCGCTTTCGTAGAAACCGGTGTCCTGATTGGGGAAATAGGTCACCCCGGTACGGGTATTGGTCAGGGTGTCGTTGCCGGATTTTTCATACAGCGGCTTGATGGTGGCGAACGCCCGCAGGCTGGCCATGGACAGCTCGCGGCCATCCGGCGTCTGCAGCCGCAGTTCGCCCAGCGCGTTGCGCTGCTTGATGATGTCGCGGAAAGCCAACGGCTCACCGGCCGGGGCCGTCGCCGTCGGGCTGACCTCAATCGGCGGCACCTGGCCGTCTTTCAGTTCGAAAGGCGCTGAAACCAGATCGCCCGCGTCGCTCTTGAGGAAAACCACATAGCCGGCATCGGTCTGATACAGGTCATAGTTGTAGCGGGCCGATTCCGACTGATAGGTGCGCGAGAGCAGGTTGTCCTGCACCCGCTCGAAACTCAACAGGTTGCTGGCGCTGTAGTTGGTGAAGCCGATTCCCACGGTGTACATCAGCGGGAAGATCACGAACAGGCCCATCCCGGCCACCGCCGGATAGATGTAGCGATGCGCGTAGAGTCGTTTGCTCACGAAAACGGCCACCGCCGATGCCGTCAGCACCAGGAACAGCATGGCGAATACGAATTCACGCTGGGCATACAGCGCGACGATCAGGTAGAGCGCCATGCCGACCAGTACGGCCAGGACGCCCCACTTCAGGATAGCTCGGGTCATGAAAGGTCTGCTTGCTGTACGCGGATAGGACAGCGTCTCGGTTAACATTGTAGTCAGCCCCGTCAGTTGTTGCCTGGACACCGGCCAGGTCGCCGGCGGCCGGTGGCAGCCATTGCCACCACCGGCCCGAGGCCTTTATCGGGTAATGCGGGTCGCGGCCGTATCCAGTGCTTCCTTGACGGACTGGCGACCGGCCGTGATGTTCTGCAGCGCCGGCGCCATGGAGGACCAGAAGGCGCCCATTGCAGGCACGTTCGGCATCGGTTCACCCAGTTCGGCGTTCTTGAACGTGGCCTTGATGTACGGGTTGTCAGCCGACAGCTCGTCCATCAGCTCCTTGTTGGCCACGGCACCCAGCGGCACGTCGTCGTTGACCATTTTCAGGCCCTTGACCGACAGCGCGTAGTTTTCCAGGAATTCCACGGCCAGGTCCTTGTTCGGGCTTGCGGTATTCAGCGTGGCCGCCATGACGCCCACCATCGGCTTGGGCTTCTGACCGTTGATGGTCGGCAGCGTGGTGACGCCGAAGTTGATGCCGCTCTTCTTCAGGTTCGCCCAGGCCCAGGGACCGTTGATCATCATCGCCAGTTCACCCTTGTTGAACTGGGAGTCCATGGCGCCGTAGTCCGCGCCGCGGGGCATGACGCCCTCGTCGATCAGGGACTTGAGCACTTTGCCGCCCGCGATGGCGCCCTCGGTGTTCACACCGGTATCGGAAACGTCATAACCGCTGTCGGTCTTTTTGAAGATGTAACCGCCATCGGCGGCCAGCAGCGGCCAGGTGAAATAAGTGTTGTTGTAGTCCCACAGGATGGCTTTCTTGCCCTGCTCCGCCAGCTTCTTGTCCAGCGCCGGGATTTCCTCGAAGGACTTGGGCGGGTTGGGGACCAGATCCTTGTTGTAGATCAGGCCGACGGATTCCACCGCCATTGGGTAGCCGTAAACCTTGCCGTCCACGGTAACCGCATCCCAGGTAAAGTCGTAGTTGGCGTCGCGAATGGACTGGGACGGGTTGATTTCAGAGATCAGGCCACTCTGTGCCCACTCGCCCAGGCGATCGTGCGCCCAGATGAAGATGTCGGGACCATTACCGGTCGCAGCAGCCTGCTGGAATTTGTCGGTTGCACTGTCAGGGTGAGCCACTTCCACGGGAATACCGGTTTCCTTGGTAAACCAGTCACCGACTTCCTGCAGTCCGTTGTAGCCCTTGTCACCGTTGATCCAGACAACCAGCTTGCCCTCCTCGATGTCGGCCTGGGCCGGTGCAACGGCACCCATGGTGGTTGCCAGGATGGAGACGGCGAGCGTGCTGCGGATGAAATTGCGGCGATTCATTGTCAGTACCTCTCTGTTCTCTGCCTTATTGTTTTTGTCCCGAGGGCGTCACCCAGGGGGAAGGTCGCTTTTGTCGTTATCGCGATGATCAACATCGTCAGTGAAAACCGCAATGCTGGCATCAGCCCTGTTTTTAATACCCGAGGCGTAGAACGGGGGAGTAGGGGGCGTAGGCGATTTCCGTCTACCCACGGGCACGTCCCTCTGGTTATATCAACCCACAATAAACGGCCGCCTCCACGCCTCGAAACCTTCGCCAAAGCTGCGGGGCGCCGGACAATAACACGCTTCAGGAGAATTGCGATGCGTCTCACTCCTCTCTCCCGTCTGGTGGCCACCTGCGCCCTGCTGGCCGGTTGTGCCGCTCCCGGCACCCAAAGCACCTTCGACAGCGCTGCACAGCCTACCGACAACCGGGCCGGCCAGACCCACCTGTGCGCCACATCGACGGAACAGACCCGCATCCCGGTCGGCGATGTCTTCAGGGACGGCGAGTGGGTCCGGGATGCCTTCTCCGGCAAACGAGCCCAGGTTGAGGACGCCCATGTTTCACTGGCCCCGGCCAAAGACGCCGAGGGACTGGTCATGCTGGAATCCGCCCAGCCGGTGCAACACAGTTTCCAATGGGCCGGAGCCACCGTCTACTTTGTCATTACAGACCGGTTTGCCAACGGACGCACGGATAACGACCACGCCTACGGCCGGAAATCCGATGGCGATCAGGAAATCGGCACCTTCCACGGCGGCGACTTTGCCGGCCTGACCGAGCGTCTCGATTACCTGGAAAAACTCGGCGTGAACGCCATCTGGGTGTCTCCGCCCGTGGAACAGATCCACGGCTGGGTCGGCGGCGGCGACCAGGGCGACTTCCGCCACTATGGCTATCATGGCTATTACGCTCTCGACTTCACCCGACCCGATGCCGCCTACGGCACGGAAGAAGAATTCCAGACGCTTGTGGACCAGGCCCACCAACGGGGCATCCGCGTAGTCATGGACATCGTCATGAACCACCCGGGCTACAGCTCACTGCAGGACATGCAGGATTTCCACTTCGGCGGCCTGTTCGGCGGCTTCGAGAAATACCTGCCGGAGCGCTGGGGCGACTGGCAGCCGGAGTCCTGGGAGAATTTCCACGCCTATCATGCGCTGATCGACTACGACAGCCCCGGCTGGTCCCATTGGTGGGGCAAGGACTGGGTGCGCGCCGGCATCGCCGATTATCCCGACGCGCCCAGCGCCGGCATCGATCCCATCAAAGGGTCGCTCGCCTATCTGCCGGATTTCCAGACCGAGTCAACAAAGGCTGTGGATCTCCCCGACTTCCTGGCCAACAAGGCGGACACCCATGCCCGGAACCTGCCCAACGCGACGGTGCGCGACTACCTGATCCAGTGGCATACGAGCTGGATTCGCCGCTTCGGCATCGATGGCTTCCGCGCGGATACCGTCAAGCACGTCGAGCCGGAAGCCTGGGCCGAGCTGAAAGTGGCGGCGCAGAAAGCACTGGATGACTACCGGGCGAACCATCCGGACAAAGCCCTGCCTGCCCGGAAATTCTGGATGGTGGGCGAAGTCTTCCCGCACTCCGTCACCCGCGATCACTACTACGACGACGGCTTCGACGCGGTGATCAACTTCGACCTGCAGGACAATGCCCTGGCCGGCGCCGAGCGCCTGCCGGACATGGACAAGGTCTACGCCGACTACAGCCAGTCCATGCACGGCGACCAACCGTTCAATGTGATGAGCTACATATCCTCCCACGACACGCGCCTGTTCAGCAGCGAAGCCCACAACGATCCCGAATTGCAGAAACGGGTCGCCGCCGCCCTGCTCTTCACACCGGGCACCGTGCAGGTATTCTATGGCGACGAGTCCGGTCGCCGCGACGGCCCCAACGGCTCCGATCCGCAGCAGGGCACCCGCTCGGACATGAACTGGGATGCCCTCGATGATCCGAAAACCGCCAGCACCCTGGCCTATTGGCGTAAACTGGGCCAATTCAGGGAGGCTCATCCGGCGATCGGTGCCGGACGGCACGAGCGTCTGTCGTCCTCGCCCTACACATTCTCCCGGCAGACGGACGATGACCGCGTGGTCATCAGCTTTGTCCGCCAATAAGACGGAAAAACCAACACAATGTCTGATCTTTACCCTGACCTGATCCTCGGCTTCATGCGCCTGCAGGACTACCCCGAACTGGCCAGACCCGAAGATCTGGCCCGCTGGATCGAAACGCAGATCGATCAGGGCTGTGACACCTTTGACCACGCCGACATCTACGGTCACGGCGAATGCGAGAAAGCCTTCGGCGAAGCGTTGCGCGCCAACCCGGCGCTGCGCAAAAGGCTGCGGGTCATCACCAAGACCGACATCGTCCACGCCAGCGGCGATACCGTGAAGCACTATCGGGCCGAGGCGGACTATGTCAGCGCTGCGATCGACAAGGCTCTGGTGAATCTCAACGTTGAACAGATCGACACCTTCCTCATCCACCGCCCCGATCCCCTGATGGACGCGCCGTCTGTCGGCCAGGCTCTGGAGAACGCAGTGAAAGCCGGCAAAGTTGCCCGCGTTGGCGTCTCCAATTTCCTGCCAGAGCAGTGGCGCTGGTTGCAGGCCAACCTGGATATCCCGCTGGTCTGTAACCAGAGCGAACTGTCCCTGCGCGCCAACAACGCCTTGTCGGACGGCACGATGGAAGCGCACCTGCGGGATAACCTGCACTGGATGGCCTGGTCGCCGTTGGGTGGCGGTGCGCTTGGGAAAGGTGCATTGACAAAAGAGCTCGAGCGATTAACCCGAGAAACCGGCCTGACGGCCACGGCGCTGGCGATTGCCTGGCTGCGGATGATTCCCGGCCAGCCGACGCCGGTGCTGGGCTCCATGCGACAGGAACGGATCGATCAGGCGCGGGCCGGGTTGGCGGTGACGCTACCGCGGACGGACTGGTTTGCGTTGCTGGAGGCGGCTCGGGGTGTTGAGGTGCCGTGAGGCACAACGATCACATGTAACCCCTGTTCCCGGTTTGCGGTGTTACCTATGTTGCCGGTTTGCACCATCCTGCTCCCTCTCCCCTCGCGGGAGAGGGCTGGGGAGAGGGGGAAGCCAACCAATCCACGGACACTATCCAGCGAGGCTTTCGCCTCGTCCCCCTCTCTCCAAACCTCTCTCCCTCCAGGGGAGAGAGGCTTATAACTGCAAGCCTAGAGCTGCCCTGTCAATGTCGTAGATTCCCCCATCTAAAGCAATTTATCGGCAGGCTGAACGCCTGCTCGGAAGCTGAAGCGTCTATATGGTCCCCTCCCTGTTGGTCACTCCCCCAGGTCAGTGAAGAACGGTTGCATTCGCATATCCGGCCTCTTCGTGGAAGCGTTCTGGCTTCCGGGCCCTCATGGGTTCCGCTCATCCTCAACTCC